>CAZEAE010000005.1:0-168161 GCA_964510095.1 uncultured Elusimicrobia bacterium | reverse complement strand
ACGATACTACGGCTGGCTTGACCGGCTCGTCCATATCAGTCCGGGAACATGGAGTTTTTAAGGCTTGACGCAAATCGTTTCCGGGGTTAAGCTACTGCCCATGGCCAAGATCGACGCGTTCTTCAAGCTGATGTTCGACCAGGGCGCCTCCGACCTGCACCTGGTCTCCGGCCAGCAGCCGATCATCCGGCTGCGCGGCGAGATGGAGCGCATCAAGTACAAGGTCCTCGAGAACGACGAGCTCAAGGCGATGCTCTACGAGATCGCACCCGAGATCAAGATCAAGCAGTACGAGGAGACCGGCGACGTGGACTTCGGCTACGAGATCCCCGGCATGGCGCGCTTCCGGGCGAATTTCTTCCAGCAGAAATACGGCTGCGCGGCCGTCTTCCGTCTGATCCCGAGCAAGATCGTCTCGGCGGAGGACCTGGGGCTGGCGCCGATCCTGACGCAGGCCGCCATGTACAAGAAAGGGCTTGTCCTTATCACGGGCCCCACGGGCAGCGGCAAATCGACGACCTTGGCCGCGATGATGGATTATGCCAACCACCATCGTCACGACCACATCATCACCGTGGAGGACCCCATCGAGTTCGTCCATAAGAGCGCGGGCTGCCTGGTCAACCACCGCGAGATCGGCCGGCATACCAGGTCCTTCGGGGCCGCGCTCAAGGGCGCGCTGCGCCAGGACCCGGACATCATCCTGGTCGGCGAGATGCGCGACCTCGAGACCATACGCCTCGCCGTCGAAGCCGCCTCCACGGGCCATCTCGTCTTCGGCACCCTGCACACCGTCAGCGCGGCCAAGACGGTCGACCGCGTCATCGAGGTCTTCCCGGCCGAGGAGCAGAGTCAGATCCGCAACACCTTGGCGACCAGCCTCAAGCTCGTCGTCGCGCAGAACCTCTTCAAACGCATCGACAAAAAGGGCCGCTGCGCGGCGCTCGAGATCCTGGTCTGCAACGCCGCCGTGCAGAACTTGATCCGCGACAACAAGACCTTCCAGATCCCGTCGGCCATCCAGACCGGCAAGAAGCAGGGCATGGCCTCCCTCGATGACGCCATCATGGACCTCCTCCATAAGAAATGGATCAGCCCCGAGGAGGCCTTCGACAAGTGCATCGACAAGGGCAAGTTCCTCCCGTTCCTCAAAGAGGCGCCCGCGGATTACTTCGGGTAAGGAGCGCTATGCGAAAAGCGGAGATCGACCACATGTTGGAGAGGATGCTCACCACCTTCCCCAACGTCTCGGACCTCAACATCTCGGTGGACCGGCCGCTGCAGGTCGAGACCTCGGGCCAGCTCACCAAGGTGCCCTTCGACCCCGACATCGAGAACCTGACCCCCTTCCAGACCGAGGTCTTCGCCCTGAACTTGATGAACAACAACCGGCGCCTGGCCAAGAGCCTGCTGGAGCAGGGGTCCTGCGACAGCTCGTATTTCTTGGAAGGCCAGGCGCGCTTCCGCGTGAACATCTTCTCGCAGCGCGGCAGCTTCTCGATCATCCTGCGCAAGCTCGAGACCGTGATCGCCACCATCAAGCAGCTCAAGCTCCCCGAGGCCTTCCAGAAGATGACCCATGAGCATAACGGGCTCATCTTGGTCACCGGCGGCACCGGCAGCGGCAAGTCGACGTCCTTGGCCGCGCTGCTGCGAGAGCTCAACGAGAACAAGGCCATCCACATCGTCACGCTGGAAGACCCTGTCGAGTTCGTCCACACCAATATCAAGGCCACCTTCAACCAGCGGGAGCTCGGCGGCGACTTCGATGCTTTTGCCAACGGCCTGCGCGCCGCCCTGCGCCAGGCCCCCAAGGTCATCCTGGTCGGAGAGATGCGCGACCGCGAGACCGTCGAGCTGGGCATGAAGGCGGCCGAGACCGGCCACCTGGTCGTCAGCACCCTGCACACCATCGACGCCGGCCAGACGATCAACCGCATCGTCGGCATGTTCGGGCAGGAGGAGGAGAAGCAGATCCGCCAGCGCTTGGCCGAGACGATCCGCTGGATCGTCGGCCAGCGCTTGGTGCCCAAGGTCGGCGGCGGGCGCGTCGCCATCCACGACATCCTCGGCAACAACATGCGGGTCAAGGAGTCCATCGTCATGGGGGAGTGCGAGGGCAAGACTTTTTATGAGATCCAAGAGGCCAGCGAGCCTTTCGGCATGCAGACCTTCGACCAAGCCTTGATGAAGGCCTTCGAAGCCGGCTTGATCACCGCCGAGAGCGCCGAATCCTATGCCACGCGCAAGGCCACCGTGCAGCGGGGCATCGACAAGATCCATCAGGTCCGCGGAGAGAAGACCAGCGAGATCGACAATCTGGTCATCGACGAGACCTACAACCCTGAAGTCGCCGGGAAGGCGGAGTAAGCCGATGGAGATCACCTGCAAGTCCTGCTCAGCCAGCCTGCGCATCCCTGACGATAAGCTTCCCAAGGGCGTGCCGGTCGTCAACGCCGCCTGCCCGCAGTGCCAGAAGCCCATCGAGATCCATATCCCTCAGCCCGGCGCGGCCCCCGCGCCCGCCCCCGCCCCTGTCGCCGCCGCGCCCGCGCCGGCGCCCGTCCCCGCGCCCGCGCCAAAACCGGCGCCGCGGGCGCCGGAAGAGCAGCCGGCGCCGCCGCCCGCCACGGAGGACTTCTCCGAGGACCGCAAGATCGCCATGCTTTGCTTCGCCGCGCCCGACTTGCTGGCCATGGCCAAGGAGGGGCTGGAGGCCGCCGGCTATACCGTCCATCTCCCGGCCAAAGCCGTCGACGCCCTGCATTGGCTGCGCCGCGGCAAGTATGAGCTGGTCTTGATCCATGAGGATTTCGATGCCGCCTTCCTCAAGACGCTGCAGCCCATGGCCATGTCCATGCGGCGGCATCTCTGCATCGGGCTCGTGGGCAAGGCGGTCAAGACGATGGACAACATGGCCGCCTTCGCCCAGAGCGTCAACTTCACCGTCGCCGAGCGCGAGCTCGACAAGGTCAAGGGGATCTGCCGGCAGGCCGTCACCGACAACGAACGCTTCTACCGGGTCTTCCGCGAGGCGCTGCACGACGCCGGCAAGGCTTGAGCATGCTCTACGAAGAAAAGATCAAGCTCCTCAAGGCCATGCGCCTGCTCAGCCAGATCCCGGAGCGGCAGCTGGCGGGGCTGGCGGAGTTTTTGCGCATCAAGGAGCTTGAGGCCGGCGCCGTCGTCTTCCAGGAGGGCTCGACCGGCATGAGCCTATACTTCGTTTCCAGCGGCCGGGTCCGCATCTCCAAGAGCGGCTCTGACGGCTCGTCGACCGACTTGGCGATGCTCGGCCCGGGGGATTTCTTCGGGGAGATGGCGCTCATCGAGCAGGCTACGCGCTCGGCCAGCGCGGTGGCGCTGGGCCCCTGCGTCCTCTTCGAGTTGTTCCACGGCGACCTGACCCGCTGGGTCAAGTCGAACCCCCAGCAGGCGGTGCAGTTCTTCGCCGAGCTCGTCCACCTGCAGTCCAACCGCCTGCGGCGCACGTCCAACGAGCTGACGCTGCACTGCGACCTGTCGAACCTGCTCTTCGAGGCCAGCGCTTCGGCGGCCGCTCTGCTGCCCCGGATCTTGGACCGCGTGCTTCCCCGCCTCGACGGAGCCTGGTCGGCTGCCGCTTATCTGTGCGACGACCTGGGCGCGGCGACGCTCATCGCCGAGAAAGGAGGCTTCAAGTTCGACGCCGCCGCTCCTAAGGGCACCGGCGGCTGGCTCGACGATTCCACTTTCCACGCCGCCCTGGGAGGGCTCAGGCATACGCTGGGCCACCTGGTCTTCCATGCCCACGCGCCCGTCTCCAAGCACGATCACGACGACATCTCCCGCGCCTTGACGACGGTGGCGCGGCTGACCTCCTCAGCCCTGGAGCTCCATCATTTGTCCAAGGCGTGAGGCCGGGATTCCTGCCAAGCCGCCTGCGTGATGCGCATGAACTGCGCCTTGCCCCAGAATTCGGACAGGGTGCGGGCGCCGGAGTAGCTCATCCCCGAGCGCAGGCCGCCGGCCAGCTGATAGATGACCTCGGCCACCGGTCCGCGGTAGGGGGCCATCGACTCGACGCCCTCGGGCACGACCTCGGCTACCTCGATGGGATCGAGGTCCTCGCTGCGCCGGTCCTTTTTCTTTCGAGACAGGGTGGCGGTCAAGGAGGCCATGCCGCGGTAGACCTTATAGCGCGAGCCGTCGCGCACGACGGTCCAGCCGGGGCTCTCCTCGGTGCCGGCCAAGAGGCTGCCCAGCATCACCGAGGACGCGCCCGCGGCCAGGGCCTTGGTGATGTCTCCGGAATCGCGGATGCCGCCGTCGGCGATGACCGGGACTTTGAGGTCGCGGGTCACCTTGGCGCAATCCATGACGGCGGTGAGCTGCGGGACGCCCGAGCCTGAGACGATGCGCGTGCTGCAGATCGAGCCCGGACCGACTCCGACCTTGACGCCGTCGGCGCCGGCGCGGGCCAGGTCGCGGGCGCCTTCGTAGGTGGCTACGTTGCCGGCCACCACCTCCGCCTTCGGCCAGCTCTTCTTGAGCTTCTCGATGGTCTCGATGACGTGGTCGGCGTGGCCGTGCGCCACGTCTACGACCAGCGCGTCGGCTCCCGCCTTCAGCAGCTCGCCGGCCCGCTCGAGATAGTCGCCGACGACCCCGACCGCCGCGCCCACGAGCAGGCGCCCTTTGGCGTCCTTGGACGCGTCGGGGTGCAGCTTCTTCATCTTCAGGTCTTTGGCCGTGATCAGGCCCAAGAGCAGCCCCGCCTTGTCGACCAGCGGCAGCTTTTCGACCTTGTTGTCGCGCAGGACTTCGCGGGCGCGCTCCATCGTGATGCCCGGCTTGGCGGTGATGAGCTTGGTCGCCATGATGGTCTTCAGGCGCAGGGCGCCGTCCGCCTGGAACTGCAGGTCGCGTTCCGTCACGATCCCGATGAGCTTGCGGTCGGCGTTGACGACGAGCAGGCCGCCCACGGCGTGGCGGTGCATGGTCTCGCGGGCCGATTCCACCGTGTCCTCCGGTCCCACGGTATAAGGCTCTTCGATGATGATGTTCTCGGCGCGCTTGACCTTGGTGACCTCGGCCACCTGCTCTGCGATGGTGAGGAAGCGGTGGATGATGCCTAGGCCGCCGCATTGGGCCATGGCGATGGCCATGCTTGCTTCGGTCACCGTGTCCATGTTGGCCGAGACGACCGGGGTCTTGAGGCTGATCAAGCGCGAGAAACGCCCGGTCGTGTCGACGTGCTTGCGCGAGGTGATCGCCGAGCGCTGGGGGACGAGCAGGACGTCATGGAACGTGAAGCCTTCTTTCATGGGGCGATTATAGTAAAATAGGCCATGGCTTTCCCCGCCCAGCGTCTGCGCCGCCTGCGTGCCACGGGCGCTCTGCGTTCTCTCGTGAGAGAGACGACGCTGGCGCCTGACGACTTCGTCATGCCCTTCTTCGTGCGTCCCGGAAAGGGGGAAAAGCGCCCGATCAAATCCATGCCGGGTCATTTTCAATATTCCGTCGACCAGCTGGTCAGGGCCGCGGGGCCGGTCGTCGCGGCCGGCGTGCCCGCCGTCATCCTCTTCGGCATCCCCGACAAGAAGGACGCCCAAGCCTCCGGGGCCTTCGCCGCCGACGGCATCGTGCAGAAGGCCGCGCGCGCGCTCAAGGCCCGCTACCCGGACCTCTGCGTGATGGCCGACCTCTGCTTCTGCGAGTACACCGACCACGGCCATTGCGGCATCATCAAGAAGAACGGCGCCGTGGCCAACGATGAGACCTTGGCGCTGGCGGCCAAGACGGCCGTCTCCCAGGCCCAGGCCGGCTGCGACGTGATCGCGCCTTCCGGCATGATGGACGGCCAGGTCGGGGCCATCCGCCGGGCTTTGGACAACGAGGGTCTGGGCATGACGCCGATCCTGGCCTACGCCGCCAAATACGCCAGCGCGTTCTACGGTCCCTTCCGCGACGCCGCGGAGTCGCCGCCGAGTTTTGGCGACCGCTCGGGCTATCAGATGGACCCGGCCAATGCGCGCGAGGCCCTGCGCGAGACCGCTTTGGACGTCGCCGAGGGCGCGGATATGGTCATGGTCAAGCCCGCCCTGGCCTACCTCGACATCCTGAGGCAGGTGCGCGACACTTTCGGCCTTCCGACCGCGGCCTACAGCGTCTCGGGCGAGTTCGCCATGACCAAGGCCGCCGCCGCCAACGGCTGGATAGACGAGAAGAAGGTCGCGCTTGAATCCTTGACCTCCATCCGCCGCGCCGGCGCCGACTTCATCTTGACTTACTACGCCCTCGAGGCCGCCCGGTGGCTGGCATGAACTCCAAGAAGCTCTTCGCCCGCGCGCAGAAGGTGCTCGTCGGGGGCGTCAATTCCCCGGTCCGCGCCTATAAAGCCGTGGGGGGCACGCCCGTCTTCATGGCCGAGGGCTCCGGCGCCTACCTCAAGGACGAGGGCGGCAAGCGCTACATCGACTATTGCCTGTCCTGGGGCCCGCTCATGCTGGGCCATGCCCGCCGCGAGATCGCGGCCGCGGCGATCCGAGCGCTGGGCAAGGGCTCGACCTTCGGCGCCGCCACCGAAGGGGAAGTCGCCTTGGGCGAGCGTCTGCAGGCCGCGCTGCCGTCTTTGCAGCGGCTGAGGCTGACGAGCTCCGGCACCGAGTCGGTGATGAGCGCGCTGCGCTTGGCCCGCGCCTACACCAAGCGCGACCTGATCCTTAAATTCGAAGGCGCTTATCACGGCCATGTCGACAGCCTGCTGGTCTCGGCGGGCTCCGGAGCCGCCGGGCTGGGTTTCCCGGACTCGGCCGGCGTGCCCAAGGGGTTCGCCAGCACCACCGTCGTCGTGCCCTACAACGACAGCGCCGCGGTCGAAGCCGCTTTCCGCAAGCACAAGGGCCGCATCGCCGCCGTCATCGTCGAGCCGGTGGCCGCCAACATGGGCGTGGTTTATCCCAAGAAAGGATTCCTTCAAGAGCTGCGCCGCATCACGACCCGCGAGAAGGCGCTGCTGATCTTCGACGAGGTCGTCACGGGTTTTCGGCTCTGCTACGGAGGCGCCCAGACGCTATGGGGCATCAAGCCCGACCTGACCTGCCTAGGCAAGGTCATCGGCGGCGGCTTGCCGCTGGCCGCGTATGGAGGAAGCCGAGAGATAATGAGCCTGGTTGCACCTCTCGGCCCGGTTTATCAGGCCGGCACGCTGTCGGGCAACCCGGTGGCCGTCGCCGCCGGCACGGCCACGCTCGACCTCCTTAAGGATGAGCGGCCTTACGCGCGCATGGCCCATCTGACGAACTATCTGTGCGGGCACATCTCGAGCTTGGCCGCCGAGGCCGGCCTGCCCCTGCAGATCCACTCAGGGGCGTCGATGTTCACTTTATTCTTCTGCGGCACCGCGATCACCGACTATAAGAGCGCCAAGGCGGCGGATAGCAAACGCTACGCGAAGTTCTTCCATGGGCTGCTGGAGGAGGGCGTCTATTTCCCTCCCGCGCAGTGGGAGGCCGCCTTCCTGTCTTATTCACACGAGAAGAAGGAGCTGGACCGCACGCTCACGGCCGTGCGCCGCGTCTTCAAGCGGCTTTAGTTCCTTGCGACGGGTGGCGCAGGCCGCGTCAGTTTGGGGTCTTTAAGGTAGTTGATCCCGCGGGTCAGCCAAACATCGAGATGATCGATGCGCCCGTCGCCGTTGCGGTCGCCGAGGCCTTCGGTCAATTTCTTGCTGAACTTGACCCGGCCCACGGCTTCCGACGAGCGCTCAAGCACGGAGTTCTTCCCGGTCTTGTCGATGTCGGTCCCGGGCCCGGGGATGACGGTCACGTTCTTCCCGCCATTGGTGATCGCGTAGGAACCGCCGGGTCCCCCGACATATTCGCCGAATGCGTCGACATCGATCCCCTGCGTCGCGGCGTGCTGCGCGATGTGCTTGAGCAGCCCGGGGCCGCGGTTGTACGCGAGGTCTCCCAGGAATTCGACGACCCGAGGGTTGCTCGGGGGCGCGATCCCCGCCTCGCTGAAGCGCCTGGCCATCGTCCGGTCCGTTTGCGCGCGCAGCAGGCCGCCGTAAACGATGTTGGTGATGGTGTCGTTGGCGACGTTGCGCGCGCCGGCATAGGCGTCGCTATGAACGTGCTCGATCTGCATGATGCCGACGGCGGCGGGGTTGGAAGGGACGACCTGCTTGAGGCCTGATTCGGTCTTTGCCATGTACTTGAGGAATTCGGGCCGGATGCCGTATTCTCCGCCGGCGATCTCGAAGGCCTTGTCGAGCTGCGCCGGGGTCAGGGCGGTCGAGTTGCCGGCGATGGCCAGCTCGTCATGGATCCTCTGCGAGAGCCGCATGTACTCGTGTTTTTGCTCCGGAAGCTTCCTGTTGGCGTCGAGCCTGGTCGTGCCCCTGTCCAGCAGCCGCTGAACCTTGTCATCGAAGACCTTGCCGGCGAACAGGGCTCTTTCGAAGAGCGTGCCGTCGGCCAGGGCGCTCTGCGCCTGGGCGCGGAAGACGGCCCATTTCAGGGCGCCTTCGGGGCTGAGCCTTCCGGCGGCGGCCGATCTGTCGAGCTCGCGCTCAAGGCGGGGGTAGCCCTGGTGGACCGCCGCGATGCGGGCCTCCCGCGACGGCAGCGCGCGGATGCGTGCTTCTTCAGCGCGGATCTTGTTGAAAAGAGCAGGGTCCTTGGTCGAGAGCTCATCGATGAGGGCCACGATGGCATCCTCGAACTCCTTCGCGGAGCCTGGCACGGGCGGGGCGGCCGGCAGGGCGACCGCCAGGGTGGCGGGCGGCTCCGCGGCGAACTGGTTGTCGTAGGCTTGCCCGGGCCGTCCGGCGATCAGGGCAGCCGGGATGATGGCCAGCGCGGCCTGGCTGGCTCTTGAAAAATCCCCATGCCTGAAGACGGGCTGGGCCGGCGGGACTTCCGGCTCGTCTTCCCGGACCTCGAGCGCCGAACCCCAAGCCCTCTGCAGCAGGTCGAGCGCGCCGCGACGACTCTGGATGTCGCGACGGGCGGACCAGCTTTCGGAACGGTAGCTCAAGAGGCCTTGCGCGGCTCGCCTTGTGGGCGAGGCCAGCAGGTCCGAGATGAGCGCGTCGGCTTGCGCGACGTCGGCGCCGGGAAAGGGTCTTAGGGAGATCGTGACGGCGCTGGAGGCCGCAAGAGCTTGGCACAGCAGGCAGGCGGCCAGAAGCGGGGGCCAAAGGTCGCGGCGCATGCCATATTATAACCTGCCGGCGCGTTTCACCGCGTGGGTCGGAAGGCCTGCCCGGAGCTCGTCAAAGGACCTATCTGCGGACTATTCCGTCTGGGTGGCCGTGGCCGCCTTCGTGCCTCCGCCGGCGCCCTGTTTGGCGCCCGCCGCGCCGCCGCCCTTGAGGTTGTAGACCGGGCCTGCGGCCCTGCCCATCATGTCGTTGCGGCCGGCCGAACCGTAGCGGGCTTGCGCGCCGGCGCTGCGGGCGTCGGCGGCGGCGTTGGAGGCGGCGATGGTGGCATCGGCTCCGCCGCCGTAGGAAGTCGTTTGGTAGGTCGGAGCGTTGTTGGCTTGGGCCGCGGAGCGTTGAGTGACGGCGCCGGAGCCGGTGACGAACTCCCCGATGCTTCCAAGGCTGCCTTTAAGGCGGCGGTCGTCCTGGTCCGATCCGTTGGCGGGCGCCACGGTGGCGGCCAGTTCGGCGGCCGTCGGTCCGCGCTGGCGTTGCGCCGAGGCTTGAATCTGAGGGCCCTGCTCGGGCGTCACCATCATGCGGCTGGAGTCGGCTTCGAGGCCGTTGACCACGACGACGTGGGGCTTCGACAGCGTCGGGCCCGAGGCGGCCGTGGAGCTGCCGACCAAGCCTTTGAGCACATCGATGCCGCGGCCTCGGCCGGAGATGTCTACGAACAGGACCAGGTAGGCGACAGCCGCGATGGTGGCCGCGTTGAAGAGCTTGACGCCGTAGGTCTCGAACTTCGAGGCGGTCTCGATATCTTCATCCATAAATCCTCCCAGGGACACTCACAGGATAGGTCGAAAACGTCCGCGCCGCAAGGGGGGTGAAGGGGATTTACTGAAAACTTACTTGTTTTACCGGGCTTTAACCGTGGGCTTACATCTGCTGCGGAGCGGACACGCCCAAGAGGCCGAGGCCCTGGGCGATGGCGTCGCGCACGCCGGCGCAGAGCAGCAGGCGCGCGCGGGAGACTTCCGGTTCGGCGGGATCTACGACCCGGCACTTCTCGTAGAAGGGGTGGTAGAGCCCGGCCAGCTCCAGGATGTAGTTGGCCAGGGGATGAGGGGAGAGCACTTTCTCGCAGCCCTTGAGGATCTCGGGGAACCAGGCCAGCTTGAGCAGGAGCGCCCGTTCCTCGGGCGCGGTCAGCAGGCGGCCGTTGGGCCCGGGCAGAGGATTGTCCGGGCCGAAGAGGCCGTGCTTCTCCGCTTCCTTGAAGATCGAGCAGATGCGGGCATGGACGTACTGGCAGTAGAAGACGGGGTTCTCGGAGCTCTGCTTCTTGGCCAGCTCCAGGTCGAAGTTCAGATGAGAGTCCGGCGTCCTCAGGGCGAAGAAGAATCGGCAGGCGTCGCGGCCCACTTCCTCGACCACCTCGCTCAAGCGCACGAACTCGCCGGCGCGCTTGGACATCTTGACCGCCTCCGTGCCGCGGAATAAGTGGATGAGCTGATGGACGATGGCGTGGAAGGATTCCGGCGGCCGTCCCAAGGCGGCGATGGCGGCTTTCATGCGGGGCACGTAGCCGTGGTGGTCGGCGCCCCAGATATCGATCAGGCGCTCGTTGCCGCGCTCGAACTTATCGAGGTGGTAGGCGATGTCCGGCAGGAAATAGGTGGGCCGGCCGTCGGATTTGACCAGCACGCGGTCCTTGTCGTCCTCGGAGCCTTCGGCGCCCGCGGTGCCGAGCCATACGGCGCCGTCCTTCTCGTAGACCATGCCGCGCTGTTTAAGGAAGGCCAGCGTCTTCTCGACGGCTCCGCTGGCGTAGAGCTCGCTCTCGTGGAACCAGCGGTCGAATTTGACCCCGAAGGCGTCCATGTCGGCCTTGTGGCTCTTGAGCAAGAGGTCCATCGCGTAGCGGCCCCAAGCGGCGGCGTCCCAGCCGGCGGCCTCGCTGGGCGCCGAGGCGGCCACGTTCTTCATGTACTCGCCTTGATAACCCTTCTCCGGCACCGGTGTGTCCTGGCCGCGGGCTTGCTCGTAGCGCGCCTTGGCCGACTGGCCGAGGAGCTCGACGCGGCCGCCGGCGTCGTTGACGTAGTATTCGCTCCGGACCTCGCGCCCCAGGCGCCGCAAGATCTGGGCCAGGGCGTCGCCTAGGGTCGCTCCGCGTCCCGATGCCAGGTGCAGGGGGCCGGTGGGGTTGGCCGAGACGAACTCGATGAGCACCTTGCGAGCGGGGCCGCCTTGGTCGCGGCCGTAGCCCGCCGGATCGAGCGTGATCGCCTTGAGGTTCGCGCAGAGCGCCCAGTTGTGCAGGGTGATGTTGACGAAGCCCGGAGGGGAGGGGGTGGCGGCTTGGACTTCGGGGATGTCCGAAAAGGCGGCGGCGAGTTCCTTGGCGGTCTCGAGCGGGTTGCGCTTGGCCGCCTTGGCGATGGCCAAGGGCCAGGGCAGACTGAGGTCGGCGGCGACATGCCCCGGCGGCGCGGCGACGGCCAAGGACGCCGGCAGCGTGACGCCGGACGTCTTGGCCCAGGCGGCCGCGCGGGCTGAAAGCGACTTTTCCAGCGCCGAGAGGATCATGCCTGCGGCGGCGCCATGCCCGCCAGCTGGCGGACGGTGTTGGCGTCGTGGGCGATGGCGCAGGCGACTTCGATGTCGACGAGGTTCTGCTTGATGAGGAAGGCGAGGTACTGGTCCATGGAGATCATGCCGTGCTTGGCGCCGGCCTCGATGGCGGAGTAGAGCAGGTGGGTCTTGCCGTCGCGGATGATGCTGCCGATAGCGGTGGTTCCGCGCATGAACTCTCGGGCGCAGACCCGTCCCTGCCCGTCTTTGCGCGGCAGGAGCGTCTGGCTGATGACGGCCTGCAGGACGGTGGAGACCTGGATGCGGATCTGCTGCTGCTGATGCGGCGGGAACACGTCGATGAGGCGGTCGATGGTGGACGGCGCGTCCTGCGTGTGCAGGGTGCCGAAGCAGAGATGGCCGGTCTCCGCCGCGGTGATGGCCAGCTGGATGGTCTCCAGGTCGCGCAGCTCGCCGATCAAGATCACGTCGGGGTCTTGGCGCAGGGAGTGCTTGAGCGCCTCGGCGAAGGTCTTGGTCTGCTGGCCGACCTCGCGCTGCAGGATGATGGACCTCTTGTCCTGGTAGACGAACTCGATGGGGTCTTCGATGGTGAGCACGTGCTTCTGGTGTTTTTGGTTGATCAGCTCGATGAGGCAGGCCAAGGTCGTCGTCTTGCCCGAGCCGGTAGGCCCGGTGACTAGCACGAGGCCGCGCGGCAGATCGATCAGGTTGGCCATGGCCGGCATCAGCCCTATCTCGGCGGGGGTCGGGATCTTCGCCGAGATGGTGCGCAGGACGGCGGCCACGCCGTTCTTCTGCATGAAGACGTTGACGCGGAAGCGCGAGACCCCGGCCAGTTCGAAGGAGCAGTCCAGCTCCCAATCCTGCTCGAAACGGGCACGCTGGTCGTCATAGAGGATGGAGTAGACCATCTGCTTGCAGGTCTCGGCGTCGAGCGCCGGCAGGCTGGGGATGGCTTGGATGATTCCCTGCAGGCGGACCATGGGCGGTTTGCCGACGACCAAGTGGAGGTCGCTGGCGCCCATCTGGGTCGTCGTCTTTAGGATCTCAACGAGCTCGGGCATGGACCTTTTGTTCCCACTTGACGCGAGGCGCGTCGTCGTAGAGCTTCTCGAGCGCGTAGAACCCTCGGGCGTCTTCGACCATCAGGTGGACGATCAGGCCGCCGAAGTCCAGCACCCGCCACTGGTCGCTGGCGGGGCGGGCCCGGTGCAGGCAGTGCAGTTGGAACTCCTTGAGCGTCTTCTTGGCCTCCTGCTCCAGCGCCTCGAGGTGGGCGGGAGACAGGGCGGTGACGATGAGCAGGAAGTCGGTCAGCGGGCTCAAGCCCGCGACGTCGAGCAGCAGGACGGCGTCGCCCTTCTTGTCGGAGAGGGCGCGGGCGGCGGTGATGGAGACGGGTCTAAAAGGACGAGCCATGGGATTGTGCCTTTAACCTTGCGCGGAGGATCTCGTCAGTGCGGAAATTGATGTTCTCGAGGGCCGATGTAAGCAGGCGCGCCACGGTCGTCAGCGTGCGCCCTGCTTCGTTTCGCTCCTCGTCGGATAAGGGGGAGTGGGAGTGGAAGATGATGTAGCCCAGCAGGTTCTTCGGTCCAAAGAGCGATACGTAGTAGGTCTGCTCGTCCACCCAGACGATACGGGTCTCGGAGAACGGCGGGAGTTTCGGGGCCATCGCGGCGAAATCGAAGCCCTGGCCGCCGCCGACCAAGTCCATCTCTTCGTTGAAGATGTTGTAAAGATAGGCCGCTGAGGACCAGGAACCGTCGAGATGCGGGACGATGTGGTCGAGCACCTTTGTGAGAAGGTCCTTGCCGGTGTTGAGCGGCTCGAGCAGCAGGCTGGAGAGGTCGAAGAGCAGGGTCAGCTCGTTGGAGGTCCGCCTGAGTCGCTTCGATTGGATCTGGACGAGTTCGGCGAAGAAATCGACAGCCAGCTCCGGGTGGGACTTGAGCCAACGGTTCATGTCGTCGCGGCCGAGCTGGAAGAGGGACGTGGGCCCCGCGGCCGCGGCCGTCGCCGAGCGCGTGCCGGTGTCGACCAGGGCCATCTCGCCGAAGCAGTCGCCGGGCGCGAGGATGGCCAGATCCTTGGGCCCGCCTTTGACCTTCTTGGAGATGCGCACGCCGCCGAGGGTGACGAAATAGAGGCTGTCGCCCTTGGAGCCTTCCTCGAAGATCACGGCTCCGTCGGAAAAGTCCAGCGGCTTGAGGAATTCCCCGAGCGCGGCCAGGTGGCCGTCGGGGATCTGGTCCAGGAGCCGGACCTTTTTGAGCAGGGCGAGCTTTTCGGAGGCGTCCATGGCTACATCGCCGTCGCGCCCGAGCGGCTGGAGAGGCCGGCCAGGGTCCGCAGCGTCTCGGGGTTGTGCGCGCGGAGCAAGGCTTCCTCGGGGGCGATGAGGCCTTGGCGCAGGAGGTCGGCTAAGGCCTTGTCCATCGGGATCATGCCGAACTTGGCGCCGGTGTCGATGGCGCCGTAGATCATGTGGGTCTTGCCCTCGCGGATGAGGTTGGAGACCGCCGGGGTGTTGATCATGACCTCTCGGGCGGCGACGCGGCCCTCGCCGTCCTTGCGCGGGACCAGCACCTGGGAGACGACGCCCTGCAGGACGACGGCCAGCTGGACGCGGATCTGCGACTGCTGGTGCGGGGGGAAGACGTCGATGATGCGGTCGATGGTCGAAGGGCAGTCCTGGGTGTGCAGGGTGCCGAAGCATAGATGGCCGGTCTCAGCCGCGGTGACGGCCAGCTGGATGGTTTCCAGGTCTCGAAGCTCGCCGACCAAGATGACGTCGGGGTCCTGGCGGAGCGCGCTCTTCAGGGCGGCGCCGAAGGACTTGGTGTTCTGCCCGACCTCGCGCTGACGGAAGATGGATTTTTTGGACTCGTAGACGAACTCGATGGGGTCCTCGACGGTCAGGATGTGGCCGGTGAGTTTTTGGTTGATCAGCTCCATGATCGCGGCCAGCGTCGTGGATTTCCCCGAGCCCGTGGGTCCGGTGACGAGCACGAGGCCGCGCGGCAGGTCGGAGAACCCCACGACGGTGGGGGTCAGGCGCAGCTGCTCGGGCGTGGGGATCTTGGAGGTGATGACGCGCATGACGGCTTCGACCCCGTTCTTCTGCACCAGGACGTTGACGCGGAAGCGCGAGAGGCCGGAGACGGCGAAGGAGCAGTCGAGCTCCCAGGTCTCTTCGAACTTGGAGCGCTGTTCTTCATAGAGGATGGAGTAGATCATGCGCTTGGACTCGTCGCCGTTGATCACCGGGAATCCCGGGATCTCGGCGATCTCTCCGTTGAGGCGCATCATGGGCGGCTTGCCGATGACGATGTGGATGTCGCTGGCGCCCGACTGCACCGCCGTTTTGAGCACTTCGACTAATTCCATGGAACCTCTCTATCGCAATGGGCAATCTTCGGCAAGGACCACCGTCACATCCACCGCCCGCCCGGAGTCTACGGCCGTCAGGGTCTCGGCCGAAGGGCAGTCCAGCATCCGCCGCACCGCTTCCGCGTTCTCGATGCGTCCCAGGCGGTCGTAGATGAGCGTCCGCTCCCGCGGCGCCTCCGCGTTGCCCGTGGCGACGACGTCGGCGCCCTCCCATCTTAATATTTTTTTGGCCTGGGTGGCGATACCGATCTTCTGGGTGGCGTTCAAGACCTCGACGGCCAAGGCGCGCTCGTCGGGTCCCGAGGCGCGGCGGCGCTGCGGGCTAAGCGCGGTCTCCAGCAGGGCCGCAGCGGCGGCTTCGGGGCCGAGGAAGGCGGCATGGACGGCTTCCGCGGGCAGGCGCCTCAGCTCGAGGGCGAGGAGCAGGGCGTCGAAGCGGGAAAGGCCGTGAGGGCGGGGCAGGAGCTTCGGGCCCAGGAGCCTGGACTTGCCTTGCAGGGGCAGGGGCCGGTCCCCGAGCTTGAGGGGGGCTCTTTCGTAGAGCAGGGGCAGGCTGGACCAGTGGAATCCGGCATTGAGCGTCTGGAGCCAGAGCGCGACGGCATCGGCCATCGCCTGGGCGCCCGCATGGGCGTCGGGGTTCTTTTTGTAGGCCGCCTCGTAGGTGGAGCGGGGGGTGTGGCGGCCCGAGAGCTTGGTCTGTTCCGGGATGAAGAAGAGGGTCAAGGCGCTGCGCGCGGGTTGACCGACGGCCAGGTAGAGCCGCGGCGCGTCGCTCTCCGCCTGGGTCAAAACGAGCCAGCCCGCCCAGGGCCGGCTTTCCCGCAAGTCTTGGGCCAACGGCGAACGCGCTTGGCGCCAGGCGACGGCGGCGACGCCGGCCAGCAGCAGCGCGGCGAAGAGCCGTTGGAAGATCAGTGGTCTTGGAGACGGTTCCATAGGGAGACGGTCAAGGGGTGGAGCCAGGCCTGGCGGCTGAGGGCATCGTCGAGCTTGAGTCCGACGCAGGACTTGAAGGCTGCTTCCAAGTCCTGGAAGGCGGCCTTGCGGAGCTTAGGCGCGGCGGCGTAAGCGCGGTCGTAGGAGCAGGCATCGGCGACGTAGAGCAGGCGGTCCAAGGAGGACATCCGGAGGTCGCCCAAGGTGTGTTTGCGCACGGCGCTGAGCACTTCGAGGTCGGTGACGGCGTAGCGCCTGCGGCAGAGGTCCTCGCTGAGATAGGCGTGCAAGAGCAGCGGATTGCGCCTGGCGGTCTCTTCGAGCGCGGGTATCTTCAGGCGGCGCGCCCGGGCATAGGCGGGCATGGACTGCGCCGCCATGCAGCGGCCGCAGTCATGGAGGAGCCCCGCCAAGCGCGCCTTTTCCTCGTTTACGCCCCAGCGCCGGGCAAGCTCGCCGGCGAGGCGGGCGACGGCCAGGCTGTGGGCGTAGCGTTCGGCGGAGAGCGCGGGCTTCAGGAGCTTGAGCAAGGCCCGGCCGTAGAGGCCGCGGCGCTCGATGTAGGCGAGGACCTTGGGGCTTACTTCGGCGCGAAGGTCTTGGCCTAGAGCTAGGCAGCGGCGCAGTTCCGTCGATGAGATGTCCGGCATCTTTCCGGGTAGGAGGTGGAAGAAGCGGGGGGGCTTGGAACCTGAGCCGGGACGCTTGGCGGTCCACCACTGGGCGAGGGCCCGCAGGCGCCGGGGTTCTTTCCATTGGGGAAACTGGGCGGCGGAGTCCGAGCCGACGACGAAATGAAGCGCGCCTTCGGGGTCTGGGCGGCGCAGGCGCTCGAGAGTCTCGAGAGTGTAGACCGGGCGGCGTGAGCGCAGTTCCGCGGTGTCGATGCTCACGCCCGGCAGAGCGAGCTTGAGCATGGCCAGGCGATCGGAGGCCGCCACGACGGGGGCGTCTTTGAGGGGGGCGTGGAAAGCGGGAACGACAAGGACGCGGTCGGGGCGGATCTTCTTAGCGGCGGCCTTGAGGAGTGCCGCGTGGCCGAGATGCGGCGGGTCGAAGCTGCCGCCGAAGACGAGGGTCTTCATGGCGGCCATTCTAACAAATCGCCTAGTCGCTCAGCCCAGGCCGAGCGTGTCGAAGCCGACGGCTTGCGCCGCCAGCCCAAGGCGCTGGTCGTGAGTCAGGAATATGAGCTTCTCGTTGCGTTCCTCGAAAAGAAGCAGCGCGCTGGCCAGATGGACGGCGTCCAAAGTGCCGATGATGGTGGGGTAGCTCTGCGAGGCGCGGTCCAGGACCTGTGCATCGAGGGTGATGGAGTCAGTGGCCTCCAGGATGTCCTTGAGCAGTCGTCTTTTTTCCCCGACCCCGGCGTCATCGAGGCTGCCTTGCAGGCGCAGGCGGTCCAAGGTGCGGAGGGCTTCGACGCGGGTAAGCTCGCTGGTGCAGCCTTCATCCCATAGCCCCCATTCCTTGAGGGCGCCGGGTTCGGCGAGGATCTTTCGCAGGATGACGGAGGTTTCCAGGTAGACCTTCACCGGCGGTCACGCTCTTCTCGCAGTAGGGCCGTTGAATCGGTGCGGTGCTTGGCTGGCGAGGCCTTCATGGCTTTTAGCGTGGCGGGGCTTTTCTTGGCTTTGACGATGAGCAGTCCCTTCGCGGCGGCTGAGGGAAGCATCCTCGCCACCGGAGTGTTGCGATCCATGACCAGGATCTCGTTGCCCTTCTTGACTTGGCCAAGATAAAAGCTGAGCTTGGCCTTGAGTACGGCGATGTTGACCGATATCATGACTATATGATAGTCACGACTGGTCATATTGTCAAGACCTGGAACGTTTTCATGGAAGCCCCCCTTGCGAAATCCAAGTGCCGGGGCTAAACTTCCAGCAACCCCCGGAGACCCCCATGAAGACCCTTCTGCTCGCCGCGCTCCTGCCGCTCCTGGCCTCGCCCGCCCGCGCCGCCGAGGCCGCGCCCGCCAACCCCGATGTCTGCAGCTTCCTTAAAGACACCGAAGGCAAGCCCTGCGCCGGTCTCGATGCCGTCGCCTTGGCCGCCCTCGACGGCCCGGCCCAGAAGCGCAAGCTGGACGTCGCAGTGGTCTATGAGGCGCTGCGCGACAATAAGTACCTGGAGGGCGTCAAAGACGACAAGAATACCAGCAAGTCGGGCAGCGCCGGAACCGAGCTCGTGCTCAACAAGATCGACCCGCCGCTCAACGAGCGCACTATCCCCGCTTGGTATCCCAACGACGCCAAGGTCATAGACGTCTACCGCCGCTGGATCGCCGGCGTCAACGACGAACTGCGGCGCGTCAAGGACAGTAAGGAAGAACCGGTCTCTCCCGAGCGCCGCGCCCAGATCGAAGCCATCCTAGCCAACAACAAGGTCACCTTGGATCGCATGAAAGGCCTCAAGGGGGTCGACGAGTTCCGCTGCTTCGTCGGCGACGGTTGCGGCCAGCGCGGCGACGTGGCCGGGCCTCCGGCCGCCGTCTTCACCGCCCAGAGCAGCCCCGAGAGGGATTTCGCCGTCGGTCCCCATAAGCGCCCCTATAAGCTGGCCGTCGCCATCCCCGGCGGCAGCCTCGACAACGGCACGCCTCCGCCCGCTGCCGCCCCTAAGGCTCCCAGCGCCAGCGTCGGCGTCAGCGGTTCCGGCGCGCTGGCCGCCGCCGGGGCGGCCGCCACCCTCCTGCTTGCCGGAGGCGCGGCTTGGTGGAAGAAGCGCGGCGAGGACGGCGCTTGGAAGGACGCCCAAAAAGAAGTGGCCGACCAGGAGCCCAAGGCCGCCGCCGAGCCGAAGAAGAAGCCCGAGAAGAAGTCGGCCGCCGGACCTTACGCCATAGCCGACGGCTACACGCCTAGCGCCGCCGAGCTGAGGGTCATCAACGATATCGTCAAGGGCGCCGACCGCGCGAGCGCTGAATCCATCGTCACCTACATCGGCATGAAGAACGGTCTTCACGCCTACGGCATCGACACGGAGCTCAGCGCCGCTGCCGAGAACGTCAGCTCCATGGTCGCAAGCGGCAGGCTCGTCTTCTCTCCGCGGTGAGGCGGCGCGCGGCCTTGATCGCCGCGCTTGGCTGGTCCTTGGCCGGCTGTTCCCCTGAAGCGCCCGCCTTGGACGCCGGGGCCGTGCGCCAGGGTATCTACCACAACGCATACTTGAACCTCACGCTGCCGTTGCCGCTAGGCTGGAGCGTCGAGAAGCCGCCGCGCGCCGATTGGTTCCTCGACCGCTTCACCCAGCTGCTAGCCGCCGGCGACCGTCTCGAGCCCGACGCCAAGTCCCTCGCCGGACGCCAGCACTTCCTGCTGCGCGCCTATTCCGAGCGCACGTTCCTGGAGCTTGCCGCCGCCGAGATCGGTACCCAGCCGGATCTCCATACCGGCGCCGATTGCCTCAAGCGCGTCCGCGTGCTGCTAGACGCCGGCGGGCGACCCTACCGGATCACGCAGAAGCCCCGTCCGGCCAAGATCGGCGGGCTCGATTTCGAAGCGATGTCCTTCTCCGTGCAGCTTGTCGACGGTGAACTCCGGCAGGAAGTCTTCGCCGCCGTGCGCTGGGGCTATGCCGTCGTCTTCGTCGTCGCCGCACCCGACGCCGCGGGCCTGAAGCAGGCCCAGGCGGCCTTGACGAAAGCGCGCTTTGCGGTTAAATTGTAGGCGTGCTGCCCCTGCTGCTGTCTTTGCTCGTCGGAACGGTCGCCGCCGAGACCCCCCAGGTGCTCATCAAAGCGCGCGCCAGCGCGCCGGGGGAGGCCATGCTCGTCGTCGTCTTGGAGCATGACCCGGCGTCGGCGCCCACCGGCAGCCTAGGCGGCGCTCCGCTGAGCTTCTTCCCCGGCGCCCGCGGCGCCTTCCTCGCTTTCGCCGGCGTCGACCTCTCTGTGGCCAGCGGCACGATCCATCTCGGCCTCGAGCTCAAGGGATTGGGTGGCGTCGTCCAACGCTACGACACCGACCTCATCGTCGACGGCAAGGAGTTCAGCCGGCAAGAGCTCAAGGTCCAGCAGGACTTCGTCACGCCTAAGAAGGCCAGCGCCGAGCAGGCCGAGGACGACTCAAGGCGCCTGCGCGAGATCTTCTCGCGCCGCACGCCGCAGCGTTTCTTCAGCGGCGATTTCCTCTCGCCGATCCCGGGCAGCGTGTCGGCCCGCTTCGGCGAGCGGCGGGTCTTCAACGGCATACCCAAGGCCCCGCATTCGGGCGCCGACCTGCGCGCCGCCGAGGGCACGAAGGTCAAGGCCCCGGCCGGCGGCAAGGTCGTCTTGACGGGAAGCCTCTTCTATCAGGGGAACACCGTCATCTTGGACCATGGTTACGGCCTGTTCTCCTACTACGCCCACCTCTCGGCGATCTCGGTCAAGGAGGGAGATGTCTTGACCCGGGGCGATGTTCTGGGCAAGGTCGGCGCCACCGGCCGGGTCACCGGCCCCCACCTGCACTGGGCCGTCAAGCTTGCGGAGGCCAACGTCGACCCCTTCTCTCTGACGGCGCTCGACCTCAAGGCTTGGCTGCCTTGACAAGGCATGGCTAAATCGACGATGATAGCGTATGGCTGATATCCGGCCTTTTCGCGGCCACCGCTTCGACGCCAAACAGGTGAGCCTGACCCGCGCCCTCTGCCCGCCTTACGACGTCATCGGGCCGCAGGAGGCGCGTCGCCTGCGCCGCGACCGGATGAACGCCATCCACTTGGAGCTGCCGGCGGGGACCGGCGAGGCTCGCTACAGCGGGGCCGCCAAGCTCTGGAGGTCCTGGACGCGTTCCGGGGCCCTGCGTCAGGACGAGTCGGCCAGCCTCTACGTCTGCGAGGAGCGCTTCCGTTTCTTGGGACGCAGCCATCGGCGCCTGGGGTTCCTGGGCGCCCTCGGTGTAGACCCAGCCGCCGCGCGCTTCGTGGTGCCGCATGAGCGCACCTTGCCCAAGCCCAAGGCCGACCGCTTGCGGATGCTGGAGTCGGTGGGCGCCAACATCAGTCCCATCTTCGGGGTCTTTCCCGATCCGGCCGGTGCCGTGCGCCGTGTGCTGGCGCGCGCCGCCAAGGGCCGCCCGGTCGCCCGCGGCCGCACCGCCGGCGGCGTGAGTTACCGGCTCTGGTCCGTCAGCGGCGCCAAGGACGTCGCTGCGGTCGCGCGCGCGCTCAAGCCGGCCAAGGTCCTCATCGCCGACGGCCATCACCGCTACGAGGTCAGCCGCGCCCATCACGCCGCCGCCCGCCGGCCCGCCACGGGTACCGTGCTCTCCTATTTTTGTCCGGAAGAAGACGCCGGCCTGCTCGTCTTGCCCACCCACCGCGTCGTTGTGGACGGTTCGGCCGTCTTGGCGCGGGCGGAGGAGTCCTGCCGGTTGTCGGTGTACAGGACGTTGGCCGAGCTCCTGAAGAGGCTGGAGGCTTCCTCGAACGTCTACGCCTTCGGGCTTTATTACGGCGCCTTTATCCTTGCGGAACCGAGAGACCGCGCCGGCTGCCGCAGCGGGCTGGGCGTCGAGTGGCTGGCCAAGCTGCTTTTGTCCGGGGTCGCGCCGGACCAGATCCGCTACACGCCCTACCCCGACAAGGCCATGGCCATGGCCAAGGAGGGCGACCAAGCCGCCGTCTTGGTCAAGCCGTTTCCGGTCAAGAGCATCCGCCGCGCCGTCAAGGCCGTCGGCCTCCTGCCGCCGAAGTCGACCTACTTCTACCCGAAGGTCGCCACGGGCCTGGTCTTCAAGCAGCTTTGAAATTCTCCGTCATCGTAGCCACCTGGAACGAGGGCTCGCAGATCGGCTCCGCCCTCAAGCGCCTGCGGCATATCTCCCAGCAGAGCCCGATGGAGATCATCGTCGTCGACGGGCATTCCGACGACCAGACCGTGGAGGAGGCCAAGCCTTGGGCCGACCAGGTCATCGTCTTGGACGAGCCTAATCGCGGCCGGCAGTTCGATGAAGGGGCGCGCAAGGCCACGGGCGACCTGCTCCTTTTCTTACGAGCCGACGCTCAGCCGCCTGGCAACTGGCAGCAGGCCTTGGAGCATTTTTGGCTGATGCCCCATCCGCACAAGGTGGCGGCGACGGTCTTCACGATCGATTACGGCGTCAGCTTGCCTTTCCGCGTCGCATCCTTCCTTTCGAACGCCTCGGCGCGCTGGCGCGGCCGCGCCGGCGGCGACCATGGTTTATGCACGACCCCCGAGATCTACAAGGAGAGCGGGGGCTTTCCGCCTTTTCATTACATGGATGACTTCGCCCTCTGCGATCGCTTGGGCAAGCTCGGAGACCTCGTCGTGCTCAAGGAGCGCATCTGGCCGGCGGCGCGACGGATGCATCGTCGGGGCGTCTTGAGATCGGCCGTCTACCACCTTTGGCTGGACCTGCGCTATAAGCTGGGGGCCTCTCCCGAGGCCCTCTGGCGCAGCTACTATAACCTATAACCCGGGGCCAGGCCCTCGGTTATTCGTTTATTCCGCCAGGAGCACGGGCGCTTGCGGGGCCGGGCTATCGGCGGGCAGGCGGTCGAAATACTCCGTGATGAGCCCTCGGATCGCGAGGCAGTCGGTCGTGCTGCAGACGGCGACGCGGAAGATCTTCGCATGGGGAAGGCCGGCCGTGTACCAATAGCCGATGCGCCGCATGTTGACGGCGGCCAGGCGCTCGCCTAAGAGCGAGACCTCCAGGTCGAAATGTTTGAGCAGGGTGTCGCGACGCTCGGCTATCGAAGGGATGAAGGGCGCTTCGCCCGACCCCTCCATGGCTTGATGGAGGTTGCGGTACACCCAGGGATTGCCGAGGCCGGCGCGGCCGATCATGATGCCGTCGCAGCCCGAGACCTCGCGCAGGCGCCGGGCGTCGTCTCCGGTCAGGACGTCGCCGTTGCCGATGACGGGGATCTTGACCGCGCGCTTGACCCGTCCGATGGCCTCCCAGTCGGCGCGACCGCTGTATTGTTGGGCCTGCGTGCGGCCATGGACGGTGACGGCGTCGAAGCCCGCGCCCTCGGCGCGCTTGGCCAGCTCGACGGCTTGCGCCCCGGACTCGTCCTGGAAGCCCTTGCGCATCTTGACCGTGACGGGTATCTTCGGCGCGGCCCGGCGCACGGCCTTGAAGACCTGCTCGGCCTTCTGAGGGTCTTTGAGCAGCGCCGAGCCCTCGCCGTTGCTGGTCACCTTGCGTACCGGACATCCTAGGTTCAAGTCGAGCAGGTCGAAGCCCATGCTTTCGATGATGGCGGCGGCGGCTCCCATGATCTCGGGGTCGCACCCCAGCAGCTGGGCGCCCAGAGGACGGTCGCCTTCGGCCGTCCGCAGGAGGCGCTTGGTCTTCTCGTTGTCGCGCACCAGGGCCTGGGCCGAGACCATCTCCAGGAAGGAGAAGGCCAGGCCTTTCTCTCGGGCGATCAGCCGAAAGGGCAGGTCCGAGCAGGCCGCCAGCGGGGATTGGATGATCGTCGACGGCAATCGGAGGCTGCCGAGCTTGAGTTCCACGCCGATATTATATGAAGTATAATCGCGCACATGACGAAGCCGAAGCTCTTGATCACGCGGCGCATCCCCGACGAGGCTTTGAAGCTCCTAGCGCCACATTTCGAGATCGATCATTATAATAAGGCCACCGCCATCCCGCGCCCGCTCTTGCTGAGGAAGATCAGGGACAAGGACGGCCTGCTCTGTATCTTGACCGATAAAGTCGACGCGCGGCTGTTGGCGGCGGCGCCCAAGCTCAAGGCGGTGGCCACCTATTCGGTCGGCTTCGACCATATCGACCTCAAGGCTTGCTCCGCCCGCCGCGTGGCCGTGACCAACACTCCCGGCGTCTTGACGGAGACGACGGCTGATTTCACCTGGGCGCTGCTGCTGGCCGCCGCCCGCCGGGTCGTCGAAGGCGACGCTTTCATGCGCGGCGGCAAGTATAAAGGCTGGGACCCGCTGATGCTCCTCGGCACCGATATCCACGGGAAGACCTTGGGGGTCGTCGGCTTCGGCCGCATCGGCCAGGCGGTGGCGCGCCGGGCCATGGGCTTCGGTATGAAGGTCGTCTACTACGACACGCAGCGGATCTTTCCCGAGGTGGAGAAGGAGTTCGGCGCGCTTTTCGTCGATCTCAACGACCTGCTGCGCCAGGCCGATTTCGTCACCCTGCACACGGTCTTGGACGCCGCCACGCACCACTTGATCGACCAAAAGGCCTTCGCGCTGATGAAGCGCTCGGCTTATCTGATCAACGCGGCGCGCGGGCCGATCATCGATGAGAAGGCCTTGGTGCAGGCTCTCAAGACCAAGCGCATCCGCGGCGCGGGGCTGGATGTCTACGAGTGCGAGCCGGAGATGGCGGCGGGATTGGCGAAGCTCCCCAACGTCGTGCTCGCCCCGCATCTGGCCAGCGCATCGCTCGAGACGCGCACTAGGATGGGCGTGATGGCCGCCGAAGGCCTGCTCGACGTGCTGGTGCGCCGCCGTCGGCCCGCCTACCCCGCCAATCCCGAAATCTGCGACAAGCTTGGGTCCTGAGCGATGTCCCGTCTGCTCGTGTATTTTTTCGTCCACCACTGGTGGGTCGTGCTCGCGCTGCTGCTGTTCTTCTTTTGGGGGCGGCCCTTGGGGCTGCTGCGCCGGCTATGGCTGCGGCTGAGGCTGGCCCTCTTGAGACGGCGGGCGCGCGGTTTGGGCCAGCTCTTCTGCCCGGAGTGCGCGGCGCTTCTGAGGAAGGGCGACAAGCCATCGCTCCACGAGGAGTGCCCGCAGTGCGAGGGCAAGTGGGCGCTCCTGCAGGCGTCCTGGTATCCGTATGAGAAAGGGGAAGGCCGCGAGCCGCAGCGGCACCCCTGTCCGCGCTGCGGAAAGGCCATGCGTACCGGCAGCTTTCTGGGTAAGAAGTTCACCGTCGAGCACTGTGGCGTCTGCGCTGGCTACTGGTTCAGCCGGATCGATTGGATGTCGTTCATATTAGGATAGGGGGTCAGGCCTTGCGTTATTCCCGTTATTTGTTGGGCTTGCTGGCAGTCGCAGGCAGCCAGTCGGGCTGTTTTCTGGCCGTCGTCGGGGGAGCGGGCGCGGAAGCGGGTTACGTGGCCACGCAGAAGGACCGCAGCACCGGTGAGACGGTGTCCGACCAGTGGATCCACACCAAGGTCAAGAGCGTGCTGCTGGCTGAGAAGGGCGTGGCCTCCGGCGACATCGACGTGGACGTTTTCAAGGGCGAGGTGACGCTCAAGGGGGTCCTGCCTACGGCGGCGGCGAAGAAGGCGGCCCTGCGCGCGGCGGCCGACGTCGAGGGCGTCAAGAAGGTCCACGACAAACTGTTCGTCGTGAAGTAGCCTGTCGACGCCGGAATCCGGCGGACGCGGGCTTCATCCTCAGCGACGGCAAAACAGGGCCCCGCCGGGCCGAGTGTTCTCTCGAAGCGATGTGGTCATAAATAGGATAATCTGAGTCATGGCGAACGAATGGCGGGTCGCGCGAGTCAAGGCTGAAGAACTGGAGCTCACCCTTCAGAATCTGGACGCCGATGGATTCCAGATCGACAAGATCCATTTCGAATCCGCCCTCATTCTCGTCATCGCCTGCAAGGCCTTAAGCGATAACAAAAGGAAACGATTCTATCCTTCTGAGCGCGTCGTCCTCAGGGCTTCCAATGGACGGCTGGTCGAGACTCAAGGAATAGGTCAGCCCCTGCGAGCTGTAGGCATGGGCCAGTCGGATGCGACACTCTTCCAATTGATCCGCCTGGACCCGACCTACGGTCCCGGGCTTGTCGCCTTCCTGCAGCCCGGCGGCCTCATCATCAGCATCGCCGACGAGAAGGCGGACAAACCGCTCATCGCCAACGGTCCCGAAGTCGGCGGCTGGCAGATGTTCGTGCTCCTGCCTCGCTCGGGCGGTCGCGTGTCGATTCGGACATTTGATCAGAAGAAGTTCCTGCGGGCAGAGGGATCCGAAGCGCTGATCGTCGCCAAAGCGGAGAGCGCAGATGAAGCCGATGTCTTCGACGTGGAGAGCGTCCGCTCCTCGGATGTCGAGCAGGTCGGGGTGATCCTTCATTGGTAAGGAACAACGGACGCGGCACCTTTCGGACACGGACGTCGTCTAAGTGATCTGCCCCGCTGACCCAAGAAACGGCGTTTAGGCTTCGCGGAGTGCCCTGGTTCTTCCTACGGGTGCCGCAAGCGGTCGCGCAGGCGCGGCAGCAGCGACTAGGCCGCGAGCTCCTGGCGGAACGCGTCATCGAGCCGGACATGCTCCTGGGCCTGTATCCAGTAGGATGCGCCGACGCCGAGGGAACACAACTGGACCAAGACGACGACCACGACGAGCTGGGCTCTCAGCGGCAGGACCTTCACGGCGCCTTCCGCGGATGGGAGAAGGGGTCCTGCTCGTCATGGGGGATATCTTAGCTGTTTGACGGCGTGGCCGGTCCGGGCTCCTAAGGAGCCTCGGCCATCAAGTTGTAAATCTCGGACAACAGCCGGCTGCGTTCCACGGGCTTGGTCAGATAGGCGGTGCCGCCGACTTCGAGATATCTGCAGAAATCCGATTTCGACTTCGACGCCGTCAGGAATAGGATCGGCGTTCGGGCGAAGCGGCTGTCGGAACGGATCTTGTCGCAGAGCTTGAATCCGTCCGGCCCCGGAAGATGCACGTCGAGCATGATGAGATCCGGTTCGAGTATCGAGAGATCGTCCAGCAGCTCCTCCCCGCCGGCGATGCCGAAGGTATCATAGCCCGAGGCGAGCCAGGTCCTCAGGATGCTTCGGAAGTCCGAGTCGTCATCGACGATGACGACTTGCGGCTTGGTCTTGGTCCGGTTCTGCATGATGCCTCCTTACGGGGACTTCTCCTCGGGCAGCGTGAAATAGAAGGTGGCGCCCGCGCCGACATCGCCCTCCGCCCAGACCCGCCCGCCATGCCGCTTGATGATGCGCTGCACGATCGCCAGGCCCACGCCGGAGCCTTCGAAATCCTGCCGCTTGTGGAGCCGCTGGAAGACGCCGAAGAGCCGGTGGGCGTACGCCATGTCGAAGCCGGCGCCGTTGTCCGAGACCCGATAGACGATCTCCCGGCCCTCCCGGCGGCCGCCGACCTCGATGACGGCCTGCTCCCGGCGGCTCGTGAACTTCAGCGCGTTGGAGAGGAGGTTGACGACGACCTGCCGGATCAGGGAGACGTCTCCGCGGGCGGCGGGCAGGTCGCCGACGATGAGCTGCGGCGCGCGGCGCGGGACCGGCGGGCTCAGCTCCAAGAAGACGCCGCGCACGAGGCCGGCCATGTCGATGGAGGCGACGGCGAGCTCCTTGCGGCTGGAACGGGAGAGCTCAAGCAGGTCGTCGATGAGCTTTCCCATGGTCTCGGCGTTGTCGCAGACGCGCCTCAGCAGCTCCTTGCCCTCGTCGTCGAGCTTGTCCCCCTGGCCGGCCAGCGCCATCTGGGAAAAACCCATGATCTTGCGCAGCGGCGCGCGCAGGTCGTGCGAGACGGAATAGGAGAAAGCCTCCAGCTCCTGGTTGGCCGCCTGGAGCTCTGCGGTCTTGCGGAAAAGCTCGACGAAGACCGAGACCTTGGTGCGCAGGACCTCCTCGGCGAAGGGCTTGAAGATGTAGTCGACCGCACCCGCCGCATAGCCTTTGTAGACGTGCGTCTCTCCGCTGCTCATCGCCGTCATGAAGATGATGGGCGTGTGCTTGGACCGCTCGCGCCTGCGGATCAGCGCGGCGGTCTCGAAGCCGTCCAGCTCGGGCATCTGGACATCCAGCAGGATGACGGCGAAATCATCGTCCAAGAGGCATTTGAGCGCCTCGGAGCCCGAGCGAGCCTTCACCAGCTCATGGCCCAGGTCCTTGAGGACGACCTCCAAGGCCAGCAGGTTCTCCTCATGATCGTCGACCAGCAGGACCTTGGCCCCCATCGGACCGGGGCTTGCGCCCGGGAGGGGACCCTTGGCCGTCTCGTGGATCTTCGGCATGGCGTTGGTCATTGCGTGTATGCGTAGCGGTAGAGCCAGACCCGCAGCAGCGACAGCAGCTGCTCGATGTCCACGGGTTTGGGGATGTAGTCGGACGCGCCCGCTTCGATGCACTTCTCGCGGTCGCCTTTCATCGCCTTGGCGGTCAGCGCGATGATCGGAAGATCGCGGTAGCGCTCCATGCGCCGGATGGCCCGCATCGTCTCGTAGCCGTCCATGTCGGGCATCATGATGTCCATGAGGACGATCTCGATGCCGGCGGACTTCTCCAAGATCTCCAGGCCCTGCTTGCCGTCCTCGGCGTAGATCACCTTCATCTGGTAGCGCTCGAGCGCGCTCGTCAGCGCGAAGATGTTGCGCACGTCGTCGTCGACGACGAGCACGGTCTTGCCGGCCAAGAGCGGCTGGGCCTGGTGGAGCTCCTCGAGCATGCGGCGCTGGGGCTCGGAGAGCGCGCCTTGGACCTGGTGCAGGAAGAGCGACACCTCGTCGAGCAGCCGTTCGGGGGAGCGCGCGTCCTTGACGATGATCGACTGTGTCACCTTGCGCAGGTGGCGCTCCTCCTTCTTCGTCAGCTCCTTGCCCGTGTAGACGATCAGCGGCAGGTCCGTGACGCCAACCTCCTCCTTGATCTTGGAGATCAGGGAGAAGCCGGTCATGTCGGGGAGCTTGAGGTCGAGCACCAAGCAGTCGAAGCGGCCCTCCTTCAGCGCCGCCAGCGCCTGCGCGCCGGTGCTGGCCGGGGTGATGCGCACGTTCGGGCCGCCCAGGAGCTCGACGATGGCCTTGCGCTGGTTCTCGTCGTCCTCCACGACCAGGAGGTCCTTGACGGGCTTTTCGACGTAGGCTTTCATGTGGCCCAGCGCGCCGGCGATCGTCTCGCCGGAGGACGGCTTGACCAGGTAGGCGAAGGCGCCCTGCGAGAGCCCGCGCTCCTTCTGGCCCTCTTGGTCTTCCACCGTGAGGATATGGACCGGGATGTGCCGGGTCTGCGGGTCGTTCTTGAGCAGGTCGAAGACGGCCCAGCCGTCCATGTCCGGCAGGTGCAGGTCGAGCGTGATCGCATGGGGCAGATGCCTGCGCGCCAGGCCCAGGGCGGCGCCGCCTTCGGCGGCGACCAGCCCTTTGAAGCCGGCCGCGCGCGCCGTGTCCAACAGGATGCGGGCGAAAGCGGCGTCGTCCTCGATGATGAGCAGGACCTTGTCGCCCGCCTGGATCGCGGAGCGGTCGTCATCGACCAAGACGACCGGCGCCGCCGGCGCCGGCTCCGGCTCCGCAGGCCCTTCGACCGCCACCGTCCTGGCGACCTCGCCGGTGATCGCCCCCTGCGCCCGGGTCTTGCCCGGGGCGTAGGAGACCGGCAGGTACAACGTGAAGGAGCTGCCCTGGCCGGGGACGCTGGTCACGCGGATCTCGCCGCCCAGCATCTGGGCGATCTCCCGGCTGATCGACAGCCCCAGGCCGGTGCCGCCGTACTTGCGGCTGGTCGTCATGTCGACCTGCTGGAAGGCCTCGAAGATGATCTTCTGCTTGTCGTAGGGGATGCCGATGCCGGTGTCGCTGACGGTGAAGGCCAGCACGGCGTCCTGGCTCAGGACCTCGGGGCTCCAGCCGCCGCGCGCCACCTCCATGATCAGGGAGACCTTGCCGGTCTCGGTGAACTTCAGCGCGTTGGACAGCAGGTTGCGCAGGATCTGTTGGAGGCGCTTGGAGTCGGTGCGCATCGACCTGGGCAGCTGAGGGTCGAGCTCGATGGTGAACTCGAGCCCCCGCTCTTGGGCGATCTGGCGGAAGCCGCGCTCGACATACCCCTGCATCTCTAGGAAGTCCACGTCCCCGATCTCCAGGGAGATGGTGCCGGATTCGACCTTCGAGAGGTCCAGGATGTCGTTGATCAAGGACAGCAGGTCCTTGCCCGAGGAGTGGATCGTCCGGGCGAAGTCGACCTGCTTGTCGGTCAGGTTCTTCTTCGGGTTCTCCGCCAAGGTCCGAGCCAGGATCAGCAGGCTGTTGAGCGGCGTGCGCAGCTCATGCGACATGTTCGCGAGGAACTGGGACTTGTACTTGGAGGTCAGCGCCAGCTGCGCGGCCTTCTCCTCGATGGCTTGCCGGGCGATCTCGATCTCGTGGTTTTTGGTCTCGACCTCCTTCTTCTGTTCGGATAAGAGCCGCGCCTTCTCCTCGAGTTGGACGTTGGTCTGCTGCAGTTCCTGGGCCAAGGACTGGGACTGCTTGAGCAGGGCCTCGGTGCGCATCGTGGCGGCGATGGTGTTGAGCACGATGCCGATGGATTCCGTCAGTTGCTCCAAGAAGCTCATGTGGATGTCGCTGAAGCGGTCGAAGGAGGCCAGCTCGATGACGGCTTTGACCTCTCCTTCGAACAACACCGGCAGCACGGCGTCGCTCATCGGGACGGCCTTGCCGAGCCCGGAGTTGATCTTGATGTAATCGAACGGGACGTTGCCGATGAGGATCTTCTGCTTCTCGACCGCGCATTGGCCCACCAGACCTTGCCCCGGCGCCAACTCCAGCGGCACGTCCGGGTTGTCCTTCTGCGCATAACTGGCCAGCAGTTTCAGTCGAGGAGCGTCTTTCTTGGAGTCGTCGTAGACGTAGAAGAGTCCGTGCTGCGCCGCCACCAGCGGCGCCAGCTCGGAGAGGATCTGGCTGGAGACGTTGTCGATGTTGCGCTCGCCCTGGAGCATCCTGGTGAACTTGGCCAGGTTCGTCTTCAGCCAGTCCTGGTCGGCGTTCTTGCGCGTGGTCTCGCGCAGGTTGCGGATCATCTCGTTGATATTGTCCTTCAAAGCGGCCACCTCGCCCTGGGCCGGGACCGTGATCGACTGCGTCAGGTCGCCCTTGGTGACCGCGGTCGACACGTCGGCGATGGAGCGCACCTGGGTGGTGAGGTTGGCGGCCAGCTGGTTGACGTTGTCGGTGAGGTCGCGCCAGATGCCGGTGGCGCCAGGCACTCGGGCCTGGCCGCCAAGCTTGCCGTCGACGCCGACCTCGCGGGCGACCGCCGTGACCTGGTCGGCGAAAGTAGCCAACGTGTCGATCATGGCGTTGATGATGTCGGCCAGCGCCGCGATCTCTCCGCGGGCCTCCAGCGCCAGCTTCTGCTTGAGGTTGCCCTTGGCGACCGCGGTGACGACGGCGGCGATGTTGCGGACCTGGCTCGTGAGGTTCGAAGCCATGGAATTGACGTTGTCGGTCAGGTTCTCCCAGACGCCGGCCACGCCTTTGACCTCGGCCTGTCCGCCCAGCTTTCCTTCGGTGCCGACCTCGCGGGCCACGCGCGTGACCTCGGCGGCAAACGAGCTTAGCCGGTCGACCATCGTGTTGATCGTGTTTTTTAATTGAAGAATCTCGCCTTTCACCTCGACCGTGATCTTCTTCGATAAGTCGCCGTTGGCCACCGCGGTGGTCACCTCGGCGATGTTGCGGACTTGGCTCGTCAGGTTCGAGGCCATCGAGTTGACGTTGTTGGTCAGGTCTTTCCAGACCCCGGCCACGCCTTTGACCTCGGCTTGGCCGCCCAGTTTGCCCTCGGTGCCTACTTCGTACGCCACGCGCGTCACCTCGGAGGCGAAGGCGTTGAGCTGGTCGACCATGGTATTGATGGTGTTCTTCAATTCCAATATCTCGCCTTTGACGTCGACGGTGATCTTCTTGGAGAGGTTGCCGTTGGCCACCGCGGTGGTGATCTCGGCGATGTTGCGGACCTGGTTGGTCAGGTTGTTGGCCATCGAGTTGACGTTGTCGGTCAGGTCCTTCCAGATGCCGGCCACGCCCTTGACCTTGGCCTGGCCGCCCAGCTTGCCCTCGGTGCCGACCTCGCGGGCCACGCGGGTCACCTCGGAGGCGAACGAGTTCAAGCCGTCGACCATGGTATTGATGGTGTTCTTGAGCTGCAATATCTCGCCTTGCACCTCGACGGTGATCTTCTTGGATAGGTCGCCGTTAGCCACCGCCGTGGTCACCTCGGCGATGTTACGGACCTGACCCGTGAGGTTGGAGGCCATGAAGTTGACGTTGTTGGTCAGGTCCTCCCAGACGCCGGCCACGCCTTTGACGACGGCTTGCCCGCCCAGCTTGCCCTCGGTGCCTACCTCCCGGGCGACGCGGGTGACTTCCGAGGCGAAGGAGTTCAGCTGGTCGACCATGGTATTGATCGTATTCTTTAATTGGAGAATCTCGCCTTTGACCTCGACCGTGATCTTGCGCGACAGGTCGCCGTTGGCCACTGCGGTCGTCACCTCGGCGATGTTGCGGACCTGGCCGGTCAGGTTCGAGGCCATGGAGTTGACGTTGTTGGTCAGGTCCTTCCAAATGCCGGCCACGCCCTTGACCTTGGCCTGGCCGCCCAATTTGCCCTCGGTGCCGACCTCGCGGGCGACGCGGGTCACCTCGGAAGCGAAGGAGTTCAGCTGGTCGACCATCGTATTGATGGTGTTCTTCAGTTCCAAGATCTCGCCGCGGACGTTGACGGTGATTTTTTTTGAGAGATCGCCTTTTGCCACCGCCTTGGTCACTTCGGCGATATTGCGGACCTGGCCGGTGAGGTTGGAGGCCATCGAGTTGACGTTGTTGGTCAGGTCCTTCCAGATGCCGGCCACGCCTTTGACCTTGGCCTGGCCGCCCAGCTTGCCCTCGGTGCCGACCTCGCGGGCCACGCGGGTCACCTCGGAGGCGAAGGAGCTCAATTGGTCGACCATCGTGTTGATGGTGTTTTTAAGCTGGAGTATCTCTCCCTTCACTTCGACGGTGATCTTGCGCGACAGGTCGCCCTTGGCCACGGCCTTGGTCACCTCGGCGATGTTGCGGACCTGGCCGGTGAGGTTGGAGGCCATGGAGTTGACGTTGTTGGTCAGGTCCTTCCAGATGCCGGCCACGCCTTTGACCTTGGCCTGGCCGCCGAGTTTTCCCTCGGTGCCGACCTCGCGGGCCACGCGGGTCACTTCCGAGGCGAACGAGTTCAACTGGTCGACCATGGTATTGATCGTGTTTTTTAACTGGAGAATCTCGCCTTTGACTTCGACCGTGATCTTGCGCGACAAGTCGCCCTTGGCCACGGCTTTGGTCACCTCGGCGATGTTGCGGACCTGGCCGGTGAGGTTGGAGGCCATGGAATTGACGTTGTCGGTCAGGTCCTTCCAGATGCCCGCCACGCCTTTGACCTTGGCCTGGCCGCCCAGCTTGCCCTCGGTGCCGACCTCGCGGGCCACGCGGGTCACCTCGGAGGCAAACGAGTTCAGGCCGTCGACCATGGTATTGATGGTGTTCTTGAGCTGCAATATCTCGCCTTGCACTTCGACCGTGATCTTCTTCGACAAGTCGCCGTTGGCCACCGCGGTGGTCACCTCGGCGATGTTGCGGACCTGGCCGGTGAGGTTGGAGGCCATGAAGTTGACGTTGTTGGTCAGGTCCTCCCAGACGCCGGCCACGCCTTTGACGACGGCCTGGCCGCCGAGTTTTCCCTCGGTGCCGACCTCGCGGGCGACGCGGGTCACCTCGGAGGCGAAGGAGTTGAGCTGGTCGACCATGGTATTTATGGTGTTCTTTAGCTGCAATATCTCTCCTTTCACTTCGACGGTGATCTTGCGCGACAGGTCGCCGTTGGCCACCGCGGTGGTCACCTCGGCGATGTTGCGGACCTGGCCGGTGAGGTTGGAGGCCATGGAGTTGACGTTGTCGGTCAGGTCCTTCCAGACCCCGGCCACGCCCTTGACGACGGCTTGGCCGCCGAGTTTCCCCTCGGTGCCGACTTCGCGGGCCACGCGGGTGACTTCCGAGGCGAAGGAGTTCAACTGGTCGACCATGGTGTTGATCGTGTTTTTTAATTGAAGAATCTCGCCTTTGACTTCGACCGTGATCTTGCGCGACAGGTCGCCGTTGGCTACGGCGGTGGTCACCTCGGCGATGTTGCGCACCTGGCTGGTGAGGTTCGATGCCATCGAATTAACGTTGTCGGTCAGGTCCTTCCAGACCCCGGCCACGCCTTTGACGACGGCCTGGCCGCCGAGTTTCCCATCGGTGCCGACCTCGCGGGCCACGCGGGTCACCTCGGAGGCGAACGAGCTGAGCTGGCCCACCATCGTGTTGACGGTATTGGCGATCTGCAGGAACGCGCCCTTCAGCGGGCGGCCCTCGATGTCGAGCGGCATCTTCTGGGACAGGTCGCCCTTGGCCACCGCGCCGATGACGCGGGCGACCTCCGTCGTGGGCTGGACCAGGTCGTCGATCAGGGAGTTGACCGAGTCGACGCAGCTGGCCCAGGAGCCGGTCGTGGCGCCCAAGGACACGCGCTGGGCCAATTTGCCTTCCTTGCCGACGACCCGGCTGATCCGGCGGAACTCGAGCGCCATCTTCTCGTTCATCTCGATGATGTCGTTGAGCGTCTCGGCGATCTCGGCGCCGACGCCCGTCTGTTGGACAGGGCAGCGGGCGGAGAAATCGCCCTTGCGCACGGTCCTCAGGGTCCGCAGCAGCGCCGCGACGTTTATCGGGTCTTGGCGGGACGTCTGTGGGCTCATGGGACCTCCGCGAGCAGGGGCTCGGCTGACTCTTGGGCCGGCAGCGTCAGGGTGAACGCGGCTCCTTGGCCCGGCTGGCTGCTGGCGGCGATGACGCCGCCGTGCCGGCGCAGGATGCGCTCGCAGATGGCCAGCCCGATGCCGCTGCCTTCATAGGCGCTCTTGCGGTGCAGCCGCTGGAAGGGCTTGAAGATGCGTAGCAGGTAGCGCTCTTCCAGGCCGATGCCGTTGTCCGAGACGGTGATCTGGACGAAGCCCTTGCCGACGGCGCTGCAGGAGACATTGATTCTGGGGGGGCGGCCCTCGTTGCGGAACTTGTAGGCGTTGGAGACGAGGTTCGTGAAGAGGCGGCGCATCTGGATCTCATCGGCGTCTAGGACGGGCAGCGGGCCGATCTCGAGGCTCCCCTGGGCAGCCTCGAGGCGGTTCTTGAAATCTGCGGCGACCTCCTGGAGCACCTTGTTGAGGTCCACCTTTTCCAAGGGTTCGTGATCGACGGCGGCGCGGTGGAGGTTCAGGATGCTCTCGACGAGGCTCTTCATGTGCTTCGCCGAGTCCTGCATCCGCTGCGCGTATCGCGCGGCCTCATGCTGCGGCCCGGCGGCCAGCGTCTCGAGGAGGCCGCCGAAGGTGAGGATCTTGCGCAGCGGCTCCTGGAGCTCATGCGAGACGACGGAGGCGAACAGCGTCAGTTCCTCGTTGGAGCGGGCCAGTTCCGTCAGGGTCTGCTGGAGCTTCTGCGTTCGTTCGAAGACAGTGCGTTCGACGCGCTGATTGGCGAACTCCAGCGCGCTCCGCTGCGTCGCGATGTCCCACATCTCGCTGAGGCTCTGCCGGATGGCGATGGTCAGGAAGATGTCCTCGAACACGACCCAGGCCGTATGCTCCACGGCGCGCCAAGGGCTGGCCGCCAGCACGCCGTAGACCGATTGCGGCCAATAGACGCCGCGCAGGAAGTGGTCCAGGCCTACCACGATGGTCGCCGGGATGAAGACGCGCCAATCCCGGTAGAAGGCGAGGAAGGCCAGCGAACCGAACACGTGGAAGTGCGTCTCTACGCGTCCTCCGGAGATATGGATCAAGAGGGCCGACATGAGCATCTGGGCCGCGGCGATCACGTGCCGCGTGTAGGCGCGCCCCGTCCGCGTGACCGCCAGCAGCGCCGGGTAGAGGGTGATCGCTCCCCCGAAGAAGATTGCCAGCCAAACGTGCATGTGGACGCTGCTCTGTGGCCCCGCCCAGGTCCGGGGCGAGATCCAGCAGGCCAGGACGACGGCCCCCAGCCATTGCAGTAGCATGAGGCTGGCGAACAGGCGGTCCGTGCGCGCGCAGATGCTCTGCCGATGCCGTTCGAAGAGTTCCTCGGCGCGGCTCCGCTGGGGTCCGGCGTCCTCAATTCCTTTGGATCGGTCTTCCATCGTCCCTTCCTCCCGCCAACTTCGGCCCTTCCAGCGCGCAGCCCAGGACTGGCGTCCTGGCGGTCTCGACCCGCGCCCCTTCCAGTAGCGCGGCGATCGCGTGGCTTCCGGCGTTGTCTCCGGCATGCCCGCGCAGCGCCGTGATCCCGCCGCTGAAGAGCAGTCTTCCCTCGGGATCATAGAGGACGACCTGCCCCGAGGTCTCGGCCGCGAACCGGCGGGCTTCGCTTCCTCCGTCGTCGCGCCGGACGCTGACGCCGGGGATGGCCGCGGCCGCGCGCCAGAGCGTCGTCTCGGTCCGATCGTCGGGCTGGCCCGCCGGCCGAGCGAAGAGCACGTGCGCTCGGACCCGGCCTTGGAGGCGCGTCATGAGCCCGGCCAGTTCGTCCACGCTGGCCCTTGTGCAGGGGCAGCGCGGATGGGCCAGCATGACCAGGGTCGCCCGGTCCGAGGCCAGCGGCAGTTGGCTCTCTTTCGGCCACCTTGCGGGAGCCTCGCCGGAGTTCCCAGGGGTCGCTTCATACCGCCAGAGGGTCTTCAGGCCCGTGGCGATGCCTGCCAGCCAGAGGCCCCCCAGGAGGAGGGGCCAAAGCCGGCGCGTCGATTCGAAGTGTTTCATCTGGTTCAGTCCTCGATCGGCAAGGTGACGGTGAAAGCGGCCTCCTGCCCCGGACGGCCCTTCGCGGCGATCGCGCCGCCATGGCGCAGCAGGATGCGTTCGCAGATGGCCAAGCCGATCCCGCTGCCTTCATAGGCGCTCTTGCGGTGCAGCCGCTGGAACGGCTTGAAGATGCGCTGCTCGTATTGCGGTTCGAAGCCTATGCCGTTGTCGGTGACGGTGATCTCGACGAAGCCCTTGCGGCCCGGACGGCAGCTCACGGCGATGACCGGGGGGGTGTCCGTCCTGCGGAACTTGTAGGCGTTGGAGACGAGGTTCGTGAAGAGCCGACGGATCTGGACATCGTCGCCCTTCAGGGTCGGCAGCGGTCCGATCTCGATGCGTCCTCCCGCCTCGTCGAGGCGGACCTTGAAGTCGGAAACGATCTCCCGAAGCACGGCGCCGAGGTCCACCCTGCCCAAGGGCTCGGCGCTGGAGGTGGCCCGGTGCAGGCTCAGGATGCTCTCGACGAGCTGCTGCATGCGTCTGGCGGAATCCTGCATCCGCTGCGCGTATTGCGCGGCCTCCAACTCCGCCGGGGCGGCCGCCGCCTTGAGCAGGTCGCCGAAGCTGAGGATCTTGCGTAGCGGCTCCTGCAGCTCGTGCGAGACGACGGAGGCGAACAGGCTCAGCTCCTCGTTGGTGCGGGCCAGGTCCTCGGTCTTCAGCCGCAGCTGCTCGTCGCTCTGCTCGCGCTGCGCGATCTCCGCCTGCAGCGCCTCGTTGGCCAGGGAGAGGGCCGTCGTGCGGTGGGAGACCCGGTGCTCCAGGTCGCTCTGCGCCGCCAGCAGCGCCCGCCGGGCCTCCCGCTCCTGCGCGACGAGGGCGTTGAGGACCAAGGACATCACGGCCGTCAGTCCCGTGAAGGCCTGCAGCAGCAGCAGGGAGGTGTTGGGGTCGTCGGTCGCGAAGGGGCCGGTGCCGTGGAACGTGCCCCGGATGGCGATCGCCGACAGCAGCAGCGAGGCGGCGGCGGTCTCGCGAGGACCGAACCGGAACGCCGTCCAGACCAGGCTTGGCACGCAGACGAAAGTGAGCGGGATATCCCTCATCTTCACGGGCAGCCAGCCGCCGAACACGGCCTGGCCCACGACGACCAGGGTGGCCAGCAGGGCCGCGACCTCGACCCATTTGTTCGGGGGCCAGCGCGGGCGCGCAGCGGTCAGCCAGAGGATCAGGGCGGGCGCGACCAGGATGGCGCCCGAGGCGTCCCCCAGCCACCAAGTCAGCCAGACGGGCCCCAGAGGCTGTCCTTCGGCTAGGCCGCCTAAGGCGAGGGTGGCCGTGCCGACGGTGGCGCTGACCATGGTGCTGAGCACCGCCGCGAGGAGCGTGAACCGGAAGATGCTCGACGGCTTCTCGAAGGCGCGGAAGCCGCCCGCGAAGCGCTCGACCAGCCCGGCGCCGGCCAAGCCTTCCAGCGTGTTGCCGGCAGCGATGGCCAGCGACGTGGCCAGGGAGCCCGCCGTCGTCAGGTTCGCCAAGAAGGCGCCGATGAAGATGCCGGGCCAGACGCGCCGGCCCCAGACCAGCAGCGCCGCCAGCGCGATCCCGGTCGGCGCCCAGACCGCCGTCGCGCTGGCGTTGATCAGCGCCAGACGCAGGCCCAGCTTCGCCGAGAAGAGATAACAGGCGGCCAGGATCAGGGCCACCGCCCAGTTTGGCCAGGGCCGCCGCGGTGGGGGCGAAGGCTGAGGCGGCGCGGGCGTGGCGTGGAGCTGGCTGACCAATCCGGGTTCAGGCGCCACGGGAGTCCTTCGACGACGGTACCAGCTCCCCGAGGAGGGCCAGCAGGCGCTTGCGCTCGACCGGCTTGGTCAAGAAGGCGGTGCCGCAGACGTCCAGGTTCTTGATGAAGGCCTCGTCTTCCTTGCAGCCGGTCAAGAACACCACCGGAAGGTCCACGAAGCGCGCGTCGCCGCGGATGCGGCGGCACAGCCTGAAGCCGTCGGGGCCGGGCATCTGAACGTCGAGGATGACGAGGTCCGGTTCCAGCCCCGAGAGCTGCTCGAGCAGGTCCTCGCCCCCGCTGAGGGCTATATGCTCATAGCGGTCGGCGAGCCAGGCTCGCACGATCATCTGGAAATCGGGATCGTCGTCGATCATCAGTACCCGCGGCTTGTCGTCGTGTGACATGCAGCCCTCCCCTCATGGACGGCGGCGTCGTACTGCGGGAGGGCGAAGTGGAAACCGGCCCCTTTTCCTTCGACGCTGTCGACCCAGATCGTCCCTTGCTGGCGCTCCATGATCTCTTTGCAGATCGCCAAGCCTAAACCAGTGCCCTTGTACCCCTCGCTCTGCAGGCTGCGGTTCACCTGGACGAATTTGCTGAACAGCTCGCCGATGCGCGCCTTCGGGATGCCGGGACCGTCGTCGATGACGCTGACCTGGACGCAGCGCCGTCCCGCCAGGATGGCTTCCTGCGCGCGGACGAGGATGCGCGCCTTCGCGAAGCGCCGGGCGTTGTCGATAAGGTTGCTCAGGACCTGGATGAAGAGCTCCAGGTCCGCATAGACCTCCGGCAAACCGCCCGGGACCTCGGCTTCGATCACGGCCGGGCGCCCGTCCTTGATGATCCGGTAGCCGCGCACCGTGTCCTTCACCAGCGCCGCGCTATCGAGACGCTTCGGGGAGATCGAGGCCTTGCCCGATTCCAGCCGCGACAGGTCGAGGATGTTGTCGACGATCCGTTGGAGGCGCATGATGTTGCGGTGCTGCATCTCGACCATGGAGGCCTGCTCGATCGACAGGGCCCCCGTCAGCCCTTCCTGCATGTTGCTGGTGGCCGCGCGGATGATGGTCAAGGGGCCGCGCATCTCATGGGAGACGACGCTCATCAGCTCGTCCTTGAGCTTGTCCATCCGCTGGCGTTCCTTGATCTCGGCTTTGAGCCGCTCGAGGCGTTTGAGCTCCAGCAGCATCCGGTGCCGCTCGACAGCGTAGCTCAGCGTGCGCTTGAGCGCGTGAGCGTCGATGCTGCCCTTGACCTGGTAATCCTGCGCTCCGCAGGCGACGGCCTCCAGCCCCATGGCTTCGTCGCGCAGGCCGGTCAGGACCACGAGGGGCACTTCGGGAAAGCGCGCGCGGACCTTGGAGATCGTCTCCAGGCCTTGGCTGTCCGGCAGCATGAGGTCGAGCAGGACCACTTCGACGCCGCCCCGAGCCAGGACCTCGAGCCCGGCCTTCAGGTCGTCCGCGCATTCCAGGGCGAATAGGAACGGGCTCGTGCTGGATTGTCCCATCAGATGGACCAGCAGGAGCACGTCCTCCGGGTCGTCTTCTATCAGGAGTGCGTTTATGGTCTTCATGGCAGGCTCCGGGCCTTCTTAGGGAAAGGAAGCTCGACGACTTCCAGCCAGTACTTCGTCAAAGAGGCGATCGTCTCAACGAGCTCCGGGAAGCTGAACGGCTTGCGGATGAAGGAGTTGACGCCCAGTTGATAGGCCAGCGCGACGTCTTCGGGGGTCCGCGACGTGGTCAGTACGACCACGGGCAGGGATCTGAGCTCGGGACTGGACTTGATCTCCCGGAGCGCTTCTCGCCCATCCTTGCGGGGCATGTTCAAGTCGAGCAGCAGCAGCACGATGCTGTCCTTGGCGGCGCCGCCCTGCCGGGCGCGCTGGCGCAGGAACTCCATCAACTCTTCGCCGTCATGGACCCGGTGGAGCGTCACGCCCAGCTGGATGTGTTCGAAAGCCTTCTGGGCCAGCAGGAAATCCTCATCGTCGTCTTCGGCGATCAGGATGGCGGCGTCAGTGCCTCGGTTCATGGATTCTCCTGCTACATAGATAGCAGGAGCGGGGGGCGGCGGCAATGCGGGCGATGTCAGGCTGCGTAACCGGCGCGTAACCGGAGAGGTCAGCCCAGGAGTTCGTAGCCCTCGGGCGTGGTCCGGATCCGATGGTTCTCGGCCGGCCCGAGATCCTCGCGCAGCCTATGGATGGTCTGTTTCAAGGCGTTGTTGTTGGCGTCTTCGTAGCCTAGGGCGCGCAGCAGGGTTCCTTTGGGGACCGGCCCCGGGCTCTCCATCAGGAGCCGGAGCAGCAGGAACTCCTTGGGGGGCGGCGTGGCGATCAGGTAGCCTTCGATCCAGACGTTGCGAAGACGGATGTCGGCGCGGATGGCGCCTTTGGCAAGTTCTTGGGGCCGGGGGAACCGGGCCAGGACCTGCTCGACGCTGTGGACCAGCGTCTTAGGGTCCACCGGTTTGCTCAGGTATTCCGCCGCCCCCAGCGCCTTGACCGAATGGCTGAGCAGGTCCGCCTTGTCGCCGTAGGACGAGACGATGATGACGGGCATGTCTTTGGCCGCGGGTTCGCCCTTGAGCTTCTCGAGGAGTTCGACCCCGTTCATCAGCGGCATCATGAGGTCCAGGAGGACGAGCTCGGGCCGCAGCTGCAGGATCTTCTCGTGGCCTTCCTTGCCGTTCCAGGCGTAGTGGAGTTCATGGCCAGCTTGAAACAGCACCTGGCCGATGAGGTGCTGGACGTCTTCGTCGTCTTCGATGCTCAGGATCCGGGACATGTAGAAGCTCTAGAGAGCCGGAGGCGCGCTAGCGTCGCCGCTGCTACAGGATATCAGGGCCGGGCGGCGGACGCCATGTCACCGTTGTCAGGCGTTGTCACCGGCGCTGTCACCGGGTCAGCCGCCGAAAAGCCGCTTGAACCAGCCCTTGATCCCCCCAGGGTGGAGCCGGCAATCCTTGGTCGGCTGGGTCCCGTCCACGAATACCTCGGCCTTCTTGGCCGGACAGCCCGCGCGCGCCAGATAGCCTGAAGCGGGGTCGAGCGTGACCGTGACCAGGCCCTGCGGCTGAACGAAGGGTTGGTCCGCGCCGTCCACGGCTTCCTTCATACAAGGAAGCCCAGACCGGCAGGGCGTCCTTGACCCCGGTGGCGTTGATGGCGTGGTGCCGGTCGTCGCCGAGCTCCCGCCTGACGATCCCTTGACCCAAGAAACGGCGTTTAGGCTTCGCGGAGTGCCCTTATCCTTCCTACGAGTCGAGCCTGGCCCACTCGTCTGGCTTGAAGCCGACAAGGCCGCTTTTGGCGGTGAGCACGAAAGGGCGCTTGACCAGGTTGCCGTTCTTGGAGAGCATGACCAAGGCTTCCTTCACGCTCATCTTCGGAAGCTTGTCCTTGATCTTGAGGGCCTTGTAGTCCAAGCCGGAGGTGTTGAAGAGCCGCTTGAGGTCCCCTCTATAATAGCCCAGCATCCGTTCAAGCTCCGGCACCGTCGGCGGCTGCTCGCGGATGGCAAGGAGTTCGTACTTCGCCTTCTTGGCGTCCAAGGACTTCAAGGCTTTCTGACAGGTGCCGCAGCCCTTGTAGGAATAGATTCGCAAAGAGCCCTCCTAGAAATAACGGTAATAACGCAAGGCCTGACCCTATTTCCCGGTGCTGCCGAAGCCGCCGTCGCCGCGCGCAGTCGCGCCCAGGTCGTCGGTCTCGCGCACGGCCGGAGTCGCCACGGGCACGATCAACAATTGGGCCAGGCGCTCGCCCTTCTTGAGCCGCTGGACCTGCCCCGAGATGTTCCACAGCAGGATGCCCAGCTCGCCTCGGTAGCCCGCGTCGATGACGCCGCCGGCGGTCTTGAGGCCGCGCTTGGCCAAGGACGAACGGTCGGCGATCAGGCCGACGTGGCCTTCGGGCACGGCGACGGCGATGCCGGTCTTGACCAGGCTGCCGTCTCCCGGCTCGAGCGTCACATCATCGAGCGCGTAAAGGTCCAAGCCCGCGTCGTGGGGATGGGCGCGCGTCGGCAGGATCGCGCCTGGCACGAGGCGGCGCACGGATAGGGCGTCCAGGATGGTCTTCACGGGGGCTCCGGTCAGCGGTATTTGTCCAAGAATCTGAGGTTGGCGGCGATCAGGCCTTCGATGCGCGGCAGCATGAACGGGGTAAAGGTGTCGTTGGCTTGGGTCGGGATGCGCACCACCGAGCAGTACTCGGCCGTATTGGCCCGCACCTTGCGCAGGATGACGGCCTTGCGCTTGGCGGTGCGCGGTTTGTGGGTGATGACGCGGTCGAGGAGGTCCAGGCCGAGGCGGCCGTAGAGCTCGTTGACCAGCTTCTCCCATGAGGCCGGTCGCTGGCCGGCGGGCTTGCGTTCTTCTATGAAGAGGTTCGTCGGCCGGACGTCGATCAGCATCCCTTTGACCCACTCAAGCTGGCCGGCGGGGGGGGCCGCAGGGTCCAGATGGAAGGCCAGGTCTGCGAAATCCCCCGGCGTGAGCAGGCGCTCGAAGAGGCTTCGGTAATCGGCATAGCGCTCGGCGTCCATCCCTTTCTTGAGCTCCTCGAGCAGCCTCTTGGCGGTCAATCGGTACAGGTTGTCCTTGAGCCCGACCATGGCAGGCTCGGTCTCGTGGAGTTTGCGGCGCATGTAGTTCCAAGGGTCGCGTTCGTTGGCTACCGTGGCGCCCTTGAACTGGGAGAATTCGCTCAAGCGGGCGAGGATCACCAGCTGATGGCTCGGGTCGATGCTCATCGGCGCTTGGCCCGCTTGGGCTCCGGCAATTGGTGCAGGAAGAAATCCGCCGTCAGGCGCGTCTCGAAAGAGCCTTCGTTCCAGGCTTTATACTCGTAGACCGCGGGTTCCCCGGTTTCCCAGGGGTCGAAGGCCAAGCAGAGCTCCGGGTCCTCTTTCGGCGTGCAGGCCACCGCGGCCGTATGATACGGCCGCGCCTCGCGCGTCTCGTCGCTGATGGACCAGTCCTCCGGCGCCAGCTTGTTGAGATCCGCCCAGACTTGGTCCGACCAATCGCGGCAGGTGCCCTTGGAGCGGGCGTCGATCCGCAGCAGGGGGCGCAAGGCGGCCTTCTTCTCCTCCAAGCGGTCGAGCAGCTTCTCCCCCTCGCGCCGCGAGCCCGCCGCCTTGATCTGGCCCTCCATGGCGCGGAGCTCCCGGTTGCGCTTGCGCAGCGCCTCCTCCAGTTGGCGGGCCGGAAGCTGAGCCTCTTCGGGCTGCTCGACGAGCTCGCCGCTGAGCAGGCCCGAGCGCCAGCCTTCCTCGAGCCTCCGCGAGACGGTCTCCGCGTAGCGCGCGTAGAGCAGGTAGAGCTGGGTCTGGGCTTCTTCCGGTTCCTGCTTGAGCCTTTGCTGGGCGCCCGCGGCCGGGTCCTCGCGGAAACGGTACGTCGGCGTCAGGGCTTCACCGGGGACGGCCAGCAGGCAAAGCAGAAGGACCCTCACAGGTCAAAGGATAACAGTTTTTATATTGTAAAATGGCGCACTATGACCGATACCTATTCGCAGTGGCAAGTGCCGGCCCGTCTCTCCCGCTTGAAGGACCTCGCTTACAACCTTTGGTGGAGCTGGCATCCCGAGGCCCGGGCTCTCTTCAAGGAGATCGACCTGGCTCTATGGCGCTCCACCCACCATAATCCCGTGCTCCTGCTGCAGCAGTGCCCGGCCCGCCTCGAGGCGCTGGCCGGCGACGCTCGCTTCCTGGCCCGCTACGACGCCGTCATCAGCTCCTTCGAGCGCTACCTGGCCGGCGAGGGTACTTGGTTCTCCAAGCAGCATCCCGAGCTCAAGGGCAAGGTCATCGCCTATTTCTCCGCCGAGTTCGGCGTGCACAACTCCCTGAGGATCTACTCCGGCGGCCTGGGCATCCTGGCCGGCGACCATTGCAAGACCGCTTCCGACCTGGGCGTGCCGCTGGTCGGCGTCGGCTTCATGTATCCGCAAGGCTACGTCCAGCAGCGCATGAGCGTCGACGGCTGGCAGCAGAACGTCTACGAGCAGATCGACTGGAACGTTTCGCCCGTGCGCCCCGTCCTGGTCCCCGCGGGCGGCCAGCTCATCCTCGACCTGAGCTTGGGCAACTGGAACCTGAAGGTGGCGGTCTGGGAGGTGACGGTGGGCCGCGTCCGCTTGTATCTGATGGACACCAACGTCGAAGGCAACGCCGCCGCCGATCGCGAGATCTCCGGACGGCTCTACGGCGGCGATCGCGCCATGCGCCTGCGCCAAGAGGTCGTCCTCGGCGTCGGCGGCGTGCGCCTCCTGCGCTCGCTGGGCATCCCGGCCGCCGTCTTCCACGCCAACGAGGGCCATTCCTCCTTCCTCTTCCTGGAGCTGCTGCGCGAGCTCACGGAGAGCGGCAAGTCTTTCGCCGACGCCGGCCGCGAGGTGGCGGAGATGTCGGTCTTCACGACGCATACCCCCGTCGAAGCCGGCCATGACGTGTTCTCGGAAGAACTCGTCGCCGAATACTTCCGGCATTTCTGGCCGGCCTTGGGCCTGGACCAGGACCAGTTCATGCAGCTGGGGCGCTCTCCGGGAGAATCGGGCTGGAACATGACGGCTTTGGCCCTCAAGCTCAGCGGGCGGCGCAACGGCGTCAGCCGCCGTCACGGCCTGGTCTCGCGGAAGATGTGGAACAAGCTCTGGCCCACGGTGCCCGAGGAGCAGGTCCCCATCACCTCCGTGACCAACGGCGTGCACCTGGCCACCTGGGTCCAGCAGGACCTTTCGTGGACCTATGAGAAGCATCTGGGCCAGGATTGGTGGGACCGGCAGGACGACGAGGCGCTGTGGTCCAAGGCCGCCGCCATCCCCGACGAGGAGCTTTGGCGCGTCCATCTGAAGAACAAAGAAGAGCTCTTCAAGCTGCTGCGCAACCGCGCCCGCGGCCGCTGGGTGGCCGGCCATGCCGAGCCCACGCAGGTGCTGGCCCAAGGCGCGCTGCTCGATCCCGCGGCCCTGACGATCGGCTTCGCCCGGCGCTTCGCCGGCTACAAGAGAGCGACCTTGGTCCTGCGCGACCTCGACCGCCTCAAAGCCATGCTGCTGGACCACTGGCGGCCGGTCCAGTTCATCTTCGCCGGCAAGGCGCATCCGGCCGATGACGGGGGCAAGGAGCTGATCCGGCAGGTCTATCGGCTGGCCAAGGACCCGGCCTTCGGCGGACGCATCGTCTTCGTCGAGGACTACGACATGCACGTGGCGCGCTACTTCGTCCAGGGCTGCGACCTCTGGCTCAACAACCCGCTGGCGCCGCTGGAAGCCTGCGGCACGAGCGGCGAAAAGGCCGCCGTCAACGGCGTGCCGAGCCTCTCGGTCTTGGACGGCTGGTGGGAAGAGGGCTATAACGGCAGCAACGGCTGGGCTATCGGCGAGGCCGGCGGCCGGGGCTCGGGCGAGGCGGCCGACGCGGCCGACGCCGAGGATATCTATCAGACGCTGGAGAAGAAGATCGTGCCTTTGTTCTACGACCGCGGCGCGGGCGGGGTCCCGCACGGCTGGGTCAAGGTCATGAAGGAGTCCATCCGCAGCGTGGCGCCGCGCTTCTGCGGCAACCGGATGGTCAAGGAGTACGTCGACAAGCTCTATACGGCCCGCGTGCCGGCCGGCGCCCCTTAAGAGCCGACTTCTTCGAGGACCTCGCCCTGGTCGTTGAGGACGAGGAAGGCCGCGCGCTCGCCTGAGCGCGCGGCCTCTTCTTTGCCCCGGTAGGCTGACTCGACGGCCTCGGGCTGCTTCTCGAAATCCCCCAGCACGCTCAGGCCTTCGGCGCCTCGGCGCACGGCGCGGTACCATTTCCTTTCGATGGGACGCTCGCGGACCAAGGCTTGCACGTCCGGGGGGATGAGGCTGGGGGCGCGCTTTTTGATCTGCTTGATGAGCCAGCCGCCGATCATGAAAGGCAGGATGAGGTAATAGAAGATGGGGCCGATCATGGGGATAATCTTAGGATAAAAGGGAACTATTTGGGGGGGTCGCTCGTATATGAGTATGGACCTCTTCTTCGAATCGAGCTGGGCGCCTTCGGCCGGCGTGAAGGCGGCGGGCCGATTGGACCCTCGGCGCCTGGCGGATTACGCTCGCTGGACGCTGCGGGGGGACTTCGAGGGTTTCAGCGCGGCCCAGGCCGTGGGCTGGAAGCTCCTGACCCGAGGGACCCTCTGCCGGGCGCCGGCTTCCTTGGAGAGCGCCTTGGCCGCGCTCTTCGGCGGCCGTCTGGCCGAGGCGCTGCGCTGCGCCCACCGTCTGGAACTGGCGCTGCTCCTGCGCGGCTGGCCGCTGCCGGAGCGCCTGGAGACGGACCTGGTCTCCTCACGTGGCTTTTCCTATGACCAAGCGCGCTCCTTGGAGGCGCTGGTGCTGCGCGACCTAGCCGAGCTCTGGCCGCGCTTGGCGCGGCTCTACCCCGAGGCGGCGGGGCCGGAGCGGGGGCCCTTTCGCTTCTCCTTCGACCTGGATGCCTCCGACGGCTGGGCGCCGGAGGCGCGACTGAGCGTGCCCGATGTCGCTCCGCGGGCGGCGCGGCCGCCGCATCCCTCGGACCTGGCGTATTTCCTGAAGCTGCTCTTCGGCCACGAGGCCTTCCGGCCGGGTCAAGCGGAGGCGGTCTCCGCCTTGCTCCAGGGCCGCGATGCGGTCATGCTGGCGGCGACCGGGTCGGGCAAGTCCTTGGTCTATCAACTGGCCGGGCTGCTGATGCCGGGTACGGCCTTGATCGTGGAGCCGCTCTTATCCTTGATCGAAGACCAGTTGCGCCATCTTGAGGCGGACGGGATCACCACCGCAGGCGGGCTGTCCGGCGACGACCGGGCCGGCACGGCGAGAACGCTGCGGCGCCTGGAGGCGGGGGAGCTGGCTTTCTGCTATGCCGCGCCGGAGCGTCTGGGCAGCGGGTCCTTCCGCCGCGCGGCGCGGGAGCTGGCGGAGCGCTCGGGCTTCTGCCTCTTAGCCATCGATGAGGCGCATTGCGCCAGCCCCTTGGGGCATGACTTTCGGCCGGCTTACCGGCGCTTCGCGGCGCGGGCCAAGCGCTGGTGCGCGGGTCCGGGCTGGGAGCCGCCGACGGCGGCTTTGACGGGGACGGCGTCGCCCGAGACGCTGGTCTCGGCCTGCGCGGAGCTGGGGCTGTCTAGGCCGCCGGCGGCGGCGGCGCAAGCGCGGCCGGAGCTGACCTTCCGGGTCGACGTTCAGCGCGGCGAGCCGCGGCAGCGTCTCCGGCGCTTGTTGTCGGAGCCCTTGGGTTGGGCGCGCTTCGACTCGGGGCTGGTGTTCTGCCCGCACGTGGACGGCCCGATGGGGGCGGTGGAAGTGGCTGAAGAGCTCCTATGGACCGAGAACCGGGAGGCGGACTGCTACACGGGCCGCGCGCCGCGGGGGCGCAAGGAAGAGGATTGGGCGGGGATAAAGACGCAGGCGGCGCGGCGTTTCTTGAGCGGGGAGGTTCCCTTGTTGTGCTGCACGCGGGCTTTCGGGCTGGGCGTGCACAAGCCGGACATCCGCTACACGGTGCATCTGGGCCTGCCGCCGAGCCTGGCGGCCTTCCATCAAGAAGCGGGACGGGCGGGGCGCGACGGGCAGGCGGCGCAGTGCTGGATCGTGCTGGACCTGCGCTCGGCGCGCCGGGCGCGGCGGTGGCTGTCCGGGGACTTGGAAGCCGAGGACTTGGCCTTGGAGGTGGCGCGGCAGGAGCCAGACGACGTGAGCCGGCTGCTGCGGCTGCATCTGAGGCGGTTTCCGGGCCAGGAGGCTGAGCGGGAGAGCTGCGCGCAGGCGCTCTGGGCGCTGGGGGATTTGGACCGGCCGCGCCGGGTGAGCCTGTCCTTGCCGGGGCAGAGCCCTTCGGCGATCTCAGGAGCCTTGGAGCGCCTGGAGGCGGCGGGGCTCTTGGAGCTGGAGGAGTATCAAAGGACGGGGCCGGTGGTGCAGCTGGCGGGCGGTTTCTGCGCGGCGTCGGCGGGGGCGGCGTTGGAGGGTGAGCTGGGGCGCGTCTACGGGGAACTGGAGCCGGCGAGAAGGGCGGCGGCTTGGGATCTTTTGGAGAGGTGCTTGGACCGGGATCCGAGCAAGGCGCTGGCGGGGGGGATATGAAAATCGCCAAGACCGAAGAAAGGCTGCTCGGGGAAATCCGAACTCTGATTGAGTCTGCGAGGGGGCAAGTCGCGCGGACCGTCAATGTCGGTTTGGTGATGCTTTACTGGAACATCGGAAATAGAATCCAGAGAGAAGTCCTCGGCGTGAATCGGGCGGGGTATGGGGATAAGATTGTGCCGACACTGTCGGCACGATTGACTAAGGAATATGGAGCCGGATTCGCCCTGAGGAATTTATTCAAAATGATGCGATTTGCCGAGGTGTTTCCAGATTCCAAGATTGTGCTCTCACTGGGGGCACAATTGAGCTGGACCCACTTTCGGTTGATCCTTTCTCTTAAGAATGACATACAGCGGGACTTCTATGCGGAACTGTGCCGTGTGGAACGTTGGAGCGTGCGAACGCTCCAGCAGAAGATCGATGGGATGCTTTTCGAGCGCATCGGGCTGTCTAAGATGCCAGCCGAACTCGCAGGCCGAGAATTGGATGCGCTGCGAGAGCAAGATCGCCTGACGCCGGACTTGGTCTTCCGAGATCCGTACTTTCTCGACTTCTTGGGGTTGAAGGATGCTTACAGCGAGAGGGATTTGGAATCGGCCATCTTACGGGAGCTTGAGAGGTTCCTGGTTGAGTTGGGCAGCGATTTTACCTTCGTAGCGCGTCAGAAAAGGATCACGATAGACCATGAGGATTATTACATGGACCTCCTATTCTATCACCGGGCGATGCGGCGGCTGGTCCTCATCGAGCTGAAGCTCGACCGATTCCGGGCCGCGGATAAGGGACAGGTGGAGCTTTATCTGCGTTGGTTGAATAAGCATGAGCGGCGACCCGGGGAGAAGGCGCCGTTGGGGCTGATCCTTTGTGCGGAGAAGACCGCGGAACACGTGGAGCTCCTTAAGCTTGAGAAGAGCGGCATTCGGGTGGCGGAATATCTGACTGAACTGCCGCCGCGCCAGGTGCTACGCAAGAAGCTCCACGAGGCCATCTTCACGGCCCGCAGCCGCTTGGCAGCCGCTAAGCCTACTGGCGAATAGTGCCCCCAGTGGGGGCACTATTGCCGATTCTCCTCTAAAATATGTCAAATTAGACATATACTGTGGAATCATGAACACGGAGATACGGCGTCGAGGGGTGAATAGTGTGCTCAGTGAGTACACTATTGAGCATGCCCCTCGATAATATGTCAAATCCGATATATAATAAGACGTGATGCGAGAGTCGAAGCGGCGTCGATTGGAAGCCAAGGGGTGGAAGTTTGGGGGCCCAAAGGAGTTCCTGGGATTGTCCGACCAAGAGGCGGACTATATCGAGTTGAAGCTGAATCTGGCTCAAGTGCTGCAAGAAAAGCGCCGCAAGCGGGACTTGGGGCAGATGGACCTTGCAAAGGTGCTGGGCTCAAGCCAGAGCCGGATCGCGAAGATGGAAGCGGGCGATTCCTCGGTCTCCCTCGACCTGCTCATCCGCGCGCTGCTGGCCCTGGGCACGTCTAGGCCCGAACTGGCGCGGATCATGGCGCGCTGACGGTCCAAGAGAAGGGTCCTTTCCCCGGCGTCTTCCAGGCGCGCTCCCTTGCTATTCGGCCTCGGTCAGGGCCAGCTCGCGCATGACGCCTCCGGAGGGGTCTTGTCGGGCCAGTGTGAGCTCTTTAGCAAGAGCTTTTTGCTCCGACATCGGGGGCGGCAGCGGGGCTGGGGGTGAGACGGTGGAAGAGGCCGAGGTAGCCGAGGCCTCCGAGGAGCCCCATGAACTGGTCTTTCATCGTGTTGGCGATGCTGGGCTGGGCGCCGAGGTGGAAGAGGGCGTCGGCAAGGAACTCGGCGAACTCCCAAAGGACGGTGGCGGTGCCGGTGAGGCCGAGGATCATGAGGAGGGCGGCTTGTCTGCTGCCGATGCGCATGCGGCCGAGTCGGTCGAGGTGTTGGAGGACGATGTCGAAAAAGTAGGCGATGGCGACGCCGCCGAGGAGGTGCATGGGGACGTCGAGCCAAGGCATGCGGTCGTAGGCTTTGAAGCCGAGGGAGAGGATGCAGTGGATGAGGAAGATGAGGCTGGGGAACCAGCCGGCTTTGCGGAGGAACGGGAGGTGGGTGTTGAGATTCGACATGATGTCTTGGTTCATCCGGTCATTCCGAAGCAAGGGGACCTGGGCGGACGCCTTCTTTCACTATCCAGGGCCAAAGTTGGCCTTCATTGGACACCATCCACAATTCCCACGACTGTCCGCATTCTGGGCAACGGTAGCGCTCTGAGACTCCTATGGGCGCGGGGCCCGGCACGCGCTGAACATTCTCAAGTCCCTCGACGTGTTCAAGGGAGCAATTTCCGTATTCACCGCATAACTCAGCGCATCGGCATGCCATGGGCCCTCCAAGCGTCATGAGTCCGATCGTCCGGCCGTCTGGCCCAGTCGTCGTTGAAGCCCGTACGCTACGACCAGCAAGAAGGGCAAAGATAAGATTACGTAGGAAAAGAGGACTTTCAGGTGAATCCCCGATGGCGGTTCTTGGCCGACGAATTCCGACGACATGGGATCGGCGGGAGAGAGATCGGCAAGTGAGCCGATGATGTATTCCTTGGGCTGATTCGATGGCCTGGTGAAACAATCATCCGGCATGTTTCCATTGGTGAACTGAAATGCCTGGCCATCAGCTGCTCTGAAATAGAGCTGAGCCAATCCGCTGCCGGTGCAATAGTAGGAGATGGTCTTGGCTTCGCCGGGGCCTAATCTGAAATTGCTTGTCTGGAGGGCTGGAAAGCCGATCGGCGAGAATAGCGCTGGCACGATGGGCGTGAAGGTCAATGTCTGGGATGTCCGGTTGATCACGGCGAAGCGAGCGCTTGTGGCAGAGCCTTTGAGGACTATGGCCCACAGGGGGAGCGCGAGGAGTTGCATGGCGCACAACGAGTTGACGGTCCATCGCAGCGCCAAGTGGAGGGTCGGGACTCTAGCTGTCGTCATCTGTGTCTTGTCGTGTTCGACAACTATTTCGTTCAAGCCAATGTTAGGCATCCGGCGTCGTCACCCACCGTTTCATTTCTATGCGCCCAGAACCTTCATATCGTCGGCATATACGCTTACTTCGGGACCGTCCACAACTATCGCCACATTCAGGTGTGTGGCGTAAGGGAACCGAAGAGGCTCCGACTCGACGTCGGCGCAACTCCAGGCATCGTTGACGAATCGCTGGGTGCCGTCTGTCGTGCCGATCCAATTATTGTCTCGATGATAGGAGATTTGGATGCGGGCTTGGCCGCTCTTCACTCTGATCCACGCCGAGGCGCGATATTTCTTGGCCGGGTCGATCTCCAGCTGTGGGGAATTGGCGGACATCCAGGCCCCCTTGCCCTCCAACAGCAAGGCGCGCGTATCCTTCTTCGCTAGATCGTCAACAACGCGAAAGTTCGCGCTTGCGTCTGGCGCTTTGTTGATCCGCCATCCGTCGGGAGGCTCGCCAACCCTTGCCGATTCGAAACCTCCATCTGGCATCAAGTCCCCCTTGAACAACTGGAAGAAGAAGCTTCGACTCATGGCCATCCCCCTACTATTCTGAATCCAAGGTGCATCTGCTATACGTATGCCTAACGCAAGGCTGAGTTGCGGGCGCTATAAAGCTTTCCATGCGGGTCTTTGCGCCCGTCAACTCTATCCATTGTTATGCGGCCATCACCCGCGAGCATCCTGACAGCCAATGACAGCCTTTTCTGTCTTCCGGAATGCTTTCCACGGGAAGCAATAGACTGCATAAACCAGAGCATAAACCACAAAGGACTGCATATCCAACTTCCCACAGAAGGCGAAGATGAAGGTCAGGACTTGCATGCGGAATACATTGCCATAGGGCCGGATGGTGGACGAGTTGGCGAAGTCTTTGACTATGGCATCGCTTTCGCGCGATGATCGCTCGAGTTCTGCGATTTCTGCTCTATCCCGGTCCGCACCCGTCCGTTCCCCTATGTCATGCATAGCCATCCGCTGGCGGTTTCTCTCAAGCTTGAGATCCATGGCGGAGAGGATTGGCGCGAGAATGACGCTTCGTTCAGAGATAATCACGGAAACCAGGAATATGCCGTAAGTGGGGAGAAGATGCTGAAAAACGGTCTTCCAAAGCAGAAGGGGGTTCATGAATGCGTTATAGAATGCTGTCTCAGGTATCCCAAGTGGGAAAAACCCCGACAGCACAATCGCCTGCCCTGCATGAAATCCACAGAAATGTATGGAGAAGAATCCTAGTAAGAACACCAGCACGGAAAACCCGATCAGGCCTGATGCAATGGATTGCCAGAGGACAGATTGGCGGCCCGTTGTTGGAGACGGCGTGCCAACTAGGAATAGTATCCATGAAGAAAGCCCCACACCTATCGCGGATAGAAATGCCAGATAACCCAAGACCAGGCTACTGAGCCACGAACTCCACACCAGGTCGGTTGTTTTCCATTCTAGTATCCAAGCAATGCCCAGTCCGACCGCAAATGCAATGAGATCCGGCAGCACTCTCCTAAAGGGTGGTGTCTGATATGCCATTCCGCTCAACCTGACGATCCCTTCCTGTCCTGAAAACGAACGATGGATTCGACTGCTAGCAGCCACAGCCTGCTCATTCAATCGTCCGCCTAACACGGCCGCCGCCCTTCGCGCATCCTGATGGGAAGTGTAAGCCCTTGCGGCGTTTTTTACAAGAGCTATCATTCGCCAGCTTTCGACAAACACCGCCCCCCTGGTCGGCCTTTCACTTTCACTCCGACACCGCCACCTCCAACTCCCGCCAATCCGACCGCCCCAGATCATCCACCGCCCGAACCACGAACTTCCCCGGCCTCGGCGTCCAAAACAACGGCTCCCCGCTCTCCGCCTGCCCCAGAAACGCCTGATCCGCGAACCAAAACACCCGCCTTGCATCCCCATCGACCACCGCCGTCAGCGTCAACGCCTCCTTCGGCCCCTCCAGCCTCTGCCGATAACCCACCCCCGCCAAAGGCGACGTGATCTGCGGCGGCCTGCCCCGCCCCTGATCCGGCGCCGCCCCCGGAGGAGCCCTCCGCGGCAAACCCGCCTGCGCGAACAATTTCGCCAAGTCCGAAGGCCAAAACTCATACACCTTCCCCGCCACCCTCCGGTGCACCCCGCAAGGCGCGATCGGCGATTTGCCCGGGATGAACCACGTCATCAACGACCTTGGGCAATCCTTCGTCGGCAGGCTCCCCGACACCGCGCAAACCTCCACCCGAGACACCCCCAACCGCTGAGCCGCCGGCATCTCCGTCATCGGGCGTCCCGCCTTCAGCGCATCGGCGATCGCGAAGAACAAAGGCGCCGCCGCCTCAGACCCGATGTAAGAGGGATGACCCTCCCCTGAAAAATCTCCCACCCACACCGCCAGCACGTACGGCCCAAAGAGTCCCACCGACCAAGCGTCCCGGAAGCCGAACGACGTCCCCGTCTTCCAGGACACCTCAATCTTTCCCAGCGTCCACTCCTCGCGAAAACCCTGCGCCGGCCTTGGATTGTCTTTCAACATGTCCAGCACGATGAAGGACGCCTCCCGGCTCAGCAGCCTTTTGCCAGTACCACCCGCCTGCTCCTTATATAACCGCAACGGCCTCAGCACGCCCCCATTGCCCAGCATCGCATACAGCTCGACTAACTCCCGCATCGACACTTCCGCCGCCCCCAACGCCAGTCCTAGCCCGTAATGCTCCTCGGCCTGCGGCAGCGCCACGCCCGCGTCTTTCAAAAAATCATACAAGCTCGGCTGCGCCAACTGCGACGCCAGCTGCACCGCCGGGATGTTCCGGCTCCGGATCAAAGCGTCTTTGGCTTTTATAGGCCCTAAGAAGTCCCCGTCGAAATTCTCCGGATGGTACGGCCCGAAGCTCGAAGGCGCGTCTTTGAGCATCGTCTGCGGGTGCATCAGCCCCTGGTCCAGCGCCAAGCCGTAGATGAACGGCTTAAGCGTCGAGCCCGGCGACCGCCTGGCCAGCGTCCCGTCCACCTGTCCCGGCAAGGACGCGTCGAAAAAGTCCGCCGAGCCCAACAGCGCTTTGACTTCCAGCGAACGCCGGTCCACCAGCAGCACCGAGGCGTTCCTAAGACCGTGCGAGTGCCGGCGCTCCAGATACGCCTTCGTCTGGCGCTCGACTAGCTTCTGCAGCTCCAGATCGAGCGTCGCCGTCTGTCGCCCCGGCGGTCCCGGCGCCGAGGTCACATGCGGCGCCAAGAACGGCAGGCCCGCAGGACGACGCCCCCGCTTCAGCGGGTTCTGCGGGACTCTCGCCAGCATCAACGCTTCCCCGGAGGATAGCCCGCTGGCTTCCTTCCCGAAATAGACCAGGCTTGCCGCCGCCGCGCCTTCCACGTTGCCCCCGTAGGGAGCCAGGTTCAGATAGGCCTCCAGGATCTCGTCTTTGGTGTAGCGCCATTCGAGCTGGAGGGCGTGAAGGATCTGCCGCACTTTCCCGGCCGGAGTCTTTGTATCCAGCCGACCGCGCAGGCGCGCCAGCTGCATCGTCACCGTCGAGCCTCCCAGGCGGCGGTCGCGCAGGGCGTAGGAATGCCAGGCCGAGCGCACCAGCGCCGCCGGGTTCACGCCCGGATGGCTCCGGAAGTGCCGGTCTTCGCGCGCCAAGGTCGCCTCGACTAAGCGCGGCGAAAGGTCGCAGAGCGGCGTCCACAGCCGGTAGCGCCCGTCTTGGGCTAAGGACAGCCTCAGCAGGCGGCCCGTCGAGTCGAAGACGGCGCGCGAAAGGGCAACGCCGTCTTGCAGCGGCGGCGGGCGGCGCCAGCTGGTCCAGAGGAGCAGCGCGCCGGCGATCAGCGCCAGTCTCTTCACGGAGCCTCCACGTCCATGCGCCCGGCCAGGCCGCGCGCGATCACCGAGCGGTCGTACATCGATTCCCCGAAGGCCGGGGGCACCGTATAGCTTCCTTGGTTGACCGCCTTGATCTTATAGACGAAGTCCTGGATAGCCGTCGACACCTGGCCGAAGACCAGCACGCGGTCCTCGCGCGCGTCCACCGCCTCCGGGAAGCTGCCGGACGACTCTCCCGGCCGGCGCAGCGAGCCTTCCACTACCTCGAAGCCCCCGGGCAAGAGGTCGACGACGGCGATGTGCGGCCGCGACGCTCCCACCGCGCGGATCTTCAGATGCACTTCCAGCTCCCCGCCCAAAGGCGCCTGCGACACCGCCTTGCCCGAGGCGTCGCGGTACTCGCGCTGCACCTCCAGACCTTGGACGACGGCTTTTTGCGGAAGTCCTTCATCGAAGCCCGCCGCCGTCAGCTGGTAGAACACCGTCATGTCGGTGTGGTTGACCACCTGCAGCGCTTGTGCCGCGCCCGACACCGCCGCTTCGGCGAAGAGGCCCTTGGAAGGCGACAGCGGCTTCATCCGGCCGTCCTCGAAGACCTCGGAAAGGACCACGTCTTGGCCCGGCAGGACCGGCCGGGCTTCGGCGTAGGCATCTAAGGCCAGAATTGCAAAGGCTGATGAAATCGTGCTGTAGCGCTGGGCTAGGATCGGGTCGACCACCGAGCGGAGCGCCTTCGGGCCGACGGCGTCCAAGCGGTTCGGGAAATGCCGCGACAGGAGATAGAGCAGCTGGCTGTCGCGCATCAGGCCGTCGTGGAAGCGCACCGGGTCGTCGCTGCCGGTCTGCCCGAAGCGGGCGGCGGCGATCAGCTTGTCGGCCTCGGCGTCGAGTCGCAGCAGCTTGTAGGAGGCGGCCAGGTAGACGCCGGCCAGGTCCGGCTTCCAGACCGACTTCGCGTCCTCTAGGCGCTCGCGCAGGGACGCCAGCGCGCTGGTCGTGCGTTCCCCCGAGCGCGTCAGCAGGTACAGCCCATAGGCGCGCAGACGGGCTTGGGAGAGGTCCGCTCCGCCGCCGTCGGGAAGTGCGCGCAGGTAGGAGAGGCCTTTCTCCAGCAGGTCGACCGGCACGGCGTAGCCTCGGTCGCGCGCTTCGAGGAGGAAATGCACGGCGTAGGCCGACTGCATATCCGAGACCATGGAGTTCGCATCCCAATAGCCGAAGGCGCCGTCTGGGGCCTGCCGGGCGCGCAGCATCCCGAACACCCGTCCCACGCGTTCTTCCACGTCCTTGGGCCCCAAGGCGAATTCCGGGCGGCCGCGCAGGACGATGGCGGGCAGGGTCTTGCTGACCAGCTGCTCGGTGCAGCCGTAGGGATAGGCCTCCAGATAAGTCATCAGGCCGTGAGCCAGCGCCAGCGGCAGGGGGGAAGCCGCCGCCGTGAGCTTGCGGTACTCCGGCAGCAGTCGCCGGCCGACCTGGGCCTGCGCCCGGCCGCGTCCCGTCGCCCCGCCCGTCGAGGTCACCGCATAAGGCATGGCGGGACGCACGCTCAGCTCGACGGCTTGGGCTTGGCGCAGCGTTTTGGAGGCGGCCGTGAAGCTCAGGCGGGCGGCGCCTAGGTGCGTGCTGACCCGGACCCGGAAGGAGGTCGAGCCCTCACGGCCTTCGCCGATCTCGAGCCGGCGGCTCTTGTCCCCTAATAGTTGCAGCTGCGGCGACACCGACAGCGCCACGTCGACCTTGGCCTCCGGGCCCGAGCCTTTGGCCAGGTTGGCCACGCCTACCGACACGTCGAACTCGTCGCCCGGCGCGGCGAAGGCGGGCACGTTCGGGCTCAAGACGAAATCGCCGCGCACCAGCGTCTGGGCCTGGACCGTGCCTATTGCAGAATCGCCGACGGCGACGGCGAACACTTTTAGATTTCCGTTGAAGGTATCGGGCACCTCGAAAGAAGTCTCTCGCCAGGCTCCCGAGGAGACCATGACCCCCGACCAGAAGACGGCCGGCTTGTCGCGGCGGCGCTTGAAGGGGTTCAAGTTCTTGCCCACGGCGTCGAAGCCGTCGGCGTCGCCGCCCGGAGCCGACAAGGCCTGGATCAGGCGGAACTCGGGCAGGAGCAGGTCCAGGATCTGCGACGTGCGCGTCTCCAAGGCGCGCTTGCGCAAAAAATGCGACAAGGGGTCGGGCGCTTGATAGCGCGCGACTTGGAGGATGCCCTCGTCGATGGCGAAGAGGACCAGGCGCGACGGTGAAGAGGTGCGGGCGCGCAGGCGCAGGCGCTGGCCCGGGCGGACGGTTTCAGGAACCGCTAGTTCTATAGGCAAGATGCGCCGCGCGCGGCTGATGGTGAAGGGCGCCACGCCGCTGCTCAGCGGGCTCATGAAGATCTCCTTGGAGCTCGGGTCGCGCAGGAAGGTGACCATCACGTAGGCGTTGCCCTCCAGGTCTTCGGGCACCGTGATGCGCTGGGTCGAGTGCGTCGTCGAGGTCTTGAACCAATGGTGGGCGTAGACGCGGTCGCGCTCGATGGTGATCAGGCCCGCGCCCACGTAAGGGGCTCGCAATTCCAGCTCGATCTGTTCTCCTGGAGCATAATCGCTTTTAGAGAGGCGCACCTGCAGCTCGGCGTTCTTCTCCAGGCTGCGCGTTAAATTCGCCTCGCCGACGACCGTATACGCGACCTTGGCCAGCGCCAGGCCGTTGGCGTCGACCACCAGGAGCCGGAAGTCGCCGGGAGCGCCGGTGTCGAGGGCGAGGCGGGCGCCGTCTTCGGACAGCTCCATCGGCCGTTCCCACTTGGTCAGCTCGCGCTCCACCGACTGATAGCGGTAGACCCCGTCTTTCTGCTTGAGGAGCGCCGAGACGAAGCGCAGCTCCGTCAGCCGGGTCTTCAGGCCGGAGAGCGCCAAGGGCTTGAGGTCGGGGCCGATGGCCAGCAGGCGCACGCTGTGGCTGCTGGCGCGGTGTAGGTAGGTCAGCTCTCCGTCCTGCTTCCAGCCCACCAGCGCCTTGAGCGGCGAGACGAGCGATCCAGCCTGGGCGGCCACGCCGCGGCCGCTTTCCGCTTCGAATCCTTCCGCCAAGAAATTCAATCTATAAGTGGCGCGGTCGAAGCGCTCGAGATCGAGCGGGAGTTCGGCTTCGCCTTTGGCGTCGGTGCGGCCCTCGGGCAGGCGGTCGGTGAAGCTCTTCCGGGCTTGCAGCGGGTCGAGGAAGGTGAAGCCCGGATAAGCGCTGAAAGAGGGCGAGGCGGGAGACAGCGTGAGCGAGCCGGTGATCCGGCGGCCCTCGGCCGGGGTGCCGAATAGGTTGCGCAGGCTCACCAGGCCGCGCAGGGCCTGCGGGTCGGTCCAGCCTTCCGCCATGGGTTCGGCCGATAGACGGGCGGCTATCTTGAGCCGATCTGGAAGAAACTCTTCCACGCGCACGGACGTCGAACCCAGGAGCGCGCCGCGCTTGCCGTCGCGCACCACGTAGAGCCCGGCCTGGTAGGTCCCCGTGGGCGCATGCTCCTCGGTGCGGTGGGAGAACTCGTCGAAGCCGCCGGCGGGCAAGGACAGCCTCTGGCGCACGACTTCCAAGCCCCTGGGATCGGTGATGACGAGTTCCAGCGGCAAGCCGGTCAGCCCTTGCGACCAGGTCTTCTGCGAGCGCACGATCAGGCCGAGGTGGAAGGCGTCGCCCGGACGGTAGAGCCCGCGATCGGAGAACAGGTAGGCGTCCAGGCGCTCGCCGGTGCCGTCTCCCGTGAGCCCTCCGGTGTCGAAGCGCGACAGGTCCAGGCGGCGGTCGGCGCGGTCGTAGGGCAGGAAGGAGAGGTCGCTGCCGCGACGGGCTAAGAAGGCCACGGGGGCCTTCTCGCGCTCGAAGTCGGAGAGGCGGGGGAAGACGGCGCGGCCGTCGCCCTCGGTGACGGCGGTGGCTACGGCCAGGCCGTTGCGCCCCAGGACCGACACGGTGACGCCCGAAGCGGGCCGCCCGTCGGCCAGGGATTGCACGAAGACCTGGCGGCCGCCGCCGGCCTCTTCTTTCACGAGCAGGCCGAGGTCGGTGATGAGGATCAGGCGGTTGTCCTCGAGACCGTCTTGCTCGAACTGTTTCTTGAGCGGATCCCAGGAGCGGGCTTTAAAGAGGAAGACGCCGCGCGCGAGGTAGGGGGAGAAGTCGAAGGCCGTGTACTGGGTCTTCTCGGGAGAGTCCGTCTTGAGCAGACGGGTCTCGGTGAAGCGCTCGGTGATGTCGTCGGGGCCGAAGCGATAGCCGTCGAAGCTGGGGTTCTTGAAATCGCCGCTGGTCTGGGTGATGAGGTGGTTCAAGCGGTCGGGCAGCACGCGGCCCAGCTCGAAGTGCAGGCCGGTCAGGCCGCGGGAGACCAGGGACAGCTTCTTGTCGCCGCTGAGCTGCAGCAGCGCGCCGTCATGGAGGACGTGCAGCTCCTTGGGAAAGTCGGGCGCGGTCAGCACGCTCATGTAGTCGCGGGCCAGGCTGTAGCCGCCCAAGGCCGGCAGGCCCTTGGCGATGCGCAGGCGCAGCCGGCGGCCGGGCGGGGCGTGGAAGCGGAAGGAATGCGTCGTCGGCCAGTCGCGGTCGGCGGGCAAGGCCTGGAGGGCCAGAGGGTCGCCGGGGTCGCCCAGGCTCAAGGCCTTGAGCAGATCCCAATCCCGGCAGCCCGCCGTGGTCTCGACGACCAGCACCTGCTGGGGCTCCGAGCGCTCGTCGCGGGCGATCGTGACCTGGGCGTCTTGGACCCGGAAGTAGTTCTCCAGGCCGGGCACGCGGATGCGCGCCTCCAGCCCTGTCTCGAAAGGCGGCCCACCGCGCGCGGAGCGCGCCCCGCTGAGCTTAAGCGAGAGGAAGAGGTCCTCGGGCGGCACTTCCAGCGCCGAGGATTTGACGTAGGCTTCGCCGCGGAAGGCGTCATAGGTGACGGTGAAGGGCATGGGCTTGGCGCCCCAGAGGCGCTTGATCTTGCCCTCCTCGCGCAGCAGCAGGCGCTTCTCGAGATCGGTGCCGTCTACGGCATGGCTGAAGCGCAGGGTGGCGACGGCGCGTTTGACCGTCGGGTCCATGAGGTCGACATCGAAGGCGCTGGAGACGAAGGCGGCGGAGAATCCCGCGGAGGAGAAGCGTTTCTCCATGGACTCCAAGCGCACGTGCGCCGCCAGGAGCGAGGGGGCCAAGCGCACCACGTAGGCCTGCCCGACCGGCCAGTCCTCACCCGGGGTGAAGACCAGCTCCCGGTCGCCCGCCCAGCGCCACTGCCCGCGCAGGCCGGGGGACAGCGTGACACCGGAAGACAGCGCCTTGCCGACGCGTTCCAGAGGAGCCGCCGAGCCGCTGAAGCGCAGCCTCAGGCTCTCGGGCTTGGCGTCTTTCTCCAACCGGGTCGCGGCGGGCACGTCGAGCGTGACGCTCAGCTCCGGCGGCTTAGGACGGCGGCCCTGCCATTGCCAGACCAGCAACGCCAAGAGCCAGACGACGCTCAAGCCTTTCAGGAAGGCGGGGTCGAGTTTCTTCCGCAGCAGGTCCATGCTATGCTGTACGAAGGCCGGCCCCGATTTATTCCAAGCCCCCTGGAAGAAAGAGGCTTGCTCCGGCGTACTTAAGGAGACCATGCGGCTGCTGAAAGTCCTGCTCGTGTCCTCATTGCTGGCCGCCCTGATCCCCGCAGGGATGCTGGGCTACGCCTACTGGACCTACAAGAGCCTGGAAAAATCGGTCATCGAGAAGATGGACCAGTACTATCTCACCATCACCAGCCCCGGCCATGAGGAATACCTCCTCACCGGAGACGAGGTCTTCGAAGTCCCTTACATGGCCTCGACGCTCAGCGTCGACGCCCAGCCTACGCGCATCTACGACGCCTCCGACCGCCTGATCGGCGAGTTCGCCAGCGAGAAGGGCGTCTACGTCACCGACCCGGAGGACCTGCCCCCTTTCCTGAAGAAGGCGCTCGTGGCCACCGAGGACAACACCTTCTACCAGCACCACGGCGTCAATTACAAGGCCATCGCCCGCGCCACGATGGTCAACCTTCGAAATCTCCGCAAGAGCCAGGGCGGAAGCACCCTCACCCAGCAGCTCGCCAAGATGATGTTCACCACCCGCAAGAAGACCTTCGGGCGCAAGGTCTTCGAGCTGCTTTGCGCCCGCAAGCTCGAGAGCAAGTTCACCAAGGACCAGATCATCCTCATGTATCTCAACTTCGTCTACTTCGGCCACGGCAGCTTCGGCGTCGAATCGGCCGCGCAATATTACTTCGGCAAACCCGCCCGCCGGCTGGAGCTCGACGAAGCCGCCCTGCTCGTCGGCATCATCGCCAGCCCCAACCGCTATTCGCCCTATGACCGCCCCGACCTCGCTAAAGCCCGCCATCATACCGTGCTGGCCCGCATGGCCAAGAACGACTTCATCTCGACTGCCGCCGCCGAGCGCTACTGGCGCGAGTTCTGGAAGGTCCCCGAAGACCGCCTGAAGCGGCCCGAGTCCTCCTTCTGGAGGATGCGGGTCAACGAATCCCCTTATCTCAACGAGGTCGTCCGCCGCGCGCTTCTGGCCGCCTATCGCAAGGAGAAAGTCATGAAGGGGGGGCTCAAGGTCCGCACCACCTTCGACCTCGAGGTCCAGAAAGCGGCTGAAGCCGCCATGCGCGCCGGCTTGCGCGAGGAGAATCGCTCCACTATGACCGCGCGCCTGGAAGGCGGGCTGGCGGCCATGCGGCCCCGGGACGGCGCCATCCTGGCCTTGGTCGGCGGCTCGGGCTTCAATTTCCAGAACCAGCTCAACCGCGCCTCGGACATCAGCCGGCCCATGGGCTCGACGGTCAAACCGTTCCTGTACGCTTGGGCCTTCGAGTCCGGGCGCTTCAAGCGCTCGGACATCCTCTTGGACGCCCCGCTGCACTTCAAGCAGGGCGGCAAGGTCTGGTCACCCCAGAACTACGGCAAGAAATACTTCGGCGAGGTCACCCTCGAGACGGCCTTGCAGAAATCCCTCAACGCCGCGGCCATCAAGCTCCTGCAGGGGCTCGACCTAGACGCCGTCCGCGGCCTCTTGTCCGACGCCACCGGTTCGCCGCGGGAGGCCTTCCCGCGCGATTTGTCCTTGGCGCTGGGCACGGCCGACCTCTCCCCGCTCAAGGCCGCCGCCGCCTACAGCATCTTCGCCAACGGCGGCAAGGTGGTGAAGCCGTATTTCATAAGGAGGATCGAGGACCGCGACGGCGTCGTCCTCGTGGACGCCGAGACGCCGCCGGCCGAGGCGCCCAAGGTGATCCTCAGCAGCGCTACCTGCGCCACTATGATCGCCGTCATGCAGGGCGTGCTGGGGCCCGAGGGCTCGGCCGGAGCGGCAGCCAAAAAAACGGGTTTTAGCATGCCGGCCGCGGGCAAGACCGGCACGACCAATGACTACCGCGACGCCTGGTTCTCGGGCGTGACCCCGGACCTCTCCGCCAGCGTCTGGGTGGGCCACGATGACATGCGCGTCGCCTTGGGCTTCGGCGAGACCGGCGGGCGGCTGGCCGCGCCGATCTGGATGAATTTCGTCAAAGAGGTCTACCGCAACCGTCCGACGCGGGCTTTCGATGCGGGCCCGGATATAAGGTAAAATCCCGGCCATGACTCCGCGTTGGCCGCTGCTGCTAGCCGCGTTCGCGCTCTGCGCCTGTTCTCGCTCCAGCAAAGACGCCGAGCCCAACGACAGCTATGGCCAGGCCAGCGCGCTGCCCGCCGGCGGCCGGGCCCGCGGCACCATCGCGTCGGCCTCCGACGTCGACTGGTATAAGCTGTCGGTCAAAGCCGACGGCGCGTTGAGCCTCTATCTGGGCGGCATCCGCGACGTCGACTTCGTCATCAGCGTCCAGGACAAAGACCGCCAGGAGCTCAAGCGCTTCGATGAGACGGGCGTCGGCGGCGACGAGGAGGCCTTGGACCTGGGCGTGCGTCCCGGCGACTATTTCGTGGTCCTCTCCAACAAGAACGATAAAGCCAACAACCCCAAGCAGGAGTACGAGCTGCGCTCGAGCCTGAGCGCGGCCGGCTCGCGGGAGTCGGAGCCCGACGACACGCCTTTGACCGCCCAGCTCATCGAGCCCAACGGCGTGACTCGCGGCCACTATTTCCCGACGCAGAACCTCCTGTCGGAAGACAAGGCCGAGGAAGACTGGTACCGGCTCAAGATCCTCCGCTCCGGGATCTTCTCGCTCAACCTGGAGCTCAGCGAGGTGCCGAAGGTCGATCCGGTGCTGGAGGTCTACGACGCCAACGCCTATAAGCTCAAAGCGATCGACGATGGAAGCGTCGGCGAGCCGGAGACCCTGAAGGATTTCGGCGTGAAGGGCCCCTCCGAGCTGCTCCTGCGGCTGAGGACGAAGGGGGCTCGCTCGGGCAACCAGGACGTGGCCTACGAATTATTGACGGAGCTGCTGCCTTATGAGGGCAAGGCCGAGTTCGAGCCCAACGACCAGCGCTTGGACGGCACCCCGTTCGAGCGCGACTCCTTGGTGGGCCATGTCTCGCCGGCGGGAGACGCCGATTGGTACCGCGTGAGCCTTTCAACCGACGTCCAGCAGACCCTTTCCGCCTCTTTGTCGGGCGTCGTCGGTATGGACCTCCAGCTGACCTTGGCCGACGAGCTGGGCAATCCGCTCTTGGCCATCGACAACATGGGCAAGGAGCAGCCCGAGGCTTTGACCGGCATCGGCGTGACGCAGACGACCTATTACCTGCTGGTCTCGGAGAAGACCGGCAAAGGCTCCGACAGCCGGCACGTCTACACGCTGACCAAGACCCTGACGCCGTGGCAGGCGGGCCTGGAGTATGAGCTCAACGACACCTCGGCGACGGCCCAGGCCTTCAAGGTGGGCGAATCGGTGGACGGCTACCTGGCGCCTAAGGGGGACGTGGACTTCTATGAGTTCAACGTCTACAAGAAGGGCGAGATCGTCTTCGAGCTCACCGGCGTCTTGAACGCGCGCTTCGGCGCGGCCCTCTTCGATCAGGAAGGCGGCGAGGCGGCGGCCGCCGCGGCGAAGAAGCCGGGGGAATCCCTGTCCTTCGTGAAGGAATTGGAAGCGGGAACGTATTGGCTGCGATTGAAAGGCGAGGACGCCGGCCAGAACAACGTCCGCGACAAGTACACCTTGCGCATCAGGACCCGGTGAGGCGCATGCTGGCCGTCCTGGTCTTGGCCGCGCTGACGGCCTGCGCCGGCCAGACGCCCGTAGAACCTCCTTCGCCGACCGCCGAGGCGGCGGAGGCTTCAGCCGCGGAAGCCGGCGTGGAAGCCGTGCCCGCGGTCGCGGTGGTCGTGGCGACGGGCCCGGCCGCGGTGGCCGCGCCGCTGCCGGCTCCTCCCGCCAATCCTAACTTTGTGCTCAAACTGCGCGAGGTCGTCGATTCCCTGGCGGAGGACACGACGTCCTACGCTTTGGCCTTCATCGACGGCGCGGCGGCGGGCCGCACGCCGGCGGCTCCGCGCTCGGAGGAGAAGGCCTGGTCGGCGGAGCTGCCGGAAGGCAACCACCTGATGCGCTTCGAGGTCTGGGATTCGACCGACGGGGTCTCGGGGATCGTGCGTCCCGGCTCGCTGCAGCCGCGGGAGCGCTTCATCCGCGTGCTCCCGGGCCAGAAGACCGAGGTCCGCCTGCGCTTCTTCGACCGCAAGCGGCGGCACGATTTCGAGATCACGCGGGAGCCTCGGGCGCCATGAGGGTGTTGATCACGGGGGCGACCTCGGGCTTGGGGCGGGAGATGGCCTTGCAGCTGGCGCGGCGCGGGTGGCGGGTGGCGGTGACGGGGCGGCGCGAGGACCGGCTGAAGGAAGTCGCCGCCGCCGTGGAAGCCGCCGGGGGCAAGGCCCTGCCTCTTCTGGGCGGCGTCACGGACCTGGCGGTCGTCAAAGACCACTACGCGCGGGTCAAGCAGGCCTGGGGCGGCCTGGACTGGGCGATCTTGAACGCGGGAGTCGGCGAGTCGATGAACGCCAAGGAGTTCAAGGCCGACAGCTATCATTGGACGTTCGCGACGAACGTGGGCGGCGTGGTCAATTGGCTGGAGGCGGTCCTGCCCGATATGATCGCGCAAGGCTCCGGCACGGTGGCGGGGATCTCCAGCCTGGCGGCTTTCCGGGGTCTGCCGAACTCAGGCCCTTATTCGGCGAGCAAGGCCGCGCTCAACAGCCTGCTCGAATCCACGCGCGTCGACCTGCGCGGCACGGGCGTGACGGTCGTCACGGTCTGCCCGGGCTTCGTCAAGAGCGAGCTGACCGACCGCAACGACGCCAGCAGCATGCCGTTCATCATGGAAGTCGAAGCCGGGGTCCGCTGCATGCTGGACGGCATCGAAGCCGGACGGCGCATCGTGCATTTCCCCTGGCCGCTCTCGTTTTCAGTAAAATATGTCCTGGCCCGCCTGCCGGGTTTCGTCTATGACGCTTTGGCCGGCCGCATCAAACGCGTGAAGAAGCCCATCCCAAGATAACGGAGAACCCATGCCCACCAAGAACGGATACGAATGCCGCTCCCTCGAGAAGTCCTGGAACGCCGACTCGCGCTGGAAGGGCGTGACCCGACCGTACCGCGGCGCCGACGTCGTCCGCCTGCGCGGCTCCGTCCGGCTGCACTACACCCTGGCCTTCCTCGGCGCCAAGAAGCTCTGGCATCTCCTCAACACGGAGGACTATGTCCACGCTCTGGGCGCGGTCACGGGCAACCAGGCGGCGCAGATGGTGCGCGCGGGCTTAAAGGCGATCTATGTCAGCGGCTGGCAGGTGGCCGCCGACGCCAACGACTCCTTCCAGACCTATCCGGACCAGAGCTTGTATCCGGTCTTGAGCGTCCCGCACCTGGTCCAGCGCATCAATAATTCCTTGCTGCGCGCCGACCAGATCGACACGGCCAAAGGCATGCGGACCGTGCGCAGCTGGCTGGCGCCGATGGTGGCCGACGCCGAGGCCGGCTTCGGCGGACCGATCAACGTCTTCGAGCTGATGAAAGCCATGATCGCCGCCGGCGCCGCCGGCGTCCATTTCGAGGACCAGCTGGCTTCGGCCAAGAAGTGCGGCCACATGGGCGGCAAGGTCCTGGTCCCCACGCACGAGTTCATCACGAAGCTGGTGGCGGCGCGCCTGGCCTCGGACGTGCTGGGCATCCCGACCGTGATCGTCGCGCGCACCGACGCTCAGTCGGCCAACCTCTTGACCAGCGACTCCGATGAGCGCGACCGGTCCTTCATCACGTCGCGCGACCGCACGCCGGAGGGCTTTTTCCCGATCAAGGGGGATCTGGATTCGGCCATCGCTCGCGGCATCGCCTACGCGCCTTACGCGGATATGATCTGGTGCGAGACGTCCACCCCGGACCTGGCCGAGGCCAAGCGCTTCGCGGAAGCGCTCCACAAGGTCCACCCCGGCAAGCTGCTGGCTTACAACTGCTCGCCTTCGTTCAACTGGAAGCGCAAGCTCGATGACGCGACGATCGCCAAATTCCAGCGCGAGCTGGGCGCGATGGGCTATAAGTTCCAGTTCGTCACCCTGGCGGGCTTCCACGCCCTCAACCACGGCATGTTCGAGCTGGCCAGCGCCTACCGCGACGAGGGCATGGCCGCGTACTCGCGCCTGCAGGTCCGCGAGTTCGAGAGCGAGGCGGCGGGCTACCAGGCCGTCAAGCACCAGGAGTTCGTCGGCACGGGCTACTTCGACGAGGTCAATCAGGTGGTCTCGGGGGGCAAGTCCTCGACCTTGGCCTTGAAGGGCTCCACTGAAGAGGAGCAGTTCCACGCCGAGAAGACGCCTAAGGCCAAGAAGGCGGTGGCGCGCCGCTGAGGAGACTGATGATGAATTATTCCGCCACGGTCCTTTTATTGAGCCTTACCTGTGCCGCAAACGCGAGCTCAGCGGCCTGGAGCGATAATCCTGAGGCCTATTGGAACCGGGGTTACGGTTGTTCGCAGGCCGCTGAGAACTACAACATCACCTTGAAGGTCGATGATATCGACGTTATGGCGGGGAAGGTCGACGCGGTCATGACGGCGGCTGGGGCTCCCAGCCAGTTGGGCAACAACAGCACCGGCTCCATGAACGACGGTTCCGGGACGGTTCGCTACCGGCAGATGAACTATTCTCTGCCCTCGAAAGCCGCTGAAAAGCTGACGAAGAAGCTGATGGATATGGGGGAATTGATCAATTATTCCCTGAATCGGCAGAACGCGACGGACACCGTCAAACAGCTCGAGGAGCGCATCTTGGCCCTGGAGGGCGAATTGAAGGAGAACGAAGGCCTCTTGCTCAAGATGCCGGCGGCGGCGTATTTCTTGAGATCGAAGCTGAACTCGCTGAAGCAGACTCGCGAAAGCTGCCTGGCGGGAGTCTCGAAGAGCGCGATCTCGATCTCCCTGCGGGGCAAGCCGGCGGGCGCCAAGCCCTGACCGGCCGAGCCTAGCCCGGCTTGATCCGCACGACGATCAACCGGCCCTTGCGAAGTTCCCCCAGGCGTCCGCCCGTCTCCTTCACGCGGGCGATCTCCGCAAGGATGAAAGCTCGGATATGCGGAGCGTCCGACAACGTCTCCTTCTGTTCGGCCAGTTCGCGGGTCAAGATCTCGACGCGCTCGTCGTCGGCCACCGCGTTCGACCGCCGGGGATTGACGGCCCATGAGAGGAGGCCTTCTAAGGCCAGCAGACTCTGGCGCACTTCCTTGACGGGCTTGCCGCTCAGGATCAGGCGCGCCGAGCCGTCCGACAGGCCGCAGCCCGTCTCCGAATAAGGCGCGCCGATGCGGGAGAGGGCTTCTAGGATCTTCTTTTCTTGAACGGAACCGGGGGACGTCGCGAACTCTACGGCGATAGTCTCCACCTGGTCGCAGGCTGGAGAATGATATCGTTCCCAGTTCCGTTCGGTGGTAGGATGTATCTGCCGATGGCGGGCCATCATTTCCGCCTTTATTTCCGCAATCTTTTCCGCCTTTTTTTGCGCGCGCTTAGCCCTGATTGCGGGGCTCCTCGTCGCAACGTTCGGCCAGGGTCGTTCGTCGGCAAGGCGGCCGTCTTGGGAGATGGTGATCTCCAGCAAAGGCCGAGCGGCGCTTTCCAGGGCTTTGAGCAGCGAATCGAGTACCTTGAACTGGGCGTCCAGCAGACCGGCGATACCGGGCGCGGCGTCGCGGGAGAGGCCGCATGCGTTGAGTTCGCTCCGAAGGTGTTCCTGCTTGTAGCTCAACTCTGGATAAGCCGGAGCGGGTTCGCAGGCTTGGGAATATCGTATGAGCGTGCCTTTTGCCCTGAGCGCCGCAAGAATCGGCTTCGCTTGGGCTTCCTCCAGGCCGCAGCGGGAACGGCTGATGCTGTCTTGCGTGGAGAACTCGCAGGGCGCCGCTTCTTGGATAAGTTTTTCCGGACGCGGCCCCGTGACGGTGATCTGATAGCGGCAATACGCCTCCGGGATGGGATAGCGTTTCATCCAAAATCCCGGGGTATTGATGTCGAATTCGGCCGCTGAGGCAGACAAGGCAAGCGGGATGAGAAGCCAGCGCATCGTTTAGGTTAACATGAGCCATCGCATGACGCAAGTCACATCTGGCCGCAGGGGTCTTGCCTAACCTCGACGCGCGCCCTATACTACGGACTGTGCAAGGGAGACTCTCATGATTCTATCATTGGCGGCTTTGCTGGCGGCATTACCCGTCCTTGGGGCGACATCCCCGCTCGAAGCGGATTTTCCCGACGGCTATTGGGACCGGGAAGTGGCGATGTACGGCGGCCAGTCCGCTACGATGTATAACTTGAATATCGCCGTCGAAGACCCGGCCAAGGTCCGCGCGGAGGTCGAGTCCGCGCTCAAGGTGCCGGGAGCCAAGCTGACGAGTTTCTCGGACCAGACCTCGACGGTCTATCCAGCTTATCCCAATGGCGTCGACTACCGCGCGATCCGGATGAGGCCCGCTTATTCGATCGTCTATCAGTTGCCCGAGGGCAAGGGGGCGGCCGTGGCGCGCAAGCTCATCGGCATGGGACGCCTGATCTCCTACAACGTGCAGACGCCGTTCGCGGCGCCTCAGAAGAAGGAGATCGACGATCGGATCGCCTGGATCGAGAAGGAGCTGAAGAACTCGGCTGAGCCGCTCAAGACGATGCCCGTGTCGCGCGCCATGCTCGAGGCCAAGCTCAAGCGTTTGCGAGCCAGCCTCGACGCGGCCAAGGCGACGGCCGGCATCGCCACGATCAGCGTGCAGATCACGCGCGAGGATCCCGACCCGGGGCCCAAACCCGCCTCCGCCACGGTCGCGCCTTAATCCAGGCGGGTCGGCTCGGCGGGGTAGGCCTTGAGGTGCTGCTTGCCGCCGATGACGACGCCGGCATGCCGGTAGACCTTTCGGACGCCGTGGCGGTCCTCGTAGTCATGCCAGCGGTCCAAGAACTCGGTCTTGAGGATCCAAGTATAGGATGCCGGCGTCGAAGGATCCATGAAATGCAGCTTGTCCTCGTCCATTCCGACGAGCACGGCGTAATGGCCGTCCTCCCAGTCCTGCGTCCAGGACACGGTCGACTTGGCGTCGCGCCAGGCTTGGAAGTCCAGGATCACCGTCTTGCCCGCGTCCAAGGCCGACCTCAGGTCCTTGAAGGCCATGCCTTCGCGCAACTCGGCCGACAGCCCGAAGCCTTTGGCCGCTTCCGCCAGCTTAGCGGGCTCCGTGCCGTCCTTCTCGGTCGTTTCCAGGCGCTCGTAGAGGCCGGTCTCGGTGCCGTCGTAGACCTGCCAGTAATAGAGCACCGCCAACAGCGCGGCGGCGCCGCAGCTGTAGGTCGCCGCCTGGCGCACGATGGGCACCGGCAGCAGCGCCTTCTCCGGTAATGAAGCGGCCCCCAAGGCGGGGGCCGCTAGCAGCAGGAGAGCGAGCCCTCTCAAACCGCCGTCGGGTGCGTGTGGCTGAGCATCTCCTTGATGCGCGTGAATTTCTCGCGGATCTTGCCCTTCGCCGTGCCGCGTTCGAGCTCCAGCTTGTCGAGCCGCTTCCAATCGGCGAAGCTGAGGAAGGGGATGTCCCGTCCGCGCAGCATCTTCTCGATGAACTCCGGCTGCGGCTCCGGCGCTCCGGACACCTTGCCCTGGGCTAGGTCGTCGGTCATGGCCTTGACGGTCAAGACCGAGTCGGCGCGGTTGGTGCCGATGAGGCCCGAGGGGCCGCGCTTGGCCCAACCCACCACGTATTCGCAGGGCACCAAATCCTTGCCGACCGCCGCCAGCACGCGGCCTTCGACATTGGGGATCTTGCCCGCGCGTTCATCGAACGGCACGCCGGGGATCGGGATGCCGCGATAGCCTACCGAGCGGAAAACGAGCCCCATGGGCAGCGTTTCGAACTCGCCCGAGCCCTGGGCCTTCAGGCCGCCCTTGCCGTCCGGGACCAGCTTGTTCTTCTCGATCTTGAGCGCGACGCATCGGCCGTCCTTGCCGATGACTTCCACCGGGGAGACGCAGAAGCGCAGGACCACCTTCTTGGCCTTGGAGCCGGCCGGCCGCTTGGCCGCCTGCTGGACGTATTCCACGTGCTTCTTGGTCGCGGCGTCCGACAGGGCCGCTTTGGAGACCTCGTCTAGCTCCGTCTCCTTCGGGTCGATGACGAGGTCGGCGCCGGAGAGTTCGCCTAATTCCTGGACCTCCACCGGGGAATAAGCCGCCTGGGCCGGGCCGCGGCGGCCCAGCAGATAGATCTCTTTGACCTTGCTGCTCCGCAAAGCCTCTACCGCATGCTCGGCCATGTCGGTCTTGGCCAGATGAGCCGGGTCCTCGGCCAGGATGCGCGTCACGTCCATCGCCACGTTGCCGATGCCGATGACGGCGGCGCGCTCCTGGGTCAGGTCGAAATCGGTGTCGCGGTGGTCCGGGTGCCCGTTGTACCAGCCGACGAAGGCGGTGGCCGAGTGGTTGCCCTTGAGCTCTTCGCCCGGTATGCCCAGGGATCGGTCGCTCTCGTTGCCGACGGCGTAGACGATCTGGTCGTAGTGCTTGCGCAGGTCTTCGACCTGGATGTCGCGGCCCAGCATGACGTTGCCGAAGAAGCGGAAAGCGGGGTTGAGCGCGACCTTCTCATAGACGATCGTCACCGACTTGATCTTCTGGTGGTCGGGGGCGACGCCGCCGCGGACCAGGCCGTAAGGCGTGGGCAAGCGGTCGAACATGTCGATGGTGACGGAAAGATCCTTGGTCTTGAGCAGGGCTTCGGCGGCGTAGAAGCCGGAAGGGCCGGAGCCGACGACGGCGACGCGCAGCGGACGATCGGGGGTGCCTAGTTTGGACATTTTGTTGCCTCCAAAGTGCTTAGAACCCTGATTCTAGCAACATTCCGGCCAGCTCTTCAGCCGCGGGTCGGCGTCGACAATAACCGGGCGATCGATATGAAGTGGCGCTTGAGCTCGCGCCAACGGCTGAGCTTGGAGACCCCCTCGGTGCGGGCGGTCAGCACGACGGCAATCTCGGCCACCTTGCGGCCCGCCAGCAGGAAGCGCGCGGCCACCTCGGCGTTGATCTCGAAGCCCTCGCTGCGCAGGGCCAACGACTTGAGGAAAGGCGCGCGGTAGAGCCGGAAGATGGGCGTGTAGGCGGTCAGCTGGCGGCCGAAGAGGCCGCGGTAGTAGGCGTTGAGCAGGAAGCTGGGCAGCCGGCGCGACCAGGGCACGCCCTGCAGGCCGTTTTTCTCGAGAAAGGGCGAACCGGACACGAGGTCGGCGCCGGTCGCCTTCTGGGCCTCGAGCAGCAGTCGTATCTGGTTGGGATGGAAGGTCAGGTCGGCGTCCATCGTCACGATGAAGTCGCCCTGGGCGGCGTCGAAGCCCGTGCGCAGGGCGGCGCCCAGGCCGCGGTTGCGGCAGTGCGTCAGGACCTTCAGCTCCGGGCGGCCCAACGCGGCCAAAGCCTCGCCGGTGCCGTCGGCGGAGCCGTCGTCTATGGCGAGGACTTCATAGGGAGCGCCTAGGGCGTCTAGGTCCCGGAAGAGCTCGGCGGCGAAGCGCGCCACGCTGCCTTTCTCGTTGAAGCAGGGGATGACGACGGAGAGCACTAGCCTTGCTTGAAGTACTCGATCGTCTTGATCAGCCCTTCTTCGAGCTCCACCTTCGGCGCCCAATGGAGCTTCTTGCGGGCGATCGCGATGTCGGGGCGTCGGACCTTGGGGTCGTCGACGGGCAGCGGCTTGAACGCGATCTTGGACTTGGAGCCGGTCAGCTTTTTGATCGCCTGCGCGATCTTAAGGATCGTCAGCTCATGCGGGTTGCCGATGTTGACCGGGGAATTGATGTCGGAGTCCAAGAGCGCGGCGATGCCGCGCACCAGGTCCGAGACATAGCACAGGCTCCGGGTCTGGGAGCCGCGGCCGTAGACCGTGATGGGCTTATCCTTGAGCGCCTGGGTGATGAAGTTGGGGACCGCGCGGCCGTCGTTCTTGCGCATCCGCGGGCCGTAGGTGTTGAAGATGCGGATGATGCGCACCGGCATCTTATGGAAGCGGTGATAGGCCATCGTCATCGCCTCGGCGAAGCGCTTGGCCTCGTCGTAGACGCCGCGCGGGCCGATCGGGTTGACGTTGCCCCAGTAGGTCTCGGGCTGCGGGCTGATCAAGGGGTCGCCGTAGACCTCCGACGTCGAGGCTAGGAAGAACACGGCTTTCTTCTCCTTGGCCAGTCCCAGCGCCTTGTGCGTGCCCAGGGCGCCCACCTTCAAGGTCGGGATCGGGAACAGGGCATAATCGACCGGGCTGGCGGGGCTGGCGAAATGCAGGATCGCGTCTAATTTGCCCGGAACGTGGATGAAATTCGTCACGTCCTGGCGGATGAAGGTGAATCTCGGGCTGTGGAAAAGGTGGGCGATGTTCTCGACGCGGCCCGTGATGAAGTTGTCCATGGCGATCACGGCATGGCCCTCGCCCAGGAAGTGCTCGGCCAGATGGCTGCCGAGGAATCCGGCGCCGCCCGTGATCAGGATCCTCATGCGTTGGGGCGCCCCACGCTGAAGTAGCTGAAGCCGGCCGTCCGGGCCTGGTGCGGATCGAAAAGGTTGCGGCCGTCCAAGATCAAGCCATGGCGCATGAGCTTGAGCAGCTTCTTGAGGTCCAGCGCCTTGAACTGCGGCCATTCCGTCACGACGGCCAAGGCGTCGGCGCCTTTGGCGCAGTCGTAGGCGTCCCTGCACAGCGTCACGCCCGAGAATTCCGGCAGGGCCTTCGCCCGCTCCATCGAGACCGGGTCGTAGGCGCGGATCTTCACGCGCCGCTCCTTGAGCGTCTTGACGATGTCGACGCTGGGCGCGAAGCGCATGTCGTCGGTGTTGGGCTTGAAGGCCAGGCCCAGCAGCGCGATGGTCTTGCCTTCCAGGTTCCAGAGGTTCTCTTCGATCTTGCGCAGGACCCAGGTCTTCTGGTAGTCGTTGATCTCCTTGACCGCCTTGAGCAGGCTGAAGTCATAGCCTTTCTGCTTGCTGATCCAATGGAAGGCTTCCAGGTCCTTGGGGAAGCAGAAGCCTCCGAAGCCGATGCCCGGGCGCAGGAACATCGAACCGATCCGGCGGTCCAAGCCCATGCCCTGGGCCACCAGGCCGACGTCGGCGCCCACCTTCTCGCAGAGGATGGAAACGGCGTTGATGAAGGAGATCTTCGTCGCGAGGAAGGAGTTCGAGGCGTGCTTGATGAGCTCGGCGCTCTTGACGTCGGTGACCAGGACCGGCGCCTTGATCGGCGCGTAGACCTGGCGCATCACGGCCTCGGCGCGCGGCGAGGTCACGCCGAGGACGATGCGGTCGGGGTTGAGGAAATCCTTGACGGCCGTCCCTTCGCTCAAGAACTCGGGGTTGGAGACCACATCGAAGGGCAGGCCTTTCTTGTTGAAGCGGGCCACGGTCTTGGCCACCCAATCGCCGGTCTCGACGGGCACGGTCGATTTATCGACGATGACGGCGTAGCCCTTGAGGTTGCAGGCCACCTCCTCGGCCACGGCCTCGACTGCCGATAGGTCGGCCGAGCCGTCGGCGCGCGGAGGCGTGCCGACGGCGATGAAGATCACCTGCGCAGCCGCCATGCCTTCCTGGACCGAGCCCGCGAAGCGCAGGCGCTTGGCTTTGATCGCGCGCTGGAAGAGCTCGTCTAAGCCCGGCTCGTAGATCGGGACTTTGCGGCCCCGCAGGGCTTTGAGCTTCTTGGCGTCGGAGTCGACGCAGACGACGTCGTGGCCGAGCTCGGCCAGGCAGGTCGCCGTCACGAGTCCGACGTAGCCGGCGCCCACGACGCAGATGTTTATCTTTTTCATTTTCCGTAGTAAATTCTTACATAAATGGAGAGAGGTTGCCAAGCGGCTCATTTTGACATAGAATGAACCATGAACCTGCGCTTGCGCTTGAGTGATAAATCCGCCCGAATCGGCATCCTCGGCCTCGGCTACGTCGGTCTGCCGCTGGCCATGGAGTTCGCCCGCAAGGGCTTCCGCGTCACCGGCTTCGACGTCAGCCCCGAACGCCTGAACTTCTTGAGCAAAGGCAAGTCCTACGTGCTCGACGTCTCCTCGGCCGAGCTCAAGCGCGCGGTCAAGAACGGGCGCTTTTCGGCCAGCGGCAAGTTCGACGGCCTCGCCGAGCAGGACGTGCTGATCATCTGCGTCCAGACGCCGCTGCGCAAGACCAAGGAGCCCGACGTCTCCAACATCCTCGCCGCCGCCGGCGAGGTGGGCCGGCGCCTGCGCAAAGGCCAGCTCGTCGTGCTCGAGAGCACCACCTATCCCGGCACCACGCGGGAGATGGTCCTGCCCGTGCTGCAGAAGTCGGGCCTCAAGCTCGGCAAGGACTTCTACCTTGCTTTCTCGCCGGAGCGCGTCGATCCCGGCAACCCGACGTACCGCATCGCCAACACCCCCAAGGTCGTCGGAGGCGCCGAGGCCCAGTCGACGCGCCTGGCCGCCGATCTCTACGCCGAGATCGTCGAGGAGGTCGTGCCCGTCACCTCGACGGAGGCCGCCGAGCTCGTGAAATTGCTCGAGAACTCCTTTCGGGCGGTCAACATCGCGCTGGTCAACGAGATGGCCCAGATCTGCCACCGGCTCGGCCTCGACGTCTGGGAGGTCATCGCGGCGGCCGCCACCAAGCCCTTCGGCTTCATGCCGTTCTTCCCGGGGCCCGGCATCGGCGGCCACTGCATCCCCAAGGACCCTCAGCTGCTGAGCTGGAAGATGAAGACGCTCAACTTCGAGCCGCGCTTCATCCAGCTGGCCTCCGCGATCAACGGCGCCATGCCTGATTATACGCTGGGCCGGATCACAAGCCTGCTCAACGCCGCGCGCAAGCCCCTCAACGGCAGCAAGATCCTCGTCCTGGGGGCCTCTTACAAGCCCGGCTCCTCGGATTCGCGCGAGTCGCCTTCGATCGACGTGATGACGCTCTTGATGCAGGCGGGAGCGAAGGTGTCCTATCACGACGCTTACGTGCCTGCGCTCGAGATCCTGGGCAAGAGGCTCGAGTCGGTCGCCCTCAGCGGCAAGACGTTGGCTTCGGCCGACTGCGTGGCCATCCTGACGGCCCACCGCGAGGTCGACTACCGCCGGGTGCTGCGCCTGGCCCGACGGGTCTTCGACGCCCGCAACGCCACGCGCGGCCTGGGCGCACCGGGGCTCTCCAAGCTCTGACATGGACACCCCGCCGGCCTCGCCGACCCCGCCGACCCCGCCGAGCGCTCAATTCTCGCGGCAGTGCTTGGAGGCGCTCAAATCCATCGGCAAGACGCTCGGCCAGATGACGCTCTATAAGGTCGGCCATCCGGCCGTCGAGGCTACGCTCGCGCTGGCCGAGAGGCATCTCAACGAGGCGCTGGCGCAGACCCAGGGAGAGCTTTCCTTCTCGGTCGATCAGCAGCAGTGGATCGCCAACGGCCGCATCGTCGGCACCGTCGCTCAGACGCCCAACGCGGTGCTGGCCTTTTTCAACCGCTTCAAGCTCAGCAGTCTGACCTTCAAGAGCGGCTTGTCCCACGCCGAGCTCAGCGCCTTCTGCGAGCTGGCCGCCATGCGCGAAGGCGCCCTCGAGGCGGCCGACCCCCAGGCCTTCTTCGAGGGTCGGTCGGTCACGCACGTCCAGTTGAGCGAAGCGGTCTACACCAAGACCGATGGCGCCACGCCTCCGTCCGAGCCTGGTCAGGGAGACGCGGGAGCGGGAGCGGGCGCCGGTGCGGGCGCCGGCGCCGGCGGCGACGCCGCGGCCGAGGAAGCGGACCGATCTTTGTTCGCGGCCCTGGAGACGCCCACCGTGGAGGGCGCCATCCAGACGCTCGTCGGCAAGGCCGTCGTGGACCCGGGCAACCGCGCCAAAGCCTATGAGAAGGTGATGGCTCTGCTCCAGCAGGACATCCAGAAGCGGGTCGATGAGGTGACCAAGACCCTGCGCCATGAGAAGACCACCCTGCAGAACGAGCAGACCCGCACGCAGACGGTGCTCGGCAACATGGTCGAGGGCGTCGTCGTCGTCGACGAGCAGGGCAAGATCCTGATGATGAACCCGGCCGCCGAGCAGATCTACGGTACGACCTTGGCCCAGGCCGCGGGCAAGCCGTTGGCGGAGAAGGCGGGCGAGGAGCACCTGGTCACCCTAGCCAACGACATCGCGACGGTCTCCGGCGATAAGGCCGTCACCGAGCACGTGGTCCATGTCCAGGCCGCCGACGACACCAAGCGCACGCTGAAGGCCTCCGGCGCCATGGTGCACAACGAGGCGGGCAAGGTCGTCGGCATGGTGTCGTCCTTGCCCGACGTCGCCAAGCACAAGGCCCTGCAGAAGATGCAGCGCGACTTCGTCGCGCACGTCACCCATGAGCTCCGCTCGCCCCTATCGTCGATCCGGGCCGCCCTCGAGATCCTGCAGGGGCAATTCCTCGGCAAGCTCAAGGAGGACGAGGAGCGCATGATGGCGACTGCCATCAAGAACAGCGACCGCCTGGCCGATCTGATCAACTCCATCCTGGATTTCTCGAAGATCGAGTCGGGCCAGATGAGCGTCTACCCGAAGCCCGGCGACGCGGAGAAGATCGCCCGCGAGGCCGTCGAGAGCCTGACGCCTTGGGCCATCAAGAAACGTCTCAAGCTGTCGTTGATCGCGCCGCCGAACCTGCCGACGGTGTCGGCTGATGCTGGGCGCATCGTGCAGGTCATCGTCAACCTGATCTCCAACGCCATCAAGTTCACGCCGGTGGGCGGCTCGATCTCCGTGAAGGTCGGTACCACGGTGGTCTCCAACGAGAAATACCTGGAGTTCGCCGTCACCGACACGGGCTGCGGCATCCCGAAATCCGAGCAGAAGCGCGTCTTCGAGAAGTTCGTGCAGATCGCCGCCGGCGAGATGCATGTGGGGGGCACGGGCCTGGGCCTGGCCATCGCCAAGGCGCTCGTCCACCTCCACGGCGGCAAGATGTGGGTGGAGAGCGAGGAAGGCATAGGTTCGACCTTCTTTTTCACCCTGCCGAGCTACACGGGGCCTCGGGACACCGCCTCCGTCGTCGCCAAGCCGAAGGCGCTGCCTTGGTGGAAGCGCCTGTTGGGTCTGCGCAAATAAGGGACTACCGCGGCGTCTGCCGCGCCAGGACATAGGCGCAGACTTGGGCGGCGCCGGCTTGCTGCAGCGCCTTGGCGCAGCCCTCCAAGGACGCCCCCGACGTGCAGACGTCGTCGATCAGCAGGAGCTTGCGGCCGCGCGCTTGAGCCTGGCCCCGGAAGGCTCCGGCTAGGTTCTTGAGCCGCTCCCCGCGGTCGAGCCGCCATTGCGGCCGCGTGGCCTCCACCCGGGTCACGGCTTGCCAGACCGGCAGCCCCGTCGAAGCGGAAAGCTCCGCGGCCAAGAGGTCGGCCTGGTTGTAGCCGCGCTCGCGCAGGCGCAAGCGGTGGAGCGGGACCGGCACCAGCGCGTCGAAGCCGGAGAGCTCCGGGTAGCGCGCGAAGGCCTGTGCCATCTTCTGCCCCGCCCAGCGGGCCGCTCCGACGCGGCCGCGGTACTTGAAGGCATGGACCAACGGGGGGATCGGGCCCTTATAGAGGAACGCCGCGCGGATCATCCGGCAGGCAGACAGGCGGCTCGAGCAGGCCGCGCAATGCGGGCTCGAGCCGTCGACGCGTTCCGCGCAGCGCAAGCAGAACGGCGGCTCCGCCGGCGGCAGCGCGCCCTGGCAGGCGGCGCAGAGCGGCGCGTCCCAGCCTTTGGGCAGGTCCTCGCGGCAGCCCGCGCAGGTCTGGGGCAGCAGCCAGTGGATGACGGTCTCTCGGAGGGTCGCGGTCATACTCTTTATACGAGCGACCCCCCGAAAAAGTTCCCTTAGAACTGGAACGTCAGGGTGGTGCCGAACTGGTAGGAGATGAACTCTTCTTCCTTGAGGAACTTATGCCATAGGCGGGCGGCGGCGCCGTTTAAGGTCATGCGCAGGTTCTTGGCGATCTCATAATCGCCGCTGGTGGTCAGGTTGAAGAGCCGGGAGTTGTCGGCGATGGTCACCGGCGACTTGCGCTCGGCCAAGGACATCGTCGTCGTCCAGATGATGCGGTTGGTGAAGAGCAGGGCCCGCTTGGAGCCGGGCAGCATCAGGCCGCGCGGGAGCGCGAGGTCGGCGCGGATGAGCAGGCTGGGGGTGATGGTCTGGATATCCTGCGTCTTGACCCCGGTGCCCAGCTGGGTCGTGTCGTGGCCGTAGTCCACTTTGGGCGTGAAGCGGAACTTGCGGATGTCGAAGGTCACCTGGACGGTGGCGTCCTGATGGGCGGACTTCTGGGTGTTGGCCCGGATGCGCAGGTCCTTGGTGCTCGAGTTGCGCGTGTTGTAGCTGACCAAGGTGTCGAAGCGCCGGCGCACGATCGAGCGCAGGTCCGTGCCGAAGGCGTCGTCGGTGCTGAGGCTGGTGCCGATGTTCTCGGTCTTATGCTCGGCGTACTTGAAGTTCATCTGGGTGTTGGTCATCCAGCGCTCGGTGAAAAGGAGCTGCTCGAGCTGGCCGAGGCTGGCCACGAGGTCCGGGAAGGTGGTCGACACGGTCTTGGTCAGCGTGCCGGTGGTGTCGTTGCGCTGGAGGCTGCGGATGTAATTATTAGAGAGGTTGAGCGTCCGGAAGGCGCCGGGCCGGCCGGTGATGGTGTAGGCGTCGAGCGGCGACCAGCGCTGGGTGGAGTTGAACGTGTCGCGCAAAGTCTGGGTGATGCGCTGGGCCACGGGACTCGTCGGGCGCAGCGGCGTGCGGATCCAGAGGGCTTTCATAGTGTTAAGCCCGCTCTCGACGTTGTTCCAGACGTCTCCGTCCTGGGTCTGGTAGCCCGAGATGATGTTGAGCGAGCGGAAGAGCTTCGTGCGGCTGGTGATCTCGCCGATGGTGATCGGCAGCGAGATCGAGCCGTTGGCGGAGCGATTCACGGTCTTGAGGCCGCCGATGGGAAATACCAGCGTCGAGGCGCCCACGAAGAAGGTCGAGGTGGAGACGGTGGAGTTGTTCTCGAGGATGTCGACCGTGTAGTTGACCTGGGGGTTGAGCCAGCGCAGGAGCTTGTAGTTGGAGGAGACGTCCACCTTCTCGGCGAGGGATTTCGGATAGGCGAAGTGCCTTTCGACGGCGCCGGTGAAGTCGCTGCGCTTCTCGGTCACCTTGGTCAGCGAGTAGGACGGGTTGAAGGCCGAACCCTCCCAAGGGATGAAGGTCAGGCGGGTGCCGAAATTGGTGGTCAGCTCATGGGTATCGAAGTTGCCGGCGATCTTGCGGGCGCGCAGGGCGTCGAAGGTGACGTCATATTGGGAATAGCCGGCGTTGAGGTCGATGGTCTTGGGCGCGAAGCGCGTCGCCAGCGGCACGCCGTACTGCAGGGAGGTCGACCAGGATTTGCGGTCGTCGAGCCGGGTCAAGAGCTCGTACTCGATGCGGCTGCGCGTGTGGTTGAGGCTGACCCGGGGGAAGGCTCCGAGCGTGAGGTTCGCTGAAGCGGAGCCGTTCCAGGTCGTCACCTTCCCGGTAGCCAGGATGTTGACGATGTTGGAGAGGTCCCCGGTCTGGGAGGTGCTCGGCGTCTCGGTAATCACGCGCGAGAGGTTGAAAGTCATCGGCAGATACGAGAGCCTGGTGAAGTTCAGATAGGCGTTCTCTTGCCGGTTGTCTTGGTTCGACACGACCGAGGTCGGCGTCTGGAAGTTGCGGTCGACCGACCGGTGCTTGGCGCCGAAGGTGGCCCAGCCCGGGACCTCGAAATTCATGTCGAGCTTGATCGCGGTGCCGACGCGGATGACCGGCTGGGAGACGAATATCTCGTTGACGTAGGCCCGGCCCGCGGTCAGGGTCCCGGCCGGGGTGAGCCCGGCGCCGGCGGCGTTGCGGCGCACGCCGGCCTGGAGCTGCCCCACCGCCTGGAGGCTGGCGGCGCCGCTGCTGACGACGACGGTGCCCGGCGTCACGGAACGCCAGGCGTCGGCGATCGAGTCGCCGTTGCGGTCGATCTGCTCGACGCGGACCTTCCTCCAGCCGCTGAAGTTCAAAGGCACGCGGACCTCGAAGAAGTTCGTGTCGTTGCCCGCGCGCAGGAAGAAGGTGTGGTCGTTGGTGTTGAAGCCGGGATTGGAGTCGGCGTTTCCGAAGACGAGGAAGTTCAGGAACTTGTGCTGGCTGATGTCGATGGCGCGGGGGAAGATGCGCTTGGTGATGAGCACCGGCTCGACGCCGCCGGCGCCGATGGTCAGGTTCTTGAAGTCGAGCGCTAGCGCCTGCTCGGAGATGTTCTTGGTGCTCGACTGCTTCTGGAGCGCGCTGATGGAGCCGTAGAGGTCGTTGAAGACCTGGGTCGCTTCGCCGCCTGCGTTGAAGATGGGCCCGTAGCCCGGATTGTCGACGTTGTTGATGGGGGTCACGATCAGCGTCTCGGCCGCGACCGGTCCGGCGCCCGTGGCGGGCTCGCCCGCCGAGCCGCGCATCCAGGTGTTGCCGACGACGGCGATGCGCGCGAACTTGACGGTGCCGGCGTCGGGCGAGCCGGCGCGCTTGCGCAAGGAGATGCGCAGCTGTTTGATGTTGGTCCAGCGGCTGGCGGTGGCCGACGAGATGTTCAGCGGGATCTGGAAGGTGTGCCAGCCGCCGAAATCGAGCCGCTGGTGGTCGGTGTTGTCGGTGATGCTGTGCAGCAGGTTGTTCGTCGAGTTGTTCGGGTCGGCCACGTAGCCGAAGTCGCCGCCGGTGAAGTCGGGGGGGTCGAGCCGGCCGTTGCGGTTCAAATCCTCGGAGTCGATGAAGCCGCTGTTGGCCCCGTAGCGCGTCGAGTTCTTGCCGGCCGGGTTGTAGAGCCAGCCCACGTCTTCGGCGGGCTGCAGCAGGTTGTCCAGGTTGACGTCTTCGGTGTCCAGGTTGCCGTCGCCGTCGGCGTCCTCGTTGATGCCGCCCAAGTGGAAATCGATCTCGTTCTGGGAGTTGTCGCCGAGCATGACCACTTCCAGGATCGTCTTCTGCGACATGTCGACGCCGGAGATGGAGAAAGGGAAGACGATGGACTGCTCATCGGTGAAAGCTCCGGTGAAGTCATAGGGCACGTTGAGGACCTTTTGCGACTCGTTGGCCCCCGCCTGGGCCCGCGGGTTGATCTCCAGCACCTTGACGTCCTCCGAGAGCCACTTGGGCTGGAGGCCGTCGGTGGGCCCGAAGCCGGCCCCGATGGTGGGGTTGGAGGTGATGAGCCATTGGTTGGCCAGCAGGCCCGCGTTCTCCTCCTGTTTGATGCCTTCCATGTTGTCGATGAGGGCGAAATCGTTGAGGTTGAGGTTCTGGCGGCTCTGGGCCAGCTCGGCGTTGATGGAGGTGGCGATGAGCTTGCGGAAGAGCTTCACGTTCTTGATCTGCTGGTCGAACTCGTAGACAAGGAGGCTGCGGGAGAGCTCGGTGATGCTGGGCACCGTCTGTGACTTGGAGCCGGCTTGATAGAGCAGGGTCGAGCCTAGGGTGTAGTGCGTGCCGAAATCGTTGGACACCCGCATGCCGAGCAGGGAGTCGTTGGTGACGCCGGCGAACGGCGCCACCTCGAAGCTGATGTCGATCGTCGACTGCGGGCGGATGCGGTCCTCGTTGAAGAAGGTGATGAAGCCCGCCTCATAGTCGATGAAGTAGTCGACGTTGCGGTTGAGCTTCATGCCATCCAGGAGGACGACCTCGGATTGGACGACCAGGTTGGGCTCCAGGAAGAAGGTCTTGAAGCGGAAGCTGTATTCCACGTGCAGGAGCCGCTTGTTGATCGGCGTCGGGCTGTAGAGCTCCGCGTCGATGGTGGCGGAGTCGCCGACGACGGCGAAGGGGCGGTCCAGCCGGAAGGTCCCGTTCTCGAAGTCCACGAGGATGTTGTCCGGGTATTTCTGCGGCGGGTTGAGGGCGCTGCCCACTTCGACGCGCTGCTGGTTGAGGACCTGCAGGATGAAGTTGCCGCGGCCGTTGTCGCGGACGATCTGGGTCTGGCCGATGTTGTAGACGGTCTTGAGCTCGCGGTTGTAGCCGGTCTCGGAGCGGGTCGAGACGATCGGGACGTCGCCGGAGGTCTTGACCAGGCGCATGGCGTTCAAGCAGGGCGGGTTGGTGAGCGGGTTGTTGGCGCAGGGCGTGAAGTTGCCCGTCGAGGTCTCCACCGACAGGGCGTTGCCGGAGGAATCGACGAAATCCACCGCGACGACGAACTGCGGCTGCAGCGCGTTGCGGAAGGACAGGATGCCTTTGACGTAGTCGATCGTGTAGTCCTGGCCGGGCTGCAGCTGGACGAACTTGCCGGTGAAGGTCGTGGTCTGAGCGGCCAGGTCGTTGACCTGGAGCGTGACCTCGTTGACGTTGGTCTGCGCCGGGTTCTGCTGGGCCAGGAAGATGCGCTCGGAGCCCGGCTGGATAGGCATGCGCGCGGGGTTGTCGAAGGTCAGGTCGTAGAACTGGCGGCGGACGTAGCTGGTGTCGAGGAGGTCGGTGGCCACGAACTGCGTGTTGCCGTAGAACTGCTTGGTCTTGGTCGTGCCCTTGGTGCGGCTGCCGATGAAGCTGGCCTTGAGGCCCTTGTATTTGATGTCCGCCCGGATGCCGAAGAGCTGCTTGTTGTAGGAGACGAACTCGGTGGCCGGCAAGGACAGGTCGATGTCTCCGAAGGAGACGTTCTGGACCACTTCGTCCGGGTCGCCCGTGTAGACCACGGAGATGTCCTGCTGGTTGACCTTGGTATCGTCATAGTCGACGTTGATCGTGATCTTGGGCCCCACCTTTCCCTGCATGCGCAGCTGCAGCTGCTGGTCGATGGTCACCAGGTTGGTGGTGGCCGGCCGGCCGGTCTTGGACTGGTCGTGCATGAAGCGCTTCTCGCTGAAGTTGAAGCCGATGATCTTGCGGCCGGTGACCGAGAGGCTGGTGCCGTAGGCCGGCAGCTCGACCTCGGGCGGCGGCGGCTTGGGGGTGGCCTCGGCGGAGACCGGGGCCTCGTCGCCGTCGACGTACTCCACCGCCCCGAATTCGGAGGGGGCGCGGCCTTCCTCCAGGTTGGTCCGGGCCTGGATGTACTTCTTTTCCGTATACTCGAAAGTCTTGAGACCTTCCTGGAACTTGTAGATGTCCGCGGGGGCCTTTTCCACAGGCTCCTCGGGGAGCGGCTCCAAGATGCGGCTCGCGTCGGGGCGGTCCATCAGGAGGAACGGGCCGGCGGCGGGAAGGCCCACGGCGGGCTCGGCGGGCGCCTCCTCCGGGGAGCGCGGCCGTGAAGGCTCGGAACTTTCCGCCGGCTCCTCGCGGCGGGGGGCGGCGAAATCAGGGTCGTACGGCGTGGAGAACTGAGCGTGAGCGGACGTGCCCAAGAAGGCGCACGCCAGCCAAAGGACGGAAGGTCTGCCTAGGCGCAAAAGCCGCTGTGGTAGCAAGTTGTCGAGTCACGTTCGGACGTCGGCGCTTTCCTATAACGCGCGCGCGTTCGGACAAGTGATTGAGTATAGTCGTTGGCTTGTTACGCTGTCAAGCACGCGTCAGGTGCCCAAAAGCATGCCTTCGTGTTGCGCGTTAGTCGTTGCTTTCTGGAACTGCCTCAAGGATATCAATGCCAGAACAACGGAATGATGCAAACGACTCAAGATCTACGATGAATGCAGGCTGAAGGTGCTCGCCCGATGGCCGTTTCCCACGATCTTGCTCCTTTATGAGTAAGCCCAAAAAGCTATTCATATGATCAAATCGAAGCAACTTGAACTTATCAACATCTCGGAAGCGCAGCGTTGCCAGGACGTCGTTTCCCGCGTGCTTTGCACCCGGTTGAGTTGCTTCAAGAATGCGGACTTTTATGGTGAGCACTGGAAAAATATTTCGGGCATCCCAATCTCCCGGCCTCACATTGCCACGCCAAAAATGAAGGTCTATGACCTCCGCGTCATGGAAGCATGGCCATTTGCCGCCAAAAAAAATCGTCAGCTTATCGCGGCCCTTCACTCATGTGCATTCGTGGCTTAGCGCGAAGTTTGGCCGCGCTGGTTCTTTGCACGAGCCTCCATTACTTTCGCCTTCGGTGCGGGTATCACCTGATCCGGAGGCTTCCTGGTCAGGCTGGCGCGAAAGGCGGAGAAAATTGCAGTAGATATGCCTTGGTCAAATAGGCAGGGTTTCCCCGCAAAATATAATTGGACATGGCGAATGTGCGAAATTTCCTTTTTCCCGCCCTCATAGGCATCGACATGTTTTGCTTGCCGATATAGTTTGGCGGCATGAATGCAGGCAGACCGAAATGCCTCGTAAAATGTCCTATTGATCTCCAATGACATCGCCCCGGAGTAAATCGCCCCATACGCACTCCTAGCCAGATTCCTAGCCTGCGCCTTGGAAATCTTGCCCGGATCGCAGACTCGCCAACTGACCCGTCCTTTGGGAAGGATAACGATGGGAACGCGAACTCTCTTATTTACGAGGCGGCACTGCCAGGCGGACTTGTTTAGATCCGCTACCAGACTATTCCAGCTTCGCAGGTCCAGCATGATCTCGATTCCGGCCGGCAGAGCTCCAAAAGAAATAACGAACTTGCATTCCGCTTTCCGGGGGTTCCACGCATAAATGGAAATAGACTCGGGATAAGAGAGTTCATTTTTTAATAACGCGACTTGATACATGACTTATCTTATTTGGCCCCGCGTGGTGCAGGGCTCTCCAAGTAGGCATCCCGGCTCTCCAGGGCAGGGCACCTTTCTTCCCTTTTGGTCAAAGCACGCCTTCGTGTTCGGCTTGTCCTGGCATTGCTTTGCTGAGTTCACGATCTCAGAATGATCCTCAACTGAAGTTTTCACCTCTCCCGTTATCAGATTAGTCTGCTTCACCATGCAAGTGTTTACGCATTTGCCTGGGAACTCCGGTGCGGACCCATAGAACTTTGATTTGCAGTTTAAAACCTCAACCTTTAGCACGGGCCTGCTGCTGTCCTCAAGCGCTTTCTTGGCGGCGTTGCTGAAGGGTATAAGCCTCTGCCCTTCCGCTCCCATCACGCGAGGAAGCCACGGGGAGGCCTTTTGCTTTCCGTTGGCGCTCTCTGTTCCGGCTCGCCTTCTCAGGTCAGTCACTTCGCTCCGCCATTGGTTCACGGCATTATTGTGCTGCTCGACCTCGGCGTTGTGCGCGCGAATTCTCTGCTGCAGATCGTCTCGCCAACGCAGGCAGGCTTGGTACTCATCCGGCGGAAGCGGACGCCCGACGCATTGCCTGTTAAAGTTGTCGATCTCGCCTTTCAGCGCCTGGGCTTTGCGCTCCAGGCGTTCCGCGTTGCGGTCGAGCGCTTCGGCCCGCGCATAGAGGCGATCGTCCTCCGCCTCCAAGCCATTCGCCTCGGAAGTAAGGCCGGCCCACAAGGTGCTGATGCTCGCCCATTCCGCCTTTAGGGGATCGCGGACCTCCGGCGGCAAGTCCTCGATCAACGGCGGGTATTGTGCTGCCGTCCTATAGGGCTCGCTTTGTTCCATCCGAGCTAGAAGGTCCATGCCGATGACAGCGCCCGTAACGACAAAATCCGGCTCCTTTGTGGCGCTGAGCGCGGGGATTACTACGGCATTGTCGATCGGTTCTAACGGTATCTGTCTCTGGATATCCTTTAAGACCTGGGATGCGTCCACCCCCTGATCGAAATCGATCTTTTCTGCGCGCGCCGGAGCCAGTGCTATGGACAAGGCCAGACCGGCCATGATGGCTGAAGCGAGCTTGGCGAAGCGGTAGGTTTTCATCGCAGGACCTCCGGGAATGAGGGGGCAGGGGCGGGTGATAGAACGGCCTATGAACATAAGGGCATACTATACTTTACGCCCGCGGATGTCCATTGGAAAAGCCGCGCCCAAAAGCTCACGTAGCTTCTAATAATGCCGCGTGCTCCCTGGGAAATCCCCAAAAATAGAAAATCTCTCGTTTTGCGGTTGTCGTGACGGTCTGTCGGGTGGCTACCGCCCGACTTTCTCACCCTTCAGGGTGACTTTCACCCCGCATGGATGGGCACAGCTATCGCTGTCTCTGCTTTTCCCTTTCTGCGACAAGCCTCCTCTGCCCTCGACCTTTTAGCCGAGGGTTTTTTTGAACTGATTCTCAAAAAAATGGCTCGCGACTTTACGTGGGGGCTAATTTCACCGACAATCCCAATAACCGCCACCGAGCCGCGTAAAAGAAGCCGTTGGTTGCGCTGCAACGAACAACATCCGCGGCGCCGACCGGAGTGTCGGCGCCGGAGTTTTCGGCCTGTTGCTCCCGATCAGCTCCCGGGGAGGCCGAAAACTTTCAAAAAAAACAGCGGCTTTGCCGGTTTTTCAGGGATCCCCGATTGGGGCCTCTTTTTTCACCATTTTGGTGAAAGGGCTATCGTCGGTCTTCAGTCTTTACCGGAGTTTCTGGGCAGGTGGGGCGCGGCGCGGGAGCGCCCCGATCCAAGAGGGCGTATCCGGGGGGATATGACGGAGGATCGCTCGGGCCTTGGCTGAGCTCGGCGCCGATGCGGCCGTGGTTGTCCAGCGGGGTGGGCTGGAACAGCCGGAAGACCTCGCGGCCTTGCTCCTGGGCGCGCTCGATGAGCTCGCCGACGACGTCGAAGACGGCCTCGGTCGGCTTGCGGCAGCCGAGGCAGCGGGCCTCGAGCAAAGACAGCCGGCCGCAGTAGCCGCAGAGCCGACCGAGTTTGGCGTAGCCGTCGCGGACGTACAGCACCTTGACGAGCCCGCGCCGGAAGGCATGGAGAGTGCCCTCCAAGCCCAGCACGGCGGCTTCGCCGGAGGCGGCGGCGTCGAGCAGACGGTGGGCGAGCACGCTCTCGCGCACCCAGCGCGCCTCGGTCTCGCGGACCATGACGCGCTCCAGGACCTGCGTCCGGTCCAAGCCGATATCGAGCGAACCGTCGATGATCAGGCTGTTCCTGGCGAAGGCATGGAGCTGGTCGATGAACAGCGGCTCGACCTCGGGCGGGGCGGCCAGGATGAGCCGCTGGAAGCCCCGGCGACGGCTCAAAGACTGCAGGGTGCAGGCCGCCTTTTTGGCGAAGGCGCCGGGCTCGCCGCTTCCGCGCGAGAGGGCGAGGTCGGCGTGCTCCTGCACGCCGCCCATGAACACTTCCAAAAACCTAGCGTGGCCCTCGCCGAGTAGGGCCACGCCAAAGCGGTGGTACTGGTCGGTCAAGGACAGCAGGGGCCCTAGGGCGGCATGGTCGTCGAGGAAGACGGCCGAGCGCGCGGGCTGGGGCAGCGGCAGCGCGCGCCAGAGCCCGCTGCCTCCGGCCGAGAAGAGGGCCAGGCCGCGGCAGGGGCCCGGCTGGAACTCCTCCTTCAGATAGAGGGAGATGCGCTTGAGGTCTTCGTCGAACTCTGGCTTGAGCAGGCAGGCGCCGGAGCGCTTGAGCAGGGCCGAGAAGGCGGCGGGGGCATCGCCGCGCGGGCCGAGGTCCAGGTAGACGCTGATGAAGCGCGGCCCCCGGGTCTTGGCGTCGAGCAGCTCCTGCAGCTGGCGGTGCGTGACCATGCCGACAGGATAGCGCGCGGCGCGCGGCTTCGCCAGAAGCGGTTTGTCAGCGGGTGTCAGGCGCGATGGGAAATCCGCTATAATGCCGGCATGCCCCGCCTCTTGATCGTCGAAGACGACGCCGAGCTGCAGCACCTGCTCGGCTTCATCATGTACAAGCAGGGCTATGAGTGCCATTATGCCTTCAATGGGAAGGAAGGCTATGAGAAGATCCTGGCCCTGCATCCGGACCTGGTCCTGCTCGACCTGATGCTTCCCATCATGAGCGGGCCGGACGTGATCAAGAAGGTCATGGAGCACCCGGACCTGCGCAAGATCCCGATCATCGTGATCACGGCGTGGGGCGGCGACGCCGACGCGGTGGAGACCCAGCTGCGCGCCGAAGGCGTGCGCGAGTATATCCGCAAGCCGCTGGTCATCGAGGACCTGGTGCGCCTCGTCAAGCGCATCCTGTCGGAGAACCCGCAGGGGGCGCTGCCCAAGGGAGCGCTCGTGGAGAAGGGGAAGGTCCGTTTGGACATGAGCCTGCGCACGCTCTGGATCGACGATAAGCTGGTGGCCACCCTGCCGCCCAAGCGCGCCGAGCTCCTCAAGCTCCTGCTGGAGGCCAAGGGCCCCATCAAGCGCGAGAAGCTGCTCAAGCAGGTGTGGGAGCCCTCCGCCGAGCTCAACTTGCTCGAGAAGGCCATCCAGCGCCTGCGCGAAGATATGGGCGAGGCGCGCCACCGCATCCAGACTACGGAAGAAGGCTACGAGCTGGTCGGCTGAAGTTTCAGTGTGAGCCCCAACCGCCGGACTGTATCCCGCGGAGCTGATTCATCGCGGGGCCGTTGCCATTCGGGCCGCGTGAACCATGGGAGTTGTCGCCTCTCTCGCGCGGCTCGCTTCTGCCACGGCTTCCCCCGGCCCCGCCAGACCTGCCTGGCTCGGATTTAAGCAGCTCGCCGAGAGCGCCGGCAAAATCGCCGAGCCCCGTCAGGAGACGCTGAAAAAATCCAGGGTTGTCCCGCCGATACTGCTCCGCCCAGGTGACGAGATGTCCCGCCGGCTGGGGCCCGGACGCCGCAAGGAGCTTGTTGATCACGCCTTTTTGGCAGGAGTTGAGCGACTCTCCGTCGATTATGAGGAGTATCCCGATCTGGAAGCCGGGGAGACCGACGCCCACGACCCGGTTCGCGGCGATCTCCCCCGCCAGAGCCTGCGGGTCGGAACAGGCGAGCCCGACCGCCGTCTTGAGGTAGCGCCATGCGGCGTCGTGGACCTTCTTCTCGCGCTTGCGCTCATCCTCCACCCTGCGCTTTTCCTCCTGCATATGCCGGAGCAAGATATCCTTGCTCTCCCGAGAGACTCCTTGGATATCTTCGATGGCGCGCAGGAAATCCTCATCGGCCCGCAAACGCACCGGCTCTGGACGGCCGGGATCCGCCTGCGGCCGCCCGGCTTCATCCAACGCCAACCCATCCAACCAATCCGGATGGTCTAACCCTACCTGCCCCCAAGACGCCCCGCCCGGAGTCTGCAGCGCCTTCGCCGCGAACTTCGTGGACTGGTCCCGATAAAAGTCGATCTTATCTTGAGAAAGTTCGAAGACCGCGCCCAAGTTCGCCGTCCGGGCATAGGCCCTCTCCTCAGTCCCAAAACTCTCATGAGGTCCTAGCATCCAACCGCGACCGGCGATGTCGAGCCAATGCCCGGTCTCGTGGTAGATGTTCGCGGCGAGAACGCCGGGGTCCTCAAAGGAGTGGATGAAGAGCCGGATCTGCGCTTCACGAAAAGTCGTCCTGCCGGCATCGTGAAGGGTCTTGCCGGTGGGCTGGCCGTCTTTGACGCCTCGCGCCAGAGCTTCCGACTCGGTTCGTCGTCGCATGAACCCCTTGCCGTCGTTGACTTCCTTCTCGCTGTAATGCGGATGCCAATTCTGAGCCCGGATCGCCTCGGCGCCGGAGAACACGTTGGGGGCTTCCGTGAGGACGGGACGCAGGTGGTAGGTGTCGATGGTCAAGCTGACGACTTGGTTGTAAAACGCATATTTTTGCTCCGTAGCCATCTTGAGGCTGATCTTGAGCTTCCGGACTAAGACGATCTTATCATCCTCTGTGAGCTTGGGGTCATTGGGCGTTTTATCGATTGCATCTCTTAGAGACGTCTCGTTTTTCTCTTCGTCGTTGCCCTTCTTTTTCAGGTCCATGATGGCTTTCTTCGCCGCGAGAAAAGCAGGTCCCTGCTCGTGCCAGGGCTGGGGGAGGAACGCCTCCGTGAATTCCTTGGGGCAATTGAGGATGTTCTGCGGATCTTTGCAGTCTAGGGCTAAGAGCTCCACCGGGGTGAGCGCCAGCAGGAGGGCGGCTAACGTCATCATGGCATCACCTCGAAGTCCAGGACCTTGGACTCGGCGTGAAGCTCGTAGTCCCTGTAAGTGTACGGAGGGGTCACATCAATACCGAGATCCTTCAAAAACCACAATAAGGTTCGCAACTTGTTAGGCAGGGCAGACCAAGCGGGATAGATGGGAGCCGTGTATTGGAATTCACCACTGTCGTAAACCACTTGTATGCGATATCTGCCGGCCGTCTCGAATCGATAGCCGTCCAGAACCCTGAACCCCGGCGCGGGCGCGGGCCAGCCTTTGGCCTGAACTCTGACCTTGCCCTTGGCTATCGCTGTCCCGATCCCATCAGGCTCGCGCACTTCTTTCCAACTCTCTTCCCACCGGAACGGGCGGAGCACCGAGGGCGCGTTTTTCAGGGTCTCGCCAGGAACCAAGTCGACGTGGCGGCCATTTTCCGGCATAACGCCCAGATCGACGTCGTAGGGGATGACGCCGTCTTTTTCACTCAAAGGATAGAGCGGCGCCAGTTCCTTGCCAGAAGGATCCCAAATCTTGAAATAGAAGCCGTTGTGCGACGCAAGGGACGTCTGCTCCATGAAGAAATCCGCCCTAACGGTATTGATGATCGAATCCGACAGGTTGTGCACGGCGACCTTGTAGTGCAGCGTAAAGCGGATCTTCGCCCTCGCGGAGGGCTTGTCGAGCTCTAGCGTCAGTTCCAACGGCTGCTGTTGGGGCAGATAGACGACCCTTTCACCCCAGGGCTCCTTTATGATCTTTTTCCCCGCAGGGCGCAGCGGCCGACAGGGCGGCTCGCAGGGCCGCTGGTAGTTCAAAACGATGCGCAGGCCCGTGAACAGAAGAGCCAGGACCACGACGGTCAGCGAAGTCCTCTTGACGAGGGACCGGAACTGGGGGCTCACTTGGTCTCCAGGAAAAGTCTCGCGTCCGCCAGGGCCGCTGCGGCCCCCGCTTCGGCGGCCGCTAGCCGCTCCATGAAGCCCGTTGGAAGGAACTCGGCCTCCAAGTGGTCCGGTTCCGTCATATACGCCCACCCATCGACCGTTCCCCCTGGGTCGTACGGCTTTAACGAGTCCACCCAGGATTCCGTTCGTTCGAGAGCATCCAGGCCCTTGAACATGATCGCAGCAGACATCTTTACGGATTGGTCCGGGAACAGGTACTCCAGAGTCATCGTCCAACTTTTGCCATCAATGGCGACCTCGATGACCTGATCATCACTCGGGCCGTCGCGAAGCGTGCGCGTCTGGGTCTCGCCCTTCCTCAGCGGGACCGCGGCCCGGGCTGCGTTTCTGCGGTAATCGGGCATGGAAACGTTGCAAATCAAGAATTTCCGTGCTCCCGAAGCGGCCAGGCACTGCGCTTGGAACATCGACCAAAGCTCGTCGGCCTCATGGCGCATCGTAATGACGGGGATCTTGAGGGTCCGGATATTGAGCCTTCCCGTCTCGGCGATCCACGGCAGGGACTTGAGGTTGGTCGATTGACGCCAAGCCTCGTAATCTCTTTGCCGCTTCAGAAGCGGAGCGTAGCCCCCGGTGATGAAGGCGGTTTTCTCCAAGTGACGCCGGACGCCCGACCAACGGTCCTCGGGTCCGGAATAATTTACAGTCACCGTTTTTGCCCAATGATGCAGGGTTCCGTCGGGGTTGTAGAAGCAGTCGGTGTACATGCCGCAATGCTCTATCCGCAGGCCCGATGGCTGCCCCAGGGTTGAGCGGAAATCCTTGATGTGCCCGGCGAGTTCGGCAGCCGCCGGAATGAGGAAATCATGACCTGCACTCTCAGCCGACGTCGAGACGGGAAGCGTCGATAAAAAAGCCGCGATGAGCAGGCAAATATACCGGGTGATGCGAGTCATCATCATATCCTCCTGTAAAAAGTCAGAGGGAACGATTTCCTCATACCGGCTGAGGCGATCATTCCCCCTGGACTCACCCCGTTAAGGCGGGGTCGTGGATACCTCGGGGCCAATTCCCCGAGCTACAGGTTCCCTGGTGTTTAGGGATATCGTTAGTATACGCGGCCCACCGGATGACAGACAGGGTCTATGGGCCCACCCAGAGCCAGCCTAAAGGACCTAGGTCGCGGAAATGGCGGCGCATTGTCCTTGGTTCTAGCTTAAGTACCTAGGGGAGGAACGGAAGCGCGCCTCGAGGCGCGCGGCTGCCGACGCCTTCGGCGTCGCCAGCTTGAAAGGCAACGGCTCGTTGCTTGTGAGCCTAGCGGCTCATCACTTCGGCGTAGGCTTGCTCGTAGCGCGCCATCATGTCCACCAGGGCGAACTTCTTAGCGGTGGCTTCCTTGGCGGCGGCGCCGAGCTTGGCGCGCAGGGCGGGGTCGAGGATGAGGCGTTCGATGGCGCGCGTCAGCGCGGCGACGTCCCTCGGCGGCACCAAGAGCCCCGTGACTTCATGGGTGACGGCCTCCGGCACGCCGTCGACGGCGCAGGCCACCACCGGCTGGCCGATGGCCATCGCCTCCAGCAGCGAGTTGGGCAGCCCTTCCCATAGCGACGGCAGCACGACGATCTCGAGCGCCGAGAGCCAGGTCGGCACGTCGCTGGTCTCGCCCAGCAGCCACACATGGCGCTCCAGGTGCAGGCGGCGGATCTGTTCCTCCAGCTTCGCGCGCTGGGGGCCTTCCCCGATGATCACGCAGCGCACCGGGTGCTTGGCGCGCAGCTTGGCCACGGCGTCGATGAGCGCCGGGTAGCCTTTCTGCGGGTCGAGCCGGCCCACGGCGCCGATGAGGATGTCGTCGGATCCCAGGCGCAGCTCCATCCTTTTGTGCTGCCTTTCGAGCTTCGAGACCTCCCAGCGCGCCAGCTCCACGCCGTTGTAGATCGTCTTCACCTTGGCCGGCGCGTAGCCCAGGCGCTGGACCAGGAAATCTCGGCTGGCTTGGGATTCCGCGATGAGCAGGTCGTCTTGACCCTTGAGCAGGCGGTCGAGCAGGAGGGTCCAGGCGGCGCGGGTGCGGTAATTGACGCGCGGCGAGCTTACGAGCCGGAATCTGACCTTGCCGGCCAAGCGCTTCTTGACCCAGCGGCTGAGCTGGATCGCTTGGTACATCACGGCATGGACCACGTCCGGCCGCTCGCGCTCGATGATCGCGCAGAGCGCGCGCACCTCTTTCATGCCGGGACGAGACTTCATCCCCAGGGTGAAGGTCTTGCTGCCCATCGCGGCCAGGCGCTCGGCGTAGGCGCCGAAAGGCTTGAGGCTGACGACCCCGGTCACCGTGAAGCGCTTATGGTCGAGGAGGGTGGCCAACGAGAAGACCGTCTTTTCCGCGCCGCCGACGGTGGTAGACGTGCTGACGTAGAGGATGCGCGTCACTGGAAGAAGGAGCGCACGGCGCCGCAGACCTGGCCGATCTCCCGCTCGGTGAGCTCCGGGAACATCGGCAGGGCCAGGACCGTCTTGCTGGCCGCCTCGGTGACGGGCAGGGAACCGGGCTTGTAGCCCAGGCTGCGGTAGGCCGTCTGCAGGTGGGCCGGGATCGGGTAGTAGACGCCGGTGCCGATCCCCGCCTTGGTCAGATGGGCGGCCAGGGCGTCGCGTTCGTCCGAGCGCAGCACGTAAAGATGGAAAGACGCAAGCGAGCCGTCCGTGCCCAGCGAGGGCAGGCGCAGCGGCAGGCCCGCCAGCTCGCGGTCATAGACGGCGGCTACCGCCCGCCGGCGCTGCGTCCAGTCGGCCAGGCGCCTGAGCTTGACGCGCAGGATGGCGGCTTGGAGCTCATCGAGCCGGCAATTCTGGCCGATGCGCACGTGGTCGTAGGCCGCGCCGCCCGGAGCCCGGCCGCAGTTGCGCAGTTCGAGCAGCGCCTGCACGATGGCGGGCTCCGTCGCCGCCATCGCCCCGCCGTCGCCGGCGGCGCCCAGGTTCTTGGAAGGATAGAAGCTGAAAGCCGCCGCATGTCCGAGGGAGCCCGCCACTCGGCCCTTGTAGGTGGTCATGTGGGCTTGGGCGCAATCCTCCACGATCTTGAGGCCGCGGCTGGATGCGAGCAGGGCGAAAGCGTCCATATCGGCGGCCTGGCCGTAAAGATGCACTGGCAGCACCGCCTTGGTCCGGGACGTGACGGCGGCGGCGGCCTTGGCCGGGTCGAGCGTCAAGGTCTCGTCGCTGATGTCGGCGAAGACGGGCTTGGCTCCCAGGGCCGAGACCGCGGTGGCCGTCGCGATGAAGGTGAAGGATGGGACCACGACCTCGTCGCCGGGCCCGACGCCGACGGCTTCCAGCGCGATGCGCAGGGCGTCGGTGCCCGATGAGGTCGCGCAGACGCTGCGCAGGCCCAAGACGGTGGCGAACTCCTCCTCGAATTTGCGGCCCTCGGCTCCCATGATGTAGCTGCCCGAGTCCAAGACGCGCAGGACGGCGCCTTGCAGCTCCTGGGCCAGCAGGAGGTGCTGGGTCTTGAGGCTGAAGAGCGGGACGGCGCTCAGTAGGCCCCCTTGCCGAAGAGCATGGCCGGGATGGTCTTGAAGATGATCTCCAGGTCTAGGCCGAGCGACCAGTGCTCGATGTAGAAAAGGTCCAGGGCGAAGCGCTGCTCGCTGGAGGCGTCCGAGCGTCCGGAGACCTGCCACAAGCCGGTGATGCCGGGCAGGATGTTCATGCGTTTTTTGGAGGTGGCGCCGAAATCGCGCTCCAGGCGCTCGAGCTCTCCGGTGGTCACCGCCAAGGGGCGCGGGCCCACCACGCTCATCTCGCCGCGCAGCACGTTGAAGAATTGCGGGAACTCGTCGAGCGAGAACCTGCGCAGCCAGCGCCCGACGCGGGTCACCCGCGGGTCCGCCTTGGCTTTGAAGAAGGCGCCTTGCTGGGCGTTGAGTCCCTGGACGGCGGCGATCTTGGTCTCGGCGTGTTCGACCATCGTCCGGAACTTGAAGGCTTCGAAGACGCGTCCCTTGTAGCCGTAGCGCTTCTGTTTGTAAAGGGCGGGGCCGTCGGAGTCGAGCCGGATCAGGAGCATGGCCGCGGCCAGGGGGATGACGGAGAGGAACAGGACCAGGCCGCTGAACAGGAGGTCGAAGCCGCGCTTGGCCAGGAAGTTCACCCGCGTCATCGAAGTGTGCTGGATGCGGTAGGCCGGCAGGCCCAGGCTATGGTCCATCTGGACCTCGCCCAGGCGCAGCTCGAGCAGGTCCGGCACCATCTTGAAGGCCACGCCCCGCGCGTCGCAGACCTCGGCGGCCCGCAGGACTTGGTCGTGCGGTATCGATGAGTTCAGGAGGATGACCTCGAAGAAGGCATGCTCTTGGAGGGATGCTTCGAGCTTGACGGCGTCGGGCAGGCCGCGCAGCTCGTGGATGCTGGCCCCCGGATGGCGCTCCCGGATGCGTTCCTTGATCAGCTCCGCGATGGCGGCGCCGCCGATGAGCAGCACGGGTTTGGCGTCCTCATGGCGCGACATCCAATCGTCGAACCAGAGGACCAGCGCTTGGCCCGTGGAAACCAGCAGCACGCTCATCGGGAAGGCCAGGGCCAGCATCATGCGCGAATAGGCCAGACGCGAGTAGATGTAGGCCGAGACCAGCGTCAGCACCGTGCCGAGCGCGCAGCCTTTGAGTATGCGCAGGAAGCGATCGGCGCCGCGCGTCCAATGGGTGTCGTAGAGCCGGGAGGAGTACCAGAAGATCATCAGCCACAGCGGCACGATGGAATAGAGCAGCTGCTGGTAGAGGGCCCAGGACGGCAGGTCGCCCGGGATGGGGAAACGGTCCAGCCAGAAAGGGGAAAAGAAGCGCAGGCGGTAGGCGAAGAAGTAGGCGGCGGAGACGGCGGCGGCGTCGGCGGCCAGGTTCAGGGTGATGCGCAGGGCATGCCGCAGCCATGGCGGCAGCGGGGCTCCGGCGGGAGCGCGCCGCGGCGCCGAGGAAGACGGAGCCTCCTTGCGCAGATGCACCGACATCGACGGATTATACTACTTCTGGTAGAGCTCTTGGAGGCGCGCCAGCGCGCGCGTCCGGTCGAACTCGCGCAGCACGCGCTCTCGGCCGGCCGAACCCAGGCGCCGGCGCAGGTCTCGGTCGTCGGCCAGCCGGAGGCAGTATTCGAGCAGCTCCACTTCGCTGCGGGCTAGGAAGCCCGTCTCGCCGTGGATGACGGCGTCTCGGTTGCCGGGGATGTCGGAGGCCACGACCGGAAGGCCTAGGGCCATCGCCTCCAGCACGACGTTGGGCAGGCCGTCCCAGCGGGAGTAGTGGACGAAGACGTCGAGGCCGCCCATGCGCCTGCGGGCCTGCGGAGCGTCCAGCCAGCCGGTCAGCTCGACCTTGGCCAGGAGGTTCATGTTCTCGAGGTCCCGGCGGACGGCCGCTTCCTCCTCGCCGCCGCCGATCCAGGCGCAGCGCAGGCCGTTGCGGGAATCCGTCAGCCGCTGGCAGAGATTGACGAAGGCTCCCAGGTTGCGGGCGTGGGTCATCCGGCCGCAGCCGCCGAAGCGCAGGCCCTCATGCGGCTCGGAGGAGGGGGCTTCCTCGCCGAGATAGGCGTCGCTGATGGTTTCCACCGCCTTGCCCCAGGCCAACGGCCGCGCCAGCTCCGCCTCGCTCGGCGAGACGGCGACGATCGTGCCGATCCCGGAGACCAAGCCTTCGACGGCTCGATAGAGGGCTCGGACCCAAGGCGCGCGGTCAGCCTGCAGGAAAGCGTAGCCGTGCGGCGAGTAGAAGATCTTGGGCACGCCGGCGAGCGCGGCGGCCAGGCGCGCCAGCACGCCGGCTTTGGAGGAATGCGCGTGCACGATGTCGGGCGTCTGCTCCAGGAACAAGCGCCGGAGCGCGCATAAGGCCTTGAGGTCCTGGAGCGGGGAGATCTCGCGGACCAGCGCCGGCACGAAAAAAGCGGTGACGGCGCCGGCGCATAGCTTCCGGTAGGCTTCAAGGTCCTGGCCGGGGCGCACGGAATAGACCAAGCCGACTTCGAAGCGCGCGGGGTCCAGCCCGTTGCAGATGGAGGCCACTTGGTTGCCGGTGCCGCCGGGCCCGCCGCACTCTAGGACCTGGAGGACCTTCAAGCGCGTCCTCTCGGCGCGGCGGCGCGGCGACGCCAAGGCCAGGGCGAATGGGAAAAAGAACGGCATATAGAGGAGGCGGTGGCGCGTGGCGCTGCCGAGGTCGAACTCGAGCAAGGCGGCTCCCGCCGAGGCGAGGGCTAGGAAGAACAGCAGGCAGGACCGCTCGACGGTCTTGGGCCCGCGCCAGGCCCCGCGCAGGGCGGCTGCGCCCAGCAGCAGGAGCAGGCAGTTCTCGATAGAGGCCAACCACCGGCCGAGGTTGTCGCCCAGCGGGTAGAGCAGCGGCAGGGGCATGAATAAGACGTAGAAGACGCCTTTGGGCAAGAAGAGCAGCACGTCGAGCCAGCTCTGGAGTTCCAGGCCGTAGAAGAGCTGCGTGCCGATCTCGCGAGCGCCCTCCTGGCGCGCCCAGCGCCGGTCGGAGTCCTGCCGCGTGCGCCTTACCGCGCTCAGGCCCGCGGGCGTCATGGCGAAAGACGCGTGGCCGAGCCCGGGATTGTAAGGCTGGACGAGGTCCAGGTGGACCGTCGGATCGCCTTGGCCGCCGGATAGCGCCAGCGGCCCGAGGAACAGCGCCTGCGACAGCGGCTTGAAGAGGCCAAGGGCCAGGAGGGCCGCCGACAAGCCTAGGACGGCGCTCTTGGCCGGCCGCAGCCTGGCTAGCGCCGCGAGCAGGCCGCAGCCTAGCGCGCCGGCCGTCATGAAGAAATAGTAGGGTCTCAGCAGGCTCAGCGCCAGCAGGCTGGCCGTCAGGGCCGCGGCGCGCGCCCAAGGCCGGGTCGGCGACGACATGAGCGCCAGGGCCTGCCAGAACGCCAGCAGGCACAGCAGGATGATCGGGCCATCCTTGAATATCTGCGACGTGAAGAACACATGCGACGGCCAGAGCGCGATGAGCGCCGCGCTGGCCAAAGCGGCCGCCGGTCCGAAGGCCGGGGCCGCTACGACGTAGAAGACGACAGGGATGGCGGCTCCGATGCAGGCGCTGAGGAGTTTGGGCACGATCAGGCGATGGCCGAAGAGCCGGTAGAGCCCGGCCAGGGCCGCGGCCTGCACGCGCTGGCTGGGAGACCCCGGCCAAGCCGGCGGCCGGCCCTCGCGCCAGGCTTCGGCGACGCGCCACCCGGCCTGGTCCATCAGGGTCGAGTCGGTGTAGTAATAGGCGGGGAAGATAGGCTTGAACTCGGTGACCACCGACAGTCCGGCGCGCAGGGTCAAGGCCAGCAAGGCGACGGCCCACAGCGGTCTCTTCACCCGGCGACCGCCTTATGGCTGCGCTCCGCCCAGGCCCAGATGAACAAGAACAGAGAGGTCGCTTGTTCGTTCTGAAACGTCACTTCGGTGAGGCTCATCGCGAGGAAGGCGGCGCAGGAGCCGAAAGCCCAGAGGTTCCACGGGGTCGCCGCGGCCGCGCAGCGCCGGTAGGCGCGCAAGGTCAGCGTGCCGAGCGCGGCACCGAGGGCGGTCAAGCCGAGCAGGCCCCGCTCGGCGAGCTGGTGGAGGTAGAGGTTGTGCGCCGAGCCCCAGACATCTTCCCTGAGCGGTCCGGGGTGATAGAGCTCGAAGAGGTCGTGATAACGTCCGGGGCCGGCCCCCGTCCAGGGATGGTCTCGGAAGATCGCCACGGCCGTCTTCCACAGGGCCCAGCGCATCTGATGGGGATTGTCCGGCGAGGCCGCGCTGAACAAGGACAGCAGCGAGCGATCGAAGGGCAGCAGCTCCCAAAGGACGACGATCGCCACCGCCGCGGCCAGCGCCCAGAGAGACCGCCGGCGCAGCCTGGCGTCGAAGCGGCAGACGGCGGCAAATCCGGCCGCCAGGCCCAACAGGGCGCCGCGGGTCTGATTGAGGACCAGCGCGGCCGCGGCCAGGAGGATGAAGGCCCAATCCCAGCGCTTGGCGGCAGGCGAGGAGGTCTCGGCCTCTGGGCGATCGAAGAAGCAGAGCGCGCCGAGCAGGGCCAGAGCCAGCTGCTCGCCGTAGGTCACCGGGTGGACCCAGGCATGCGCTCGGGCCCATTGGCCGGAGGCGTCTTGGCCGAGCGCGACCTGCCCCAAGCCGACGAGGGCGATGAGGGCGAATCCCGCGGCCAGCGCGCGCAGCAGCAAGGGATGATCCTTCCGCGGTTCTTCTCCCAGCGCGAGGAGCAGGACGGCCACAAGCCAGAGCTTGTGGAGATCCTTGGGCAACAGCTTCAGGCTGGACCGGGGATCGAGGCCGGCCCATGCGGCGATCAGCGCGGCGGCGCAGTAAAGCGCCAGGCCGAGGATGGCCGGGTTGCGCAGGCGCTTCCAGCCGGGGTCGCGGCCCTTGAGGGCGGCCAGGAGGATGAGCACGCAAAGCAGCCCGGCGCCGATGTTGGTGCCGGCGATCGATATCGGCAGGGCCAGGCAGAATAAGAGCAGGGCGGCCTGTCTCATATCCAATGAAGGCATAATCAAAGACGCGGTATTCTACAAAATTACCGCGGGAGAGGTTTTGCCTCTTCCACGAGGCCGGCCGTCGCGTAGACGGCCAGCGCCAGCAGCTGGGCGCCCACCAGGGCCGCGGCGGCGCCGGTGATGCCCCAGCGCGGTATGCAGTACAGGCCCAGGGCGATGTTGCCGAGCCCCGCCAACAGGCTGCCGGTCACCGAGATGCACAACCCGCGAAAGTCTCGCGCCGCGTACAAGCAGGCCGCCAGGCCTTCGAGCAGGATCAACGACGCCGCTGCGGAAAAAAGCAGCACCCACTCCCAATGGAAGGGATACTGCCGTCCGAACAGCTTCATCGCCAAAGACGCCGTCGCTATGAAGAGCGCCCAAGCGGCCAGCCAGCCCGGGATGCTGCCTCGCTTGAAGGCCCGCCAGGTCTCGAGTTGTCCCTGCGCGCTGCTGGCTAAAGGCACCAGCACGGCCGTCAGCATATAAAGAAGAGCCAGGCTGATCTGCGCGGTAGAAGTGAAGTAGGCTGAGAATATGCCGACTTCGATGGGCGAATTGCTGCGGTGCAGGATCAGCCGCGCGGGGCCCAGGATGCAGGCCAAGGACAGCAGGTTCAAGGTCGCCAAGGCCGCGTAGCGGCCCACCAAGCGGACCACGCGCGCGTCGAACGCCGGGCGCAGGTGCTTTCTGAGCGCCCCCAGCGAATAGGCCGAGCCCGCCGCCAAGGCCAGGCAAAAGGCCGCGATGATCGCGCCGTAGCCGGTCCATCCTTTGATCACGAAGACGGCCAGCAATATCGGCGCGCTCAGGCCGTAGATCGTCTCGGCGAATCCGCGCTGGTCGAAGCGGCGCAGGCCGAGCAGGGGGCTTGAGACCACGATATAGAAGGCCGTCATGAACGCGAAGACGAGGGAGACGTCGAAGAGCCGGCGGTCCAGGCCCAGCGCCCCTGCCAGCGCCGCATGCGAAGCGAGCAGCACCAGCAGCCACGCCGCCGCCCAAAGCGCGAAGCAGGTGAGCGTCGTCGAGATGATCCGGCCGCGTTCTTCTTCGTCGGCTTCCGCCGACACGAACTTGCTGATCGCCAGCGGGAAGCCGATCATCGGCAGGATCTGCAGATACGCCGCCGCGGCGATCACGACGTTCGCCTTGCCGTAGGCCGACGGTCCCAGCCAGCGCCCCGCGGCGACCTGGGTGGCCAAGGTCGAGACTTTCGCGCAGCCGTAGAGCAAGCCGATCCAGGAGAAGCCCCGCGCGAAAGCCTTGAGCGACTGCCCCTCCGGGATGGGTGCAAGCGGCCCCGCGCCGGCCCAAGCCGGCAGGACTCTCTGCCTGAGCCGCGCGAAGACCTGCGCATGCGTGTGCCGGCCCGCCAGTTCGACCCGCGCCTGGCGTTTGGCCGCGGACTCGCTCTTCTCAAGGCCGCGCGCCGCCTTCACCCAGTCCGCCGGCTCGTCGACGATATAGAGCAGGTCGCGGAACGCCTCCAGAGACGGCAGGGGGCTGGCCAGTATCGGTTTGCCGGTGGCCAGGCACTCGTAGATCTTGGCGGGGATCACGCCGCGGTTGTACTCGTCCTTCACGTAGGGCAAAAGCAGCACGTCGCTGTCCGACAGCGCCTTGGGCAAGCGGGTATAGGAGATCGGATCCTTGAAGATGACGCCGCGCGGCAGCGGCGGAGGCGGCTCCTTCACCGGGCCCAGCAGGGAGACCTCGTAGCCCGCTTGGGCCAGCGCGCCTAAAGGCGCGTAGTCGATCGCCCGCCACAGGGTGCCGAAGTAGCAGAGCTTGTGGTAGCGGCCGGCGGACTCGTCGAGGAAGAACTCGGGAGAGACGCCGTGGTGGATCTCAAGGACATTGGCATGGGCCCGGGACTTCTCATCGTAAAGCGTCTTGGAGGTCGTCAGCACCAAGCCGCTGCGCTTGAGCAGGGCGGCTTCGGTCCGCGCCAGACCTTCGGGCGGGCTCGGCAGGCCGTAGAAATTGTCCACGCAGTCGTAGAGCGTCAGGCGCGGCTGGAGCAGGTCCAAGAGCTCCAAGGTCGTCGTCGTCGGCAGGTAGGCGACCGCCAGGGCTCCCGGCCGCAGGCCCAAGGCCTTGAGCTGTTCAGCCAGCCGGGGGATCAGCAGCAGGCTGTTCAGGCGCCGAAAAGGCGCCTTGGTGGGCGGCAGCACCAGCGGGTTGAGGATCTTAAGGCCGGCGGGCGGCGGGCCGTGCCGGCGGGCGGGCTTGGGCGCGGCCAGCCGGAGGAGCTTGCGCGACAGCCGGCGCAGGTCGCCCAGGTTGACGTCGCGAAAGCCGGTGTTCTCCACGAAGAACACCTCGTGGCCGTCGGCGGCCCACTGCGAGGCGAAGACCTGGTGGCGCTGCCAGGAGGCCTCCCATTCGATGGAGCTGAGGATGACGACCTGGGCTTTATCCAGGGAGTCTCCCACGGCGCTACAGGCCGCGGGCCCGAAGGTCGTGGATCTGGACCATGCCCACCGGACGGCGCCGGCGGTCGATGACGGGGAGCACGTTGAAGGGGGTCTTGCGGTCCTGCATGACCGAGACCGCCTTGGAGGCCGGCTCGTCGGAGAAGACCGTCAAGGGTTTGGGGTTCATGATGCCCTTGATGCTGAGGCCGCGGATGTCGCCGGCCTTGAGCAGGGCTTTTCGGATGTCGAAGTCGGTGACGAGGCCGGCCAAGCGCCCCTTGGAATCCAAGACCGAGACGGCGCCCGCCTGAAAGCGCGTGATCTCATCGAGCAGCCGGCTGAAGGCGTCCGAGAGCCGCACGACGGGGTTGGCCGAGCCTCCGCGCATGATGTCTCCGACGAGCAGGTTGAGGCGCCGGCCGAGCCGGCCGCCGGGATGGTTGGCCGCGAAGTGTTCGGGCCTGAAATCGCGCAGCTTCATGAGAGCCACGGCCAGGGCGTCTCCCACCGCCAGCGCCGCCGTGGTGCTGCTGGTGGGCGCGAGATTGAGCGGGCAGGCCTCGTCTCCGACGGGGGTCAGCAGGACGACGGCGGCGCCGCGCGTCAGCGTCGAGGAAGGGTTGGCCGTGATCGCGATCAGCCGCGCTCCGACGCGCCGCAGGCCCGGCAGCAGCGCGTTGAGCTCGTCGGATTCCCCGGATTTCCCGATGGCCACCACCAGGTCCTGACGCTGGACCATGCCGAGGCCGCCGTGCATGGCGTCGCCGGGGTCGAGGTAGACGGCGGGGGTGCCGGTCGAAGAGAAGGTGGCCGCGATCTTCTGGGCGATGAGGCCGGACTTGCCGACGCCCGTGCAGACCACCTTCCCCTTGCAGGACGCCAGCAGGCGCACGGCCCGGGTATAGGAGCCGTCGACGGCGGCAAGGACGCGGCCGAGCGCCCGGGCTTCTAGGCCGACGACGCGCTTGAGCTCCCGGCGGATGGCGGCGTCGGTCGTCTTCTTGGCCATCTTAGACGTTGTAGAGGTGGGCTTTGTATTCCGAGGCATGGCCGCGGATGTAGTCGATCGTGCGCTTGAGCCCTTCCTCGAAAGGCATGCGCGGCTTCCAGCCGAGCAGGCGCCGGGCCTTGGAGCTGTCGCAGACGAGCTTGAGGACCTCGCTGTCGTCGGGGCGCAGCCGCCGCGCGTCTTGGGCGAGCTTGGCGCGGCTGCCGGTGAGCTTGAGGATGAGCTTGGCGGCTTGGCCGACGGTGACGCCGCGTCCGGAGCCGAGGTTGAAGGCCTGGCCCGCGGACTTGGGGCTTTGGGCGACCGCCAAGAAGCCGGAGACGGTGTCTGCGACATAGTTGAAGTCTCGGACGGGAGATAAGGCCCCCAGCGAGATCAAGGGGCCGGCGCTCAAGGCCTGGCTGATGACGGTCGGCAGGACGGCGCGCGCCGATTGCCGGGGGCCGTAGGTGTTGAACGGCCGGGCGATGGCGACCGGCAAGCCGAAGCAGCGGTGGAAGCTCTCGGCCAAGTGATCGGCGCCGATCTTCGAGGCGGAGTAGGGAGACTGCCCTTGCAGCGGATGGGCCTCGTCCATCGGGGTGTAGCGGGCCGTGCCGTAGACCTCGGACGTGGAGGTGCAGACGAGCTTGGAGACCTTGCGTTTGCGGCAGGCTTCCAGCACGTTGAGCGTGCCTTGGACGTTGGTCGAGACGAAGCTCTGGGGGGCGGCGTAGGAATAGGGGATGGCGATGAGGGCGGCCAGGTGGAAGACGACCTGCTGGCCGTCCATCAGGCCGCCGACGAAGGAGGCGTCCGTGATGTCTCCGGCGCGGACCTCGATGCGGCGGGCCAGGCCGGCGGGCAGGCTGTCCAGGAAGCCCCAGGAGCCGCGGGAGTTGTAATGGGTCAGGGCGCGCACGCGGGCGCCTTGGCGGGCCAGCTCCTCGGCCAAGTGGCTGCCGATGAAGCCGCCCGCGCCCGTGACCAGCACGCGTTTGCCTTTCCAGTAGGGGTTCATGTCAGCTGACCCTGAAATCGATGTTGTCGAAATCGACGAGGCTGACGCAGCGCGCGCGGCCCTGCGGCGGGGCCTCGAGGGTGGCGGTCATCAGCAGGTCGGCGTCCGCCGGGACTTCGCTGAAGCGCGGGTAGTAGGAGAACTCGGCCTGCGGGAAATCGAGCCCGCGCACGGATTCCTTGAGCAGCTCGAGGAGCTCGTCCTGGGCGACGAGGTGGAAGACGCGCCGCCCTTGCTGGTGCTCGCGCCGCAGCACGGTGGCGATGTTCTCCTGGATCTGCCGGAACAGCCGGATCGTGTAGAGGGTGTAGTGATAGGCTTTGTTGGTCTTCTCGAAGGCGCCCTTGAGGGTGAGCAGGTATTGGGTGCGCTTCCAATCGAGCTGGTTGACCTTGATGAAGCCTTTGCGCGCCAGGCGCTGTATCAGGAGATTGGTCGTGCCCAGCGACAGGCCGATGCTTTGGGAGAGACTGCGCTGGGTGTGGGTGCCGCTTTTGGAGATCTCCTGGATGAGGATGAACTCTTTTTCGGCGAGGCTATCGCGGGAGAGGCCCGGGGTGTTCAATGTTCGAACATCCTACCATATTCGGGCCGGGTCGGTGTGTCGGAAGCGGAAGAAGTCCCAGCCGCCGCTGACTTTTTGGACAAAGGTCCGTTCGGTGTCCCAAGCGACGATCTCGGTGCGGCAGAGCAGCAGGGGGTCGCGGTCGGGGCCGTTCAAGGCGTAGCGGCTGCAGCCGGCGCGCAGGAATCCGGCCGTCTCGGCGGCTTTGCGGACCCGTTGGTCGGCATGGCCATGCGGGTAGGTCATCACGGTGACGGGTTTTCCCAGGCGGCTTTGGAGCCAAGCGCGGCTGTCGCTCAATTCCTGCTTGAGAGCGGCGTCATCGCAAGCGGGCAAGGAGCGATGGCTGAAGCCGTGGGCGCCGATCTCCGCGCCGGGCATGAGCGCCAGCTCTTTGAGCTGGCCCGGGGTCATGTGCGGCGCGCCGCTTTCAAGGAGCTTGGGCGTGACGCAGACGGTGAAAGGGAGCTTGAGCCGGGCTAAGACGGGGGCGGCGGTGCTCAGCGTGTCGAGATAGCCGTCGTCGAAAGTGACGCAGACTTCGGGGCTCAGGCCGTCGAGTCTCGCCTGGCTCAGGCTGACGACGGCGCCGAAGCGTCCGGTGGCCAGCAGCTCCATCTGGCGCTGGAAGCCGTCCGGGGGCATGCTCAGCCCGTAGGGATCGCCCGGAAGCTCCGTGCCGACGGCGTGGTAGCTTAAGATGCGCAGGCCGGGGCGCACGACGGCCTCGCCGGCCAAGGCTAGGCCGGCGGCGAGGGTCTTCCAAAAGGCGTGCTGCCAGCTCATAGCCCGCCCGACCCGCGCGCGGCGATCACGCGCCCCGCCGGCGCCCTCAGCCAGCCCGGGCTGGCCCAATCCCATTCTCCTAAAAAATGATGCGGCGAGGCTCCGGTGCCTTTCTTGAAATCGAAGACGCCCTTGGCCGCTTCGCGGTCGGCGCCGCCTAGGTCGTAGCTCTGCACGCCGCGTCCCCGGCAGTCCTCGAGCAGCGCCCACAGCAAGGCGTAGGAGGCGTAAGTCTTGCGCCCCACGGCCGACGACGCGGCCAGAAGGTCCCAAGCGCCCGCGCCGCGCACCGCGCAGGCCCGGAAGGCCGCCGGCGTACCGTCTTCGGCCTCGGCCTTATAAAGGACGAGCCCCTGGCCTAGATGCTTCAGCAGGCTTGAAAGCTCCGCCTCGCTCTGCTGGGCCGCCAAGCCCTTATAAGCCTCCATCGATCGATAGACGCCGACGAGCTCCGCCGCGCCGGCGCCGTCCCAGCGAAGGATCCGGCAGCGCTTTTGTCCGCGCCGCAGGTTGTGGGCCCAGTTCTCGGACAGGCCCTTCTGGACATCCGCCCCGGTCGAACCCAGGTCCAGCATGAACGTGAACGGCTTGTTGAGCGGGGTCTTCGGCCGCCGCCAGCCTTGCTTGGCCAAAGCGTCTTCAGCCGCCGGCTCCGCGGAGCGATAGGAGCAGAAGCGCCCATAGCTCATCGTCCCGCCCGCCGTATGCGACAAGAGCGCGCGCAGCTCTCCGTTCCAATGCGAGGGCTCCCCGCTGGGCCCGCCGCGCGCCCAGAGCAGCTTTGCGCCCAGCAGGGTGCGCTTCACCAAGAATTGCGCCGCGGCCGCCGGAGCGCCGTTCTTTCTGCCTACGGCCCGGATCGCTTCCCAGCCTAGGCTCTTTTTATGGCGCGCCCAAGAGGAGCCTTGGAAGACGCTGGCCCCGTCCAAGCCGCGGGTCAGCTCGTCCCAAGCCGCGTCCTGCCCCGAAAAAATATCCCAGTTCACCATAAGAAGTGCACGATCCTCACATCCTTGTAAAAGGACGGAGCCGACTCCATGATCGCGCTGGGCAGGTCCGGCCAGGTCAAGGATTCCAGCCCCAAGCCCTTGAGCAGCGCTTCGACCTTCAGCGCCGTCTTGCCCTCGGCCCGGTACGGCAGGCCGTAGGGCACCACGCCCAGCGGCAGGGCGTCGAAGATCGGCTCCGCGCCGGCGTGATGCAGGCGCGCGCTCAGGAAAGCGTACAGCGCGCGGCGCCTTTGCGCCTCCGCCTGCGGGTCGGCCGCCGTCAACGCCGACGCCAACGCCCGGCAGGGCCGCTCCGGCTTGGGAAGGACGCGCTCTGATTCGGCGTCGGGGCCCGGCAGGCGGCTGCCCGTCTTGAGCCGGCGTAGGTCGCGCAAGAAAGACAGGCCCTGATAGGTCCTTTGCGAGCCCAAGCGGCGCGCCAAGGCGCGTGACGTCGTCTTGAGCGCGCGGCGCAGGCCGCCCGAGGCGCCGAAGGGGCCCTGCGGCGGGACGGCCCAGCCCGCTTTCGTCACGGCCAGCGCCGCGCCGTTGGGCAGCGGCAGGGTCTTGCGCAGGCTGAAGAGCCCCAGGTCTCCGCGCGAGCCTAGGAGCGCTCCGGAGGCGTCTCGGCTGAAGAGCGCATGGGCGGCGTCTTCGATCAAGACCGCGCCCGTTCGAGCGCAATAGGCTTTGAAGGGCGTCAGGTCTTGGGGAAAGCCGAAATAGTCCACGGCCAAGACGGCATCGGCCTTCGGCCACGCTTCGGGAGCGGCGGCCGGGTTCAAGCGGGAGTCCACCGGGTAGAAGGCGGCTTCGGCGCCGACGGCGCTCAAGGAGGACAGCACGTCGCGGCAGAGGAAGCCCGGCAGCAGGACCTTCCCGGCGCGGCTCAAGCGCAGGCCGTCGGCCAGGGCCCTTCTGGCGAAGCTGTAGTAGCGGATGTCGGCGCCCGGCAGCAGCTCCTCCAAGCGCCAAGGCTGCGACGCCGCCGGCGGCGCGTAGACCGAGGCCAGCAGCGCCCTCATCGCAGGACCCACAGCAGGGCTTTGACGGCGTTCTTGGGATCGAAGGGGAAGGTCTCGAGCATCAGCTTGGCGTAGCGGCGCTGCTCTTCAGGGGCTTCGTTATAATTGCTCAGCAATCCCAGCGCGGAGCGGTAGACCGAAGCCAGGCGGCGGCGCATCCGAAGGCGCTGGCCCAGGCTCGGCGCGTCGCCGTACAGCGTCTGGAAATGGTCGCGCAGCAGCAGCTCCAGGTTCGTGTGATGGTAGACGATGCGCCGGGACGCCCCGCGCTCCTCGAAATGATAGTCGCCCAGGATCTCGGGCAAAAACCTCAGGCGGCAGACCTTCGACAGCCGCATCCACAGGTCATAGTCTTCGACCGTGTTGAACTTCTCATCCTCCCTGAAGCCGCCGACCTCCAGGACCTTCGCCTTTTTGACGACGACGCAGGAGGGCGACAAGGCGTTGCCTTTGAAGAGCAGGCGGTCGTACATGTCGGCGCAAGCGGGGCCGTTGCGGCAGACGCGCAGGAGCTTGCCGCCTTCGGTGACGTTCTCGTCGTGGCAGAGCAGGTCGACGTCCGGATGCGCTTCGAGCTCCTGGGCGGCGCGCTCGAGCTTGTTCGAAAACCAGGCGTCGTCATGGTCCAGGAACGCGATCCATTCGCCTTGGGCCGCCCGGACGCCGGTGTTGCGCGCGCCGGCGATCTTCTTGTTCGCCTGCTTGATGCACTGCCCTTGCAGGCCATGCTTCGCCAAAAATCGGTCGACGACGCCCTTCGTGTCGTCTTGGGAGCCGTCGTCGACGACGACGACCTCGAAGTCCCGGCAGGTCTGGGCGGCCACCGTCTTCAAGGTCTCTTCGATGAAGGCGGCCGCGTTGTAGGCCGGGATGACGATGGAGAATCTCGGCATGTTCGTTAGAGGGCCATCGCTGAGAGGGCTATGATGCGTGGACCTATCAGGCGGTGCTCCGCGCCGGTGTAGAGCACCACTCCGAAGGGGGCCTCTTTCTTGTGGTCGGCGAGGAAGGTTTCAAGGCCGCGCAGGTCTTTGGGTGAGAGGGTGGAGGCGGATTTGACCTCGATGGGCAGCAGCCGTTCGCCCAGCGAAAGCACGAAGTCCACCTCGCTGCCGGCTTGGGTCCGCCAATGATGAAGCTCCAAGCGCTCCGAGCTCATCCAAGTCGCGGCGCGGATCTCGTTTGCGACCCAGGTCTCGAAAAGCGCGCCCAGCCGGCCGGCGCTCCGAGCTTGTTCCCAGTCGGAGACTCCGAGAAGGTAGGCCAGGACCCCGGAATCGAACCAGTAGCCCTTGGGAGATTTGACGAGGCGTTTGCCCAGGTTGCGGTGATAAGCTAGGACGCGGAACCATTGGCAGGAACCTTCGATCAAACGCAGGTAGTTCTGAGCCGAGGAGAGCGGCACGCCGGCGTCGCGGCCCAAGTCCGATAGAGAGAGCAGCCCGCCGCTCCGGTAGGCGGTTTGCGTCATGAAGCGTAGAAAGTCCTCGGGCGCCGCCAGACGGCGGACCGGGAGCACGTCCCTTTCGAGGTACAGGGCGCGGTAGGCGCGCATCCACTCTCGCCAAGTCGCGTCGTCTTCGGCCTCCCAGGCCGGGGGCAGACCGCCCCTCATGACCCGGCGCTGAAGGGCTTCGCGGGTCGCCGCGGGCTTGGGAAGGCGTCGCAGGACCGCGGCGGTCTCGGTCGCGCGCAGCAGCTCGAGCCAGTCGAAGGGGGCGCGGCCCTCGGTCTCGGCCAGCGTGAGGGGGCCCATCTCCAGGATGGCGCTGCGTCCGGCCAGGGCGGACGCTTTTCCAGCCGCGAGGATCTCGGCCGCGGAGGAGCCCGTGAGGAGGAAGCGTCCGGCTTTGCGCTCAGAATCGATCGAGCGCTTGACTCGCTGGAAAAGGTCCGGATATCGCTGGACCTCGTCGATGGTCAGCCGTTCGGCTTGGTCGATGAAGACGTCCGCGTCGGCCCGCGCGGCGGCGATAGTCTCCGGATCATCGAAGGTGAGATACTTCCTCCCTTGGGCGACCTTGGTTTTGGAGACGATCGTGGATTTTCCCACCTGCCGCGCGCCAAAAAGCAGAAGGCAGGGGAATCGAGCCAGCAGGAGCTCGACGCGGCGCTCAAGACCCCTTGGTATCATGTGTATAGTATACACGCATCGTGTAGGATTTCAACACATTTAAGCCCGCACGCCCATCGTGGCCTTCATCTCGCGCAGGCCGGCTTCCAGCGTCATCGCCGGCACGCCCAGCTCGCGCTCCATGCGCGTCGTCAGAAACGAGGTGTTCTTCGGGCGCGGCGCGATCGTCGGGAAAAAAGAACTCTTCACCGGCGATATCAACGAAGCGTCCAGGCCGAAGACTTCGGCCAGCCTCAGCGCGAACCGGTGGCGGCTGACCACGTCCTTGCCGGCGAAGTGGAAGATGCCTTCCGGCTTCTTCTTGACGACCGCCCAGAGCGCGCGGCCGCATTGGCGGTTGAACAGCGGGTTCTCGTAGACGTCGCTGACCAGTTGGACCGCTTCGCCGCGCATCAGCTTGTCGTAGATCCAGGTGGCGGGGTTGGGCCGCGTCACGATGTGGTTCCAGCCATACATGAGGATCGGCCGGACGATCGTGTAGTGCTTCAGCGTCTCGCTGACCAGGCGTTCGCATTCGACTTTGAGCAGTCCGTATTTGTTCACCGGCCGCACCGGGTCGCTCTCGCGGTAGGGGGCGTGCTTGCCGTCGAAGACCGCGTTGGTCGAGACGTAGACGAGATGGATGTCCCTTTGACGGCAGGCGGACGTCACGTTCAGCGTGCCCACGATGTTGGACTCCAGGCTCTCGGCGTAATGCTTCTCCACGTAGTCCACGCTGGCGATGCCGGCGGCGTGGATGACGACGTCGAAGCGCATGCGATGGAAGAGCCGGTCGACGGCGCGCTTGTCACGGATATCGAGGATCAGGTGCTCGGCTTTCGAGCCTTCGACCTTGTAGTCGCGCTGGTGGACGCTGACGATCCGGGCTCCGGCGGGAGCGGTCTCCTCCAGGCCCTTGCCGAGCAGGCCGGTGCCTCCGGTGACGAGGATGGTCTTCTTCGGCTTCATGGGGCCCTCCGGGGTCCGTCTTCCAGCGCTTGGCGCCAAGCCTCGGGCAATACCGGCGAGAACAATTCCGACAGGACCGACCGGGCCGCGTCCGCTCCTGCCGCGCCGGCCGTCGAGCGCAGGGCCTCGAGCTTCGCCGCCAGGTCCGCGTCGCCGGCCGTCGGCAGGGTCTCGTCGTCCAGCAGTTCGCAGGGGTCGACGTCGAGCAGCAGTTCCGGCCGGTAGCGCAGGACCGACCGGCCGGCGGACAGCGCCTCGACGCCGGAGGTGGTGCCGGTGAAGACCACGACCTGGCAGCGCGCCAAAGCTTCTTGCAGGGTGCCTTCGGCCAGCTCGGCCGCAAAGCCCAGGTCTTGCGGCGACAGCGGCTCGGAGGGGTGGGGCTTGACCAAGAAGCGGAAGCCTCGGCCGCCCTGCGGATAGGCCTGGGCCAGCGCGCCGAGCAGATGTCGGGCTTGGGCGCGGTCGACGGGCAGGATGACGAGGACGTCGGCGGAGGCGGCCGTCGTCGCTGCGCCCGTGCTCAAGCTTGCGTAGCGGCGGCTGCCGGCCAGGCGCAGACGTTCCGGCGGCATCCCGTCTTCGGACAGGAGCCGCAGGGGATAGGGCCCCGAGGCCAGCACCACGTCGGGCAGCGGCGCCCACTGCGCTTCGCCTTGCCCGGCGAAGAAGGGAAGCTGCAGCCGGGGCACGGTCGTGTGCTGATAGCCGATCGTCTTGAGGCCTTGGTCGCGCGCCGCCAGCAGCAGCATGCGCTCTTGCGGCTGGTTTTCCCAAGGGAAAAACAGCGCCTTGAAGGTCCCGGCGCGCAAGAAGCGTTCGGCGCAGTCTTTCAGAAAGAGCGCCGCGCAGCGGCCGGCCCGCGAGAAGTCATGCCAGCGTTCGCGCTTGAGCAGCTCGTCGATGGGGCGGCCGTCGAGCGTCTGGCCGTCCGGGACGGCCGGCGGCAGGCCGAGCAGGGCGCGCGAAAATCCCGAGAGCGAGGCGAAGCGGATCAGCGGCACGACGCTCTTGAAGCGCTGTGCGAGCGCCGCCTCGAAGCCGGTGTCGTCGGGGTAGGTGCAGCGCAAGACGCCGGTCCCCGCGGCGCGCAGTTCCTCTTCGAAGCCGGGCAGGTAGTGGTCCGTCCAGCCGTCTGTGCCCGAGAGGCTGCGCTCCTGCAGGTGGCTATAGAGGACGACCGCGCCCTGCGGTAGGACCGGCGCGCTTCCACGGCAGTGCCAGGCCTGGAGGAGCGCGCCCCAAGCCATGCGCAGGGCCCACTTCAGCCGGCGGCCCAGGCCAAGGACGAGCAGCGCGGCTTGCTCTTGCCGCACGGACGACTTGCCGCCCAGCTGGCGCAGCAGCCAGGGGTCTTCGATGACGACCAGCTCCGCCGATGACTCCGCGGCCAAGGACTGATAGCAGCAGAGCAGGAACAGGTCGCTGGCGCTCCAGGCTTTCCAAGGCAGGGTCCCGGCCCACCAGGCGGCGGGGTCGCTTTGGCCGCGGCCGAGGCCGGCGACGAGGTCGAGGAAGGGACCTTTGAGCCGGAGGGCTTCCTCGCGCAGCTTGCCGCCCAGAGCGCTCGGGGGGGTGCCGACCCATTCCTCGACCGCGGCGCGGGATTTTAAGTCCTTGCCCAGGTAGAGCCAGGCTCTGGCGGGTGAGGGGGCTTCATCCAGGGCTACCCGCGGTGAACAGAAACGGCTCATAGGCGGTCCAGGGCGGCGCTGAGTCCGGTGAGGTCGGGCAAGAGCGGCGTGCCTTCCTCGAACGGGCTTGGTCGTCCAGGAGGCGCGATGCCGATGAAGCTCGCGCCTACGGCGCGGGCGGCGAGCAGGTCGCCGGCGGCGTCTCCGACCATCAGGAGTCGCGCGCCGTCGCAGCCGAGGGAGGCGGCGACCCGCCGCAGGATGGCGTCCTTGGCGTCGGGCGAGCCATAGGTCCCTTTGAAGTAGCGAGACATTCCGCGCCGCTCTACGATGCGGCGCAGCTCCGTCTGCGGCGTGCCCGAGGCGACGAAGAGCGGCAGGGACTCGTGATGGGCCTTCAGGAACGCCTCGGCGCCCGGCACCCAAGGGCAGGCGGAGACGGCCGTTTCGACCAGGTCGTTGAAGCGCTCTCCGAGAGCCTTCTCCTCCTCGGGGGGCAGCGGCCGGCGCAGGACCTCGCGGTAGGCGTGGCGGAACTTCTCGAAGCGGGAGATGCCGCCGTTGGCCTCGTGGTAGGCCACGATGCGGCCGGCCGCCTCGGGGCCTTCGGCGGCGAAGAGGGCCGCGAAGGCCCGCGTCTTGATGTCGACGGACTGCAGGATGACGCCGTCGAAATCAAAGACGACGGCCTTAGGCGGCACGCTTGACCTTGCGGCTCTTGGGGCCGGCGGGCCGGCGCGCCTGGATCTCGGCCAGGCAGTCGAGCAGGCCTTGCCCCATGTCGGTGTAGAGCGTGCTGACGAGTTTTTTAGCCAGCTTGGGGCTGTAGCTGTAGGGGGTGATGTTATAGTGGCCGCTGACGGCCTCGTTGTCGAACTCGAGCTTGACCTTGCCGCCCAGCATCTCGCGGACCATCTCCATGACGTCGCGCACGCGCATGGGGTGGTGGCCGGTCAAGGTCACGGGCATGTTCTTGAACTCGGGCTTCAAGATCTCCACCGAGAGCCGCGCGGCGTCGTCGACGTGGATGTACTCGCGCAGCTCTTCCCCGGTGCCGGCGTAGCGCACGCGGCCCTCGGTCAGCGCCGACTGCAGCATGCGGAAGATGCCGTTGCGCTCGTCGGCGCGGCGGCCGTAGAGGGAGCCGTAGCGCACGATGGTGTAGTCCAGGCCGAACTCCTCCTGGAAGGTCTCCGTATACTGCTCGGCGGCCTGCTTGGTGGCGCGGTAGAAGGCGCCGGAGCGGCTGTAGACGTAGAGGCTGGAGGCCAGCACGAAGCGTTCGGCCTTGGCCTGGCGGGCCGCTTCCAAGGCATGGGCGTTGCCCAGCACGTTGACCTTGAGCGCCTCCAGCGGGTGTTTGCGCGATTCGTCGATGTCGGCGATGGCGGCGAAGTTGTAGACGGCCGAACAGCCGCGGGCCGCCTTGCAGAGGCCGCCTAGGTCGAGCATGTCGCCGACGATCATCTCCTGGCCTTCGCGCAGGTGAGAAGAAGGCCGCTGGTCGAAGACCCGCACCGCGTAGCCGGCCTCGCTCAAGGCTTCGACGACGTGGCTGCCCAGAAAACCCGTGCCGCCGCAGACCAGGACTTTGTTCATATCAGATGACCCCCAGGGCGCGCAGCCCGGCGATGAGATTGTCCGCCGCCTCTTGTTCCATACGGGTGCGGCATTCCATCGCCGCCGAGCCCATGTGCGGCGTCAGCACGACTTGAGTCAGGTCCCGCAGGGGACCGAGGTAGGGCTCAGCCTCGAAGGCGTCGATGCCCGCGCCCGCCAACTGTCCGGACTTCAGGGCGTCGAGCAGGGCCGTTTCGTCGACAAGGCCGCCGCGCGAAGCGTTGATGAGCACCGCACCTTTTTTCATCTTTTTGAATTCGTCAGGCCCGACCACGTTCCGTGTGCCTGGACCTAATGGGATATGCAATGTGACGATATCCGAGCGCCGTATGAGTTCGTCGTAAGAGTGGCGCTCGGAACCGTCTGGTAACATGATCTTGTCGTTGGGATCATAGGCCAGCACCTTACACCCGAACGCTAGGCAAAGATTGGCGACGCGCGACCCTATGCGCCCCAGCCCCACCACCCCGACCGTCCGCGCGCCCAGCAGCCGTCCCATCGTGGCCTTCCAATCCCCGCGCTTGACGGCGGCGTCGGCCTCGGCGATGCGCCGCAGGACGGCCAGCATCAGCCCGAGGGTCAGCTCCGCCACCGCCTGGGAAGGAGCGTCCGGCGTGTTGAAGACCGAGATGCCCAGCCGCTTGGCGGCGTCGAGGTCGACCGTGTCGAGCCCGATCCCGCAGCGCGAGATGACCTTCAGATGCCCGCGGGACGCTTCGAGCACCTTGGCCGTCAGCGGTTCGAGGCCGGCGAAGAGGCCGACGGGCTTGTGTTCAGCGAGCAAGGCCGATACTTCAGCCTCGGTCAGCTTGCGCTTGAACGGGTTCTCATGGATCTCGAGGCCCGCGCCCGACAGCGCCGTCTTAGGGGCGGGGTCCTGCGCCGAGAACGAGGAGGTGGTGACCAGGACCTTCATTCGCCTCCGGTCACGCAGAGGACTTGACCCGTCGTGAACCCTCCGTCGACGGCCAGGTAGAGGGCCATGGCGGCGACGTCCTCGGCCCGGCCCATCCTCTTTAAAGGGATCATCTCGATGCGCGGGCCCATGTTCTTGCGGAACTTGTCGTGGAAGGCCGTGTCGATCACCCCCGCGCGGATGGCGTTGACCAGGATGCGGCGACCGGCGCCTTCGCGGGCGAATCCCCGGGTCATCGCTTCTAGCGCCGCTTTGGCCGCGCCGTAGTGGATCGAGCGCGACGAGCCCCCGAACTGGGCGGCCACCGAGCTGATGTTGATCACGCGCGCGCCCGTCTTCATCACGCGGAAGGCCTCTTGCGTCAGGAAGAAGGGCGCCTCGGCGTTCAGGCGCAGCGTGCGCGCCCAGTCGCGTTCGCTGAGATCGAGGAAATGCTCGTCGCCCAAGACCGCGCCGGCGTTGTTGACCAGGATATCGAGCCGTCCGAACTCCTTCACGCAGGCGGACACGAGCTGGCGCGGCGCGCCGTCCTTCAGGAGGTCGGCTTTCAAGGTTTTGGCCCGGCCGCCGATGGCGTTGAGCTTGGCCGCCAGCGCTTTGGCGGAAGAGCCGTTGGAGCTGTAGTGCAGACCCACCGCGCAGCCTTGGCCGGCTAGGGCCTTGGCGATGGCCGCTCCGATGCCGCCCGAAGCGCCGGTGACGAGCGCGACCTGGCCTTCCAAGCGGCTCACGGGCGCTTCTCCGCGGGCTCTTCTGCGGCGGGCTTGACGCCGTGCTTGAGCAGCCAGTGCTCGACGCCGGGCATCTGCCATTCATAGTCCACGTCGCAGCCGCCCCACTGTTTCAGCGGGTGGATGTTCTTTCCCATCCAGCGTTGAGGCAGCAGGCCGTCCGCCATGTTTTCAAAGCAGCGCGGCCGCACGATGGACAAACCCATGTCGGCGTACCAGACGTCGCCCTGGGAGTCGCGGTCGCAGTTGAGCGTCTTGGGGTCGCCGAAGGTCTCGAAGGGGACGAAGGGTTGAAGGAAGCCTTCCTTGGTCTCCTTGCGGGCGCGCAGCGGGCTCCACATGTTGTAGCGCGACACGCTGACGGCCGAGTCGGCCTCGGGCCGCCGGCGCAGGGCGTCTACGCCCTGATCGATGAGTTCCGAGTCGACGGTGGCGGCGTTGCAGAAGAGCAGGACGAGCAGCTCCAGCTCCGCGCCTTCCTTCTTCAGCTCGTCGCGGATGAACCGGTAGCCGTGGGCGAAGGCGTCCTCACCCAGAGCCTGGGGCGTGCAGAGCTCGGCGGGGCGGTCGATGACGGAGGCGCCGTAGTCGCGGGCGACTTTCTTGATGCTCGGGCTGTCGGTGGAGACGAAGGAGCGGCTGACGCTCTTGGAAGCCTTGGCGGCCAGCAGAGGATAGGCCATCATCGGGCGGCCCAGTATGGGCGCGGTGTTCTTTCCAGGAAAGCCGCGGCTGCCGTCTCGGCCCAGCATCAGCGCGCAGATCATATGACCGTGCACCGGGAGCAGGGGGAGTTCGCGGAGCGTTTCTTGGCCAAGTGGTCCTCCCGGAGCTTGGTGTAGCCGGCGGAGCGCCAGAGGCCGCCCAGGTCGGTCTCCTTGGCGCTGCCCACGCTGAGCTGGGACTTGAAATCCACGTCGCAGGGGTTCGTGCAGCCGTCCCACCAGACGAACATCCGCCGCCAAAGGTCGGAGCAGGGCGTCTCCACGCCGCTGAGCGGCGCCTCGTAGGCGTTCTCCCAGGGGTTGTAGTTGACGAAGGCCACCTGGTCGACGAAGCCGCCCCAGAACTTCTCCATGTCGTCGAGGCCGCTGGAGCCCGGCACCTTCACGCCGGAGACGCGGGTGATCATGCGCGACTTCGGGTAATGCTTGGCGCGGATGGCCGCGAATCGGGTCACGTTAGCCAAGACCTTCTTCAGGTCGCCGCCGACGCGCAGCTTGCCGTAGGATTTCTCCTCGGCGGCGTCGGCGGAGAAGACCAGCGTCTGTATGTCGGCCGAGAGGATGGCGTGGCACTTCTTCTCATCGAGCAGGGAGGCGTTGGTGTTGAGCTTGAGGGCTAGGAATTTTCCCGCCGCATAGGCCAGCATGGGCTCGATGTCGGGGCAGAGCAGGGGCTCGCCGCGCGAGGCCAGCGTCACGGCCTCGATGCTTCCTTGTGCTTGGTCGATGAGGCGCTTGAAGACGTCGAGCTTCATGGTCCCCATGAAGCCGCCGCTTTTCTTGGTGAACGGCTTATCGGTTTGATAGCAGAAGACGCAGCGGAAATTGCAGGCTGAGGCCGGCTCGATCTGCAGCAGCGGCGGGGCCGCGTCTAGGAGTTTGCGGTCCGGGAAAACCTCGTAGCGGAAGCGGTAGTAGAGGTAGCGCGGCAGTTCCGCGCCTTCCAGGCGCGACAGCTCTTCTAGGACGTTGGGATGAAGGGAGAAGGGGGCATGCCCGGCCGGGGCGGCGGTCTTTCCCAAGGCCTCGGCGCAGGCCAGGCGCACGAGGTCGGCTCGCCCGGGCGCCAAGCCCATGTCCGAGCGGTCCGCGAGCAGCGGCGCCAGGCGCGCGCGGCCGTCGGCCAGGGGTTTTTTCTGGCGGATCTCGACGAAGCTGTTATGCTTTTTGTAGGTCTGGGTCATGGGCGCCGGGGTGGCTGTTCAATGATTGAACATTCTACCATATCGTTGATAAAGGCACCGCTAGCGCCGCCGGATGACCTTGGCCGGCACGCCCACCACGGTGGCGCCAGGGGGGACGTCGGTCAGGCAGACCGCTCCGGCGCCCACGATCGCCCGCTCGCCTACGATGACGCGGTTGATGAGCACGGCTCCGGTATGGACCTGCGCCAGCCGGCGCACGGTGACGTGGCCGGCGGCGACCACGCCGGGGTCGAGCTGGCAGCAGGTTTCCAGGATGCAGTGGTGATCCACCTGGACGCGCGTGTTGAGGAACGCTCCGGCCTTGAGCTCCGCCTTATAGCCGATGACGCAGCCGGCATTGACCCAGACGCCGGGCTCGAGCTCGGCTTGATCCAGGATCAGCGCGCTCGGGTGTATCGCCGAGACGATCTTGAATCTTTCCCGCCGCGCGCGCTCCAGGTGGACCAGCCTTTCGGCGTTGTCTGAGACGGCCAGCACGACGGTGTCGATGCCCAGCGCCTTGAGCTTGGCGGGCCAGTCCTTCGTCCGGAAGAAGGGCTTCCCTTTGAAGGAGGACGGCGTGGGGTACTCCATGCGCTGGGAGACGCGCTTCTTGTTCTCGACGGCGGCGTCGATGGACAGCGGGCCGGGGCCGTCCTCGGCGAAGGCGGCCAGCCGGACGCCGGCGGTCTTCTCGATCCACTCGGCGATCTGGCCGGCCGTGCCTTCGTGGAAGCCCAGGATGGCGGCTTTGGGTTTGCTCATCCGACCTGGGCGTCCAGCTGGGCCAGGATATCCAGCGTGCGCTTCATCCACTCCTCGGGCATGTCCGGGCCGCAGGGCAGGAACAGGCCCTGGGCGGCGAACTTCCGGCAGTTGACGAACTGAGCGTGATCGGGGTTTTCCAAGTGAGGCGAATGGTCCAGGTCCGGCAGGAACGGGCGCGCCTGGACGCCCTCCTTTTCCAGCAGCTCGATGAGCCGGTCACGCTTCGGACAGAGCGCCTCCACCCAAAGCGGCAGCTCCCCGGCCTTCTCGTCGACGGGCAAGAGCGCGACGTTCTTGAGCTTCGCCAGCCCAGCCTTGTAAAAGGCATAGAAGGCGCGGTGAGCCTTCTCCTTGGCCGGGATGCGCGTGAGCTGAACCAAGCCTACGGAGGCGGCGATGTCGTTGTACTTGAGGTTGAAGCCGAAGGCGTTGTAGCTGGCGGCGAAGGTGGAGACGACGCCGTGGTTCTTGAGCAGCTGCATGCGGTCATGCAGCTCCTTGCGGCGGGTCAAGACGAAGCCGCCCTGGCCGGTCGTGACGAGCTTGGTGACCCCGAGGGAGAAGCAGCCGAGGTCGCTTTGCGCGCCCAGGAAGCCCCCGGCGCTGCGTGAATGGAAGGCTTGCGCGGCGTCTTCGATGACGAGCAGGCCCCGCTTTTTTGCCAGAGCGGTGATGGCCGGCATGTCGGCGCCGCGGCCGTTGAGATGGACGGGCAGGACGGCCTTGGTGCGCGGCGTGATCGCGCTGTCGATGAGCGACGCGTCCATGACCGGGCGGTCGGGCAGGGTATCGATGAGCTTCACCTTCGCTCCGGCCAGCAGGACGGCGTGGGCCGTGGCCACGAAGGTGCGGTTGGGCAGGATGACCTCGTCTCCGGGGCCGATGCCGGCGGCGCGGACCGCCATGAAGAGAGCCGCGCTGCCTGAGGTCGTGGTCACGGCGTACGGGACCCCGAAGAGTTCGGCCAGCTTTTTCTCGAATGTTTCGGTGACGGCGCCCTGGCTGAGGTGCCCGGCGAGGATGGCGGATCTGGCGGCGTCGCCCTCGGCCTCGCCGAGCTTCGTGTGCCAAAAGGGGATCGGATTCTGCTTCGGCGCGGCTTGGTTCATGGTCTAGCTCCTTGGGTCATGCGCGCGCGCAGGAAAGCGGCGCCGATGCGGGCTCGGAAGCCGTGGCAATGGCGGCCGGGCCCGAAGAGGGCTTGGTAGCGCGTCTGGAGCCCGTCGTCTCCGGGCTCCGCCTTCCATGCGCCGGTCAGGCGCTCGTGCATCTCGCGGACGGCGTCGAGGATCTCCTCGGGCGAGTTCTCCTCCAAGGTCAGCCCGCGCTCCCGGAGGAAGGCGCTGTCGTAGAACCGGGCATAACCACGTTCGAGGATCTCTTCATAGCTGAGCGCGCGGCCGGCGGCGTCGCGCAGTTTTTTCTGGATAAAGAGGTCGGCCCTGCGAAAGGAGGCCCAATCGACGATGGGCACGTTGGTGTTGACGACCGGGCGGTCGAAGATGGTCGCCACCTGCGTCAGGCCGGTGTCGGAGCCGATGAAGAAGCGGCACTTGGCGGCCAGGTAGACGTCCATGAACTCCGAGCGGTGGCGGGAAGCGTAGTCGATGAGTCGCGGCCCGGTCCTCGGCAGGGGCTCGGCCACGGCCGAGCCCATCCTCAGCGCGAACCCTCCGCGGCCGGCCACGTACTCCGCCGCAGGCAGGAAGTTCGCGACGCTGCAGTCCCGATAATCGTGATAGCGCCAGTCTCCCGGGAGCGACTTGTTGAGATAGGCCGACTCTCGCGCATGGAAGCAGACGAACCAATCCTCGGGCCCGAGGCCCATCTTGCGCAGCTCCGCTTTCCCTCGAGCCTCCTCCTCTGGGGTGAAGCTCAGCGAGGACCTGCCGTCGTCGAAGAGCGCGTATTCGTTGGACTCGAAAGGAAGCTGCGCGCCGAAGCGGCTGTGCTTGAGCCAGGGCTCGCAGGCGGTGAACACCCGCGCCGGCCAGCCCTGTTCGACGGGGATCTTGCGGGCGAAGAGCGAGAGCAAAGTCGAGTTGGCCACGGGGCCGGAGGCGAAGAGGAGGTAGGCCGCTTGCGGCAGGCGTCCGAGCTGGAGGCGTCGCAGGAAGAGCTCGGTGTTGGCGGCCAGATGGCCGATGCGCTGAGGGATGATCCTCCCGAAACGCAGGGGTTTGAACGGTTCCAGCAGCCAGAGGACGAGGATGAGCGGGCAGGTCAGGACGCCGAGGACGGAAAGCCCCGCTGCTCTCACCTAGACGACCTTCATCTCCGGCAGCGGGATGAGCCACTTGCCGCCGGCCTTGGCGAAGGCCTCGTGCCTCTTCATGATGGGGCCGGCGTAGCGCCAGGCGGCCACGAAGATGAGGTCGGGCTTGCGGACGTAGATCTCGGAGGACGGCACCACCGGGATGTGCAGACCGGGGCTGAACGTGTTCTGCTTGATCGGGTAGTCGTCGAAAAAACACTCGAGCTGCCCGCCGATGCCCAGGTGGTGGATCAGCGTCGTCGTCGTGGCGGAGGCGCCGTAGCCGCAGACCTTCCTGCCCTTGAATCCGGACAGCGCGGCCACGGTGGCGGCCTTCGCTTTTTCGATGACCGCCGACCAAGCCTTGAAGGTGGCCGGGCTCTGGAGCCCGCGCTTCTCCTCGTAAGCCAGCTGGACGGCGACGGCGGGCGCCGCTTTGCGCGGACCGCCCTGGAGCTGGGCCGTGTAGCGCATGGAGCCGCCTTTCGGAGCCGTGTGCTGCACGTCGATGAGCTCGAGGCCGTGGCGTTTGAAGAAGGCGGCGACGGGGCGGGCGGAGAAGTAGGAGAGGTGCTCGTGATAGATGAAATCGAACACCATGTTGTCGATCATGTCGGCGAGATACGAGCTCTCGAAGACGAAGACGCCGTCGGCGGCGAGCATGTGCCGCACGCCCTCGGTCAGGTCGTGCATCTCATCGATGTTGGCGTAGAGGTTGTTGGTGGTGACGATCGCCGCGGGGCCGTGCTTGGCCTTGAGCTCTTTGGCCTTGGCCAGGCTGAAGAAGTCGGCCACGGTCTCCAGGCCGTTGGCGGTGGCCTTATGGGCGATCTCGCGGGCGGGATCGATCCCGAGCACTCGCATGCCGCGTTTCTTGAAGGCCTTGAGCAAGGTGCCGTCGTTGCTCCCCACGTCGAAGACGAGCGCGTCTTTCGCGGGCTTGATCCGCTTCAGCACGTCCTCGGCGTAGGCGTCGAAGTGCTCGGGCAAGCCGAGGGAGCTGACCGTTTCGTAAAGATAATCCGTGTAGATGACGTCAGGGTCGACGACATCGAGCAGCTGGACGTGGCCGCAGGTCCGGCAAAGCGCCAGGTCCAGCGGGATGGGCTCCTGCTTCAGGTGGAGGCGGTCTTGTTTGATGTAGGCGTCTACCAGCGGCGTCGGCGCCAAGGGAAGGACGACATCTAGGTCGTGGCCGTCGCAGAGGCGGCAGGTGGAGCGGCGATAGGAGAGGGGCTTCTTTTTCGGCGCGGGGATGGGGGCGGTCATAGCGTTACAGTATAGCGAATCAGGCGAGCTTGTTCAAACATTGAACGCAGGCAGCACGGTGTCGCTGCCGTCGAAGGGCCCTGGGCGGCTCTCGTGGAAGACGGCGAAGTCGGTCTCGGGCTGGGTGGCATGCCAGACCCCTTTGGGCACCCGCACGATGAGGGGCAGCCCGGCGCCTATCGCTCCCAGCAGATGGGAGGCGGTCGGCTTGCCCGCCTCGTCGAAGAACTGAAGACGCATGCGGCCCGAGATCATGTGGTAGGTCTCTTCGCGGCTGAGGTGCTTATGCACGAAGGGTTTTCCCCCGGCGCTCTGGGCGATGACCATGTCGTGGACGGGGGCTTCGGGGCCGGGATGGAGGTTGATGCGCACCGTGGCGCCGGGGGTATCCTTGACGAGCGCCTTGAGGGCTTCGAAGGCGCGCGCGTCTAAGAGGCGGTCGCCCGTTGCCGTGAAGGCGGGGGATTTCCCACCGGGGGCTTCGACGAGGCCGAGTTCCTTCAGGGCGGCGAGTTCCTTGGGGATCATGGGCGCGCCAGGATGGAGAGGTCGGCCTTCTTGCTGAGGGCTCGGCAGACCAAGGCGTCCTCGATGAGCCGGGCGTCGGCGGCGGTCTCCACTTCGAGCTCCTCCAGGGCGAAGCGCAGGCCGCAGCCGGCCTTGCGCAGGGCGGCGTAAAGCTCGCGCCGGGCGGCGGCGGTCTCCGGCAGCTGATACATGGAATAGAACAAGAGGCCTTCAAGGCCGCGCAGGCCGGCGTAGAGGCTTTCCAGCATCATGAAGGACCCGGGGATGTGATACTCGGTGGCGCTCAGGAGGTAGCGGATGCCGGACTTTTCCGCGTAGGTGCGCAGGACGAGGTTCTGCACGCGCTGGGGGATGAGCTGCCCGTTGATCTCGCGGGAGGACACGTAGCCGCGCCAGCCGTTCTTCTTCATTTGTCGAGCGCGACCGCCTCGAAGCCGATGCGCGTGGCGGGGCGCACGGTGACCGGCAGGAAGGATTCTCCCATCTCTTTGGAGCCGTAGGGCGTCAGCAGGCCCTTGAGCCGCACGTTGAAGGTCCAGCGCGTCGTCTTTTCCTGGTTGACGCGGTTGCCGTGCAGCAGCGAGTGCGTGAACAAGACGGCGTGGCCGTATGGGACGTCCAGCCAGACCACCTCCGGCTTGATCGTCTTGTAGAACCTCTCCGCGTCGAAGGACTTGTACTTGCCGAAGTCCTTGAAGATCCTCTCGCTCTTCGGCCGTTCCAGGATGTACATCGACTTGGTCTTGAAGCAGTCGACCAGCGGCAGCCAGAGCACCAGCTCGTAGGGCGAGTTGCCCGACCAGACGTCGGAGTGCAGCGGCAGCAGGGAGCTGTCGTCTTTAGGCAGCTGCACGCTCAGGTTGATCGTGCGCTGCATCGCCACCTCGTTGCCGACGGCCCATTGGATATGGCGGCGGGCCATCTTGTAGAGCGCGGGGCGCAGCAGCGCGTCGTGGTTGAGGAAATCGATCATGCCCAGGCGGAAGGCGTTGAGCTTGTCGGGGGTCAGGTAGCGCTCGGTGTGGTCGAAGAAATCCTTCAAAGACGGCCGCTTGCCGCCTTTCAGCCGCAGAAGCTCCAGGCCGCGCGCGTAGACGCGCTCGCGCATCCGGTCGAGGCGCTCGCGCTCGGCTAAAGGCACGATGGCGTAGCCTTTTTTCAGGAAGCCCGTCATGAACGCCTGCTCGTCCTCATCGAAGAAGCTGGTCTCGCTCATCTTACGCTCCCGCCAGGCGCACCGTTTGCAAAAGTTTGCGTGCGTGCTCGGCGATCAAGGGCGCGCTCAGCCCATAGCGTTCCAAAAGGGTGTTCTGCGAGCCGTACCGGTCGGGGAACACGTCCGGGATGCCCAGGCGTTTGAGCAGCGGCGTCTTCTCAAAGGCATGCTCGGCCAGCACCTCGGCTACGATGCTGCCCAGGCCTCCGGCCAGCGTATGCTCTTCAAGGCTGATGACGACCTTGGCCTTCGCGGCCTGCTCCAGCAGGGCCGGCGCGTCGAAGGGCTTGACCGTATGCGCATGCAGGATGCCGGCCGAGATGCCTTCTTTTTCCAAGGCCTGCGCCGCTTCCAGCGCCCGGCTCAGCATCACGCCCGTGGTCACGAACAAAAGGTCTCCCGCCGGCCTGTGGACGATGGCCTTGCCGAACTCGAAGCCCTGTTCGGGCTTGCTGACCACCGCTTCTCCGCCCTTGGCGATGCGCACATACAAAGGCCCCGGCAGCCGCTCGGAGGCCATCATCGCCCGCTCCATCTCTTCCGCGTCGCAGGGCGCCACGATCGTCATGTTGGGTATGGCGCGCATGAGCGCGAGGTCCTCGGTGGCCAGATGCGTCGGTCCCAGCGGCGCGTAGACCAGCCCGCCGCCCGAGCCCAGGAGGCGCACCTTCACGTCGCTCAAGCCCAGGTCGATGATGTTCTGCTCCAGGCACCGGCGCGTGATGAAGGTGGCGATCGTGTTGAAGTAGACCGTCTTGCCCGTCATCGCCAGGCCCGAAGCCATGCCGATGATGTGCTGTTCCGAGACCCCTTCCATGAACCACTGGGCGGGCAGCTCTTTCTTGAAATCATCCATCACGCCCACGCCCAGGTCCGAGCCGATGAAGACGATGTCCTTGTTCTTCTTGGCCAGGCGATAGACCGCGTCCAGGCAGCGCTTTCTCATGTCAGATCTCCAGCTCGTTGAAGATGTTCTCGATCTCGAGCGGCGTGAGCTTGCCCTTGTGATGCCAGCTCAGGTTCTTCTCGATGAACGTGATCCCCTTGCCCTTGATGGTGTGGGTGATGACGACCCGGGGCTTGTCGCCGCGAGGCCTCTTGAGCAAGGCCTCGAGTTCTTGCGGCCGGTCCATGTGCGCCTCGGCCGTGTCGAAGCCGAAGGCGCGCCACTTGTCGGCGAAGGGCTCCAGCGGCAGGACCTCCGACACGTCGCCGTAGGACTGCTGCTTGTTGTAGTCGACGATGACGGTCAGATTCGAGAGCTTGTGCTTGGCGGCCGAGAGCGCCCCTTCCCAGATCGAGCCCTCGTCGCATTCGCCGTCGCCCAGGATCACATAGACGCCGTAGCCGCGGCCGTCCATGCGCGCGGCCAGCGCCATGCCGATGCCGATGGATAGGCCGTGGCCCAAGGCGCCGGTGGAAGCTTCCACGCCCGGGATCTTGTGGTGCTCGGGGTGGCCGCCCAGGATGCCGTCGGGCTTGCAATATTTCAGGAGCTCCGCGCGATCGAAGAACCCCAGCTCGGCCAGGATCGGATACAAGGCCAGGCAGCCGTGACCCTTGCTCAGGATGAGGCGGTCGCGGTCCTCCCAGCGCGGGTCTTTCGGGTCTACCTTCAAGATCGTCTTGTAGAGCACCAGCAGCGTCTCCACGATCGAGAAGGCCGAGCCCACGTGGCCGCGGCCGGCGGCTATCACCATCTCCGTGATGGTCTTGCGGACCTTCTTGCCCTCGAGCGCGTAATCCAATCCGTCAGCGGTCGGCATGAGCCCTCTTTGAGTCGTGTTTTTTCATGGCGACGCGGCGCAGCGCGACGGGACGTCTCCCGTCCTTCAGATCCGCGGCGATGCGGCGCGCAGCCTTGAGGCGGCTCAGGACCAGCGCATCCTCGCTCAGGCCGGGATCGGCGAACTTCCGGCGCGTCCGCGTGTCGGCCGAAAGGACGTTGAGCACGATCAGGAGCCACTCGAGGCCGATGACGTCGAGCAGCAGGTCCACGCGGCGCAGGAACGCGTCGCTTTCCGGCAGGCCGGCGGCCAGGCGCTCGACGAAGAGGCGCTTGAGGGCCGGAGAGAGCGAAAAGCCGGCGTGGTGGCAGAAATCGCAGGCCAGCTTGGCCGGGTCGTCCTGGCCGAAGTACTCGAAGTCGAGGAAACGCATGCGTCCGCGCGCCTCGCGCAGGGCGTTGTGGAAGCCGAAGTCGGAAGGGCTCAGGATGCGCCGGCTAGGCGGCAGGGGCTTCTCAGGGTCCAGGCCTTGGCGCTTGCATTCGGCGAAGAACCGGGCCAGCACCGCCTCCTTCAGCGGGAGCACCGTGTCGGCGACGAAGCGCCGCGCCTCGGGGCGGCTCTTGAGGGCGGCCGCGCCTTCGCGGATGCGGTCGAGCCTGGTCTCGATGTGGCGGGCGTAGTCGGCCAGGCAGCGGCGTGAATCGGCGGCTTCGGGGAAGTTGCTCGGACGCAGGCCGGAGAGACGGCGGATGAAGTCCGCCGCCTGGCGCACTTCGGCGGAGCCGGCGAGGCCGAAACGCAGGTCGGCGCCGTCGAGCCAGCTCATGACGGCGAAAGCGCCGCCGGGTTCCAGATAGAGGGGTTCGGGGACGCAGCGGATGCCGTTGTCCCACATGAGCCGCAGCGCGCGGAATTCGGCGAGGCCGCGCTCGCGCCGGTCGCGGGCGTCGACGAGGTAGCGTTTGACCAGGACGCGGCGGCCGTCTTCGAGCGTCACCTTCCAGAGGCGGTTGTTGCCGCGGCGGGCGGCGCGTTCGGCGCGGACCGGGGCGGCCAGGCAGGTTTTCGCGACGGCGGCGAAGGCGGCGGGGCCCAGCTTCTCCACGCAGGCCAGCGCGCGCGTCACGGCCGTCCAGGTGGCGGACCGGAAGTGGACGGCCGCCGTGCGCGCCGGAAAGTCGCGATGGTCCAGGACGGGGAGCAGGTCGTCGACGAAGAGGTCCAGGTCGAGGGCGGCGATCCGGCGCACCTTCGCGTCCCGGTCCTCGGCGAAGAAGACGTGGCCGGGCTCGATCAGGCCGCGGGCATTGCTTTTCAGCCAGCGCAGGGCCCAGTCGCGCAGCTTCACCGACCGGTCGAAATGCGAGGTCTTCGATTTATGGCTGACGATGAAGACTTCATGGCCGGCGGCGGCGGCGCGGCGCAGGAAGGCTCGGCAGCCCGGGAAGAAGGAGGCGGCTAGGATCTCGCGTCCGTAGGCCTCGGCCTGCAGGGCCTGCCAGCGCCGGTCGTCGCCGTCGGCGGCGAGCAGGAGGTCCTTCACCTTTTCCTTCGTCAGCGGCGGCCGCGCCGGCAGCCACCCGCGCCGGACGGCGAGGCGGTGGAACACCGCGTCGTAGCGGATCACCGTGTTGTCGAAGTCGAGGCCGATCCTTAGGCTCACCGCCGGTAGAACCTCCGGATCGCGGCGATGACATGCTCGAGCTGCGCGCGGGTCAGGTGTTGGTGGATGGGCAAGGAGAGGATGCGCGCGGACTGCCGTTCGGCTTCGGGGAAATCCCCCTTTTTGAACCCGAGAAGGCGCGCCGCCGGCTGCAGGTGGAGCGGGGTCGGATAATGGACGGCCGTGGAGATGCCTTCTTTTTTGAGGGAGCGCTGGAGCTCGTCGCGGCGGTCGCACTGGATCACGAAGAGGTGGTAGGCGTCCACGGCGCCCTTCGCGTCGCGCGGGACCTCCAGGACATCCTCGAGGCCGGCCAAGCCGGCGCGGTAGAGGCCGGCGTTGCGGCGCCGCGCGGCCATGACCTTGGGCAGGCCGGGCAGGCGCGCGTTGAGGACGGCGGCCTGGAGGTTGTCCAGACGCGAGTTGTAGCCCCAGAAGGCCACCTCGTTGCGCGACTTGAGCCCGTGGTTGCGCAAGAGGCGCAGCTTCTCCGCCAGCGCGGCGTCATCGGTGACGACGGCGCCGGCGTCGCCGGCCGCGTTCAAGTTCTTGAGCGGGTGGAAGCTGAAGCAGGCGGCGCGGCCGAGGGACCCCGCCTTGCGGCCCTTGTAGCGGGCGCCCACGGCCTGGGCGGCGTCCTCGATGACGATCAAGCCTTTTGTCTTGGCGACGCGATCGATGGCGTCCATGTCGCAGACCTTGCCGGTCAGATGGACGGGGATGACGGCCTTGGTCTTAGCGGTGATCGCCCGCTTAAGCGCCTGGGCGTCGAGCAGCTGGTCCGTTCCGACGTCGGCGAAGCGCGGGCTCGCTCCGCACAGCGCGACGGCGGCGGCCGAGGCCACGAAGGAGTTGGGCGCGGTGATCACCTCGTCGCCGGGCCCGACGCCGAGGGCGCGCAGGACGAGGATGAGGGCGTCGGTGCCGTTGGCCACCCCGATCGCATGCTTGACGCCGCAGAGGCGGGCGAAGGCCTTCTCGAACGCCGCGACCTCGCCGCCGAGGATGTGCTCCCCGCGGGCCAGCGTCCGGTCGAGCGCCTTCAGCAGGCCGCGCCGCTCGCGGGCGTACTGGGCCGAGAAGTCGACGTAGGGGACCCTACGCCCCATAGAAATCCTTCACGCAGCCGATCATGTGCTCGATCTCTTCGTCGGTGAGGTGCTGGTGGACGGGCAGGGTGATCGTCCTGCGGGCTTGGGCTTCGGCGACCGGGAAATCCCCGGCCTTATAGCCGAGACGCCGGCTGGCCGGCTGCAGGTGCAGGGGCACCGGGTAATGGACCTTCGCGTCCACGCCCAGGGCCTGCAGGTGCTTGAGCAGGCCGTCGCGGTCTTCGGCCAGGAACTGGTAGAGATGGTAGACGTGGCGCTCGTTCTTCGCGCGCGGGGGGAACCATAGCTGCTTGATGCCCTTGAGGGCGCCCTCGATGCGCTTGGCGTTGTCGATGCGCGTCTGCGTGATCCATTCGAAGTCCTTGATAAGGTGGTTGCCGACGACGGCCTGAAGAGAGTCCAGGCGGCTGTTGTAGGCGTAGAAGGCGTACTCGTCGCGCGAGCTCATGCCGTGGTTGCGCAGGAGGCGCAGGGACTCGGCCGTCTTCGCGTCGTTGGTCGTGATGATGCCGCCGTCGCCCCAGACGTTGAGGTTCTTGAGCGGATGCAGGGAGAAGCCCGCGGCGGCGCCGACCGAGCCCGCTTTGCGGGCGCCCACGGCGGCGCCGATGGATTGGCAGGCGTCTTCGACGACGGGCAGGCCTTTCTTCTTGGCGATCGAAAGCACGGCGTCCATGTCCCAGGGCTGGCCGCCCCAGTGCACGGGCAGCAGGGCTTTGGTCTTCTTGGTGACGGCATCCTCGATCTTGGAGGGGTCGATGACGAACTTGTCGTCGCAGTCCACGAAGACGACGCGCGCGCCGGCCGTCTCGATGGCGCCGGCCGTGGCCACGAAGGTGTTGGCCGCGGTGATGACCTCGTCGCCGGGCCCCACGCCCAGCGCCTTGAGCGATAGGAACAGGGCATCCGTCCCGGAGCCCACGCCGACGGCGTGTTTGGCGCCGATGAGCTTGGCGAAGGATTCTTCGAACCGGCGGACGGGGGCTCCCAGCGTGAAGTCGCCGGAGGCGACGAGCTTCTTGATGTCGGCGAGGATCGGGTCGATCGAAGCGAACTGGCGGGCGAGGTACGAGTAGCGGACCTTCAAGGGCTTTCGGGCGGTCTTCAAGCGGCTCCTCCTGTGGTCGTCTCCAGCACCTGCAGCTGGGCCATCTTCTGGAAGGCTCCGCCCTTGCCGATCAAGTCGGCGTAGCGGCCTTCCTCGACGATGCGGCCCCGGCTCAGGACGTAGACATGGTCGGCGTTCTTGATCGTGGAGAGGCGATGGGCGATGACGACGATGGTGGTGTCCTTGGCGATGGCTTCGACCGCGGACTGGATGAGGCGTTCGGACTGGGAGTCCAGCGCGCTGGTCGCCTCATCGAGGATGAGCAGCTCCGGGCGGCGCAGGATGGCGCGCGCCAAGGCCAGGCGCTGGATCTGCCCTCCGGACAGGCGCACGCCGCGGTCGCCGACGACCGTCGCGAAGCCTTCGGGGAGCTGGTCGATGAACTCGGAGGCATGGGCCAGCCGGCAGGCGCGTTCAAGGTCCGCCTTCGAGGCGTCGGGCTGGGACCAGAGCAGGTTGTCGCGGATGCTGAGGTTGAAGAGCAGCGAGTCCTGCGGGACGTAGCCCAGGCGCCGCCGGTAGGCGCCGAGGTCGAAATCTCTGAGGTCCACGCCGTCGAAGGTGATGGCGCCGCCCTGCGGCTCATGGAAGCCCATCAGCATGTCGATGAGCGTGCTCTTGCCGGCCCCGGATTCTCCCACGAGAGCCACCAGGCTGCCTTTGGGGATCTTCAAGCTGACGCCGTCGAGGGCGCGTTCGCGTCCGGGGTGGGCGAAGACGAGGCCGGAGAGCGCGATCTCGCGGGCGAAGCCGGTGAAGGGCCGGCTGCCGCCGGCCTGGCGCAGGCCGCGCGCCTGCGCGCGTAGGGAATCGACCTGCTCGTAGCTGGGGAAGAAGTTGTCCAAGGCGTTCTTCTGCTCGGCGACGCGGCCTATGATGGGCAGGACGCGCAGGAGGGAGTAGAGCAGGACGGCCGCCGCCGACAGCGGGAGCCCCTGGCTCTGGGCGGAGAAGAAGGCGATGATGAGCACGGAGAGGCCCAGCGGCTGATAGAGGTAGGGGGTGGCCAGGCTGAGGGTCTGGCTTTTCAGCGTCACGCGGCGGTGCTCCTCGAAGGCCGTGTCGAGCGATGCCAGGCAGCGGTCCTGGCTGCCGAAGCCCATGATGACCTTCGCCGAGGTCAGGGATTCATGGATGACGGAGCTCAGCCGGTTGGCCGTGCGCGTGTTCTCCGTGCCCAGCCGGTAGTTGAGGCGGCCGAGCAGGAGGAAGGGGGCGGCCAGCAGGAGCGCCGCGCCCAGGCTCAGCAAGGTCACCTGCCAGGACAGCCAGAGCGGGACGGCCAGGAACAAGGATATCTGGATGATGTTGGCGGCAAACACCGCCATCGCCCCGAAGGCGTCTCCGACGACGCCCATCTCCCGGGTGAAGGTGTTGAGCAGGGTGCCTTGCTCGTTGCCGGAGAAGAATTGCCAGCGCGCGTTGAAGAAATCCTCGAAAGTGCCCACGAGGAGGTCCCGGCTGACGGCGTACTTGGTGCGCAGGATGAGGTAGCGGGCGCAGATGTAGGAGGCCGAGCTCAGCACGTTGAACGCCAGGAAGCAGAGCAGCAAGGTCTTGAGCCCCGCCGGCAGCCCGAGGGCGGAGAGGGCGGCGGTGAAATGCCGGGTGATGCCCGACGTCCGGAGGGGGTCGGGGTTGAGGAGGGAGTCCACGACCGGAGCCACGGCCAGCACCGAGGCGGCGTCGAGGAGGCCGACGAACAGCAGGACGACGATGTTGGCGGCGAGCAGCCCCGGGAAGCGGCGCGCGATGTCGGAGAAGAAGGAGCGCTTCATCGGAAGACCACGTAGGCGTAGTCCCCGGTGTAGCCGCATTCCTTGAAGAACCATTCCCACTCTTTAGGGGTCCAGAAGGTCCGGCAGGTCAGCTGCCAGTAGAGGAAATTGGCCTTCTCGCGTTCGTCGGTGTAGGACTCCGTGGTGATGTGCTTGGCGCCGCCCGAGACGCGCTCCATCTCCTGAAGGGCGTTCTTGAGCTCGTAGGCGAAGAGGTTGTGGAGCGTCATGACGGAGTAGACCAGGTCGAAGCTCTTGTCGGCGTACGGGAACCGCTCGCCGGCCGAGGCTTTCGTCAGGAAGGGCTTGACCTCGGGCTTGGCGTGCTCAAGGGCGTAGTCCGAGATATCGAAGCCGGCGACCGTGCAGTCGGGCAGGACCTGCTTGAACTCATGGAGGAGGAAGCCCTTGCCGCAGCCGACGTCGAGGATCTTGGCGCCGGGCTTGAGGCCGTAGTGCTTGACCATGGCCTCGGCCACGGGGCGCCAGCGGCCGTCGTAGCGATAGCCGCCGAAGCCGTATTTCCGGTCGCCGTCCCAGTAGTCCTTGTCGTAGCGCCCGGCCACCTCGGCGCAATGGGCCTTGTCGTGCTCGACGACGCGGGCCACGTAGTCGCGTTTGGTGGCGGTGTGCAGCTTGGCGGTGAAGTCGACGAGGGCCATTATTTCAGCAGGGTCTGGATGAATTTGAAGAGGGCCAAGGGAGCGACCGGCTCCTTGTTGCCCACGATCTCGACGGCCAGCGCGCCGACGCAGTTGCCGATGAAGCACACCACGTCCGGCGGCATGCCCCGGTAGACGCAGGGCGAGGTCACGGCGAAGAGCGCGTCGCCGGCGCCGACCCGGTCGACGATGCGCCGGGCCAGGGCGGGCGCCTCGTGCCAGCCGTCGCCGGCCAGGACCACCGAGCCCTTGGCGCCGCGGCTGACGAGGAAGGTGCCGCTCTTGAGCTGCCGGCGGATCTTTTGCGCGAGGCCGGGGATGTCTCCGTATTTGTCGCGCGAGGCGATGCGCAGCTCCGGCTCGTCGATGGCCACGTAATCGGCGCGGTCGTAGTGCGTGACGGCGTTGAAGCCGTGGTTGGCGGAGTTGGACTGGGTGTTGAGCGCCAGCCACTTGCCGCATGAGCTGACCTGCTTGCGCAGCAGCGGGCTCATCAGGCCGTGCCCGAAATCGTTGACGACGAGCAGGTCGTGGCGCTTGAGCAGGCGGTCGAGGCGGGCCGAGAAGGCTTTCTCCGTCTTGGCGTCGATGGGGGTGTCGTCGAGGAACTGCACCTCGAAGAGCTTGCGCATGGTCTCCGGCTCGATGTAGCGCTGCTTGCGCACGGTCGGCCGGTCCGGGGTGCGCAGCACCTCGAGCTTCACGTTGGGCTGGAGCTTGGAGCGCACGAAGGCTTCCTCGGCGGCGCTGGGGCCGATGCTGGCCATCAGGGTCACTTCCCGGCAGAAGCCGGCCAAATGGTTGGCGGTGGCCACCGCGCCTCCGGCGAAGGTCTCCTCGGTCGTGAATTTGGTGGCCACGATCGTCTCTTTCGGCGACTTGCTCAGCGGGAGGCAGTAGGAGTATTGATCCAGGATGGCTTCGCCGACGACTAGGACCTTCAGGTCGCTCAGCGACTTGAGCTGCTTAAGGATGCTTTCGGCCGAATGAAGGGACCGCAGCCCCTGTAGGTATTCCTGCGTGTCGGCGGGGTAGGCGCTGAAAAGACGGTTGATGAGGTGGCTGGAGCTGGAGGTGAAGCCGTCGGTGAAGATCAGCCGGCCCCCCGCGGCGCGCACGGCCGCCTCTTCTTCGGAGATCTTGCCCGAGAGGTCGGCCTTGGGGTCGGCGTAGTCGCTGCCCTTGACGTAGAAGTCGGGCTTGAGCTTGCGGATCGTCTCGGTGGCCGTCGGCCACTCGTTGAGGGCGACGAAGTCGATCATCTCGAGGGCGGCCAGGCTGTCGAGCCGCAGCTGCTGGGTGAAAAGCGGCCGTCCCGGGCCTTTGTTCACCCAGCGGTCGGGGGTGACCGTGACGACGAGCAGGTCGCCGTGCTTGCGCGCGTCGTTGAAATGGACGATGTGCCCCGGATGGACGAGGTCGAAGACCCCGTGGCAGTGCACGACGCGCCGCCCGGCCGTCCGCGCTTTGGCGAGGATCGGCCCGAGTTGGTCGAGGGTCTTGATCTTGGCGTGGCGGTCGGATTTAGACACGGGTCCCCTCGCGCTGCGGCGATAGATGTTTGAACCAGACCTTGGTGGCTTGGTCGATGGCTTGGGGCGTCCAGACCGGGGCTTCGCGCCAGTCCTCGATGCGTTCGAGCATGCGCTTCACGCCTTCTTCGAGCGTGACCTTCGGCTGCCAGCCGAGCAGGCGGCGGATCTTTTCCGTGTCGGCGAAGGTGCAGTCGGGTTCGCCGGGGCGCTTGGGGATATGGACCTTGGGGCCGCCCAGGAGGGCGACGACCTTGTTCACGCTGGTGGTCTGGCCGGAGCCCACGTTGAAGATCTCGCCTTTGACTTCAGAGGAGGCCGCGGCTAGAAGGGCGGCGGCCACGTCGGTGACGTAAGTGAAGTCGCGGGTCTGCTCGCCGTCGCCCACGATGGTATAGGGCTTGCCGGCCAGCTTCTGGGCCAGGAAGACGCCGAAGACGGCGCCGTAGGTCCCGGAGGTCCGGGCGCGCGTGCCGTAGACGTTGAAAAAGCGCGTGGAGACCACGGGCATGCCGTAGACCTGCCCCCAGTGCAGGGCCAGCTCCTCGCCCAAGCGTTTAGTCAGCGCGTAAGGATACTGCGGCCGGATATCGGCGGTCTCGGGGGTGGGCGTGAGGTCGGGGATGCCGTAGCAGGAGGAGGAGGCGGCGTAGAGGAAGCGCTCCACGCCGGCGGCGCGGGCGGCTTCCAAGATGGTCTGGGTGCCGACGACGTTGGCGCGGAAGTAGTCCGTGGGGCGCTCGATGGACGGGACGATGTCGGCCAAAGCGGCCAGATGAAAGACCCACTGCGCGCCGGTCAGGGCGGCTGCTGCGGCGGCCGGGTCGGTGGCGTCACCCTCGATGATCTTCAGCTCCGGCCGGTCTTTCAGGTGTGACAGGTTCTTGGCGCGTCCGGTGGAGTAGTTGTCGAGGACGGTGACGGCGTGGCCGGCTCCGAGGAGCGCTTCGACGAGGTGGCTGCCGATGAAGCCCGCGCCGCCGGTGACGACGCAGCGCTTGGAGGCCGTCATACCGCGGCGGAGGCGGCCTTCATCGTCTTCACGTTGAAGTATCTCGGGTCGGTGAGGCTGTCGGGCAGCTTGCCGGCCTTGAAGGCCCGGCAGAGGTCGCGCACGGCGTCCTCCACGGTGCGCCGCGGCGAGAAACCCAGCTTCTCGGCGATCCGTTTGGAGCCCACGTGGTAGGAGCGCAGGTCGTCGGTGGGGCTGGTGACGATCTCGATGGGGGCCTTCTCCGGCAGCTCGGCTTCGACGACGCGGCGGACCAGCTCGGCCAGCTCCGCGATCGTGTGGTTCTGGTAGCCCGCGTTGAAGGTCTCGCCGGCGATGAGCGCTTCGGGCAGCTCGAGCAGGCGGATGTAGAGCTCGGCGATGTCGTCGATGTGGATGTTGGGGCGTTTCTGCGAGCCGCCGAAGACGGTGATGCGGCGGTTGTTGACGGCCAGGTTCGTCAGGATGTTGACGGAGAGGTCCAGTCTGGTCCGGCCGGAATAGCCGCAGACGGTGGCCGGGCGGATGATGGTCGCGCAGAACCCTGGAGCCTGGTGCTTCAGCAGGAGGGGCTCGCAAAGAGCCTTGAAGCGGCTGTAGTCGGTCAGGGGCTTGAGCGGATGGGTCTCGTCGACCTCGGCGGCTTCGCTGACGCCGTAGACGGAGCTCGAAGAGGCGTAGATGAAGCGCTTCGCGCCCGCCTCTTTGGAAGCCTTGACCAGGGGCTCGAAGCAGTCGAAATTGATGGACTTGCCCAGAGCCGGATCGAGCTCGAAGCTGGGGTCGTTGGAGATGCAGGCCAGGTGGATGACGGCGTCGCAGCCCTTGAGGGCTTGCCGGACGGCTTTGTCGTCGCGGATGTCGCCGCGCACTATCGTCAGCCCGGCGCGGGGCGTCAAGCCCTCGGACCCGTAATACATGATGTCGTAGGCGACGACCTCGTAGCCCGCGTCGAGGAGCTGGGGGACGAGGACGCAGCCGACGTAGCCGGCGGCTCCGGTCACGAGGACCTTGTCGAGGGTCTTGGCGCGGGGGATCGTGGGCATGGGGCTCCTTAAATCAGGCGGAAAAAAGCCTGTTCAATTGTTGAACAAGTATACAAAAAAATTGGCCTTTATAGGCGGATGGGCGATATGTATAATACGGTCCTATGGCCTCAGCCTCCCGTATAGACCCGCGCGCTATCGTAGACACGCCGCATGTGGGGCCGGGGACCCGGGTTTGGGAGTTCACCCATATCCTGCGCGGTGCCAAGATCGGCAGGGATTGCAACATCAATTCCCATGTCTTCATCGAGAACGACGTCGTCATCGGCGACGGCGTCACCGTCAAGTGCGGGGTCTATGTATGGGACGGCATCCGGCTCGAAGACGGCGTGCTGGTGGGGCCTAACGCCACCTTCACCAACAACCCTAGGCCGCGCGGCAGCCGGCCCATCCGGATCCCTACGACCCTCGTGCGCACCGGAGCCTCCATCGGGGCGGCCGCCGTCATCGGCGCCGGGATCACGATCGGGCGCCACGCCATGATCGGCATGGGCGCCGTCGTCACGAAGGACGTGCCCGACCACGCTCTCGTCTACGGCAACCCGGCCAAGCGTCAGGGCTGGGTCTGTTTCTGCGGGGCGAAGGTCAAATCTCCCCCCAAGGCCTGTGGGCATTAGGAGCGGCGTGGGCAAGGTCTCCATCGTCGTCCCGGTCTATCACAACGAGAAGAACCTCGAGGATACCTTCCGCGAGCTTGAGAAGCTCGGCGAGAAGGAAGACCTGGAGTTCGTCTACGTCGACGACGACTCCAAGGACGGCTCGTTGAAGATGCTCGAGGCCTACGCCAAGCGCGAGCCGCGGGCCACGGTCGTCAAGCTCTCGCGCAATTTCGGCTCCATGGTGGCCTGCGTCGCCGGCTTGGCTCATGCCACCGGAGACGCCGCCGTGATCATCGCCTGCGACCTGCAGGACCCTCCCGAGCTCATCTTGCAGATGGTGGCGCGCTGGAAGGAAGGCTACCAAGTGGTGCTGGCCGCTCGGGAGGGCCGCGACGAGCCCTTCCTGCAGCGTCTTTTCGCGGGGATATTCTACCGCTTGATGCGCAGGTTCGCCCTCGCCGACATGCCCGTGGGCGGGTTCGACTTCTTCCTGATCGACCGCAAGCTCATCGACATCGTCGTCGCCATGCGGGAGAAGAACACCTCGCTCATGGGGCTCGTCCTCTGGCTGGGCTTCAAGCGGACCACGATCCGCTATACGCGGCGGCGCCGGACGAAAGGCAAGAGCATGTGGACCTTCCAGAAGAAGATCAAGTTCTTCATCGACTCCTTCGTGGCCTTCTCGTACGCTCCGGTCCGCGCCGCGCAATGGCTGGGCCTGACCTCGGCCGTCCTGGGCTTCCTTTACGCCCTCCTGCTGATCGTCCTGCGGCTCGTCCATAACACGGCGCTGCCGGGCTGGACGGCCCTCATCGTCATCATCCTGATGCTGGGCGGCATCCAGATGCTGATCCTGGGCGTCATCGGTGAATACCTCTGGCGGACGCTCGACGAGACCAAGCACCGCCCGCTCTTCGTCGTCGAGAAAATTGTCAAAGCCTGAGCCCTGGCGGTCTTACCTCGCCGCCGCGGCGGCCCTTGCGGGAGCCGTCCTGCTGACGACGCTGATCCACTGGGAGCCCTCCGGAGAGAGCTGGGGGTACTGGCATTTCGCGCGCCGGCTGTCGCATGCCTTCGAGGCCGTCACCAGCGACCGCAGCCCGCTCTACACGCTTTGGCTGCAGCCGTTCCTGGCCCTGGGCTACCCTAACGAGATCCTCGCTGAATACTGCGTGAGCGCCTGGCTGGCCGCCGCCGCGCTCTGCTGGCTGCTCGCTCCGCGTCTCGGCCTGAGCTGGGCGACGGCGATCTCGGCCGGCTGGCTGCCTTTCCTGCAGCAGGCCGAGCCACCGGTGCAGCGGCTGGCCTTCGCCGCTTCCGTCGCGGGCGTCGCGCTGCGCCGTCGCGAGGGCGGCCGGGCCCTCGCCTACGGGTTGTTCGCCGCAGCCGGCATGCTGCGCGGGCCTTACTGGCTGTTCTTCGCGGCTTTCGGCGCCTACGACCTCTGGCGCTGGAGACGCGGTGAGGCGCTGCGGTCGGCTTGGTGGGGGTGGCTGCCGTTGGCGGGGCTGGCGGTCCTCTTCTTCGCGTTCAGGGCGCAGCCCAGCCAGCACCGCTGGAACAACGCTTGGCTCTGCACCACGGATTGGTTCCCGTTGAAAGGCAAGACGCTGGGCGAGACGGCCATCCTCAGCGGCGTGAATTGGAGCTACATCGAGCGGCGCTACGGCACGCCGCGCGACGTGGACCTTTACTTCACGCACCAGGAGCTCTTCGGCGACGCCGTGACGCTCGGAGCCGCCCTGCGCGTCAATCCCCGGCCTATCCTCGCCCATATGCTCCGCAACATCAAGGCGTTCCCGAGCACGGTGGTGTCCGTCTTCTCCCCGGAACGTTTCCGACGCGGCATCGTGCCTTGGCTGCTGGTGGCGCTGCTTTTGGTCGCCGTCTGGCGCGGGTCCGAGGGTGATCCTGAACTGCGCATCATGCTGGGTGTGGGGTTCGTCATCGCCGCCTCCGTCATCCCAGTCTGGCCGCAGAGCCGGTACTATCAAGGGCTGGCGCCGGCCCTCAGCGTGGCTGGTTTCTGGCTGGGCTGCCGCGCCCGCTGGCTGGCCGGCCAGCGCGCGGCTTGGGGCGGCGCTCCCGGCGCCCTGGCCCAGGCGGCGGTCGTTTTCTTTTTTTGCGGCGGGGTCTGGTGGGCGGGGCTGGCGGGGCAGCTGGCCTCCGACGCAAGAGCGGGCACGCTGCGGCTTCTTTCCCAGGACGGGATGTCGATGAAGGCGCAGGCGCCGCGTCTCATCGAGGCCGCGGCCGGCTGCCGCGGCATCATCTCGCTCGAGCATAACTGGTTCGCCGCCTTCTTGCCGGAGCCTGCGCCGGAGTCCTACGACGTCTTCGAAGTGCCGCCGTTCCGTCAGGCGGGCGGCGGGGCCTATGACGGCCTGAGGCCCGACCGCATCGACTGCGTCTTCGCCTCCGACACGCTCATGAAGAACCTGGGCTGGGGCACGAATTACGGGCTGCGCTGGCGCTTGTGGATCGAGCCTTACGAGCGCGTCCTGCTGGGCATGGGCGCCGAGCGTCGCGAGCTTCCGGGCTACGGCCACGTCGTGCTGCTGCGCCAGCCCGCGCGCTGAGCTTCGCGGGTCAGGGCCTGGCGCGCTGGCGCGCTAGGAGGATGCCGGCGACCTCCGAGGCGATGACCCGCAAGCCTTCATCGCTCGGGTGGAAATCATGGGGCACGAGGAAGAGCCGGTCCATGTTTCCCTTCGCCCGGCGCCGCAAGGCGGGCTCGAGCTCGTGGTACGCCGTGCCGGGAGGCAGGCGCCGGCGGAATCCATCCAAGACGCCGCTCCAGCTGACCTGGGTCTGGGCGATGGCGTCGAAATAGGAGTAATCGCGCTGGCCTTTGACCTCTTGGTAGGACGGGGTCTCGAACAATACGGTGTTGGGCCAGAGCTTCGTGATCGTTTGCGTCGCTTCCAGGCTCCTGCGGACGGCCTCATCCGGCGGGAAGCGCCCGCGCTCTTTATGGAATTTTCGCGCGGCTAGGTTGAAGTCGGGGTTGTAGTAGAGGTCTTGGATGCTCGTGGGTATGCAGGGGGGCATGCCGAGCCGGCGGCCGACCGTCGCGGCTATGACCGCCGGGCAGGGCCGCCACCACCGCACGCCGTATACGAGCTTCTCGAGGTCCTCGCGGGAGGACACCGTCTGGCGTCCGTGCGAGTACAGGCCTCGCGACATGTCGTCGACGAGGAAGTGGACGACGACGAGGTCGGGTTCGTAGGCGGGAAGCTCGTGTCGCGCGAGGAGTTCGAACTGCACGAACCCGGTCCCTGAAAGACCGAAGTTGATCACGCGCGTGCGCCGCCCGCCGACGAGGGCGCGCCACTCGCGGGAGGCGTTGAGCTCGCGTTCGAGCGCGTCCGGCCAGCGGAGGGTGTTGACCTCGTTGGACGTGAAGGAGTCGCCGATGACGGCGACGCGGTACTCGCCGGCCGGCTTTTTGATGGGATATTCGTTATCCGAGGAGTGGCCGTGCGAGTTCGTACGCCAGCGGATCGGAAACGGCAGGTCTTGGGAGACCGAGGCGAACGGCCGGTAGCGGTAGCCCAGCTTCTCATCGTAGACGATCAAGTCCTTCGTCACCGTCTTGCGGCCGGATAGGGAGGACCAGAAGGGGCCGATCTGGCCGCGCAGTTTGACGAAGCAATAAGCGCGGAAGAGCACGTCCAGTGCCAGCGCGGTGAGCAGGGTCGAGAGGCAGACCGCCGCGGCGGCAAGGAGAAAGCGCCGGTCCGGCCTGGTCGCAGGCATGCGCTAGCCCCGGTAGGCGTTGCAGGCGTCGACGACGCGGCGGGCGGCGGCCGGGCTCATGGAGATGTCCAGCGGCAGGCTGATGGCCGTCCGGTGGATCTCCTCGGATAGGGGATAGCGACGGCCGTTCCACTCCTTGTATGCCTTCTGTTTGTGCGGCGGGATCGGATAATGGATGACCGTCTCGATGCCTCGCGCTAGCAGGTGACGCTGGAAAGCGTCTCTTCGCGGGGTGCGAACGACGAACAGATGCCAGACGTGGGATGCGCGGTCCGTGGGAGCGACGGGCAAGGTCAGGGCGGGGTTGTCGATGTCCTTGAGATACCGCTGCGCGAGACGGCGGCGGCGCTCGTTCTCGCCGTCGAGGTGCTTGAGCTTCACCGACAGGATCGCCGCCTGGACCTCGTCTAGCCGGCTATTGATGCCCCGGTAGATATTCTCGTATTTCACGCGGGAGCCGTAGTTGCGTAGGGCGCGCACGACCTCGGCGAGCTTGGCGTCCTTGGTCGTGACGGCGCCGGCGTCGCCGAGCGCGCCGAGGTTCTTGCTTGGGAAGAAGCTGAAGCCGCAGGCGTCTCCGAGGCTCCCCGTGCGCCGTCCCTCATGCATGGCTCCCTGGGCCTGGGCGGAGTCTTCGATGAGCTTCAGGCCGTGCTTATCGGCGATCTTTTGGAGGCGGGCGCTGTAGCCTGAGCGCCCATAGAGGTGGACGACGAGGATGGCCTTCGTGCGCGGTGTGAGCTTAGCCTCGATCTTTTCGGGGTCGAGGTTGTAGGTCTGCATATCCGGCTCGACGAGCACGGGGGTGAGCCGGTTGAGGGAGATCGAGAGGATGGAGGCGATGTAGGTGTTCGAAGGGACGATGACCTCGTCGCCTTCGGCCATGGCGCCAAGCTCCATGTAGCCGCGCAATATCAGCGTCAAGGCGTCGAGGCAGTTGCCGACCCCGATGGCATGGGAGACCCCGCAGTATCGGGCGAAGCGGGTTTCGAAGTCCGAGACCTCCTTGCCGAGGATGTACCAGCCCGAATCGACGACCCGCGTGAACGCTTTGATGAGCTCCGCTCGATGCGGGGCGTTCATCGCCCCGAGCTGTAGGAAGGGCAGCCTTTTTGGGGGGGGCGAACCTTTAGTCGACGATTTCAAAGTTCGGTAGCGGCATGACGAACTTGGACTTGAGGCCTGCCTCACGCAGGGTCTTGATGATGTAATCCGAGTAGTGCCAGGCGAGAAGGATGACGTAATCCGGCTGCACCTCGAAGAGCTTGCGGTTGTTGATGATCGGGATGTGCTTGCCGGGGAGGAACTTGCCCAGCTTCAGCGAGGTCGGCAGTTCGCATATGTAGGGCATCAGGTCCTTGTGGATGCCGTAGTAGTTGACGAGCGTCGAACCGCGGCCCGGGCAGGAGTTGCCGACGATGCTCTGCCCCTTGCGTTTGGCCGTGTAGGCGAACTCCATGAACTTCTCGCGGTTCTCGTTGACGCGGCCGCGGAACTTCTCCCAAGCGGCGGGAGTGTGCAGGCCCACCTTGTCTTCCAGGGCGAGCAGCTCGGCGACGGCGGGCTTGATCGTGCGCGTGCCCTTCTTGGCGGCGTAGGCACGGATGTTGCCGCCGTAGCGGTCCGCGCGGGAGACGTCGAAGACCTCCATGCCGTAGTACGGGAAAAGCGTGACGAGCGACTTGAGGCTGTAGGTCCGGATGTGCTCGTGGTAGATGCCGTCGAACTGGTTCTTTTCGAGGACGTCCAGGAGGTATTGGCTCTCGGTGACGAAGATGCCGTCGTCGGCGATGAGGCGGCTCAGGCCGCGCATGACCTCTCCGAGCGGGGCCATGTGGGCGAAGACGTTGGTCATCGTGATGACCTTGGCTTGTCCGTAATCGGCGACGATGTCCCGGGCCACCGACTCGGTGAAGAACGATTGGATCGCTTCGATCTTGTTGACCTTGCGGGCGATCTGGGCGATGTTCGTGGGCTCGACGCCGACGACCTCCATGTCGCGGCGTTTGAAGCCGGTCAGGAGGGTGCCGTCGTTGCATCCGATGTCGACGCACAGGCTCTTGGGGGCGATGGAGAATTGGGCGATGATGCTGTCGGCGAAGGCGCGCTGGTAGATCTCCAGCGGCTTGGAGATGCCGCTGCGGTAGGGATAGTCGGGGTAGTAGATCTCGGAGCCGTCGATCACATAGTCCAGCTGGGAAAGGCCGGACTCCGGGCAGTGCATCAGGCGCAGCGGATAATGCTTCTCCGGAGCATCGAGCATGTCCTTGGAGAGCAGCGAATCGCAGGGCGGCTGATGGCCGAGGTCGATGACTTCGAAGAGGTTCGTCGAGCCCGTGATCTGACAGCGGCTCAGCTTGCCGTTGGGCACATCGTGATCGACGGCAGAGCGTTTAGACTTAAGTGTTTTAGTCAAGGGATCCCCTGCGGGAGTGGGTTTGTAGGATTCGTGAATCCTATGCCGGTTCCGTCTATGATAGCAAATTATGCCAGGAGAGCCGTGAGCGGCGCGCGCCGCAGGAGGCGGCAGACCCGCGCAACGTCGGTTTGTGTGAGAGACGTGGAGGATGGGATGTTGATGACGGTGTCATAGGCGCGCCGCGCCTGAGGGATGGGTGTGCCGAGGCTCCCTTTATAGGGCTTCTGGAGGGGCAGGGGCGACCAAAGAGGACGGGCTTGGCAGCCGGCGTCGTTGAGCGTCTGGAGCAGGCGTTTTTTGGCTTCGGCGGAGGCCACTGTGACGCCCATCAGCCAGTGGTTCCAGCGCTGCCCGGGCTGCAGGGGGGGCGTAGGGATGCCGGGAAGACCTTGCCGGTACCAGCGTGCCAGCTGCTCGCGTTTCTTGAGGAACCTAGGCAGGCGCTCCATCTGAGAGAGCCCCAGCGCCGCGGAGAGGTTCGTCATGCGGTAGTTCCAGCCGACCTCGTCATGGAAGTACTCGGTCGGGTGGGATTTGGCCTGCTGGGTCAGGTGCCGCAGCCTCTTAGCCAGAGCGTCGTCGTCGGTGATGATCATCCCGCCGCCGCCGCAGGTGACGATCTTGTTGCCGTTGAAGCTCAGGACCCCGGCTGCGCCGAAGGTCCCGGTGTGCCGGCCGGCGAAAGACGAGCCCAGGCTCTCGGCAGCGTCCTCGAGCACGGTGAGCTTGTGACGCCGGGCCAGAGCCGTCAGGCGCTCCATATCCACGGGAAACCCGAGGATATGGGCCGGCAGGACGGCTTTGACCGGCACGTTGCCGGCGCGAGTGAACAGCCGGCCCTGCCGCCGGCGGCAGCCCGTCTCGAGGAAGGCCTCGAGGGCGCCCAGATCGAGGTTGTAGCGCGCGGGATCGCAGTCGATGAAGAGCGGCACCGCCCCGCAGTAGCGCACCGCGTTGGCCGTGGCGATGAAGGTCAGGGCGGGCACGAGCACGCCGTCTCCGGGGCCGACGTCCAGGGCCGTCAAAGCCGCGTGCAGGCAGGCCGTGCCGTTGACGCCCGCCACGGCATGCTTGGCGCCGGTGTAGGCCCGCACGCTGTCTTCGAAGCGGCCCACGTAGGCGCCGACGGAGGAGACCCAATTCGTGTCCAGGCAGTCTTTGACGTATTTCCAGGCGTTGCCTTCGATCTGGGGGATGGAGAGGGGGAGCTGCTTCATATCAGAAGAACTTCGGGTAATCCACCTGGGCGCGCTCGAAGTCCTTCATCTGCCCTATGTCGATCCAGTATTCGCGGATCGGGAAGCAGCCGACGGATCCCGGTTTGCGCCGGCGCACGGATTCCAGAAGGTCCGGCATCCCGAAGTACTTGTCGCGCGGCACCCAGCGCAGGACTTGCGGCTCCACGACGTAGATGCCTGCATTGACGAAGAAACGGTGCGTGGGCTTCTCGATGATGCGCGTCAGCCGCTGGTCCTTCATCTCGATGACGCCGAAGGGGACCTGATAGTCGTATTCCCTCACGCAGACGGTGGCTAGGTTCTTCTCTTTCGCGTGGAAATCCAAGAGGGCCTTGGGGTCGATCTTGGTGAGCAGATCGCCGTTCATCACGATCAAGGGGGCTTTATATCCGGCAGGCAGCAGCGAGAGCGGGCCGGCGGTGCCCAGCCGCTTGGTCTCATGGACGTAGCGGATATCGGCGCTGAGCCGGCTCCCGTCTCCGAAATGGCGGCGGATCAAGTCGGCCTGGTGGTTGACGGCCAGGACGAAGCGGTTGAGACCCGCGGCCAGGAATTGATCGATGATGGTCTCCAGCAGCGGCTTATCGCCGACATGGAGCAAGGGCTTGGGCTGCTTCTCCGTCAGCGGGCGCAGGCGCTCGCCGGCGCCGCCCACCAGCAGGACGACCCAGTTCGGCCGGCCCTGCTTCTGCGCCAGGTAGCGGGCCATCTGAGCCAAGCCGCAGACGCGGCCTGCTTTGTCCAAGAGGGGGATGTTCGAGGTCGGGTTGACCGTGAAGAAGCGCGTCAGGGCCTCCCGGCTCATGGTGGCGGGCAGGGTCGCAGGCGAGGCGTTCATGACCCGCGATAGCGGGGATTCCAGGCCATGACCGCTCAAGATGCCCTTGCGGATATCGGAATCGACCAGGATGCCTTTGAGTTTCCGGTCTTTGCCGGCTACGAGTATGATGTCGGTGCCGCAGGCGGTCATCACCTCGATGGCGTCGCGCACGCTTGCCGAGGCGGGCAGCAGGATCTTTCGGTAATCGAACTCGTCAGGCGTCATGAGACCTCCCGGATGGCCGCAGGTATGCCGACGGCCGTCTTGCCCGCCGGCACGTCTTTGAGGACGACGGCGCCGGCGCCGATCACGGCCCCGGAGCCGATGCGGACGCGCGGCAGCACCACGGCGCCGAGGCCGATGAAGGCGCCCGCGCCGACGAAGACCTCTCCCCCGAGCACGGCGCCCGGGCAGATGAACGAGCCTTCCTCTAGAACGCAGTCGTGCTCAACGACGGCGCCCGTGTTGATCACGCAGTTGGCCGCGGCCTTGACGCCTGGATTGACGACGGCTGAGGCCATCACCTGGCAGCCCTCCCCGAGTTCGGCCGACTCGGCGACGGTCGCTCCGGGGTGGATCAGCGGCGGGAGCTGGAAGCCGAGGGCTTTGAGGCGGGAAAAAAGAGCGCCGCGGGGCCTGGTGTCGCGGGAGGCGCCCAGGCCGACGGCGGCATGAGCGGTCCCCGAGGATAAAAGGGCGGGCAGGACGGAGTCCGTGCCGAGCATCTTCAGGCCGCAGGGCGCGGCATCGGGCCGGCGGTCGGTGGCGCCCGAGAGCTTGAAGCGGCCGGTCCGCGTGATGATGTCGGCGACGACCTTGGCATGGCCGCCGGCGCCGGCGATGACGATCAGGTTCTTAGCGGTCATGGAATCTTTTCCGCGGCAGGTCCTTCAATGGCGTCTTCTTGAGGGTTTGGACGATGCGCCTCGCCGGGCTGGGGCCGCGGAGCGCCCCTGGGCCGCCGAGGAGGCGGCGGAAAGCGGGAGACAGGGCGCGGGACAAGGCGCGGCCGACTGCGGCGCGGTCCGGACGAGGGACATCGATGACATTAGCTGCGCGCATCCGGCCCTTTTGGCGGTCGCCCACGTTGACGGCGGGCAAGGCGAAGTAGGGCGCCTCGAGCAGGCCGCTCGAGGAATTCCCCACCATGGCGTCGGCTTGCGCCATCAGGCTGAGGTAGCGTCTCGATCCGAGCGACGGGAAGGCCTTGGCGCGTCCGGGATGCGCGCGGATGAAGGCGTCGATTCGGGAGACCAAGACGCTTCGGCCTAGATCGGCGTTCGGGTAGTTGAAGACGCAGGTGGCGTCGGTGCGGGCTAGGGCCGCCAGCACGGCTTCGAAGCCGGTCCGTCCTCCGGAGGCCTCGAGCGTCTCGGGCTGGTAGGTCACTAAGACGAGCGGACGGCGCAAGACCAAGCCGAGCTGGCGCTCCAGCTCCGCGCGTGAAAGGCGGGCGACGGAGCGTATGCGGTCGAGCCCCGGCGAACCGAAGCAGAAGACCCGTCGCGGGTCTTCGCCCAGCTGGCGCAGCCGGCGTGCGTAAGGTTCGGCGGCGCAGAAGTGAAGATGGCTGAGCTTGGTGACGGCATGACGGACCTGTTCGTCCCAGGCGCCTTGCGTCGCTTCTCCGCCGTGAAGGTGGGCGATGGGCAGGCCGAACGGCAGCGCCGCCGAGGCGGCGGCCAGCGTTTCGTAGCGGTCGCCGAGAAGCACGAGGATGTCGGGCTTCAGGCGCGAGAAGGCGCGGGCGAAGCCCGACAGGCCCGCCGCCATGGCCGCGGCCACGCCGAGCGGGCTGTCTTGCAGCGGCATGGGCACCCGGGCGGCGATGGTGAAGCCGTCGGTTTTTATCTGGGCCACGGTGAGCCCGTGGGCGGCGACGAGGTGCGAGCCGGAAACGATGAGCTGGAGATCAAGGGAACGGTCGGACTTGATCAGGCGGAGCAGCGGATGAAGCAGGCCATACTCGGCGGGTGAACCGGTGACGACGGCGATGCGGCGGCGGTGGGCGTGCTTAGCGTTCAATCTTCGAACATTCTAGTATACTCGCGAGTGGGTGCCAAGAGGCTCTTTAGGCCCAGCTGCCGTAGAGCGAGGACCAGGTGTCGTCGCGCGACAGGACCGCGCCGTAGAAACCCTCGAAATCCCAGCGCGCCCAGAGGGCGCGCGCGGCGCGCAGCGGCGAGCGCAGGGGGTACTGCCGGTAGATGCTTTCCTTTTCCACCTTCCAACCGGTGTGGGCGAAGAGCAGGCGCAGGTCCTCGGGGCAGAACTCGAGGAGGTGGACGCGTTCGGCGGTGCGCGGCTGCCTCAGCCCTTCCCGGATATGGTGCAGCCCCAGCCGGCTGCGCCGGACATAAGGGACCGTCAGCACCAGCCGGCGGCAGCGCGTCTTAGAGGAGAGGTCGTGAAGGAAGGCGAAGGGGTCGGGCAGGTGCTCGAGCGTCTCGAAGAGCAGGAAGACATCGGCGTCCACCCCGTGGCCGGCCAGGCCTTCCGCTCGCGCCTGAAGGGCCTTGAGGCCCTTGGCGCGGATCTTCGCCACCGCCTGGGGGTCGAGGTTGACCGAAAGGAAATCGGCCCTGCAGTCCGGGTTGAGGGCCTTGAGATAGCGGGTATGCGCGCCGGAGGAGTCGCCGATGTCGACGACGGTGCCGGGGCCGTCCGGCAGGACGGGAGAGGCCAGCTGGACCTGGAACGCCTGCTGGCACGACACCTTGGTCAACAGATACTCGCTGTCCATGTCCATCGTGGAGTATTGGTCGGCCAGGTCCTTGCCGGCCAAGGAGCGCAGGCGGACGGCCAGCTCCCAGAGGCCTTGTTCGGCGGCGGCTGCCTTGAGCGAACGGGTCAGGAGCTTTTCTTTTCCAGCGGAGAGCGAGGCGCGCAAAGATCTTGGAAGCAGCGAGGCGAGCTGGGGGTTCAAGCTCCGTGGATTCTAGCGCTTCTCCCCGGCAGTGTCAACGAAACGGGGAAAAGCTATAATCTCGCCGAAGGTCCGACGCCTAGCCGCCGACATCCACGGAGCCACTATCCGCAAGTTCACCGCCGCCGCCTGGAAGATCCTCGCGCACCTGCGCCTGGCCAGTCCGCCCCGGGGCGAGCTCGTCGTTTTCGACCAAGCCGGCAGCGACCGTCTCCTGGCTTACGCTTTCGACGGGCTGCACCCCGCCGTCCTGCCGGTGCGCTATGAAGAAGTCTACGCCGGCCCAGCCGTGCTTTGGCGCTGTCTGCTCAACCTGCGTCATATCAGGGAGCTCAAGCTCCGGCAGCTCTATAAGGTCTACCTGCTCAGCTGCTTGGAGCTGACGGGAGCGCGGGTCGTGGCCACGTGGGTGGACAACAGCGTCTATTTTCAGGAGCTTTCGCGGCTCTATCCGGCGCAGTTCATCGCGATGCAGAACGGGTATCGGACGATCCAATCCGTGACCAATCCCAGCCAGCACCCGCGCGGCTGGCTATCCGACGCCGCGCGTTGGGGCTCCGTGCTCCGGCTGCCGCATTTCTTCTGCTTCGGCGCTCACACCGAGGAGCTCTATCGCCGCTATGGCCACGAGATCGGAAAGGCCTACCCGCTGGGGTCGTTCTTGGCGGGTTACTATAAAACGGAGCTTGACCCTGGCCGAGCCCCCATCGAGCATGACCTCTGCCTGATCTCGGAATGGCGTCGCGGCATCATGATGGGCCAGGATTATCCTAAGGTCCGCCGCGGGCTCGACGCGCTCCATGCGAACCTCGCGCGCTACGCCGTCGACCGGAAAGTCCGGGTCACGGTCGCGCTCTGCAGCGGCGATCCCGACGAGGCCGCCGCCTTTCGGGCGCTGTTCGCAGGCGCCGCGCAGCTCATCGCGCATGAGCGGTTCTCCTGCTACCGGACCATGGACCGTTCCGACGTCAGCATCTCGTTCTTCTCGACGGCCGCCTTCGAGGCTTTCGGGTGGGGGTCCAAGACCCTGTTATGCAATTACAGCGGCGACGAGCTGCTGACGTGCCCGATCCCCGGGCCGTGGAGCCTGGAGGGCGGCGACTACCTTGCTTTTTGCGACAAGCTCGACGCGCTGCGCGCGATGCCGCGCGAGGTTTTTGAAGCGGAGTCCGCTCAGGCGCGCCGCCAGCTGATGGGTTTCGATCCGGAGCGCCCGCCCCACCGCGAGATCCGCCGGCTCGCCGAATCGTTCCTGGAGGGCTCATGCTGAAGCAGCGCAAGACGGAATGGCTGAAGGTCACGAAGAAGGACTTCGAGGGCTACTACCGGAAGCAGTTCGACGCGCCTTACCGCAGCACCGTCGCCTTTTGCGCCTGGCTCGAGACGCTGGGGCTGCTCGGGCCGCGGAGCGCTTCACGCGTCGCGGACGTCGGAGCGGGCCTGGGCGGCAACATCCATTACATGGCTAAACGTTATCCGCGTTCGACGTTCACCGGGCTCGAGCTCAACGCCGAACTCGTGAAGCTCGGCAACGGGTGCTTCGCCGAAGCCGGCCTCAAGAATGCCGTGCTCGAGCGGCATGATCTCTACAAGATGCGCGCTAAGAGCCCGAGGTTCGACGGCCTCGTGAGCTATCAGACCCTGTCCTGGCTTCCGGACCACAATGCGGCGCTGCGGCGGATGATGGGGCTCGGGCCTTCCTGGATCGCGTTGACCTCTTTGTTCTATGACGGGCCCGTCGACTGCCGCATACAGACGCGAGACTATACGGCGGGGAAGACCGCGGGCGTCTGCAAGGACGCCTACTATAATGTCTACTCGCAGCCTCAAGTCCAGGACCTGCTGAGGGCGGGCGGCTACTCGCGGTTCATGTCCGCGCCTTTCGAGATCGACATCGACCTTCCGCGGCCCGCCGATCGCGGCATGGGAACATACACCGAGCGCTTGCGCGATGGACGCCGGCTGCAGATATCCGGCCCGGTGCTGATGAGCTGGCGATTCATCGCCGCGGTCAAGCCGGGCCGCGGCTCTTGAGGGCAAACCGTGAATCTGATAGCATGTTCAAAGATTGAACAATAAGAGCCCCGCCGCGTTCGACCGTCTCTTCGGTTTTTCCGGAAAGACCGTCGTTCTGACGGGAGCCAACGGCATCCTCGGGGCGCAGTACCTGGAGTCTTACCTGGAAGCGGGCTTGCGCGTGGCCGCCTTCGACCGGGAGGTGGGGCGCATCATCGGGCTTGAGCGGCGCCACAAGGGACGTCTGCTGGTGCGCGCCGTCGACCTGGGAGAGCCGGCCGCCGTGGCGGCGGCGTTTGCGGCCGCCGTCGGCGCGTTTAAGCGCATCGACGGCGTCCACCATAATTGCGCCGGCAAGCCCGCCGGATTCTTCGACGCCACGGAGGCCTACTCCCTCGACGCTTGGCGCGGGGTGTTCCGCGCCAACGTGGAGACCTCGCTGCTGCTGACCCAGCGCGCGATCCCGTATTTCAAGAAGCGCCGGGCGGGGGCGCTCTTGTTCACGTCGTCGATCTACGGCGTCGTCGGCGCCGATCAGCGGATCTATGAAGGGAGCTCTTACGAAGGCCGTCCGATCAACACGCCCGCGGCCTATTCCGCCTCCAAGGCCGCCGTCCTCGGCCTGGTGCGTCATCTTGCCGCCGAGCTCGGGGCCTGGAACATCCGCGTCAACGCGCTGACGCCGGGCGGGGTATCGAGCGGGCAGAACGGCGTCTTCCAGAAGAGGTACTCGAGCCGCGTCCCCATGGGGCGCATGGCGCGGGGCCGCGATATGGTCGGGCCCGCCCTGTTCCTCCTTTCAGATGCCGCCTCTTATGTCACGGGACACAACCTCGTCGTCGACGGGGGGCTGACCGCATGGTAGCCTTGTGCTGAAGGCCGCCGTCGTCGGCCTGGGCTCGATGGGCAAGCGCCGCCTGCGCTGCTTGAAGGCGCTGGGCGTCCAGGTCGTTTGGGGAGCCGACCCGAACGCCGAGCGGCGAGCCGAGGCGGCCCGTCTCTTTTCCGTCCCCACGCGCGCGCAGGCGACCGCGGCGGCGCTGGCCGAGGCGGATCTCCTGATCGTCTCGACGCCGCCTTTCGCCCATGCGCCCTACATCGCCCAGGCGCTGGCGGCGGGCAAGCCCTGCTTCGTCGAGGCGTCCGTGATGCTCTCCGGCCTGCCCGCCCTTTGGGCCCTGGCGCGCCGGCGCAAGGCGCTGGTCTGGCCGTCGTGCACGATGCGCTATTTCCGCGGCCCGCGCCTGGTCGGCGAGCTCCTGTCGAAGCGGGTCGCGGGCAAGCCCCTTTCTTTCATCTACCATAGCGGGCAATACCTGCCGGACTGGCATCCTTGGGAGAAGCTCTCGGATTATTACGTCAGCCGGCCCGAGACGGGCGGCGGCCGGGAGATCGTCCCTTTCGAATTGGCGTGGCTGACCGGGCTCTTCGGCCGAGCCAAGAAGGTCAAGGCGCAGCAGGCTTGTCTGCGGAGGTTCGCCCCCGGCGTCGAGGACCTCTATCAGGTGCTCATCGAGTTCGAGTCGGGGATCCGCGGGATGCTGCAGGTGGATGTCCTGGCCCGCATGCCGACGCGGCGCTTCGCGCTGGAGGGGACCGAAGGGCGCCTCGTCTGGGACCAGTATCACCACCAGGGCGCGCACGTGCTCGTCGAGCGGCCTGGCCGAGCGCCGCGGCGCCTGGCGGTCGTCGAGCCCAAGCCCGCCCGCGGCATCAACAGCGACGGGCCTTATATCGCCGAGCTCTTGGATTTCATCAAGGACGTCCGCGCCGGCCGCGCGGCGCCGGCCTATACGCTGGCCGACGACATCGAGATCCTCCGGACCCTGGAGCGCATGAGGGCTCAGTGCCATGAAAAAGCTCTTTAAGATCGACGGACGCGAGGACTGGCGGCGTCTGCGCCATGACCTCATCCCCGGCGGCGCCCATACCTACAGCAAGGGCGACGACCAGTTCCCCGAGAACGCGCCGGCGGTCTTGGAGCGCGGCGAGGGCGCCTGGACTTGGGCGCCCGACGGCCGCAAGTACCTCGATATGGCGATGGGGCTGCGCTCGGCGACGCTGGGCCACGGCTACAAGAGGGTCAACGACGCCGTCGCCGAAGCGCTGTCCTACGGCAACAACCTCTCGCGCCCCTGCGTCTTCGAAGCCAAGTACGCGCAGAATTTCCTGGCCGCGCTGGGCTGGCCGGCGATGGTGAAATTCTGCAAGAACGGGTCGACGGCCACCTCGGCGGCGGTCAAGCTGGCACGCGCCTTCACCGACCGCCGGCTCGCGGCGCGCTGCCGCCAGCAGCCTTTTTTCTCCTACGACGATTGGTTCATCGGCACGACGGTCTGCCCCCGCGGCGTCCCGAGGGAGGTCTCCGAGCTGACCGTCCAGTTCGACTACGACGACCTCGCCTCCGTCGACCGGCTGATCGCCGAGCATCCCAAGGACCTCAGCTGCCTGATCCTCGAGACGGCCACCGATCGCGATCCCTCGCCGGGGTTCCTCCAGGGACTGCGCGAACGCTGCGACCGGCACGGCATCGTGCTGATCTTCGACGAGATGATCACGGGCTTCCGCTTCGCGCTGGGCGGCGGCGCGCAGCGCTACGGCGTCACCCCCGACCTGGCCACCTTCGGCAAGGGCATGGCCAACGGCTTCTCCATGGCCGCGCTGGTCGGCAAGCGCGAGATCATGGAGCTCGGCGACCTGACCCCGGGCCGCCGGAAGGTCTTCCTGGCCTCCGCCACCCATGGCGCCGAGATCTGCAGCCTGTTCGCGGCGCAGGCCACGCTGGAGGTCTACCAGACGCAGCCCGTCATAGAGCACCTCGCTCGCTGGGGCGCCGAGGTCAAGACCGCTTTCAACGCCCTCGCCGTCAAGCACGGGCTGGGCGATCATTTCAAGCTGCTGGGCCTAGACGCCATGCCGGCGCTGACGATCCTGCGCGGCGGCAAGCCCGACGCCGCGCTGCGCACGCTTTTCCTGCAGGAGATGATCGAGCGCGGCGTGCTGGTGCCGTATCTGGCGCCGTCGTTCTCCCACGGAGAGCCTGAGAAGCGATTCCTCCTTGAGGCCTTCGATGACGCGGCGCCTAAGCTCGCTCAAGCCCTGGAGGACGACCGCGTCCGCGAGAGCGTCCGGGGCGCCGTCGTCAAACCGGTGTTCCGGGAGATCAATTGAGCGCGCCCACCGTGCTGACGGTCATCCCGGCGCGCGGGGGCTCCAAAGGGGTGCCGGGCAAGAATCTGCGGCTGGTCGCGGGCAAGCCTCTCGTCGCATATTCAGTGGAGGCCGCTCTGGCCGCGCGCGGCGCGGGCCAGGTCCTGGTCAGCTCCGACAGCCCGGAGATCCTGAAGGCGGCCGGGATATCCGCGCGGGTCGGCTTGCTGCGCCGCCCGGCCGAGCTGGCCCAAGACGAGACGCCCATCCTCCCGGTCTACCGTCATGCCGTGCAGGAGTTCGAGGCCTCATCGGGCAAGACCGTGGACTATATGATCGGCCTCGAGCCTACGACGCCGTTCCGCCTTCCAGCCGACATCGACGGTTGTCTGGAAAAAGCCTTGGCCGACGGCGCCGACGTGCTGGTCAGCGTGAAGGCCGCGAGCGAGAACCCCTATTTCGTCCTGGTCGAGCCGCGCCGCGACGACCCGCGCTGGTTCGAGCAGTCCAAGAAGTCCAGCGCCGCGCGGCGCCAAGACGCCCCGCCGGTGTACACGATCAACGGCGCCGTCTACGTCTTCACGCGCAAGGCGCTTTTCGAGCTGGAGAACCTTTATCAGGCGGCGCGCCTCGGCGTCTACGAGATGCCGCGGGAGCGCAGCATCGACCTTGACGAGGAGAGCGACTTCGAGTTCGCCGAGTTCCTGGCGGCTCGTCGGGCCTCCGGGGGAGGCTGAGCGCATGGCGCGCAAGCAGCCTCGCTGTTTCGTCATCGCCGAGGCCGGCGTCAACCATAACGGCGACCTGCGCGCCGCCCGCCGGCTGGTCGACGCGGCGCGGCGCGCGGGCGCAGACGCGGTCAAGTTCCAGACCTTCAAGGCCGAGAAGCTCGCCACGGCGTCGGCGGCCTTGGCGCCTTACCAGAAAAAGCGGCTCGGCGGCGGCGCGCAGCTCGACATGATCCGGCGTCTTGAGCTCAGCGACGGCGATCATCAACGGCTGTTCGAGCATTGCGCCAAGGCCGGCATCCTCTTCCTGTCGACGCCTTTCGATGAGGAGAGCGCGGATATGCTCGACCGTCTGGGCGTCGATCGCTTCAAGCTTCCTTCGGGGGAGCTCACGAACAAGGCCTTGCTGCGGCATGTGGCGGGCAAGGGCAAGCCGCTGATCCTTTCGACGGGGATGAGCACGCTGGCGGAGGTGCGGCGGGCCGTCGGCTGGATCTTTTCCCGGCGCCGCGTCCCGCTGACGCTCCTGCATTGCGTCACGGAGTATCCGGCGCCCGCCGATGAGGTCAACCTGCGCGCGATGGATACCTTGCGCGAGGCCTTCGGGCTCCCCGTCGGCTACTCGGACCATACCCTGGGCGTCGAGATCGCGGTGGCGGCGGCCGCTCGCGGGGCCGCGGTGATCGAGAAGCATTTGACCCTGGACCGCCGCCTGCCGGGGCCCGATCAGGCCGCGTCTTTGGAGCCGGAGGATTTCAGGGCCATGGTCGCGGCCATCCGCCTCGTCGAAAGCGCGCTCGGCGACGGCGTCAAACGCATGGCGCCCTGCGAGCGGCGCAACCGCGCCGCCGCGCGGCGCAGCCTCGTCGCCGCGCGCGACCTGCCCCGGGGCCATCGGCTGGAGGCGAAGGATCTCCTTGCCAAGCGGCCCGGCACGGGCATCCCTCCGGCGGAGGCGGCGCGGCTCCTTGGCCGGAGACTGCGTCGGGCGTTGAGGAGGGACGGCTTGCTCCGCTGGGATTTGGTATGATGTTCATAGTTTGAACATCGTCATCTGCACGACCCCGATCCGGCCGGTCCCCACGTCCTATCCGCCTTTCGGCTCGATGGCCGTCATCCAGTCGCTGCGCGAAGCGGGCTATGATCCCTATTTTTACGACATAGACGGCTTGCGCCCGTCGCTGGAGGAAGTGGAGCGCTTCTTCGCGGAGCGCCAGCCGGACGTCCTGGGCATCAGCGCCGTCGTCTCGACGGCCTACGGCTATGTGAAGAAGCTCGTGTCCGTGGTCCGGCGGGTCTCTCCGAAGACGCGTCTGGTCCTGGGCGGCAACCTGGCCGCCAGCGCCGAGATCCTCCATCGGCTGGCCGGCATCGACATCTGCGTCATCGGCGAAGGCGAGACGGTCAGCGTCAACCTGATGAAGGTCCTGGAGGCCGGCGCCGGAAGCCTCGATCACGCGGCGCTTGCCGGGGTGCGCGGCCTCTCTTTCCTGCGGCCCGACGGCGAGCTGGCGTTCACCGGCTATGAACTCCCGCTGCCCGCCGCCGAGGTCTTCGACCCCGACTTCACCATCCTGGAGCGCTACTCCAAGATCTCGAACTTCATCGGCGAGCCGCATGAGCGCCACGATTTCGCCCTCGATCCCCGCACGCATGAGGCCAAGCGCAAGGGCAAGAAGATGGCGACCTTGGTCACGGCCAAGGGCTGCGTGGCCCGCTGCACCTTCTGCCACCGCTGGGACAAAGGCTACCGCCCCGTCCTCGTCGAGCAGATCGCGGCCAAGATCAAGATGCTCCAGGAGCGCTATAACGTCGGCTTCATCACTTTCTCCGATGAGAACTTCGGCTCCGACCGACGGCAGACGGCGGCGCTGGTCGAGGCCCTCAAAGAGCTCGACGTGCTTTGGCAGGTGGGCGGCGTGCGCGTGCGTTCGGTGGACCCGGGCCTCTTGGCGCAGATGAAGGACGCCGGCTGCGTCGCCGTCTATTACGGGATGGAGACCGGCAGCCCGCGGATGCTGGAGTTCATGGAGAAGAAGGCCACGCTCCAGAACAACCTCGACGCCGCGCGCTGGACGCGCGAGGCGGGCATCTTCACGATCTTCCAGATGGTCGTCGCCATGCCCGGGGAGACGCCGGAGACGATCGCGGAGACCACGGAGTTCCTCAAGACCGTCACGCAGGACATCCCCGAGCCGCCGCGGTCGCTGATGAGCATCAACTACATCCAAGCCCTGCCCGGCACCCCCGTCTATGAGTTCGCCCGGCTCCGGGGGCTCATCGGCAAGACGCTCGTCGACGAAGAGCGCTACCTGCTGTCGATCTCCGACATCAACGCCCAGGACGACACGAAGACCCTCAATTTCACCGATTTCGATTACCTCACGGTCCGCTCCTGGCGGCGGACGATCGTGCTCGAGGTCATGCGCCATTATTATCGCCACAACGGCGTGCCGGTGCCCGGCTTCTTCTCGTTCTGCGCGAAGCTTCTGCGCGAGAGGTTCTTCAAGCGGGAGGTCGAACCCGGGCCGGCTTCCCGCACCGACCAAGCCATCGAGGATTACTCGAAAGGGGGGTATTTCAACCTTTCGCGCGACCTGGGCTATGACGTCATCGTGGCCTATTTCTACCCTGTCCGGAAGCTCATCCTCGCTTTTTGGCTGCTCCAGGATGAGATCCGCCATCGGCCTTTCCGCGAGTTCTTGAAGGATGTCAGCGGGTGGCTCTCCCTCCGCCTCAAGGGCGGCGCTCCCGAACAGGCGACCGCCTCGCTGCGCAAGATCGTCGCGGATCTGACGCCGCCTCTGGTCACGGCTAACGAGCGGGCCATGCAGCCGATGCGGGATGGCCGCTAGCCCTTTTCTCGCCACGACAGCCCTCGCGCGGTTCTGGGCGAGCGACCGCCCGCTGGTCTTGCTCGGCCGTTGGTGCGAGGTCGGCGCGGAGCCGTCCTCGGATGCGCAGCTGGCTCCCGACCCTTGGGCCGGCGCCGGCCGCGCGGCGGCCGGTTTTCAAGAGGCCGAGGCGGCTTATGAGTCCTTGCTGCCGAGGCTGGCCGAACGGCTCAATGCCCTCCACGGCCTCGATCGGTCGGTCCGCTATTGGAGGATCCTGATCGGTCCTTGGCTGCTGCGCTGGCTGCACCTGCTGCTCGACCGACGCGCGCGGCTGGAAGCGGCGTTCGCCGCGCACCCCGGGCTTTCCACGGTCCTGCTCGACGGCGCCGATCACGTCGTGCCGCGCGACACGCTGCATCTCCTGAGGCTGTCGCTTTCCGACGCCTACAACCTCCAGCTCGTCACCCAACTGCTCGAAGGCGAGCGTCCGGACCTGGAGCGCCGTCGCTTGGAGCGCGGGCAGGAAGCCGCGGGCCCGGCGCCGGTGCGCACGTCGGGGCCGCTCGACTGGGCGTTCCGCAAGGCCGCGCCGCCGATCTTGATCTCGGAGCTGCTGCCCGACCGCAAGGATCAGTACGCGCTGCTGCGCGCTCTGGGAGGGCGGGGCTTGCTCTTCGTCGGGAGCCTCCCCGAGCCGCCCGCCGTAGACCCGGCCCGGCGGCTCGGGCTTGCGCTTGCCGGAGCCACCGCGCTGGAGGATGCGGCCGGAGCGCTGCTGCCCGTCAGCCTGCCCCGGCTCTACGTGGAAGGCTTCGAGGCGGCTCGCCAGGCGACGCGGCGCGGGTGGCGCAGGGCCCCCCGCGTGATCGCCTCCTCGACGGGCTGGGTCTTCAACGAGGCGCTCAAGTTCCTAGGCGCTGAATTCTCGGAGGAAGGCACCCGGCTCGTCGGCTGCCAGCACGGGGGCGGCTATGGCTTCTACCGGCATCTGCCGACGCAGGGCCTGGAGACGGCCAGCGCCGATGTCTACGCGACCTACGGCTGGGGCGAGCCGGGAGGGCGTCTGCGGCCCATGCCCTTGCCGCGCATGCAGCGGCTGGCGGCGGCGGGGGCGCGGCGCGCGCCCGAGGGCGCGCGGCGTCTCTATTTCGTCGGGAATAATTTCCCGCGCTATCCGTATCAATTCTCGAACCTGCCCTTCGGCGGCGAGCTCCAGACCTACCTCGACGACCAAGTCTCCTTCCTGCGCGCGCTGCCGCCAGCCGTCGCGGCGGCAGTCACCGTGCGCTCCTACCCGATGGATTGGGGGTTGAAGACGGCGGAGCGTTTGAGGGGGGCCTTTCCCGGCATGGACCATGAGCCCAAGGGGCGGCCCATCGAGAGCGGCTTCAACGGGGCGCGGCTGGTCGTCATGGACTGCCTGACCACGTCTTTCGTGGAGGCCCTGGCCTTCGACGTGCCGACGCTGGTGTTCTGCCCGCCGCGCATGGTCGAGGCGGGTTCGCAGGCTAGTGAGGACTTGGCGGTCTTGAAGGAGGCCGGGATCTATCTGGAGTCGCCCGAAGCGGCCGCGCGGCGCGCCTGCGAGCTGCTCGCAGACCCCATGCTTTGGTGGGCGTCGCCCGTCGTCCGCCGGGCGCGCGCCCGTTGGGCGGCCCGCCACTGCGGCCTGGAGGGCGCTTGGCCGGGCGCTTGGGCCGACTTGCTCAGGGGGCTGGCGGCTTAGCGGCGCCTCGGCCCGGAAGGTACACCGTGTCGTACCAGCGGATGATGTCGGTGATGTGGAACTCGGGGTTGCGGGGATAGCAGTACTCGTAGATGGCGCGCAGTAGATCGAGCTCCTCGGGCAGATTGACGTCGAGCTTGAGCTCCGGCCGCCGGAACTCGGGCGGGCAGGCCACGGTGCGGATGCGGTAGCGTTCGGGGTGCTCGTAGAACCAGCTGTGCGGGTGCTCTCTGTTGGCGGGGCTCGTCGCTTCGCGCCAAACCTCCTCGAGCTTCTCGAAGTCGAAGACCTCCGCGCCCAGGCCGTCGGGATACTGGTTGTCGAGGATGTTGTGGGTGTTCGAGGAGAAGTCGCTGCCTCCTTCCTTGTGGAAGCGGATGATGCGGTCGACCTCCTCGGGCTCGACGACGGGATTGTCCGCGCAGATGCGCACGACGATCCGGGCGCCGTGCGCTTTGGCGGCCTGGTAGTAGCGGTCGACGAGGTCGTTCTCCGAGCCGCGGAAGACCGACACGCCGCAGCCGCGCGCCAGGTCGGCTAAGACGTCGTCCTGGGGCTTGTCGGTCGTGGCTAAGACGAGCTCGTCGGGCTCCTTGGCCCGCTTGACGCGCTGCAGGAATTGCCACAGCAGGGGTTTGCCGGCCAGATCGGCCATGGATTTCCCGGGACGGCGCGTGGAGCCCATCCGGGCCTGGATGACGACGACGACTTTTTTATCGGGCATGGGGCTCCTACCAGCAGGTGCGGCCGCCGTCGGCGGAGACGACGGCGCCCGTCACATAAGATGAGGCTTCCGAGATCAAGAACAGCACCGCGCCCTGATATTCGTCCGGGCGCGCCATGCGCCCCAGGGGGATGAGAGCGTGCAGCCGCTTCTTGAAATCCTCCGTCTGGCCGGCGTCCACGCCGCCGGGGCAGAGGGCGTTGACGCGCACGCCTTGATGCGCCCAGTAGGTGGCGCAGTAGCGCGTCAGGCCGATGAGCCCGGACTTGATCGCTGAATAGGTGACGGGTTTGACCGGCTGGCGGTCCGCGGCCAGGCCTTTGCGGCGATAGATCCTCTGGTCGGGGCCGATGAGCCCGAGGTCCGATGAGATGTTCAGGATGACGCCGCCGCCGCGTTTTGCCATCAGGGAGCCGAAGACCTGGGAGCAGAGCATGGCGCCGGTCAGCCCGACGGCGATATCCTTCTGCCAGACCTCCAGCGGGAAATCCTCGAACCGGGCCCAGCCGGGAGCGGCCTCCGGGCCGACTTTCGGGTCGTTGGCCGCGTTGTTGATCAGGACGTCGATGCGGCCGTAGCGGTCGAGCAGCCGGTCGCGCAGGCGGCGGATGCTGGGGGCCAGGGTGATGTCGCAGGCTTGGCCGACCACGCGCCGGCCGTAGCGTTTGGCCAGTCCGGCGGCGGAGGCATGGGCGGCGTCCTCGTTGAGGTCGGCTAATACGGCGATGCCGCCGGCTGCGGCCACCGCTTCGCCGTGGCGGCGGCCCAGCAGGCCGGCGCCTCCCGTGATGACGACGACCTTCCCATCCAGTCGGAACAGCTTCGTGATCTTATCGGGCATGGGCCCTCGCTTGGCCGCCGTCGACGACGAGGCAGGCTCCCGTCATGAACGAGGCCGCAGGCGAGGCCACGAAGGCCACGGCGTCTGCGATCTCCTCGGGCGTGCCGAAGCGCCGCAAGGGCACCTGGCGCGCCAGCATGGCCTTGACCGCGCGCGCATCCTTGCGCAGCTTGAGGTCCCATACGCCGCCGGGGAAGAGGATGTTGCCCGGGGCGACGGTGTTGACCCGGATGCCGTCTGCGGCCAGGTCCCGCGCCAGGCCTCTAGACAGCGCGCCTAGGGCCGCCTTGGCGGCTTCGTAGGCCAAGGGCGCTCCCAGCGGCATGAGCCCGGCGATCGAGCCGATGAAGACGATGCTGCCATGGCGCGCGGCCTTCATCCGGGGGATGACGGCTTGGCTGGCGCGCACGGAGGCCATGAGATTCTGGTCGATGAGGCGGCGCCACTGCGCTTCATCGCCGGCCAGGCCGGCGACGCCTCGGCCGGAGCCGATGTTGGCGACCAGGATGTCCAGGCGGCCCCAAGCGGAGACGGCGGCGGCGGCGGCGGCTTTGGCGGCCGGCAGGCGGGCGAGATCGCCTCGAAAGCCGCGCGCGCGGCCTGCCCCGGCGGCGGCCGAGATGTCGGAGACCGCGCGCTCGACGTCGGCGGCATTACGGCCGGTGACCAGCACGCGCGCGCCTTCCTGGGCCAGGCGCAGCGCGACGGCGCGGCCGATGCCCCGGCTGGACCCGGTGACCAGCGCCGTTTTACCGGCTAGACGCAGGTCCATGGGCGAAGTGGGCTCCATGCCAGCCGCGGATCATGGCGGCGTAGCTTTTGACGGCGGCGGCCTCCTCGCCGGGGATCTGACGCGCCGCCTGGAGGATGAACGGGCCCGCGTAGTCCAGGCGTGCGAGCGCCGAGAAGACGGCCGGGAAGTCCGCGTCGCCTTTCCCGAGCGGGACGGTGGTCCCGCCGCGGAGGCGGTCCTTGACGTGGACGGTGGCGACCTGCGCGCCATAGGCGGCGAACTCCTCCGCGGGAGCGTAGCCCAGCGAGGCGCTGTTGCCGATGTCGTAATTGACGCGCGCGCAGGGGTGATCCAGCAGGTCGAGCAGCCGGCGGAACCCGCGGGGGTCCAGGGAGGTCTCCAGCGCCAGATCGGCGCCGGCGCGCTGCAGGGCGGGCAAGAACGGCTTGAGCATGGCGGCGGTCTCGGAGAGCTCCGCCTCGGTGAGGATGGCGGAGGCGTCGACGAAGGGGATCGTAAGATGCCGGACGCCTAGGCGCGGCAGCAGCGCGATGATCCGCTCGAGCATGCCGAGGCGTTCGTCGCGTTGGGCGGCGGAGCAGCGCAGCAGGGGCCTGTCCATGAAGTAGTCGGCGCAGAGAGAGCGCACGGCGACGCCTGTTTCGAGGCATAGGGCGGCCACGCGGTCGGTCTCGGCCAGGAACGGGTTGCGCTCGACCTCGTCGGCCTCGACGATCCATTCGATGAGCTCGAGGCCCGCCTCTCGCGCCAGGACGAATTCATCCGCCCAGGTAGTCTTAGGGAAAGCTTGGATCCTTCCCTCCGAAGGGGGCGACAAGCGCCCTTGCATCACCCCGATCTGGTTCACGCTACCTCTTGAACTGGTAGGGAGTGGCGGCGCCGGAGAGCGTCTGGTGGCTGGCGTTCCAGCCCTTGATCTGGGCGGGGATGTCGACCCCGACGTTGCGGCTCCAGCGGTCCAGAAGCCGGCGCGTCACCGGCCCCATGACGTCTTGGCCGATGGGTTCTCCGTTGATGCGCGCCACCGGCAGCAGGCAGAACGGCGTCCCGGTCATGAAGCACTCGTCCGCGTTCATGACGTCGTAGACGTCGATGTTGGTCTCGACGACTTTCAGCTTCAAGCTCTCGGCCAGCTCGAAGATGTAGGCGCGGCTGACCCCGCGCAGGATGTTCCGGGGCTCCGGGGTGATGATGACGCCGTCTTTGACGATGAAGACGTTGTCGCCGGTGCCTTCGGCCACGAAGCCGTCCGGGTCGAGCAGCAGCGCCCAGTTGTTCTCGCCCTTCATCTTGGAGGCCTCGATGTTGGCCATCTGATAATGGATGCGGCTGCGGCTCTTGACCTTGGGATCGAGCAGCGTCGCCGGGATGGCCCGCTGGGAGGTGACCACGGCGTTGATGCCCTCGTCGAAGAGCTTGCCCATCCCGGCGACGGTCCAGCGCAGCGGGAAGTCCGCGATGACGACCGTGGGCTCGGCCTTGCCGAAGATGGGCTGATAGATGCCCAGCGGGCCGCGGCTGACGTTGATCATCAGGCGATGCTCGTCGTCGGCGTCGAAGGCCCGCTCGTTCTTCGCGATGACCTCCAGGCAGGCCCGCTCCATCTGGGCCTGGGTCATCTTCAGGGGGATATGGACGAACCGGATCGAGGCGTAGAGGCGGTCGAGGTGCTCCTTGAGCTTGAACTGCTTCTTCTTGAAGGACCGCGTCATCTCGAACACCATGTCGCCGAACATCAGCGCGGAGTCGTAGATCGAGATCTTGGCCTCCGTCTCGTCCACGAAGGTCCCGTTGAGATAGACGACGCGTCTGTGAGGGGCCATGGTCATCTCCAGTCCTTGATGTTGATCGCCTTATCGTCGACGTAGATGTCGGCGCTGGGCTTGCCGAAGTGCAGGACGTGATAGCTCACGCCCCAGTCTTTGAGCTGCCCTTCGGTCACCTTGCGCCAATCGATGCCCGTCGTCGAGCCCCGCGCCGTGTAGAGCTGGATCCGGCAGCCTTGGTCATGCAAGGCGTTGACCTTGGCGATGACGTCGGCGAAGGGCTCGGCGCGCTCGTAGGCCCCTTCGGTGTTGGTGCAGAGCGTCCCGTCGATGTCGAAGCAGTAGTTCTTGGGCGCGCTCACGGCGTCTGCGGCTGCCAGTAGTAGCGCAGCTTCTTGGCGTTGGCCGTCTCCACGGAGGAGACGCGCTTGACGCCGTCGCCCAGCATCCCGGTCAGGGAGCGGATGTCGCGCACCATGACCTCCAAGCCGCGGGGCTCGAGGGACGCGGATTGATCCGAGCCGTACATCGAGCGGTTGAGGGTGATGTGGCGCTCGACGGCGACTGCGCCCAGCATGACGGCCACGACCGGAGGAAGGACGCCGACCTCATGGCCGGAGTAGCCGATGGGGCAGCCGTAGCGCTTGCGCAGCTCGGGGATCAGCAGCAGGTTGAGCTCGGTGTCTTCGGCGGGGTAGACCGAGAGGCAGTGCATCAGCGTGTAGGGGCACTTGGCCTTCTTGAAGATGTCGACGGCCGTGTCGATCTGGGCGAAGTCGCTCATCCCCGTCGAGATGTAGGTGTGGCGGCCTTCCTCGGCCACGGCCTCGAGCAGGGGCTTGTGGGTCAGCATCGGCGAGGCGATCTTGTTGAAGGCCAGGTCGAACTGGCGCAGGAACTTCTGGCTTTCGACGTCCCAGGCCGAGGCCGACCACTTGATGCCGACCTGCTGGCAGTAGCGGTCGATCTCTTCATACTCCTTCTGGCCGAACTCGAGACCCGCCTTCTGGGCGCGGGTCGTCTTGCCCCAGGGGCTCTCGCGTGGGCTGTCGAGCACTTCCTTGGTGTAAACCAGGTCGAGCGTGCGCTTCTGGAACTTGACGGCGTCGCAGCCGGAGTCCTTGGCCAGGTCGATGAGCTTCTTGGCCGTTTCGAGGCTTCCGTTGTGGTTGATGCCGATCTCCGCGAGGATGAACACGCTGCTGCAGATCGGCGCGCCGACCCCGTTTTCAGGTTTGGATGCGGTCGCTGCTGAGATGCCGTTCTTAGGGGTCATGGATGCGCCTCCGGCCGGGGATTTATGCGACTTTGTTCAATATGTGAACATTGTACTTGCTTTGGATCAAGGTGTCCAGCGCCGTCGACGATCGCGCCTCATCAGGGTTCGACGACGGCCCAGAGCGTGTCGGAGGATCCGGCGTCGATGAGGGCGCGGGCATAGCCTTCCTCGAGGCTGGGAGGGAAGGCTTTCGCGTAGAAGCCTAGTCCGCCGGGCTTGCCGGTCAGCATCCAGCGCATGTGGTTGGAGAGGTCATAGCGTTGGATCCCGGTGATCCGGGCCTTCGCTCCCGCGGCCGTCACGGCGCGCTCGAGCGTGGCCGCCGAGAAATACCAAAGATGCGCGCTCTGGTAGTAGAACGGGGCGTAGGCGGGGACCTGGTAGAGCGAAATCAGCGCATCGTCGACGTTGGGCACCTCGATGATGAGGCGGCCTCCGGGGTTGAGGCGGGCGAGCAGGGATTTGAGGAAGCCGAGCGGTTCCCGGACGTGCTCGAGCACGTGGAACAGCGCGATGAGGTCGAAACGGCGGCCGTCGACGTCGGCGAGCTTGGGGAAGACTTGCAGGCCCTGCTTCGCCGCCCAAGCACGGTACTCATCGGTGGGCTCGATGCCGCAGGCTTCCTTGACGAGCGGCCCGACGGCGGTCAGGAAGGCGCAGGCGCCCGAGCCGATCTCGAGGACCGTTTTGGATCTGCCGAGCAGGGGCTCGAGCCGTGCGACCCGGCTTCGTGCTTCGGAAAGGTGGTTCTTGTGGTTTTCCTCGGCGCCGACGCCTGGGTCGTATTCCGTGCGGTAGACGTCGCGGTAGAAGCGGTCGAGCTCCGCCTCGGAGGGGATGGGGTCGAGCCGGACCAGGCCGCAGCTCCGGCATCTCAGGACCTTGACCGTCGGGCCCTGGCGCACCCCGCTCTGCAGGATCTCGGCCTTGTCATGGCCGCAGAGGCGGCAGGAGGCTTCCTTGGACACCGTGTTCAATATCCGAACATCATAGCGGATTTGCTCCGAGACTGTCCACCGAAAGCCCTTCGGCGGCGTCTTCATCCAACAGCCACAGGGGCGGCTCGGCGGGCGAAAGGCGTTGGACCGGCAGCAAGCCTTCCGGCTGGGACCGGACTCGGCGCACCAGGTCGGCCTTGGCTGGTCCGGGGGCGTAGATAAAGACGCTTCGACAGCTGTCGAGGTAGGGCAAGGTCATCGTGACCCGAGGCCCGAGCGGGGTGAGAGTCGCCGCCGCCCAGCGCTGTCGCTCCTCTAGGAGCGAAGACCCGGGGAAGAGCGAGGCGGTGTGTCCATCGGCTCCGGCGCCGAGCAGGGCGACCTCGCAGCCGCCGGCCGAGCGCAGCTCCGTCTCATAGCGCCCCGCGGCTTCCTCGGCCGGCAGCTCGCCCAAGATGCGGTGGATGGACTCGGGCCGCACCGGGACTTTGGACAACAAAGTCTCTTGGATCATGGCGTAGTTGCTGTCCGGATGCTCCGGCCCCACGCAGCGCTCGTCGGTGAAGAAGACCTCGAGCTCGCTCCAAGGCAGGGCGGCCGTCCAAGCGGGCGAAGCCAGCAGCTCGTAGAGCCCGCGGGGAGAGGCGCCTCCGCAGAGCGCCAAGGACGGCCGTCCGGGCCGGGTCCGGCGCGCGGCGGCCAGCGCGGCCGCGATGAGGCCGGCGGCACCCTCTTCCAGGGCGGCCCGGCCGGTGAAGACTTGGAAGCGGGGCTTCACGGCGGCCGGCGTCCTAGCGGCGATCCGTCTTCGGCGCCAGCTGGGGCTTGGGCTGAAGCTCCATGGTGCCGGCGAGGTCGGTGAAGCCGTTCTTCTTCAGCCAGTATTCCAGGCTGGGGACTTGCCAGAGGTAGTCGATGGGCCCACCGCCCCATTGCTTGAGGGGCAGGACCTTTTCTCCCATCCAAGGAGCGGGGCGGTCGCCTTTGGCGTCCGCCAGGCAGCGGGGTCGCAGGATGCACACGCCCCAGTCCGGGAACCATGCGTCTGCGTGCGAGGCCTGGGCCTGCGAGACGTAGGGCGCCAGCAGGCCTTCGGGCGTCTCTTTTCGAGCGAAGAAGGGGTTCCAGCGGTTGTAGGGCGAGACGCTGACCGCGGAGTCGAGTTCCGGCCGGTTTTGCAGGGCTTCGATGCCCGCTTCGATGAGGTCCCGCGTCACGGCCGGGGCATGGGCGGAGAGCAGCACGAGCAGTTCGAGCGACTCCTTGTCGCTCTTGAGCTCTTCGGCGACGTGGGCCTCCCCGTGGCGCAGGAGCTGCTCGGGGCGCGAGAGCAGGCCGGCGGAGCTCTTGGGCGGATCGATGATCGCCGCGTCGTACTGGAGCGCCGCGCCCTTGACCGGCGGTGATTCCGTGACCACGTAGTGGCGCGTGATCATGCCGGAGGCGCGCGCGGCCAGCAGCGGGTAGGCGGCAAAGGGCCGGCCCAGCGCCACCCCCGTGTTGCCGGAGAAGTCCGCCGCGTCGTCGCAGTCGATCATCAACGAGCAGATCATCGGAGCTTTTCCAAGGCCGAGAAGGCGGCTTCGACCGTGGCGTCCCAGGTATGGGCCTCGACGGTGCGGATGCCCTCGGTGATGAGCGTCAGCGCCAGGCCGCGGACCGAGTATAGGGTGACGATGGCTTCCGACAGGCCCAGGACGTCGCCGGGAGAGAAGAGCAGGCCGTTCTTGCCGTCGCGGATGACTTCGACGCAGGCGCCGGCGCGGGGCGCTATGACCGGGCAGCCCTCGGAGAGGGCGTGCAGGGCCAGCGTCGGGAAGCCGTCCAGGCCGTAGGGTTCGACGAAGGCCTTGGCGGCGCGGAAATACTCCATGATCTTGGGGTGAGGCAGGGGGCCCAGGAAGGAGACGCGGTCGCCGGCGACCAGGAGCTGGACTCGCGCCTTGAGGGCGGGCAGCGCCGGGCCGTCTCCGATGAGGCTCAGGTGGCAGTCCAGGCGCAAGCGCGCCACGGCGGAGAGCAGGGTCTCGTAGGCGGCCCGGTTGCTCTCGGTGAAGCGTCCGGCGGCGATGATCTGGAAGCCCGTGGGCCGCGAGGCGCGCAGGGTCACCAGCGCGATCTGCTGGGCCATGATGCGGTCGTAGGCGTAGGGCACATGGTGCACGGAGCCGTTGGCGCCCCAGGAGTGCACGAGGTCGGCCATATGGCGGCTGGGCACCAGCAGGAGGTCGGCGGAGAGCGCCATCTTCTGGACGCCCGCCAAGCTTTCGGGCGAGAGCCCCGCGTAGGTCTCGATGAGCCGCAAGGCGGTCTTCCTGCCGGCGGCTTTCGCCGCCAGGAAGGGCGTGGGCTGCAGGCTGTTGATGAGGACCGCGTCCGCCGACAGGGCGAAGCCGGTGGCGGACAGCCGCGCCAAGAGCGATATCTGGTCGGGGCCGGAGGGCACGGCCTGGATCGTCGCCTGGTGGCCCCGGGCCGAGCTGCGCTTGGCGATCTCCCGGCAAAAAGCGTCGTCGCCGTTGGGAGACGTCGGGTCGGGCACCAGCAGCAGCTTCATGCGGGGGCCTTGGTCGAGGCTCTGAGGATGGTGCCGGGCAAGCCGCTCTGGCCCATCGAGTGTTCGAAGCGCGTGGTCGGGCGGCCGGGGTTGAACGGGATGTCGAGGATCTTGCGCACGTCGCGTTCCACGGCGTCGCGCAAGACGACGAGCTCCGACGCGCTCAAGGCGTCGGTGTAGACGTAGGATTTATAGCCGCCCTCGGGATCGCCTTTGTAGTAGTCCGCCACCTGGGTGTAGTCTACCTCATAGCTGTAGAGCTTGTCGCCGTTCTCGGGGAAGGTGTAGACCCAGACGTCTCGCTCCGTCGGGTGAGGCACGGCGCGGTCGTAGTAGGGCGTGCCGGGATAGGTCGTGATGATGGTCACGTCGAACTCGTCGGGCTTGACGTCGAGCAGCCACTGGCGCGTCTCCATGACGGTCTCGCGCGTCTCGCCGGGGTGGCCGATGGACATCAGGGCCTTGACCTTCAGCCCGTGCCGGCGCGCGATCTCGACGCAGCGCGTGTTCTCTTCGCGGGTGGACTTCTTGTTGATGTTCTTGAGGATGCGCGGAGACCCCGACTCGAAGCCGGTCAGGATCCACTTGAAGCCGGCGCGCACCATCGACTCGGCCTGGGCGTCGTTGAACAGCTGGGACTTGATGAAGCCGCGGAGGCGGAACTCGGCGCCCTCTTCCTTTTGGGCCTTGGCGATCAAGTTCATCAGCTCGACCATCTTCGTGTTGACGTTGAGCTCGTCGTCGTAGAGCATGAAGCCGTTCTTGCCGTAGGTCCGGTGCAGCTCGACGATCTCGCGCACGACGCTCTCGGAGGAGCGGGTGCGGATGCGCCGCAGCATGGGAGATTCCCGCCCGCCGCAGAAGCCGCAGGCGAAGGGGCAGCCGAGCTGGGCGATCAGGCTGATGGCGGGCACCCCGTCGATGGAATAGCGGTAGGTGCCCACGTCGATCAGGTGCCGGGCCGGGAAAGGGAGCTCCTCCAAGCCCTGGTTGGACAAGAAGAGCGGCGACTTGGCGTCGTCGGCGTCGATGAGCTTTGGGGCGCCGGGCTTCAAGGCCTCGAAGACGGCCTGCTCGCCGTCTCCGGCCACCAGGACGTCGTAGGTCTCGGAGAGCTTTTGGAAAGCCTTGGCCGCGCGGCCCGGGGCTTTGCGCGCCAGCTCTCCTTTATAGGCGGCATTGACGAGCGTGACGTGCGGCCCGCCCAGGAGGAGCTTGGCGTCGGGGCGGGCTTGCCGGATGGCTTGGGTGATCTTGAAAGCGGCCGGCATCTGCGGCGTCGTCGAGGTGATGCCGAAGAACGCGGACTTGCTGGCCAGGGCATGCTCGCGCACGACGTCCTCGTAGTTCTCGATGCCCGAGAGGTCCAGCATCTCGACATGGTGGCCGGCGGCTTCCAAGACCGCGGCCACCCTGAGTATGCCGAGCGTCATGAAGACGCGCTCGTCGAGCAGGAAGATGGACGGCGGCGTGATCAGGCAGACGTTGGCCATCGGTCAATCATTGTAACAGGGGCCGCGCGGGGCGTCAATGACTCTCAGGCTCCATCTACCCGGGGTTTTGGTACTCCGCCGGCGCCCGCGGTTTGGCGCCGCGCGCAACCGCTGGCGCGCCGAAACGCGGCATGCCGGCGGCAGCATGAACAAACCCTGCCCCCAACGGCTCCGGCCGCCCCGCGGGG
>CAZEAE010000004.1:143236-202694 GCA_964510095.1 uncultured Elusimicrobia bacterium | reverse complement strand
TCCTCGCGCCTGACCGGCGAGATCGGCTCATCCTCCAACCCGATCTCCGGCATGACGGTGGCCACTCTGCTGCTGACCTGCCTCATCTTCGTCCTGCTCAGCAAGCTCGACCCGACGGGCGGCTGGGTCGGCAAGGGGGCGCGCCTCACCGCGCTCTCGATCGCGGCGATCGTCTGCATCGCCGCCTCCAACGGCGGCACGACCTCCCAGGACCTCAAGACGGGCTTCCTCGTCGGCGCCACGCCGCGCTATCAGCAGCTGGGCCTGCTCGTGGGCGCGCTGAGCTCGGCGCTGGTCATCGGGCTGACGCTGCTGCTGCTCAACAACGCCAGCACGACCTACGCCCAGCGCGACTTCCCTAATATAACGGCTCCGGTGGCCGACCTCACGGTCAGCGAAGGCCTCAAAGGGACCGACGCCGCGATCGACGCGGCCGTCTACAAGGTCTGGCATGTCGGCGAAGGCGAGGTCGCGGGCCTGCCCCAAGGCAAATATCTCGTCTCGGACGCCGGCGCGGTCAAGTACCTCGTGGACCCCGGCATCAATGGAGTGGAAACCAAGCGCCTCGACGGCTCCAGCGTGCTCAAGTACAACGCCCCGAAGGCGCGGCTGATGTCCTTGATCATCGACGGCATCCTGACCAACAAGCTGCCCTGGGGGCTGGTCCTCTTGGGCGTGGGCATCGCGCTCGTCCTGGAGCTCTGCCAGGTCCCTTCGCTCCCGTTCGCAGTCGGCGTCTATCTTCCCCTGTCGTCCTCGACGCCCATCTTCATCGGCGGCGTGATGCGCTGGCTGGCCGACCGCTGGACGAAGAAGACCGAGGCCGAGTCGGACATGAGTCCGGGCGTCCTTTTCTCCTCGGGCTACATCGCCGGAGGCGCCATCGCCGGCATCATCGTGGCGCTGGTCACCATGAGCCCTTCGCTGTCGACCGCCATGGACTTCAGCGGCGCCTTCGGGGCGCTGGCGCAAAGCAGCCTGACGTCGGTGGCCGCCTTCGGCGTGCTTACGGCCTTGCTGCTGCTCGTAGGCGCCGAGAAACTGCTCGCCGAGAAGAAGCCCAAGCCGCATGGATGACATGATGAAGCGACTCTCCCTTGCCCTTGGGCTGGCCTTGACCGTCATCCCGCGCCCGGCGCGGGCGCAGGTCAAGAACCCGGACACGTTCACCTACCTGGCCATCGGTGACTTCGACAGCCTGGACCCCGCTTGGGCCTACGACTCCGCCAGCCACGGCGTCATGCTCAACGTCAACGAATACCTCGTCGCCTTCGTCGGCGCCTCCACCGAGAAGCTGGAAGGGCGCGTCGCGGAGAAAGTGCCGACCCGCGCCAACGGCCTGCTCTCGCCCGACGGCAAGACCTACACGTTCCCGATCCGCAAAGGCGTCAAGTTCCATGACGGGACCTTGCTGACGCCGGAGGACGTGCGCTACTCGATCATGCGCTTCCTTCTTTTCGACCGGGACGCCGGCCCGTCGGCGCTGCTGATGCAGCCGCTGCTCGGCTATCCTTCGACGCGCGACGAGAAAGGCGTCCTCAATCCTAACGCCTTCAAGGACGCGGCCAGAGCCGTCTCGGTCAAGGGCAACGACGTGATCCTCAAGCTGCCGGTGCCCTACGCCCCGCTCCTGGGCATACTCGCCACCTGGGCGCCTACGGTCTCGCGCCAATGGGCCGCAAAGAACGGCGACTGGGACGGCACGGAAGCGACCTGGGCCAAGTTCAACAACCCCAGCAAGCAGAACTCTCCTTTTTTCCTGAAGGAGAACGGCGCCGGCCCGTTCAAGGTGGAACGCTGGGACCAGAAGACCATGCAGGTCGTCCTGGCCCGCCACGACGCTTATTGGCGAGGCCCCGCCAAGCTCAAGCGAGTCATCATCAAGGGCGTCAACGAGTTCCAGACGCGCAAGCTGATGCTCCAGGCGGGAGACGCCGACCAGATCTACGCCGATTGGCCGCACTACAACCAGCTGCAGACCATCCCGGGCGTCAAGATCATCAGCGACCTGCCGATGATCGAGATGAACCCCGTGGCCTTCTTCACCTTCCAAGTCAACCCGACGGCCAACACCTTCATCGGCTCCGGCAAGCTCGACGGAGAAGGCATCCCGCCGGACTTCTTCTCCGATAAAGACATCCGCAAGGCCTTCGCCTACGCCTTCGACTATAAAGGCATCATCAAGGACGTCTACCGCGGGAAGGGCACGCAAGCCACCGGAGCCATCCCGAAGGTCCTGGCCGGCCACAACCCGAAGCAGAAGACCTACACGCTGGACCTGGCCAAGGCCAAGGAATACTTCCAGAAGGCTTACGGCGGCAAGGTTTGGGAGAAGGGCTTCACCTTCACCCTGACGCACAACTCCGGCAACATCCCGCGCGAGACGATCTGCCAGATCATCAAGCGCTCGGTGGAGAGCCTCAACCCCAAGTTCAAGATCGACGTGCGGCCGGTGGAGTGGCCGACCTTCCTCGATAATTACCGATCCTCCAAGCTGCCGATCTTCGTGATGGGGTGGGGGGCGGACTTCCCGGACGCCCATACCTTCGCCTTCCCGCTGCTGCACTCCCGGGGGGATTACCCGACGACGCAGCACTACAAGAACGCCGAGGCGGACAAGCTCATCGACCTGGCCATGACCGAGACCGACGCCGCCAAGCGCAAGGCCCTCTACGTCAGGCTCCAGGAGATCGAGTACGAGGACGTGCCGCACCTCGTCATCCTCGACACGGTGCGCTACCGCACCCAGCGCGACTGGGTCCAGGGCTGGGTCCACAACCCGATCTTCGCCGACTCTCCCTACGCCAGCGACTATTATCCGATGTGGAAGGGCGAGCCGGCCAAGCCCAAGGGGCGCTAGTGCTCAAGTTCATCCTCAAGCGCCTCTTGTTCCTGCCGGTCGTCATGCTGGGCGTCACCGCGCTCCTGTTCATGATCCTCCAATTCCTGTCGCCGGAGATGCGAGCGTCCCTCTATATCAAGGACCCGCGCCAGCTATCCGCCTTGGAGTCGATCATCGAGAAGTACGGGCTGCGCAAGCCGATGCCCGTGCAGTACGGCATCTGGCTCAAGCAGGTGGTCCACGGGGACCTGGGCTACAGCGAGACGGCCAAGATGCCGGTGGCAGACGCGGTCCGAGCCTTCATGCCCGCCACCTTCGAGCTGACGCTGGTGTCGTTCTTCCCGATCCTGCTCATCGGCGTCTATTTCGGCACGCTCTCGGCCGTCTACAAGGACAAATGGCTCGACCAGCTGACGCGGTTCGTCGCCATCACGGGATACTCCCTGCCCAGCTTCGTCCTGGGCCTGCTGCTGCTGATGGTCTTCTACGGGCGCCTCCAGTGGCTGCCTCCCGGGCGCTACTCGCTCGACGTGGACCTGCTGATCCACTCGGACGCTTTCAACCACTACACCGGGATGCTGACCGTCGACACGCTGCTCAACGGGCAGTGGTCCGCCTTCGTGGACGTGCTGAAGCATCTGATATTGCCCGGGCTGACCCTCGTCTACATCGACCTGGCGCTGCTCTTGCGCATCACGCGCTCGTCGATGCTGGAGGAGCTGGGCAAGGACTACATCCGCACGGCGCGCGCCAAGGGGCTGCCGGGCAGCTTCATCGTCCGCAAGCATGCGCTGAAGAACGCGCTGATCCCGGTGGTGACGCTGTCTTCGCTGCTCTTCATCCAGCTCTTGGGAGGAGTGGTCATCACCGAGACCGTTTTTGATTTCCCGGGCATAGGCCGCTGGGGCGTGGTCGCGGCGCAACAGCTCGACATCCCGGGAGTGCTGGGCTCGACCTTGCTCGCCGCCGGATTGTTCGTCCTGTCCAACCTGGTCTCCGACATCCTCTACGCCGTGGTCGATCCGCGCATCAGGATAGGCTGACATGAAAGCCGCTTGGAAGATGTTGAAGGGCCGGCCAGCGTCGCTGCTCGGCTTCGGCCTCATCGGCTTCTTCCTGCTCGTCGCCACCCTCGCCCCCGTGCTGGCTCCGCCGCAGGGCCGCGACGCCTACATCATCCCGCAGGACGGCTACAGCCCCGACCCGGTCCTCCCCAACTGGAAGCACAGCGAGGACCACCACCGCCACTGGTTCGGCACGACGGAGCAGCAGTACGACCTCTACTACGGCATGGTCTGGGGCACCCGGACGGCCTTCCGGGTCGCCTTGATCGTCGTGGTGAGCTCGCTGATCATAGGCATCATCCTAGGCGGAGCGGCCGGCTTCTACGGGGGCTGGGTCGACGAGGTGATCATGCGCTTCACCGACATCATACTGGCCTTCCCCGACCTGGTGCTGGCGGTCGTGATCGTCTCGATCACGCGGCCCAGCATCAACAACGTGATGCTCTCGGTGGCGGCGGTGTCTTGGCCCTCGTATGCCAGGCTGCTAAGAGGCGACGTGCTGTCGATCAAGGAGCGCGACTTCGTCTCGGCGGCGCGGGCCTTGGGCGCGTCGGACGCCAGGATCTTGTTCCGTCATATCATCCCCAACGCCATCTACCCGCTGCTGGTGGTGGCCTCCCTGTCGATGGGGCGCATCGTCATCACGGCCGCCGCCTTGAGCTTCCTCGGCCTGGGCGCTCCCGCCGGCTACGCCGACTGGGGCCAGCTCATCTCCCTGTCGCGCAACTGGATCCTAGGCAGCTCCGGCGACCCCTTCGCCTACTGGCACACCGTCTTCATCCCCGGCGTCACCATCTTCCTGTTCGTCCTGGGCTGGAACCTCCTGGGCGACGCCACGCGCGATATCTTGGACCCAAGGCAGAAGTAGTCTAACCCGCCGGACCGAAGATCCTGCGCGCCTCATGCTGGTTATGCGACCGACAAAGGACCCGGATGTTGCCCGGATCGTCAGATGGCCCGCCTCGCGCCCACGGCACGACGTGATCGTACTCCAGAAAATCCCGCCCTCCGCATCTTAACCCCTGGTCGTCGACGAACGAGCAGCAGCCGCCGTCCCGCTTCCAGACCGCGTCCCTGACCCAAGCTGGGATCCGGCGGGCCTTCGGGTCAGCCTCCCGGCGCCGCGGCTGCTTGCGACGGTCGGGATCCCGGGCGTCGAGCAGCGCCTCGACGGCTTCATCGAAGATATCCTCGAGCTTCCCCTGCGGGTATTTGTGACGCAGCAGGTCCCTGCAGCGGTCAACCTTTCCAAGAAAGCCGTCGCTTCCATTGAAAGCAAAACGAATGCAGTCAGGCGCTAAATGTTGGATCTTGGCGCGTGGTGGCGGAAGAGGACACGAAGGGAGAAGAACCGAGGGGGCCGAGGGTGCAGCCTGATCAGAAGTGTCATGACGTGATTCAGGCGGCTCGAATGGCGCCGGCGGTGACGGTCGGTGACGGACGACTTCGCACGGCGCAGGTCGGGGGGAGAGACAGGCGACAAACTTTTCGATCTCCCGTATCGGCTTGCCGCGCGTCTGATCGAGCAGCCGGCGATGGTTCTCCGACGTCAAGTGCGGTGCCAGAACGTTCAATGAAGATAGGGAAAGCTCGCCGAGAGCCAACCTCCGTATGATCGAAGGGAAGGCCTTAGCCTTTCGCGCAGCCTGAATCCGCTTGTAGGCGGCGTCTTCCGAATATTTCAGGACTCGGGTGCAATATCGGAACAACGACCCGTGTGAAGTACCCTCTGCAAGCCGACGTTTGTCGAATTCCATCAAAGTCACCAGCAACAGGACTAGCGAACGTCGCTCGTCTCCAGCGGCTTCGCTCAACATGGCGGTCAATGCCTGGTCCGTGAGGCGCGATAGATCCATAATCGCTTCTTCACGCCAAGCCGTCGCCTCGTTCTTTGAAATCTCTTTAAATTCCATCGCTTTTCACACTCGACTTGCGGCGCCGCAACTACCAAGGATCCAGACGGCCCCCTACATAATACGACTGACCCCCTAAAAAAGTTCCCTGCCTAAGCGGCGAAAGGAGTGATATAATACGCGGTCATGAAGACCTTGAACGACATGCTCGACGAGGCGGCCGCGGAAGCCGGCGGCTGGCCGGCCCTGGTCACCGTCGATGAAGAGATCACGTTCGGGGAGCTCAAGCAGGCCGTGCTCAAGATGGCCGCGGGGTTCGCCGGACAAGGCATCAAGAAGGACGACTGCGTCGCCATCGTCCACCGCAACAGCCCGAGGTTCGTCATCGCCTATTTCGCCTTGAACCGCCTGGGCGCCGTGGCCGTGCCGATCAACTTCATGGTGCAGAAGTCCGATGAGCTCGCTTATATGCTCAACGACTGCAAAGCCGTCGGGATCGTCACGCAAAAAGAGTTTTTAAAAGGTCTTCGCGGCGCCGCCGCGAAGACCCCGTCGCTGACCCGCCTTTGGGTCAGCGACGCAACCGTCTCCGAGTGCCAGGACAAGGAAGAACCGCTGGAAGCCGTCACCGCAGACGTCTCCGCCCTTCCTGCCATCGTGGTCGCAGAAACCGACGTCGCCACCATCCTCTACACCTCCGGCACGACCGGCAACCCCAAGGGCGTCATGCTCACCCACCGCAACTTCGTCACCAACTGCGACAGCGCGCTGGCCCGCATGGGGCTCAAGACCTCCGACGTCGGCCTCTGCATCCTGCCCATGTTCCACAGCTTCGCCTGGACCGGCAACGTCCTCATCAGCCTGCGCCTGCGCTGCAAGCTCGTCATCTCGCCGGCCATCGCGCCCGCCAAGCCCTGGCTCAAGCTCATGGGCAAGCACGGCGTGACCCTGTTCTCCGCCGTGCCCCAAGTCTACTCCGTGCTGGCCAAGCAGACCGTAGGGCTGCCCGGCCTGGTCCTGCGCTGGTGGTTCTTCCGCAAGGTCCGGCTCGCGATCTCCGGGGCCGCGCCGCTGAGCCCCTCCGTCCAGCAGGACTTCGAATCCAAGTTCAAGATACCCATCCTCGAAGGCTACGGCCTGACCGAGACCTCGCCGGTGGCGACCATCAACGCCGTCCACCTGCGCCGGCCGGGAAGCGTGGGCAAGGCCATCGACGGCGTCGAGATCAGGATCGTCGATGATAAGGAAGCCCCGCTGCCCATCGGGGCCGAGGGAGAGATCTGCGTGCGCGGCGACTGCGTGATGAAGGGCTACTACAATCTGCCGGACGCGACCCGCGAGGCCTTCACCGCCGACGGCTGGTTCAAGACCGGCGATATCGGCGCCCTCGATCCCGAAGGCTTCCTGTTCATCCGCGACCGCAAGAAGGACATGATCATCATCAAGGGCCTCAAGGTCTTCTCGGCGCAGGTGGAAGCCTCTCTCCTCGAGCATCCCGAGATCGACGAAGCCGCCATCATCGGCATCCCCGACGAACACGGCGACGAGACGATCAAGGCCTTTATCGTCCTGCGCGCGGGCGCGCAGGCCGATAAAGCCGCCCTCATGAAGTTCTGCCGCGAGAAATTCGACGCCTACAAGCGCCCCCGCGACCTCGAGATCGTCGACGCCCTGCCCAAGAACGCCCTGCAGAAGGTCCTCAAGCGCGCCCTGCGCCAGCAGGAACTGCAAAAGCGCGCCGCCCAAGGCACCGCCGGGGCCTCCTAACGTGGCCGCGCCGCTGCGCCTGGACCCCGAGGCTTCCAGCCTCCTGAAGGAAGCCGCGGCGCTGCTGCCCGCCCCGGCCTATCTCGTCGGAGGCGCGGTCCGCGACGCGCTGCTCGGGCGGCCGTCCTTCGACCTGGACTTGGCCGTCTTCGACGCCCGCCCGGCGGCCGAGCGCCTGGCCGGAGCCTTCAAGGCGACGCTGGTGCCGCTCGATGAGGACAACGGCGTCTACCGCCTCGTCCTGCCCGGCAAGCACAAGACCATCCGCCAGATCGACGTGGCGAGGATCCAGGGCAAGACGATCGAGGAAGACCTGGCTCGCCGCGACTTCACGGTCAACGCCTTGGCCCTGCCGCTGGCCGGGGCGGCGGACAAGGCCGCCATCATCGACCCGCGCGGGGGCCTGGCCGATCTCTCCAAGAAACAGCTGCGCGCCGAGTCGGAGAGCCTTTTCAAGGACGACCCGCTGCGGCTGCTGCGCGCCTTCCGCATCGCCGCCCAGCTGGGCTTCTCCATCGAGAAAAACACGCTGACCCTCATCACCCGGCAGCGCCAGGGAGTGCGCAAGCCGGCCGGCGAGCGCCTGCGCAGCGAGCTCATGGCGCTGCTCGAGCAGCCGGGCTGCGCGAAATGGCTGCGCCTGATGGACGAGGCGGAGCTCCTCACCTGCCTGTTCGAGGAGTTGGAGCCCTCACGCCAGTGCGCGCTGGTCTACTACGGCCCGGGCGGGGTCTTGACGCATGTCCTAGACACCGCGGAGCGCGCCGACTTCCTGATGCACAATCTGCACAAGGTCTTTCCCAGACATGCCGCGCGCCTGGAGGCGCACCTCGCCGGACGCTCCAGCGAAGGCAACCCCTACAAGGCCGTGCTGATCCTGGCCGCCCTGCTCCACGACGTATCGAAGCCCGAGACCGCCCGCCAGGTGGACGGCCGCCTGCGCTTCTTCGGCCACGACACCAAAGGCGCCAAGCGCGCCGAGGCCATCCTCAAGCGCCTGCGCTTCTCCTCGGACCACGTCGCCGCCGTCTCCTGCGTCGTGGCCAACCACCTTCGGCCCGGCAACCTGGCGGGGGGGCCCGCCATCACCGATAAAGCCGTCTACCGATTCTTCCGCGACCTGGGCGAGGACGCGGTCTCCCTGCTGCTGGTCTGCTGGGCCGACCATGCCAGCTATCTCAAAGAGGAGCAAGTCCTGCGCCTCTTGCCCATCGCCGTCGATCCTTCGGCCGGGATCTCCAAGGTCAGGCCTGCCGACGCCCGCAAGACCATCCACCACCTGCAGACCATCGCGCTGCTGCTCGATCGTTGCTTCGACGAGGAGAAGAAGGCCGTGCCGGACGCCGTCATCGACGGGAGGGACGTCATGAAGCTCCTGGGCATCGGCCCCGGCCCCCAGGTCGGAGAGCTCCTGGACCGGGTCCGCGAAGCCCAAGCGGAAGGCCGGATCTCCGATCGGGCCCAAGCCCTGGAGTTTCTCCTGAAAGAGGCTCGTCCAGCGTAATAATTACTTAACACGGCGCGTCTACCCTTCCTCATAGGAATCCGCTTGTTTTATTCAGCCAATACCTCAAGCCGGCACGGCAGGAAAGGGGGGCGCGCAGCCCTGCTGTGGGCGTTGCTCACCCTGGCGCTCAGCCGAACGGCCTCCGCCGACACGCCGATCTATCAGAACTTCCTGATCGACCCCTGCCTAGCCGCCGGCGGCGGCTCGGTCACCCAGCAGGGCACGGGCAGCACCATCTTCACGACGCGGCCCGGCTTCACGGTCATGCTGACGACGAAGACGCCCGCGGGCGCCCCGACCGGCCTCAACGGCACCTGCGCCAGCTACCCCGAGCCCAGCGGCAATAAGACGGCCATCCAGGGCCTTTGGAAGCTCAACGGCAGCGGCACCGACTCCTCGGCGGCGGCCAACGACATGTCCTTCACCGGCGCGGCCTTCTACGTCGCCGACCCGCCGCCTTTGCGCAACATCACCCAGTCCTGGGCGCCCAACGGCGGAAGCGGCAACGTCGAGAGTTTCGAGACGGGCAACTTCTCGGCTTTCCCCTGGGTGTTCACCGGCTCGGCTTGGACTATAGGCGGCGGCAACGGCGGCGGCAGCGGAGCCATAAGCCCGAATCTGGCGGCCCCCGGAACGGGTTGCATCGAGGTCACGCGCAACGGCGTCGCGGGCAACATCACCTTCGATCATTTCCAGACCCTCACGGACTGCGGCGTTGGCGGCGATAGCCTGGCCTTCACGATCGACGGCGCCGGCGGGGCGTCCTATTGCAACGTCCAAGGCTATACGAACGCCTCCTTCGCCGTCGCCGCCGGCAACCATGTCTTCAAATGGTGCTATACGGACACTTTCAGCGGCTCCGACGGCGAGGGCGTCGGCATCGACAACATCAACTTTCCGGTCAGCGCCTCGGCCGTCATCGGCCAGTCGGCCACCGCCATCCCGCTCAACAACACCGACTTCACGCTGGAGACCTGGTTCAAGTGGCGGGGGCCCAACGCGGCGGCCTCGAACTTCCAACCGCTCTTCGTCGATTGCGAAGTCGGAGCCGATAACAAGTGCCTGCATATCGGCATCCAGAACGACGGCCTGGCGAGCATGCGCTTCTGGAACGATGACCTGACCTCGGCCATCGCGGTCAGCAACGGCGCTTGGCATCATCTGGCTTTCGTCCTGGCCGGAGCGACCAAAAACATCTTCATCGACGGCGCCCAAAGCAACGGCAGCGCCGTGGGCACCCAGGTCGTCTTCGCCGGCGCTCCCTCGACGATGTACTTCGGCGGCTGGCCGGGCACCCAGCACGGCAACAACGGCCTGATGAGCTCGCCTAGGGTCTACCGCCGCGCCCTGACCAAGAGCGAGATCCAGACCCATGCCAAAGGGCAGATCTACAAGATCAACGCCGACGACACCCTGAATGGAACGCTCTCCGGCGCCTACTGCACCGCTCCTCCGGGCATCGGCGCCAACAACTGGCAATGGACCTTCGGCACGGACCGGACGATCCCGGCCGGCAGCGTCAGCTTCCAGTTCGCCTCCTCCGGCAACGACGAGACCTTCGCCACCACCAGCTTCGCGGCCACCATCGACCAGACCAACATGGCGGCCTCGCCCGACCCGGTCGTGGCCAACATCGGCCTGACCAGCGCCTCCTGGCGCACGCCGTCCTGGTACTGCGACGCCGGCGCCGTGCTCTCCCACAACACCAACGTCACCTACTCGATGGTCCGCGACTGGTCGACGACGATCAGCACCGGCAGCCGCTACTACACCGACCTGGCGCTGACGCCCAACGCCCGCTTCGGCATGGAGGTCCAGAACACCTACAAGGACAACGCCCCGGGCTCCGGCGGCAACGTCGGGCCTTCCCCAAAAACCAACAAGATCACGGCCACCACCTACGCCAACATCCCGTCCCAGCCCACCCTGGTCAGCATCGACGGCCCCACCTTCGCCACCATCGGCACCGGCCTGGGCGGCGCGCCGGTAAATCCCGCGCACACGGCCATCGATATCGAAGGCTCGACGACCGGGCCCACGGGGCTCTTCACCCAGCTCCTGCCGTTCCAGTTCCGCGACCTGACCGGCGCCAACCGGTCGGTCACCGGCATGAACAAATCCTCGAAATACTACTTCCAGTCGCGGGCCATCAATTTAGACGGCGTCATGACCGCCGGCAGCGGCGCCAACCCCGCCGTCTTCATGGTCACCCAGCCGGCGACTCCGAACAACTTCGTCGGCCTCCCGGCGGAGGGGGGCGGTCTATGCCCCAAGACCCAGCTCACCTGGTCCTGGGACGCCGTCATCATGGGCAGCGGCAACGTCCCGCAGTATTTCATGACCCGCGACGACGGCGCGGCCGTCAGCGACTCGACGGGCCCCTACACCAGCTATCTGGAGAGCGGCCTGACGCCGGGTTTCACCTATCGTTCGATGGTCCGCGCTTTCGACTCCGGCGCCAACGCCGCCAACCCGGACATCCGCTACAGCCTCGATTCCACGACCGCCACCGGCGTCACCGCCCCGCTGCAGATCCCCGCGCCGCTGGGCTTGGCCGGCACCCCGCTGTCGCCGTCGACGATACGGTGGGACTGGACGGCGCCGCCCTTCCTATGCCCCACCTACGGCTACAACGTCACCGACGCCCAAAGCGGAGCGCTGCTGGTCACCCTCGGAGCCAACTCGGCTCCAACGTGGACGCAGACCCCCCTGGGCGCCAACACGCTGTCCTCGGTGCGGGTGCAGGGCTTCGACCTGCTCCAGCCCGCGGGGGGCTTCCTCTCGACGCCCTCGACCAACTACAGCCAGGCCAATCCGCCCGCCAACGTCACCGCCTCCAGCGTCCTGCAGACCTCGATGCAGCTCAACTGGGTCGGGGCCGGCAACCCGGCCTACACCCGCTACGAGATCGCGCTTTCCCTCGACAACTTCGCCACGCAATCGCTGCCTTACCCGGTCAGCGCCAACCGCACCGGCTCGACGGCCACCATCAGCGGCTTGAGCGCCGGGACGACCTACTACTTCCGCGTCAGGGCCATCAACGGCCGCGACTCCGACAACTACGGCACGCTCTTCACGGCATCGGCCTCCGGCGCCTTCATGACCTTGACGGAAGTGCCCGCGCTCTCAGGCACCACGCTGAGCTCGGTGACCATCCGCTGGGATTGGTCGGCCGTGACCGGGGCCTCCGGCTACCGTCTCTACGAGGCCAACGGCCCCCTGCTCCAGCAGGGACCGCTCTTGACCTACACCTCGGGCAACCTCAACGCCAACACGCCCTACGGCCTGCAGGTCATGGCCATCAACGGTCAAGGCCTGGGCCAGCTCTCCAACACGGTGTTCACCTTCACCTACTCGACCAACGCCGTCATCCCCGTGGTGCTCGGCGTCGGCAGCAGCACCATCAACTACAGCTGGGCGCCCAACGGCAACGCCCCCTTCACGTTCTATGAGATCAACGTGGCCACCGACGCCCTATTCGCCGTGGTCATCGCCACCCGCTCGGTGGGCACCACCTCGCTGATCATACGGGACCTCTACCCGTCGACGACCTATTTCGCGCGGGTCCGTTCCATCAGCGGCGGGCAGGTCAACAGCGCGATCTCGTACTTCCCGTCGACGATGACCAATGCCAACGCGCTGATCACCGTCTCGAGCTCTCCGCCCAGCGTCTACGCCAGCCCGCTGAGCCTCGTGGGGCTATGGCACCTCGATGAAGGCCTCGGGGTGTCGGCCGCGGACTCCTCCGGCCGCGGCAACACCGCCCCTCTGGCTTGCCTGACCAACGCCTGCACCTCGACTCCGACCTACACGACGGGGCCGCCCAGCCTGGGCAGCGCCGTCTCCTTCAGCGGCTTCCCAGACAGCGTGATCAAGGTGGCCAATGCGGCCTACAACTTCACCGGTTCTATGACCATCGAGGCCTGGGCCAAGCCCGCCACCCTCGCTCAGCCCGATGGGGCGCCGCTGGCGGCCCAGGGCGACGGAGGCGCCGAGCAGTTCGCGCTGGACATCGTCCAATCCGGGGGGCAGAAGCGCTACCGCTTCATGCCCAAGCCGGGCTTCGTCGCCATCGCCACCTCCACGATCCGCATCGGCCAATGGGACCACGTGGCCGGCGTCTACGACAGCGCGGGAGGCGGCACGGGCGCCATCTACGTCAACGGCGCGCTCTCGGCCGCCGTGGCCGGCGTCGGCGCGGCTCGGCTGGGCGGGGCGCATGCCCTTTCGATCGGCAGCCGGCAGAGCGCCGCCGGCAGCTACGACCTGGGCTATAACGGCGTGCTCGACGAGGTCCGCTTCTCCAACACCGCCTACTCGGCCGCCCAGGTCCGGGCGGATTTCCTGGGCTCCTATCCGACCCAGATCTCGCTGCCGGCGCCCAATGACAAGATCGCGCTGACGGTGCCGCCCAACGCCTTCGGCGGGCCCGCCGTCTTCTATGCCTCCTCCGACCCTCTCAACAACCCCATCCGCATCAGCTTCAGCCTGCTCAGCGACGGCCTGCTCAATTCGCCGACGGGGCAGCTGATCATCCCCGGCACGCTGGTGGAGATCGTGCCGACGGTCGGCGGACAGCCCTTCACCACCAACCTGGGTTCGTCGGCGACGCTGACGATGCCGGTCACCGACGTCAACGGCGACGGCCTCATCGACGGACTGACCCCCGAGGTCTCGCTGTCCTCGCTGCGGATGTACACGCTCAACACGGCCGTCTCGAAATGGGAGGCCCTCCCCACCACGGTCGACACCGCCGCGCGCAAGGTGTCGGGGCAGACTCCCCACTTCTCGGTCTTCGCTTTATTCGGCGCCACCGCCATCGGGCAGACCCTCAACGCCGTGCGCGTCTTCCCGATCCCCTGGCGGACGGGTCCGGGCTCGGGAGCCTTCCACGCCGCGCAGCTGACCTTCGACCGGCTGCCCGTCGACGGCACGATCCGCATCTTCAACCTTTCCGGCGAGAAAGTCGATGAGCTCTCGTTCTCCGGCCTGCAGAACGGACGGCTCGCCTGGGACGGCCGCAACCGCGCGGGAAAGACCGCGGCCAGCGGCGTCTACTTCGCCTTCATCAAAAACTCTCTCAATGGGGCGACCGCCGTGGTCAAGTTCGCCATCGAGCGATGAGGCGCCTGCTCCTGGCGGCGACGCTGGGCTTGGCCCCCGTCGGGGCCCTGGCCTCCTTCTCGAAAGGCGACGCCGGCACCTCATCGGGCCAATTCCTCAAGCTCGGCGCCGACGCCCGCTCCGCCGGCATGGGCAACGCCGTGCGGGCCTCGGCCGAGGACGCCAACGCCGTCTATTGGAACCCCGCGGGCCTGGCTTCCCTCAAGGTCCGGCACGCCACCCTCAGCCATGGCGCTTACTATCAATCGGTCTTCTACGATTTCATCGCCTACGGCCAGCCCGTCAAGTCGGTCTTGGGCCGCTCGGAACGCGAACGCGAGCTTCGGACCAACCAATTGGGCGCTTTCGCCGTGGGCCTGCTCTACCTCAACGCGGGGAAGCTCTCCGAGGTCGACAACACCGGCACGGTGACGGGCACGACCTTCACGCCGCAAGACTTCGCGTTCATGGCCGGCTGGGGCTCGTCTTTGACGCGATCTCTCGACCTGGGGGCCAGCTTCAAATACATCTCGTCTCGCATACGCGGCAGCGCGTCGACCGGCGCCGTCGACCTGGGCGCGCGCATGAAGCTGCACGTCTTCGACCTCCCCTATGCGGCGGCGTTCACCGTGCAGAACATCGGCGGGCGGTTGAAATTCGTCGACCAGGCCGATCCCTTGCCCCTGGCCGTCAGCATCGGCCAGAGCCTGCGCCTGGCCAAACGCTGGATGGTCAACCTCGACCTGGTGGCGCCTAAAGACAACGGCCTCTACCCGGCCTTCGGCACCGAGTTCCGCCTCCCCTTGGAGGCCAACGTCTTCGGGGCGCTGCGGCTGGGCTACGACGGCCGCACGAGCGCCGCCGACCTCTCCGGCTTGACGGGACTTACCTTCGGCGGCGGCATCGGGGTGTCGCGCTTCGCCTTCGACTACGCCTGGGCGCCTTACGGCCTCCTCGGCGACGCCCACCGCCTGTCCTTGTCCTATCGCTTCTAGCGCCGGGGTCAGGCCTTCAATTATTGCAATTATTGGGCCGCTGCATTCAGATGCAGCGGCCTCAAAGATAACCCCATCCTTAGCTACCGTCATCGCAACAATTGCAATAATTGAAGGCCTGACCCCAACTTTGTGAATATTTTGTATCCTCTGCTACGCCCGAAAAAGGAGCCCCCAACCGATGATCACCCTCTCCACCGCCAGCTTGTCCGGCCTCGCCGACCTGCCGCTCTGCCTGTTCGCCTTCGAGGATGCCGGCATCGCGGGCGCCCGTTCGCTGAGCCCCGCCGCGCGCAAGGGCGTGTTGGAGGCGGCCAAAGCCGAGCCTTTCAAGAGCGCCGTCGGAGAATGCGCGGGCATCTCCTATTCCGACAAGGGCATCCTGCGCCGCTACGTCGTGGTGGGCCTAGGCAAGAAGAAGGACTACACCCCCGAGACCCTGCGCCGGGCCGCGGGGGGGCTCTACCACTTCGCCAAAAACCGCTACCCCGTCATCGCCGTGCTGCCGGATGGCGACCTCCAGGCCGCCGCGGAAGGCCTCCAGCTGGCCTCCTACCGTTTCGACGAATACCGCAAACCCGAAGAGACAAAGCTGAAGGAAGCCAAGCTCGCGCTGCAGTCCGGGCTGGAGAAGAAGCCGGCCGAGAAGGCCTTGGCCCGCGCGGCCCTGGCCAGCGAGGCCGTGGCGCTCACGCGCGACCTCGTCAACCGGGGCCCCTCCGATAAGACGCCGCAGAGCCTGGCCGCGCTGGCCGAGTCGCTGGCGGGCGTCAAGGTCAAGGTCATCTTGAAGGACGAAGCCGCCGAGCTCGGCATGGGCTCGTATCTAGCCGTCGCCCGCGGCAGCGCGGTCGATCCCGTCTTCCTGCACCTGGTCTACAAGCCCAAAGGCGCCAAGAAGCGCGTCGGCCTCGTCGGCAAGGGCATCACCTTCGACTCGGGCGGCCTCAGCCTCAAGCCGCCGGCGTCGATGGAGACGATGAAGATGGACATGGCGGGCGCCGCCTCCGTGCTGGGCGTCTTCAAGGTCCTAGCCCGGCTGGCCCCGAAAGTCGAGGTCCACGGCTTCTGCGCGATCACCTATAACATGCCCGGGCCCGACGCGATCAAGCCCGGCGACGTCGTCAAGGCGATGAACGGGAAAACCATCGAGATCCTTAACACCGACGCCGAAGGCCGCCTGGTCCTGGCCGACGCCTTGGTCTACGCGGGCAAACAAGAGCTTGACGGCGTCATCGACCTAGCCACCTTGACCGGCGCCGTCATCATCGCCCTGGGCTCCAAGGTGACCGGAGCCATGACCAACAACAAGCCCCTGCTCCGGCAGCTGACCGCGTCTGCGGGCCGCGCGCAGGAGGAGCTCTGCGAACTGCCGCTGCCGAGGGATTACAAGGAAGGCATCAAGAGCTCCATCGCCGACCTGCAGAACATCGGCAAGGCCCGCGGCGAGGCGGGCAGCATCATCGGCGGGCTCTTCCTGGAAGAGTTCGTCGACGGCAAGCCCTGGGTCCACCTGGACATCGCCGGCACCGCCTGGAACAACCACGGCACGGCCTACTGTCCGGAAGGCGGCACCGGCTCGATCGTGCGCACGCTGCTGGACTACCTAGCGTCGCTATGAGGAACGAGGCTCGCATCGCCGGCTTGATGTCCAAGGTCCTCAAGGAGCTCGGCGAAGATCCCAAGCGCGAGGGCTTGCTCAAGACGCCCAGCCGCGTGGCCAAATCCCTGCGCGAGCTGACCTCAGGCTACGCTGTGGACGTCGACGCCATGATCAACGGCGCGCTCTTCACCGAGAGCTATAACGAGATGGTCCTGGTCAAGGACATCACGTTCTACTCGATGTGCGAACATCACCTTCTGCCGTTCTTCGGGAAGGCGCACGTGGCCTATATCCCCGACAAGAAGATCGTCGGCCTATCCAAGATCCCCAAGCTGGTGAAGATCTACGCCAAGCGCCTGCAGGTCCAGGAGCGGCTGACCAGCCAGATCGCGGAGACCTTGCAAAGGAAGCTGACGCCCCTGGGCGTCGGCGTGGTCCTGGAAGCCCGCCACCTGTGCATGGAGATGCGCGGGGCCGAAAGCATTATGTCGCCGACGGTGACCAGCTCGATGCTGGGCTGCTTCCAAAAGGATCAGCGCACCCGCAGCGAATTCCTGAGGCTGCTCAAGAACTAGCCGCCGCGGCTAGACGGACTGGCCGACCTTGCCCGCATGGGCGATGGCCACCCAGATCCCAGCCAGGGCCACCGCGAAGAAGACGGTCAAAGTGACGGCATTGACCGCGCCGTAATGGCCGGCGCCCAGCATCCCCATCAGCATCGGCCCGGAGAGATAGGTGTTGATCCGGGAGAAGAGCAGCGCCTTCTTGCGAGCGTCAGGAAGCGCCTCGGCCGCCACCTGGCCGGAGAGGATCTTCTTCTGCGTCGGCCAGATGATGAACCAGACGTTGAACCACATGAGCGAGCCCAGCAGGGATCCGATCATGATCCAGATGGCGCGGTCGGTCAAGCCGGCCTCGCCTTTGAAGGTATCGTTGGGGCCCCAGCCGATGCCCGGCAAGTACATGTAGATCATCGAGAACAGGACCAAGCCGGAAAGGAAGGTCAGCATGGCGCCCCAGCGGAACCACCACAAAGCCCGCGGCATGAGTTTGGGATTGACCGCCTTCTTGGAGGCGTCGTCCAAGGCGCCCTGGAGCGGGACGTTGACGAAATTGAAGAAGTAAAGGTGGCCTATCCAGGTGATGCCGGCGATGACATGCAGCCAACGGGCGAAAAGGTGGAAGTTGCTGTAGAGGTCGGAAAGAGCCATTGGGAGTCTCCTTTGCTGCTGATGAGTGCCAGATAGTACCAGGTTGTCGCCGCGGCTGTCAAACGAAGTCCCTTGACAGGCCCGGGGATTCACCCTATCCTATGCGTACCCATATGCCTCTGCCCCGACGGAGAAGGCTGTCCCTGTTCCTAGGCGCGCTGCTGGTCCAGAGCGCCCTAGGGCTGGCTTTCGCCGCCGACCTCGACTTCAAGAAGGCGCCCGTCCTCGCCGAGGTCCGCGCCCAGCTGGAGTTCGTCGGCTGGCGCTTCGACGACAAGTCCGGCCGCGTCCTCGACACTCAAAGCCAGCCCCTTTCCGAGGAGCGCTACGCCGCCTATAGGCAGCCTTGTGATTTCTTCCGCACCGAGATCCCGGACGGCGACCGGGCCGCCTTGACCTATGGCGGCCACCGCTTCGAGGAAGAAACGGGGCATATCCTGGCGCCCCAGACGAAGAAGCCGCTCTCGCGGCTGGATGTGGAGCAGTACCGCAAGTACATGCTCCTCAACAACAAGCATGTGATCTTGGAACGACTCTCTCACTTGCTGGCGGCCCAGGACCCGGCCAAGCCGTTATCGGCCGACGCGCGCGCCCGGGTCAAAGCGCTGACCGACTTCGAGAAGGCGGCCTTGCCCCCGGCCTTGGCGAAGGCCCTGGAGTCGCCCCGGACGCTGGCGGGAGCCTTGAAGGGGCAGGCGGAGCGGGCCTACCTGGACTCAACGAGGTTCTTCGACGGCCAGGGGACGCTGTCCGACAAGGCCAAAGCCGACCTGCCGGTCTGGGCCGGCGGCGGCGACGGCCGCCAGAAGCCGAATTTCTTCGACGATACGGAGAAGAGACTGGGCGAAGCCTTGCGTGACGCGGTGGCGGCGCATCTGGCCAAAGACCCGGTGGGCCGAGATTTGCTGTCCCACTTCAAGGGAAAGGACGGCAAGCCGGAACTGCCGCCGTTCTTGATCCTCAAGATCGGCCCGAACGCGGGGGCGGTCTACAACATCACCGATCGCACCGTCATCTTCAACCAGCAATACATGGTCGAAGGCCTGCTGGCCAACAAACCGCCCGAGGCGGCTGAGGGGCTGCGCCAGGAGCTTTCCGACCCGAAGAAGTTCGCGCGCTATCTGCTGGCCCATCCGAAAGCCCAGGAGGATTTCCTGGTCCTCAACGACGTGGCGGTCTTCCATGAGCTGATCCATGCCCGGCAAGACCGCCGCGACCGCCTGATGGGCGAGCTCAACCGCGGCAACACGCCTTCGGCGATCTACATCGAATATGAGCAAGAGGCCTTCCTCCAGCAGAACCGGTACGTGCATTCCAAGGTCTTGAGAGGCGAGGCCGTCACCCCTAAAGAGCTGGACAACTACCGCCAGATGCTGGGAGACTTCAGCCGCTGGAAGGACGGCATCAAGCAGACCTACACGGAGCTCTGGCCCCAGGCCGCCGCCACGATCGGCACGGCGCAAGCGCTCCAGAAGGAACGCATCGGCGCGGCGCGGCGCCTGATGGGCGAGAGCCTGCATAGCGCGATGGTCCAGACCTTGAAGCTGATCGGCTATGAACAGGGCTCGCAGGCCATGGCCCAAGCGCAAAAGGGCTCCCAGGCGCGCTTGGCTGCGTTCAAGAAGGACGAATACCCCGCTATGAAGAAGCAGGCCGCCCGCCCCTTGGCCGAGCGGTTCCTGGCCCTGGCCCGCGGCGAAAAGAACCGCGTGCAGAAGATCGCGCTGCTGGATTCGGCCGCGGCCTACGCCGAGCTGGCGGAAGACGCGGCCCTGCTCAAGAGGATCGCAGCCGAACGCCAGGAGACCCCATGAGACGCGCCGCCGCGGCCTTCCTGCTGCTGCTGAGCGCCTGCGCGAGGAAAGGGACGGCCGTCTACCAGGAACCGGGGGGGAGCTTCAGCTGCGCCGCACCGGCGGATTGGCGCGTCGTGGAGGATGGAGGGACCGCTACATTCCTGGGGCCGGCCTCGGGGGCTAGACCTTACGCTGCCTCGATCTCGGTCTATCATCACCCCAAGAACTCGGAGCATGCCTCCCCCCAGGCCTATCACAAATCCTTGACGGCCGCGATGAAGACGACGGCGCTCAAGACGAGGGTCTGGCATGGACAAACCGCTTGGGAGTTCACCTCCGTTCGCTCGGCGGCGGCCTTCCACGGTGCCCAGGCCGAGCCGCGACAGGAGCTTACGGTGCTCCTGTCGGCTCAAGACGGCTTTTACGCCTTGGTCCATTCCGCGCCGCAGTCGGAGCCCTCGTTAGGGGCCGTGGATTTCGACGTCGTCCTCCAGAGCTTCCGCCCGGCTCGCTGAGAGATTGACTATCTCTATTTAACAACCTAAAATAGAACCATGTATTCTCGACTTATAGACCTGCCCAAACGCAATAGCTTCTTTCTCTTCGGCCCTCGGCTGACCGGCAAGAGCACGCTCTTGCGCCAAGTTTTCGCGGATGAGAAAGTTCTTTTTCTGGACTTGCTTCATCCATCCGTCCATCAGAAGTACCTCGCCGAGCCGGCCGCGTTCCTGCGCGAGATCGAAGCCGCCAAGGGAAAGTACAAACGAGTCGTGCTTGACGAAATTCAGCGCGTCCCAGCACTCCTGGATGTGGTGCATCATCTCATGGAGTCCTCTTTGGGACGCCATCTTCAGTTCATTATGAGCGGATCGAGCGCGAGGAAGCTCAAGCGCTCCAAGGCCAACCTCTTGGGCGGCCGCGCATGGTCTTTGGAGCTTTTCCCGCTGACTCATGAAGAATTGGGTGCTGATTTCATTCTGGAAAAGGCGCTCGCCTTCGGGACGCTGCCGAGAGTCTATGCGGCGCAGGAAACAGAGGTGGAAGAAGACCTGCGCGCTTACGTGGAAACCTATCTGACCGAGGAGATCAAAGCGAAAGCCCTGACTCGCAATCTGGGAGCGTTCATCCGCTTCTTGCCGATGGCCGCAGCCGAGAGCGGGCACACTGTCAATGCCTCCAATATCGGCCGGGAAGTCGGGGTCAGCTATAAGACAGTCCAGGAATATTTTCAAATCCTTGAGGATACCCTGCTGGGATTTTGGCTCGAGCCTTTCGCCAAGACCGTACGAAGACGGATGTCCAAGCAGCCCAAGTTCTACTTCTTCGACACGGGAGTGCTTCGGGCTCTCAAGAAAACCCTCAAGGTCCCGCTGGAGCGCGCAAGCCCCGAGTTCGGCGACCTCTTCGAGAACTTCTTCATCAACGAAGTCAGGCGCCTCAATTCCTATCGCCGCCTCGATCTGACTCTCAGTTTTTACCGGACGGATGCCGGGGCCGAGGTGGACCTGGTCGTGCAGCGGCCAGGGAAGTCCTGGATGGCCATGGAAATCAAATCAACAGCGCGCCCTTCTCCATCCCTTTGCTCCGGTCTTTTGTCCTTTGCCGACATCATGCCCGGAGCGGAGCTCATCCTAGTTTGCCGAACGGATCAGCCGCAGATCTTCCGATTCGGGAAGCACACGGTACGCGCCTTGCCGTGGCTGGATGGCCTTAAGATGCTCTCAAGCGGCTCCGCGCCAAAACATTCTTAACACCGCCGCCCGCGGTCTTGACATAAAGCCTGTTACCAGCTCGGGGCTGCGCGCGTTCACCGACCGGGAATTCCGGGCGGTGACGGGCTCGACGCCCGTTTCCGCCAAGTTCCTGCTCATCCGCTATACGAGGAATTTCGTCGCGTGCGCGACCTTATCGAGGAGCGGGTCTCAGCCGTCGCGCGCGGCCTCCAGGCCGACACCAAGGCCCAGCACCAGCCGGTTGACGAAATTGAAATAAGCGGCAATCTGAGCGGCGTCGAGGATGGCTCGGTCGTCGAAGCCCGCGCTGCGGAGCGACTGATTTGGGCTTGCCCAGGACGAGGAACTTTACCGTCGCGCGCCCCTTATAATCGGTCCGGTATTCCAGGCCATTGGGTATAGCCCACCCTCCGCCGCAAGCGCGGGCGCCGAGGGATCCTCCCCGCAAGGCGCGCCCGTCCCACATGGCGACGACGGGAACGGTGATCTCATAAGGCTTTGGGGTCTGGATGGGCTTGGGTTCGGGCGGAATGTCGATGAGTTGCTGGGTTGCGGCGAAGGCGGACGACGCGATGAGCGCGAGGAGCAATATCTTCATGAGCGCATTATGTGAAAAAAAGAAGACCGAGGCGGGCCTTGACTGCTATCGCCCCGGTCTCAGGGAGCGGCGACCGGGGCCGTGAGGCCGTCCGGCAGAGGGGGGCCGGGCGCGGCGAAACGGTACGGCGAGCAGGTTGGGTATGGAGGCACAGGCCTTCTCGCCGCGCTCCTCCCTCAGGCCCAGCGCGATGGTCGCGTGCGGCGCGCGCGGTTGCGGCATGTAGGAGCCGAAGAGGCGGTCCCAGATGGTGAGGTTGAAGGAGTAGTTGGAGTTGGTCTCGTCGACCTCGACGGAATGGTGTACGCGGTGGTAGTCGGGCGTGACGATGAACAGGCGCAAAAGCGCGTCCACGGGCCCGGGCAGCGCGATGGCGGCGTGGTGGAAGGTGGAGACCGCGTTGAGCACGATCTCGAAGACGAACACCGCCAGGAAGTGCACACCGAAGACGCCGACGGCGGCCATCTTGATGAGCATGGACAGGAGGTACTCGACGGGATGGAAGCGCACGCCCGAGGAGGCGTCCAAGTCCTTGTCGAGGTGATGGACCTTGTGCAGGCGCCAGAAAGCCGGCCAGACGTGGAAGAGGCGGTGCTGCCAGTAGATGCAGAAGTCGAGCCACAGGAAGCCGAGGACGAGTTTGACCGGGAAGGCCCACGAGACTTGGTGCAGCAGGCCGATGCGGCGCTCCTCGGCCCAGACGGCGAATTCACCGGCGGCCATGGGCAGGAAGACGCGAACGGCCAGCGCGCCCATGAACATCAAGCCGAGGTTGGCCAGCCAGCGCGGCGCGCGCGGGGCCTGCGGCGCGCGGCGCGGCAGGAGGAACTCGGCCGCGGTGGCGAGGACCATCACGGACAGGAATACGGTGAGGCGCAGGGCGCCGATGTCCACGGCGGTGATTGTAGCATCTTGAGGAGAGCCATGACATTGCGGCCGTTCTCGGTGTCGAGCGCGGCCGTCGGCTCGTCGGCCAGGATGACCTTCGGGCGGTTGGCGAGCGCGCGGGCGATTGCCACCCGCTGGCGCTCGCCGCCGGACAGCGCGGACGGATAGTTGCCCAGGCGGTCGCCCGCGCCCGGGCCTCCGGCTCCGCGCGCCCGTTGATCTGCAGGGCGATCATGACGTTCTCGAGCGCGGTCAGAAAGGGGATGAGGTTGTGGGCCTGAAAGATGAAGCCGAGCTTCTCGCGGCGGATCTTCTTGAGTCAGTATTCGTATTCTCCGCGGGCCGACTCGAGCCCGACGCCCAAGCCCAACACCAGCCGGTTGACGAAATTGAAGTAGGCCGCGATTTGGGCTGCATCCAAGATCGCACGATCGTCCAGGCCCTCGTGCCGGAGCGCTTCGATCTCGGACTCCGTCATGCGCGAGGGCGCCTGGGTCAGTCGTTCCGCGTAGCTGCAGAGGGCCGCCGTGCGCGTGTCGAGTCGGCTCCACCAGCCTTCGCGCGCCGCCTCGACCTTCGTCGCGTCCTTTTCATAGCGGCTCAGGGCCTCGCTATGATGCGCGACGCAGTAGGCGCAGCCGTTGGTCCGCGACACGGCGACCGCGATCGCCTCCCGCTCCCGCCGCGTCAGGGGAGACTGGCCGAAGAGCAGCTCCATGTACAGCGCCATGTGCGCCGTCAGCGTCTCGGGATGGAGGCTATGGACCTTGTGCACGGCCGCCAGGGCTCCGCGCTTCTTGAGCGTCGCCTCGTAGACGGCCTTGAGCTCGCCTTCCGCCTCCTCGGGCTCGACGACGCGGATCCAGGCGCGGCCGGGCTCGCCGCTCATGGGAGGGGTTTGAGCGTCCCGCCCACGCACTTCGAGCAACGGTCCTCGACCGGGGCGCAGCGCGGGCACCACAGCTCGCCGCACTTGTCGCACTTCTTCCAGTCCGTCTGCTTGGACTCCGGCTTCATGTTGCAGTTGCTGCACTCCAGGGCGCTGTCTTCCATGTATTCCTCCTCTGAATCGCGGTGCCGGGGGGCCCGGGGTCGCCGAACCCTGGGCCCTCCGGCGTGAGCGTCAGCGCGCCGGGGCCATCTCCAGCTCGGCGCCGAGGTTCTTGCCGATGCGCTGGATGAAGTTTCCGGCGGCCACGACGAAGGCGAGCTCGGCGATCTCTTTGGGTGAGAAACTGCGTTTGAGCGCCTCCACGGCCTCATCGTCGGCCTTGACCACCCGCGTGGTCTGGTAAGCGAAACGGATCACGGCCCGTTCCGCCTCATTGAACGCCGGGTTGTCGAACCCCTGGGGGCCCAGCAGGGCGATCTGCGCATCGCTGAGGCCCGCCGCCTTCCCCATCGGAACGTGATGGCCCTGGCAGTAGGCGCACTCGTTGGCGCGGGCGACGGTCAGGTAGGCGATCTCCCGCACGCGAAGAGTCAACGAGAGCTTGTTGAAGTAGACATCGAGCACGCCGCCCAAGGCCTGGGTGACGGGTCCGGAGTGACCGACGAGCTTGACGACGTTGGGTACCATCCCAAATCCCTTCTTGAGATTCTGGTAGACCGGAGTGGCTTCAGGCGCTTCCTGTCCTTCGTGAGCGTATGTCGTTCGCGGCATGTTAATTCCTCCTGGGTGGGGCTGCCCGCGATGTTGTCACGCGAATTTCCGGACATTCGATTCCCTTGATGAGCCCGCCGCTGATCCAAGACGAAAGCCAGCCTTGGACCGCTGCGGCGTCGCCGAACGTCTTCGAAACGCGGGCAAACACACGGCCAAGCCCCATTCCGCCTCGGATCAATCGCAGCGTGTCCCACTCCGGCCTGGATATGTCTACGACCTTCACCCAGGTCTCGTCCCGAAAGATCAGAAGCCATTGCGCGCGTGCTCTGCGGATGATCCGGCCCCCGGCCTCAAGGGACAGTTCTCGCCGCCGCCAAAGTCGCTCGACAGGCCAGGCGACTTTGAGCAGCAGAACCGTCGGATCCAAGATCAGGCGCACGCGCACCCAATCTTCGGCCCGAATCTTCCCAATGGCTTCCGGATCGAGGGCGGGCAGGCGCTCGGCAAAAAGTCGGGTCATCGCATCCCGCTCAAGCCGAGAAAGATCAGGCAGGAAGGGATACCTCCGGCCGAGCGGATGGGAGCCCACGAAGCGAGGAAAGATCTCGCCTAAATCCGCCAGAGTGGGAGACTTCGATGGATTGGCTTCGAGATAATCGGCCGCAAGGGCGCGAAAGTCGTATTCCCCCAGAGCCCGTCTCACGGCGGGGAAGTCCGAGGTCAATGCCTCGAGCAGGCGCAAGAAGTAGCCGTCGCCGTAGACGCTCAGCCGCGTGGGCGCATCGATCGGCGGAACATCCGCAATCCAGCGCAGCGCCCCGGGTCGCTCACTCACGGCCGCCCGCACGCCGTGGGGATCCGTCAAAATTCCGCTCAGGGTTTTCTGAAGTCTGGAGAGTTCAGGCGGCGACTGCGGCATCGCGCACCTCCTCCGCCCGCGCCGCCTCTTGCTCAAGCCTCTCGAAAGACGGAATCTTGTCGTCCCACTCGATGAGCGTCGGCACGCGACCGAAGCGCCGGATCGCCGCCGCATAGAGGTCCCAAACCGGGCCCGAGACCGGATGGTCGTGCGTGTCGATGAGAAAGCATCCCTCGTCGGAGTAGCCGGCCAGATGCATCTGCCCGACTCGTTCCACCGGGATGGCGTTGATGTAATCGAGCGCGTTGAAGCCGTGGTTCACGGCGCTGACATGGATGTTGTTGACGTCAAGCAGTATGCCGCAATCGGCGCGGACGGCGACCTCGGTCAGGAATTCCCACTCCGTCATCTCGGAGTGCCGGTAGGTCAGATAGCTTGAGACGTTCTCTACGAGGATTCGACGGCCCAGGAATTCCTGCACGCGCCGCAGACGCGCGGCGACATGGTCGATGACCGCTTCGGTATAAGGCAGCGGAAGCAGGTCATGGAGATTGCGCCCGCCGACTCCCGTCCAGCACAGGTGGTCCGAGACGATGGCGGGCTCGACGATTCGAATGAGGCGCTTGAGCCGTTTCAGATAGTCCTGATTCAACGCATCGGCTGAGCCGATGCTGAGCGAGACGCCATGAAGCATTACCGGATAGTCGCGCCGGACCTTTTCCAGCACCTCCAAGGGCCGTCCGCCTGAGGAGCCGCCCCGCAGTCCCATATAGTTCTCGGAGATCACCTCGAACCAGGAGACTGCGGGACGGCGTGAGAGCACATGATCGTAGTGAACGGGCCGCAACCCAAGACCGACTCCGAGTTCCGGATTCATGGCTCTCCTTGAGGCTACTTCTTCTCCGCCTCCGGCATGGGCTTGGGCTCGAGAGAACCGCCCTCGATGTTCTCGCAGGACTCCTTGGGCATGGACAGCCAGCCCTGGCCCTTGCAGGAGTTCTTGCCCGCGCATTCGTGCCCGGGGCCGCCGCATTTTCCGTGGCCGCCGCACTTGTTGACGCCGTAGCACTTGACGTTCTTGTCGCTCTTCTTGGCCTTCGACTCCTTGGCCCAGCTCGGCGCTGAAACGATCGCCACGCCGACGATTCCCGCCACGGCCGCCTTCAACAGCACATTTCCTTTCGTCATTTAGTTCCCGCCTCCTTTGCCTTTTGGAGAATGCCTTCTATCTCCAGAGTGATGTCGACGCCGTCTCCGACGAGCACGCCGTCGGTTTCGATTCTGTCGTTCCTGTCGATGCTCGCCGCGTCGATCGTTGCGGAGGCCTTCCAAACCCCGGGGTCGGCTTTCTCGTAAACGAAAGACCCCTCGAACCGCGTGAACTGCCCCGTGACGTGGCCGACCACGGGCTTTTCAGCCTTGGTCCCGTCCGGCCGGGCCCCGGGGCCGCAGGCGGCCATCGCCGTCAGCAGCATGAGAGTCATGCGGCGCACGACCCACCGCCGAGCACGCAAAACGAGGCGCAATGCGGGTGCTGGAGGGCGACCGGCCGCCACGATTCGCGCACCGTCCGGCCGAGCTCGAAGCGCGCGTCGTAGGGGATGAGGGTGCAGGCGACGACCGCGGGCGATGCTTCACCGCGCCGTTTGACCACCATGCGCGAGGAAGCGCACATCACCGACTCGGGAGTTTTTCCCAGGATGCCCCAGCACTCGGTGGTGATCTCGGGCAGGTCGCCGGGCGCGTCCATCTCGGGGAACACCGTCAGCTCGACGTCGCGCCCGATCGCGCGGCGGTAGCCCTCGCGCGCGGCGTTCTCGTCCTCCTCGACGAAGGTCCGCCCGGCCACGGAGGCGTCGAAGCCCGAGTCGAGCAGCCAGCGCAGGCCGGCGACGGCCTTATCGAAGGCGCCCGTGCCGCGCTCGGCGTCGTGGGCGGCGGCGGTGTGATGGTCGAGCGACACGCGCAGGCGCGGGGCCCGGCCGCGGCGCGCGCGCAAGTCGAGGAGCTCCCGTTTGCGGTTGGTCATCGGCGCCATCGCGTTGGTCAGGATCAGGACCGAGAAGCCGCGCTGCAGGCACTCCTCGGCCATCGCGAGCAGCTCCGGGTTCATGAACGGCTCGCCGTTCCCGTAGCCGAAGGCTCGCGCGTGGTGCGCGCGGTTGTGCTCGGCGACTTCGAGCTGCTCGTCGGTCATGTCGACGCCGGTCACGCGTCCCGCGCCGCCGACCAGCTGCGAGAGGATGTAGCAGTCCCGCCCGGAGCCCGATCCCAGGTCGAGGACGCTCAGTCCCGCCAGCTCGCTCGGGATCGTCAGGCCGCAGCCGTAATAGCGGGAGGTGACCTCGTCGTTCACCTTCGCCAGCGCCTCGCGCACGGCGCGCGGCAGGTCCGCGGGCGAGCAGCAAGCGTCGGTCTTCAGATTGGCGCCGCTTTTCAGGGTCTTTCCGTAATAGTCGCGGACTCCGGCTTCTATGTCTAGCGGCATAGTCAATCCTCCGTGCAAACGGCAATCATCAAGATTCTCACGCTCGCGTCAAGATCCAGTAGGTCGCCACGCCGATGGCTCCGGCGGCGGGCAAGGTCACCAGCCAGGCCAGTGCAATCTGGCTGACCATGCCCATGTTCAGGCCGGAGCCGCCCTTGCGCAGGCCCATCCCCATTATCGCGGATCCCGAGACGTGCGTCGTCGAGACCGGGAAGCCGTGGACGGCGGTGGCCACGACCATGACGGAAGTGGCGAGGTTGGCGGCGAAACCCTCCAGGTGGTCCATCTTGGTGACCTTGTGCGCCAAGGTCTCGGTGACGCGCAGGCCCATGACGAGGCCGCCCGCGGCGTTGGCGGCGGCCAGCACGAGGAAGAACCAGCGCGGGGCGACCGTGACCGACGGGTCCATGAGCGCGTAGAAGAAGAATCCCAGTCCTGCGATCTTAGGCGTATCGTTGAGGCCGCGCGCGAAGCCGCTCGATACCGCGCTCGCCCAGTGTGCCCAGTGGCAATTGAGACAGTAGCGCTCGCGGCAGAGCCAGTTAAGAAAACGGAAGGCGAGCCAGGACATCGCGAAGGCCGCGACGGGCGACAGGAGCAGGGGCAAAGCGACCTTCTTCCAGACGCTTCCCCAAAGGACCTGGTCAAAGCCGAAGGCGTAGAGGCCGGTGAGCAAGGTCGCGCCGACGATGGCGTGGGTGGTCGAGACGGGCATGCCGACGCGGGCCGAGAGGAGGACCCAGCCGACCGCTCCGGCCAGGATGGCGAGGGCGAAGGCTTGGTTGAGCTGGACCTGGGGGGAGAGCATTCCCTTCGTGAAGAGCAAAGTCATCTTCACGGCCCACGCCGAGGCGAGCACGGCTCCCGCCGCTACGGCTAAGGAGGTCACGACGACGGCCTTCTTGTAGTCGGACTCCCCGCTGCCCACCAAGGTCGCAATCGACTTCGATATGTCGTTGGCCCCGTTGGCGAAGGCCAAGCCCGCTGCGGCGGTCAGTCCTAGGACGGTCACGGCATCCATGCGCTTATCTCCTTTCTCATAGAATGAGTCCGCCCCGGCAGCGTTTCGTTACGCCGGACCGCCGAGGACGCGATGAGCGGAGTCAACGCGACGTGCAAGCTCGGATTGGCGATCCAATCCAAGGAGAAGGCGGCGATGCCGCTTCCCGGCGTCCCACGGACTGCGTCCAGCAGCCCAGGCGCCGCGTAGACGACCAAGAACGCGGGCACATGCCGATCGAGGGGGCAAAGATACGACAGGAAAGCGGCTCCCGCGCACATCGCCAGCCCGGCGTTGGTCATGAAGGGCATCGCTCTATGTTACGCGCGTCCGGCGCATTCGGATTCATCGCCGGAAAATTGGTAATATTGGCGCACACACCATGAATCCGGACGCCGACGCCGTGCGTATATCTCAGCAGCAGGCCTTGATGAGCGAGGAAGCCGACTGCCTCGCCCGCGTCGTCCGGACGCGGGATGAGTACGCGTTCTCGCGGCTGTACGACCTGCAATCGCCGTTGCTGTTCGCGTTGGCGTGCCGCATGCTCGGCGCAGAGGAAGACGCGCAGGAAGTCGTCCAGGAGGTCATGCTCAAGATGTGGCGTGAAGCCGGCCGCTATGACCCAGCGCGGGGGTCGGTCCGCGCTTGGTCCGTCACGATGACGCGCAGCCGCTGTCTGGACCGGTTGCGTCGTAGGGGCGTCGTGCGCAGGCACGAGACACAGCCTCTAAGCGACGCGCCCGAGCCGGCCGACGACGCGCCGATGGCCGTAGAGGAGATGGTGCGCGCGGAGACTGGGGCCGCCGTGCGGCGGGCCTTGGGCGCGTTGCCTGAGGAGCAACGCCGCGCGCTGGAGGCGTCGTTCTTCGACGGGTTGAGTCAGTCTCAGATCTCGGCCGCGTCGGGCGAGCCGCTGGGAACGGTCAAGACGCGCATGCGGCTGGGCATGCGAAAGCTCGCGGAGCTGCTCAAGACGTACACTTAAGATGAACCACGAAGATCAGGACCCGATGGATCCGGAGATCGCGGCGCTCCTGGCGCACGCGGTGCCGGAGCGTCGGCCCCCCGCGAGCCTGAAGGGGCGGGTCATGGCGTCGCTACGCGAAGACGCCCGTCCGGCGCTCCCAATCCGGCGCTGGGCCATGCCCGCCTTCGCCGCCGCGACGGCCGTCGCCATCCTCGTCGTTTATTTGATGCCTCGGAACGAGCGGATCACGCTCGTCTCCGCCGTCGGCGACGTCGCCTTTGACGGCCGCACGGCGTCGGGCGGCTCGGGCGTCACTTTTGGCCAGGAGATATCGGTCGACAAAGACGGCGAGGCGGTCGTGCGCATCGGGCGCGCAGGCGGCTTCAAGCTCAGCCGCGGCGGGCGGGCGCGCATCATCGCCAGGGACGGGGGCGTCGAGGTCGTCGTCGATTCGGGTTGGCTGCTCAACTCGGTGCGCTCGGGAGCCCGCTATAGCGTCAAGACCCCGCGCGGCGGGGTGGCGGCGTTGGGAACCGACTTCATCGTCAAGGTCAGCGAAGGACGCTCCTATGTCTGCATCTGCCATGGCCGCATCGGCCTCACGGGGGACTTCCCGGAGCGGGAACTCGCCTCGGATCATCACGGTTCGATCGCGGAGCCGTCGTTTCCTCCCGGCGGCGCGGTCGGAATGCAGGGGCATTCCGACGCGGATATCGCCGAGCTGCGCGGAAAGATCGGGCTGCCGCCGTAGACCGGACCTCCATGTCGCCCCTAGATTTAGAGTATATCTATATCTTGACTTATTCTAAATAATCTGCCATAATAATCTCGTGAAAAACTCGTGCCTGAGCACCGCGGAGATTGAGTCGCGCCTGAAAACATCAGGCGTGCAGCCTACCGCCCAGCGAATCGCGATCGCCCGCTTTGTGCTCTGTGAGGCGAATCATCCCACCGCGGAACAGGTGAAGGCTTGGGCCGATGACAATTTCCCGAAGATGAGCATGGCCACGGTATACAACACGCTGAACACGCTCGTGCAGGCCGGCCTGCTTAAGAAGATCTCGTTTCCCCACATGAAAGAAGCCGTTTACGACGACAACGTCACCGAACATTTCCATTTTCTCGACGAAAGGACCGGGGAGATCCTGGACGTAAACCCGGACAAAGTCAAAGTCAGCGCCAATCTGGGCGAGTTCCAAATCAGTGCCATTGAGATTTTTTTGCGAGGACGACGGAAGTGATTTTTTTTTGGCCATACATTTAGATTTATTCTAAAAATAGATAACAACTATAAGCTCGCCGGGAAATAAAAGGAGGCTTCATGGCGCATATCATCCGTACCCGATCGTTTCTGACGGCGATAGCCGTCTGCCTGTTGACGAGCGCGTTCGCGTGGGCGGAAAAGCCGAACTCGTTCTGGTGGCCCGACATGGTCGACCTCCAGCCCCTGCGCCGGCACTCGGTCGAATCGAACCCGCTGGGTGAGAAGTTCGACTACGCCAAGGAGTTCAAGAAGCTCGACCTCGCCGCGGTCAAGAAGGACGTCAAGTACCTCATAACCGGGACGCAGGACTGGTGGCCGGCCGATTACGGCCACTACGGCCCGTTCTTCATCCGCATGGCGTGGCACAGCGCCGGCACCTACCGGACACTGGATGGACGCGGCGGCGCCGGCGGCGGGCAGCAGAGGTTCGAGCCGCTCAACAGCTGGCCCGACAACGCCAACCTCGACAAGGCGCGGCGGCTGCTGTGGCCCGTCAAGAAGAAGTACGGCCGCGCCCTCTCTTGGGCCGACCTCATGGTCCTGACCGGCAACGTGGCCATGGAGTCGATGGGCTTCAAGACCCTCGGCTTCGCCGGCGGCCGCGAGGACGACTGGGAGGCCGAACTCGTCGACTGGGGTCCCGAGTTGAAGATGCTCGGCAGCGACCGCTTCCACGGCAAGCGCGAGCTCGCCAAACCCCTCGCCGCCATCCAGATGGGCCTCATCTACGTGAACCCGGAAGGCCCCAACGGCAATCATGACCCGCTCTCGGCGGCCAAGGACATCCGCGTCGCGTTCGGCCGTATGGCGATGAACGACGAGGAGACGGTCGCCCTGATCGCGGGCGGACACACCTTCGGCAAGGTGCACGGCGCGCGAAAGCCGGCCGAGTGCGTCGGCGTCGAGCCGGCCGCGGCGGGCATCGAGGAGCAGGGCTTGGGCTGGAAGAACAAATGCGGGACAGGCCACGGCGCGGACACGACCACCAGCGGCTTGGAAGGCGCCTGGACGAGCACGCCGGCCAGCTGGTCCTCGATGTTCCTTAAGAACATGTTCGCGTTCGACTGGGAGAAAACGACGAGCCCGGCCGGCGCGGTGCAATGGATTCCCAAGGGCGGCCTCGCGTCTCAATCGGTGCCCGACGCGCACATCAAGGGCAAGTTCCACGCGCCGATCATGCTGACCACGGACCTCGCCCTCAAGGAGGACCCCGAGTATAGGGTAATCGCCAAGCGCTTCGCGGACGATCACACCCGGCTCGAAGCGGCCTTCGCCCGGGCCTGGTTCAAGCTCACGCATCGCGATATGGGCCCTCGGTCCCGTTACCTCGGAAAAGAGGCGCCCAAGGCGTCATTCGCCTGGCAGGACCCCGTTCCCGCGGTCGATCATCCCCTGATCGACTCGCGCGACGCCGTGAAGCTCAAGGCCGCGATCCTGAAGTCCGGGTTGACGGTCCCGCAACTGGTCAAGACAGCCTGGTCGTCGGCCGCGACCTTCCGCGGCAGCGACATGCGCGGCGGCGCCAACGGCGCGAGACTGCGTCTCGCGCCTCAGAAGGATTGGGAGGCGAACGACCCGGCCGAGCTTGCGAAGGTCCTGGATCGCCTGACCGCGGTCCAGCGGGAGTTCAACGGCGCGGCCGCCGGCGGCAAGAAGGTCTCGCTGGCCGACGTCATCGTCCTCGGCGGGGCGGCGGCCGTCGAGTCGGCCGCCAAGAAGGCGGGGCACTCGGTGAGCGTTTCCTTCCGCCCGGGGCGCACCGACGCCTCCCAGGAGATGACGGACGCCGAGTCCGTCGCCTTCCTGGAGCCGAAAGCGGACGGGTTTCGCAACTACTACGGCAAGGAGGCCCCGCGCTCGCCCGCGGAGATGCTCATCGACAAGGCGAACCTGCTGACGCTGAGCGTCCCGGAGATGACGGCGCTGCTCGGCGGACTGCGGGCGTTGGACGCCAACGCGGGAGGATCGAGCAACGGCGTCCTCACCGGCCGGCCCGGGACGCTGAGCAACGACTTCTTCGTCAACTTGCTCGACATGTCGACGAAGTGGGAGAAGACCGCTGAAGCCGAGGGCGTCTACGCGGGCGTGGACCGCAAGACCGGCCGGCGCAGGTGGACGGCGACCCCCGTCGATCTGCTGTTCGGCTCCCACTCCGAGCTGCGCGCCGTCGCGGAGGTCTACGCCGAGGACGGAGGAGAGAAGAAGCTCGTCGGCGACTTCGTCAAGGCGTGGGCCAAGGTGATGGACCTCGATCGCTTCGACCTGAGGTAAGCGTATCGACCGATTGTCGAGGATTCGAACGGGCATTTTCGATGAATCCAGAGGCGCGCCTGACGCGTAATATCTAATATGCGCGTTGCGGAATCGACCGGCGTCTCGAACGGCCGCCTCTCCGAGCCTGGAGTCGCCCGAGCGTTCGTTCTCAGGAGTATATGAGGGATAGGGGCATCAGGAGGCCGCGGACATCGTGGGAGTTGCATCGGGGAACCTGGCCGTCATGGCTTATCGCGCGCGCATCCGACTCAAACGCTACATGAAAGATCGGTGCTCGCCGATTCGAGTGTACGCGCTCCTCGCCGTCCTTTGCCTATGCGGCGCGCAAGGCGCATCCGCCGCGACCGTGGGCCGCATCGAGATCGAAGGCGCGAGGACCCGGCCGGAGGTCGTCCGCGCTTTGCTCGATACCCGTTCCGGCGGAGCATTCGACCCTGTCGCGTGGGAACGAGACCTTCGGCGGTTGCGGAATCTGGACTATTTCTACGACGTCGAAGGCATCGCGCGCGAGACGGACGGCAAGGTCGACCTCACGCTGCGTCTGCGCAACAAGCTCTCGACCTTGCCGGTGTTCAAATTCAAGCGAGGAGGCGGCGCCAGCTTGCTGACGGTCGGGCTCTATGAAGTCAACTTCTTGGATCGCCTGTTGGAAGTGGGCGGCCAGTACGAGAGATTCAACGGCAAGCCGGGGTTCGTGACGTGGTTTCGGCATCCCTATCTTCTGTCCCGCCGCAATCGGTTCGGGACGGAGCTTTACGTCCATACGCTCAACCTGCCCCTGCTGACGGACAAGGGAGTCGAAGAGGCCTATTTCGACAACAAGGAGACCCGTTGGAACGCGCGCCTGCAGCGGGAGCTGCACGAGTCGTTTCGCGCCGGCCTGGAGGTCGGTGTCTATCGAAACGACTTCGTCCGCGACGACGGCGCGCCTGAGAAGGCCTCGCGCAACGCCGCGTTCGCCCAAGGCACGACTTTACGGTCGGGACGCACGGTCTCTTTGACGCCGAGCGTGTCGGTGGGGCGGCTCGACCGTGAGCGGCATTTCGTCTTCGGGCATGAGGCGACGGCGCAGGCCGAGCTGGCGCACCGCGCGCTCGGCTCACAATTCGGCTTCGTCAAAGCACAGCTCATGGCGTCCGGGGGCTGGCGCCTGCCGAGAAGCTGGAATGTGGTCTACCAAGCCCGCCTCGGCAGCAAGACGGGCAGGGACTTTCAGCACAAGTTCTATCTCGGAGGCTTGGACACCACTCGCGGGTTTCTTGACAGGCAGTTCCGCGGCGAGCATATGTGGTTGGCCAACATCGAGGCGAGACCGACCTTGGTCGACCGGCCGGCGTGGGTGCTGCAGGGCGGATTGTTCACGGACCTGGCCAAGACTTGGGATGCGCGCAATTTCGGCGTCGAGGGCTTCGGAGATCCCATCTTCAGCTACGGAGTCGGGGCGCGGCTTATATTACCGCGAGTCTACCGCGCGATACTGCGTCTCGACCTCGCGAGGACGCAGCGGCCGATCCGGCAGTACGGCGTCAACTTCGGTCTTCAACAGTTCTTCTGATGGGAGGCTCCCATGACCACGCTATCCGCATCTCCTGACAAGCTTCCTTCTTACTGCGCCGTGTGCCGGACTCCGCTCGATGGTCCCTGGGGCATGCTTTTCTATTTGAGCGGCATTCGACGCAGCGCGCGACAGCCCGGCGTCTGCTCCCGCTGCAACTCCCACATCTCCGACGGCTCCTTAGTCGAGATCACGGTTCTTTTCGCCGACCTGTCCGGATTCACCGCGTTGACCAACGAGTTGGGCGCAGAGAGGGCGCACGAGATCGTCGAGACTTTTCTGATCTCGGCGGCCGCTGCCGTCACCACCACTGACGGCGTCGTCGACAAGTTCATCGGAGACGCCGTCATGGCGATCTTCAACGCGCCCATCCGGCGGGAGGACCACGCCGGCCGCGCTCTAGACGCCGCTCAAGGCATCTTGGCCGCGACGGCCGAGCTGTCGCGACGCTTCTCCAGGCCGTTCTCCGCGCAGGTAGGGATAGCCAGCGGATGGGCACGGCTTGGCCGCGTCGCCGGCGGAGAGGTGACGGCAATCGGGGCCCCGGTCAACCTGGCCGCTCGGCTTGAGTCCGAAGCGTCTCCCGGCGAGATCGTGGTCGATTCCGCCGTGTTCAGCCTGTCGCGCGGAAAGGCCGAGGAGTGGGATCATGAGGAGCTCAACCTCAAAGGCTTTCCCGGCGTAACGAGCGTCTATCGCCGCCGCACCGGCGCGGCGGGGCCGCGGCATATGGCCGGCAGTAGGGCGGGAGAAGGCGGATCATCGGGGATATCGGTTGGCTCGGTGGTGTTCGCCTTGCTTGGAGCGCCTTGCGCGGCGGCGGCCCTGCTGAGTCCGCTGGTCGTTCCGCTCGGTCTCGGATCCTTGTTCGCGGCGTCAAGCGCCGTCTGGCTCCTCGACGCTCCGTTCGCGCGCGCGACAACGGTGTCGCTTGCGGTCCTCGGCGCCGCGGCGAACGTCTATGCGCTCGTGCGCGCACGAGGCACGCGCCGGCGATTGTCGCCGACCCCGCTCGAGAAAGCGCGCGAGGCATGGATCATCGTGACGAGCGTCATGATCGCGATAGCGTTCTGCGCGGAGACTTGGGCGCACGCGAGGATGGCAGCAATGCAGATGCCCTGAAGGAGAGGAACCCCTTGAATAAGATCGCGCTCGTCTTGGCGTGGACCGCATGCTCGACAAGCGTCGTGCTCGGACAGACCGCGCTTCGCTCCGGCCCGGCGCGCGCGCATCTCCTCGAGCTGTACAGTTCCGAGGGATGCTCATCGTGCCCCCCGGGTGCCGAAGGGACGGTCGGGGTTCTGGAAGCGGTCGAAAAAGACGGCGTCGTGACGGCGCGGTTCACGCCGACCGTGGACGCGGGCAGCTACGACGTTTATGCCGTCCGACTCGGGTTCGATTTGATGACGGAGGTGGCCGACGGTGAAAATTCCGGGCGCCGGCTCAAGCACGACTTCATCGCGACCTCCCTTGATTCGAAGCGGATGCGCCGCGAAGGACGCGGGTGGACGGCCCAGGTGCGGCTCGGCGCCCCGTCAGTCCGAGGGAAAGACGACGGTCTGGCCGTATGGGTCGTCGGTCCCGACGGACGCCCAGTGCAGGCTGTCGGGGGACGCTAGCTCGTGGTTTCCTCCGCGCTCGCGGCGGTGGGGCTCGCTCTCGCGGCGCCGATGCGAGTCCAGATTCCTATCGGAGATAGGGGCGCGTGGCAGGATATGACCTATCGGCGCATCCCGCCGAATGCGGTCGAATTCTCGTCCTCCGGCCTGAGTATCGCGGTACGCTCCTCCGCGAGTCCGCTCATCCATGCCTTGCGGGCGCCGAGACGGATCAAGAAGGTGATCGTCCGGCTCGAAGTCGCCGGAATCCTCGCCAAGCCGGCGGAAGCGGCGAAGTGGGATGAAGACTCGCAGTTCCGGCTGGGGCTGGTCGTCAATGGCGACAAGCGTCTAACGGGATTGTCGCGGGCCTTGGCGCCTGACTGGGTAAAACGCCTCTTCTCGTTGGCACCAAACGGCGGCGGAGTCGACCGCATCCTGTTCCTGATGATGGGGCGTCCGCCGGCAAGGATCGGGGACAAGCGCCTTCATCCCAACTCCGGGCTCATCGAGGAACGCATCGTTTGGCTTGCCGTCGATGGGCGCGGGACACGCGTTCTCGAGGCGGATATTAACCCGCCGCTTCCCGTATCCGCCCTTTGGATCAGCGCCGACGGCGACGACACGGGATCCGCTTACGCGCTGCGGATCGAATCGATCGAATTGGAATGATGATGCCCCTGCTCGTCGCGGCGGCGCTAGCGGCCGCGAACAGGGAAAGGCGACCATGAAGACGCCTCTCTGGCTATGGAGGCTGCTGTGGCCTCTGAGGGCGCGACTCCATCCTGGAGCGGAGATCGGGGGCTGCTTCCCCGATTTCACGTTGCTCGATACGTTCGGGCGCGAGCATTCTCTCTATGGCTTCCCGATCCTGCTCGATCCGCAGGATTGCGCAACGTCTACATCGTGGACAGGGCCGGGACCATACGCTTCAAGCACCCTCTGTCGGCGGTTCGGCCGGAAGAGTTCCGTTCCGTCCTGCGGCGCCTGAGCGTGGCGGTCCCGTAACGAAAGCGTCCTGGAACGGACTTACTTGCAGGAGCCTATGACATGCGACGCTCGACCATCGTCCTCATCTCGATCCTATCCGCCGGCGTCTGCCGGGGCGCGAATCTCGACCACGCGCAAGCGGAGTTGAACGCCGTCCTTGCGGCGCGGGTGCATGAGGGGCGCGTCGACTACGCCGGTCTCAAGAAGGACCCGGCCCGTCTGGACGCGTGGCTCGCCGCCGCCGCCAAGGTCGACGAGACGGATTTCAAAGGCCGGCCGCGAGAAGAGCGGCTGGCCTTTCTTATCAACCTGTACAACGCCGCGACCTTGCGCCTCATCCTCGACCACTACCCGATCGCGTCCATCCGAAAGATCGGACCGGTCTGGGACCCCAATAAAGCTTGGAAGCTCCCCGTGGTCAAGGTCTTCGGCCAGAGCGCCACCCTCAACCAGGTCGAGCACGAGATGATACGCCCCGTCTACCGAGAGCCGCGCGCGCACTTCGCGCTCGTGTGCGCGGCCAAGGGCTGCCCGCCCCTGCGCTCGCAGGCCTACGCCGCAGCCCGGCTCGACGCGCAGCTCGATGACCAGGCCCGCGTCTTCCTGTCGCAGAGAGCCAAGAACGACGCCAGCGCGGCGGGCGAGACGGCGTACCTCTCTCCGATCTTCAAATGGTACATGGAGGACTTCGGGGGCTCGAAGAAGTCCGTCCTGAGCTTCGTGAAGAAGTGGCTCACGGTCGAGGAAAGTTGGACCGTCGCCTGGACGGAGTACGACTGGGCGCTCAACGAGGGCGCGAAATGAGGGAGCTCCTCGCGTCGGCGTTGGCCTGGACAGCCGCGGCCGGGCCCTTGGGCCAGGCGACCTTCGTCGGGCTCTATGTCCTGGCCTGCGTCGCCTTCCTGCCGGGGTCCGTGCTCACCTTGGGCGCCGGGGCGGCTTTCGGCCTCTGGAAGGGATTTCTGCTCGTTTCCATCGGCTCGACCGTGGGGGCCTGTGCGGCGTTCCTGACGGGACGCTACCTCCTGCGCGACTGGGTGTCCCGCCGTCTGGAGAAGTTCCCCGCCTTTGCTGCGGTCGCCGCGGCCGTCGGTCACGAGGGAGGGAAGGTCGTGTTCTTGACGCGACTGTCACCCGTGCTCCCATTTAACTTGCTCAACTACGGTTACGGCCTGACTACGGTGGGGCTGGGCGAGTACGCGCTCGCCTCTTGGCTCGGGATGATGCCGGGGACCTTCCTGTACGTCTATCTCGGCGCCGCGGCCGGGGAGGCCGCGCGGGCGGGCGGTCGCGCGCGCACTCCCGCCGAGTGGGCGCTGTTCGCGGCCGGCCTGGCCGCCACCGCCGTCGCGGCGTGGCTGGTCGGGCGGACGGCCAAACGCGCGCTGTCGGCGACGATGACCAAAGGATGAAGGAGGACGAGAGGATGAACGAGACGATCGTAGACGAGTTGGTCTCGCCGATGGACGCGCACAACCGCAAGCTCGTGGCGAACGTACACCCGCCGCAGTGGACGAACCCCGAGCCCGCGGGCCGCTACAACCTCGTCGTGCTCGGAGGCGGAACCGCGGGGCTCGTCACCGCCGTCGGCGCGGCCGGGCTGGGAGCCAAGGTCGCCCTGATCGAGAAGCACTTGATGGGGGGCGACTGCCTCAACGTGGGCTGCGTGCCGTCGAAGGCGCTCATCCGCGCCTCGCGCGCGGCCGCGCAGGTGCGCGGCGCGGGGGCCTTCGGCGTCAAGGTGCCGGATGGGGTCGAGGTGGACTTCCCCTCGGTGATGGAGCGCCTGCGCCGCCTGCGCGCGCAGATCAGCGACAACGACTCGGCGGCCCGCTACAAGAGCCTGGGCGTGGATGTGTTCATCGGTCCGGGGCGCTTCACCGGCGCGGACCGCGTCGAGGTCGCGGGCAAGACCTTGCGTTTCTCGAAGGCCGTCATCGCCACGGGAGCGCGCGCCGTCGCCTTGCCCATACCCGGCTTGAAGGAGGCGGGCTACCTCACCAATGAGACCTTGTTCAACCTCACGGAGCTCCCCAAGAGGATCGTCGTCATCGGGGCGGGCCCCATCGGCTGCGAGATGGCCCAGGCCTTCGCGCGCTTCGGCGCCAAGGTCCACATGCTGGAGGTCGCCAAGCAGATTCTGATCCGCGAGGACCAGGACGCGGCGAAGATCGTCGAGGCCGCGCTCAAGCGCGACGGCGTCGAAATCGTCACCGACTGCAAGATCCTGCGCGTGGAGAAGCGCGGCGAGGAGAAGCTGTTCCACCTCGACTGCTCGGGCAAGACCTGCGAGCTGCTCGCGGATGCGGTGATCGTGGGCATCGGCCGCGCGCCGAACGTGGAGGGGTTGGGCCTGGACGAGGTCGGCGTGGACTACGACAAGACGGGCGTCAAGGTGGACGACCACCTGCGCACCCGTAATCCGCGCATTTTCGCCGCGGGCGACATTTGCCTGGCGCCCAAGTTCACGCACACCGCGGACTTCTCGGCGCGCATCGTGATCCAGAACGCGCTGTTCCTGGGCCGCAAGCGCTTCAGCGCATTGACCATACCCTGGTGCACCTATACCGACCCCGAGATCGCCCACGTGGGGCTCTACGAGAAAGAGGCGCGAGACAAGGGCTGCCGGATCCGGACCTTCATGCAGAAGCTCGACGAGGTGGACCGCGCCATCCTGGACGGCGAGACCGAGGGCTTCGTGAAGGTTCTCGTCGAGGACGGCACGGACCGCATCTTGGGGGCGACCATCGTGGCCGCGCACGCGGGCGACATGATCAGCGAGCTCTCGGTGGCGATGAACAACGGCGTGGGGCTTGCCGGCATCGGGGCGACCATTCATCCCTATCCGACCCAGGCCGAGGCCATTCGCAAGCTCGGCGACGCCTACAACCGCACGCGCCTGACGCCCTTCGCCAAGTCCGCGCTGGGGACCTGGTTGGAGTGGAGTCGCTGACGGAGTCCCTATAGGCGCGGACGTCTCCCTCAAAGCGTCCGTCTAAACTCCTGGTCTGTTGCTCGCTGAGAGTTGACACCGTCGGCGGAGCATGATAAGCTTGAAGCAGGACGGATCTTGCGGGCGTAGTTCAATGGTAGAATGAGAGCTTCCCAAGCTCCAGACGTGGGTTCGATTCCCATCGCCCGCTCCATTTCCTTTCCCTAGCCTCCCCATGGACGACATCTCCCGACGCTCCTTCATCCGCTGGGTCCTTGGCGCCGGCGCCGCCCTGGCCTGCCCCTTCCCCCTAGGGGCGCTCGAGCCGGAAAGCCCCAAAACAAGCCTGCGCAGCGAGGAATTCGCGGTCTGCCATGCGGTGCGCGACGGCGATGTGATGCCCGTCTCCGCGCCCGACCGCTCCTGCGACGTCGTGATCGTCGGCGGCGGGCCGAGCGGCCTGGCGGCGGCCGACGAACTCAAAGGCACGGACTTTTACCTCCTGGAAAAAGACGCCCAGCTCGGCGGCAACTGCTTTTCCGAGGCCTGGGAGGGCCTGGGATATTCCACCGCCGCGGCCTGGGACTCGATCTCCGACCCCGAGTTCGCGGCGCTGGCGAAGCGCTGGAAGTTCGATTGGAAGCAGATCCAAGGCGAGGACACCGCCGTCTACGACGGCGTCTGGGTCCGAGACTTTTGGAACGGCCGCGCCGACAACCCCGCGCTCGACAAGCTCCCTTATTCCAAGTCGATCCGCGACGGCTTTCGCGCGTTCGCGCGCGACATCGAGGATGTCGACCTGGCCAAGGACCTCCAGCGCCTCGACTCGCTGACTTTCGCGTCCCTGCTGAAGGGCTATCCCACCGAGCTCAAGGCCTTCTGGGACGCCTTCGGGCCGTCGAACTGGGGCGCGCGCACGGAGGAGACCTCGGGCTACGTCGGCCTGTCGGTGGCCCGCGACTGGTTCCGCACGCCGCGCTTCACCTGGGAAGGCGGCATCGGCATCGCCTCCCAGCGCGTCCTGGACGCCCTGCCCCCGAGCGCCAAAGCGCGCCTGCTGACGCGCGCCAGCGCCTACAAGGTCGCCCGCCGCGGCAAGAAGGTCTGGGTGTCTTTCTTCCAGGACGGCAAACCGCGCACGATCGAGGCGCGCTCGGTCGTGATGGCGACTCCGAAGTTCATCACGAAGCACCTCGTCGCGGGCCTGCCCGACGACCAGCGCGACGCGATGGCCGCCATGCGCTACGCGCCCTTCGTCGTCTACAACCTTTGCTTCGACCGCATGGTGCACAACAAGGGCTACGACACCTACCCGATCGGCGCCAAGAACTTCATGGACATCATCCCCGCCGACTGGGTGACGCACGCCGAGGGCGGCGATCCCGGCCGCAAGCAGGTGCTGACCGTCTACGCCCCGCAGACGGAGGCAAGCCGCTCGGACATCCTCGACGACGAGACCATGATGAAGATGGCCCACGCGGCGGCCGAGGAAGTCACGGCCCTGCTCCCGGGCTCGGTCGAGCATCTGCGCGAGGTGCGGATCTCGCGCCGAGGCCATGCGATGCCGATGTCGGTGCCGGGCAACTACACGAAGCTCCAGCCGCTGGTGCGCCGCGACCTGCCGCCGATCTACTTCGCCCATTGCGACTCCCAAGGGGAGATCTCGGATTTCTTCTACGGCGCCCTGACCGGCATCGCCGCTGCCCAAAAGGCGGTCAAGCACCTGTAACCGATAGCCGGGGCCCCGAAACAGCGGCATGCCCGTTACATGTCGCAAGTGTAATTAGACATGTATTTTATTAAAAACGACTTGACAACAAGCGGCCTTCAGCTTATACTAAGAGCATGGAAACGACCGTCAGCGACCGTGGACAGACCGCCATCCCCGCGCGCATCCGCAAGCGGTTCGGGCTCAAAGCGCATCAAAAGCTCGAATGGGCCGAAGACGGTAAAGTCATTTACGTCCTTCCTGTGGAGAAAGACCCTATCGCAGCATTCAGAGGCTCCGGGAAAATGGGTTTAACCGCGTCGCTGCTCGCTGACCGGCGCAAAGATGCCGCAAAGCGCTGAGACCTTCGTCCTGGACACGTCCGCGCTTCTCTGCTTCAAGGATAACGAACCCGGGGCAGGCGAAGTCGAGGCGATCCTGCGGCAATACGGCAAGAAGGGCGCCGTCTACGTGAGCTTCATGTCGGTCATGGAGTTCGCCTACATCCTTGAACAGGAGCAGGGCGAATCAGAATCACGACGAGGCCTGCTGCAGCTCAAACAACTGCCGATCGAGGTCGTCGAGAGTGACGAGCCTTTAGGGCTGGCGGCGGCCCGGATCAAGGCAGCTCACCGCCTCTCCGTCGCCGACGCTTGGGTCGCGGCCACCGCGGAGCGCCTCGGCGCCACTTTGGTGCATAAGGACCCCGAGTTCGAGCCCTTGGCCAAGACGATACGGATGCAGGCGCTGCCGCCCAAGGCGTCTCGTTCTCAAAGTTTCGTACAATAGCTCGCCTGGCTCCTGAACCATCATGATCCGCCTCCTGGTCCTGCTGACCCTAGCCCCGCCCGCCGTCGCGGCCTCCCGCTCCGCCGGCGCCGAAGCGCTCATCGAGCGCGGCCACAGCTACTACTACTCCGGCGATTACCAGAAGTCCTTCGCGAGCTACGAGAGTGCGGTCAAGATCAGCACGACGTCCTTCAGCGCCTGGGTCAACGGCGCGGCGGTGCTCGAGGAGACGGGCGAGCCTCTTAAGGCCGTGAAATGGTATGCCAAGGCGGCGGCCTTGTCTCCCGCCGACGCCCATGTCCTCAACGCTCTGGGCTGGGCGCAATTCCGCGCGGGCGATCTCAAAAGCGCGGCCGGGAGCTTCGACCGTGTCCTGGCCCGCCAGCCGGACAACCCCTACGCGCTCTTCGGCATGGGCCGCGTCGCGCTGGCCGACAAGCGGCCTCGCGAAGCGCTGCCTTTTCTTCAGCGCACGGTTCAGTCCTCGCCGCTCTTGAACCTGACGTATTTCTTCCTCGGCAAGACCTACGAGAGTCTCGACGACCCTTCGCGCACGATCGAAGCCTACCGCCAGGGCGTCAACGCCGACTCCTATTTCATGGAGGGCCGCGACGCCTTGGGCCGGGCCTACCTTCGCAACCGGAGCTTCAACGAGGCCTGGCGGCAGTTCTCTCGGATCCTGATCGCCGAGCCGCGCAACCAGCGCATCCGCGCGGCCTTGGACAAGCTTCGGCCGCTGCTGGCGCGCAAAACCGCCGAGCCGGTGACGGGCCTGCATCTACCGGCCCCCTACCTGGTGCCGTCGGACCCCGGGGGAAAGAGCGTGCCGTCCCTGCGCGTGGGAGTGGGGACCACGGGGATGGGAAAGGTGCGCGCGCGCGAATCGGTGGGGCTCTCCGCGACGACGCCGTACACGGTCCTCAACGGCAAGACCGGGGCGAAGCTGGGAAGCGGTCAAGCCGACGAGTTCTGGCAAGTGAAGGTCAAACGCGTGAAGAAGCAGCTGAGGCTCGAACTCACCGACCCGAAGGGCCGCAAGTCCATGCTGAAGGACCCCGTCGTGGTCCAGTCCGATTCGCCCAGCACGGGCCTCGTCGGCCTCATCGAGAACATCTACGGCGGCCCGACGCGGGCGGTTTACGCCGACCGGCTGATGCGGGGACAAGTCGAGGTGGCGCTTTTCAAGAAGACCCTGCGGGTCGTCAACATCCTCGACCTGGAAAGCTACACGCACGGGGTGGTGGGAGCCGAGATGCCGATCCGCTCCCCGGTGGAAGCCTTGAAGGCGCAAGCGGTCGTGGCTAGGAGCCATGCGTTGTTCATAAAGCTCGTGACCCGGCGCCACCGGCACGAGGGCTTCGACGTCTGCGACGAGCAGCACTGCCAGGTCTATGGGGGGGTTCGCGCGGAAAGCGCCCGCTCGCGCGCGGTCGTGGAAGGGACCCGCGGCCGCATCGTCACATATAAGGGGAAAGTCGCGCATGTGATCTATTCCTCGAATTGCGGAGGCTACACGCAGAGCGGCCGCGACCTGACGCGGTGGGGGGATGTCCCCTATTGGAACGGCGTGCCTGACGGGCCGGATCTGGGCGAACGTCCGCATTCGCCCTGGCAGCTGCGCGACTGGCTGACGACCTTTCCCCAAGCCTACTGCAAGCCTTCGTCCTACGTGCACCCAGCGCATTTCCGCTGGACGCGGATCGTCTCATTCAAGGACTTGGAAGAGAAGGTCTCCCGGAAGTATAAGGTGGGCAAACTGAGATGGCTCAGGCCCTTGCGGCGCTCGCTCTCGGGCAACGTCAACGCCCTGCTCATCCAAGGCGCCAAGAAGAGCGTGAAGATCGACGACGAGATGGCGATCCGCGGCCTGCTGGGCATCGGCTCGATACGCAGCACCTTGTTCGTCTTCGACACGGAATACGGCCCGGGCATGAAACCGGAGAGCTTCGTCTTCCACGGAGGCGGCTGGGGGCATGCGGTGGGCCTGTGCCAATCCGGGGCGATGGGGCGCGCCGAGGCGGGGCAGACCTTCGAGGAGATCATCAAGGCCTATTTCCCCGGCACGGCGCTGGGACAGTCGGAGTATTGAAAACGAAATGATTGTAAGTTATCATCACGCTATGAGGGCGACCTTGCCGCTGACGCTGGGCCTTGCGCTCGCCGGCTGTTCCGGCACCGCGCCTCGCCTCAACGGGCTTCCCGAGCAGGGGATGTCGGCCGTCATCATCGGCGGACGCTTCATCCTGCCCACCGGCGAGACCAAGAACGGCCGCATCTACATCAACATCGAGGGAGAGGGCGGCCGGCAGGCCGAGGTCTACCGGCTCAAGGTCCTGCCCAAGGAGTCCCTGCTCTACCAGATCGAGCCCGGGCTCTACCGCGTCAGCCCGACGCGCGGCTTCTTCGGCGGCCACCAGGCGATGCTGACCGTCAAGCTGGAGGGTTCGACCTACAAGGTCCCGTTCCCGCGGGACATCCTGCGCAAGCCCGCCTTCGACCTCAAGCCCAAAAAGATCATCGCCATCGGCATCGTCGAGGCCAAGCTCTCCACCGCCCTGCCCGGCCAGAAGGCCGCGCTGCGGGTGCGCATCGACGACTCCATCGACGCCCGCCGCAGCCTCGTCCAGGACCTCATCCACGAGATGATGGATCCCAGCGCCTCCCTCGAAGTGCGCGAAGGCGCCATCTCCTGGTCGCGCGCATTGGAGAGCAGCCTCATGGACCTCCTCTCGGAGAGCCAGCGATCTCCTTTATACAAGTCGGCGCCTTGAACCTCGTCATCGACCTCGGCAAGACCTGGCTGCGCGCCTGCCTTTGTGACGGCGACGGCCGCGTCCTCAAGCGCCTGCGGCGGCCGGCCGTCTCTTGGCGGGACCTTCCAGGCCTGATGCCCGTGCTCAAGCGCCGCCTCAAGGCCGCTCGGCTAGAGGGCCTCACCGTCGGCGCCACCGGGCTCTGGAGGCCGGCCGATCGCAAGCTCCTGGCGCGCAAGCTCCGAAGCCAGGCCAAGAAGGTCCGCGCCTTCTCGGACCTCGAGCTCGCCCACGACGCGGCCTTCCACGGCGAGGCCGGCATCCTCGTCATCGGCGGCACCGGCGCCATCGCGCTCGGCCGCGACGCCTCCGGCCGCGCCGAGCGCGCGGGGGGGCTCGGAGCCCTGCTCGGCGATGAAGGCTCCGGGTTCTGGATCGGACGGCGCGCTCTCCAGGACCCGCGCCTCGCAAGCCGCTGGCCCAAGGGGCTGGCCCTGGCCATCGCCCACGCTCCGGACGCCGTCCGCCGCACCGCCGCCTTGTCGCGCAAGGTGTTCTCCTGGGCGCCCCGCTCGCCCGCCGCCCGCGCCATCCAGGCGGAGGCCGCCGGCCACCTGGCCCGGCTCGCCGAAGAGGCGCGCAAGGGCCTGCGCTTCAAGGGCCCGGCCCCGCTCTGCTGGCACGGCAGCCTTTTCAACGACCAAGCTTTCCTCAAGCTGTTCCTCTCACGTCTGCCGCGCGGCAAATTTTGTACAATCGCGTGATATGAGGATCGCGCTCGGCGCCGACCACGGCGGCTATCTGCTGAAGAAGTCCCTGCACGTCCTCCTTGAGAAGCTGGGCCACACCGTCGTCAACGTCGGCGTCGACGGCCCCGCGCCCGCCGATTATCCCGACTACGCCCGCAAGGTCGCCGAAGCCGTCGTCCGCGGCGACGCCGAGCGCGGCATCATGGTCTGCGGCTCCGGCGTCGGCGCCTGCGTCGCCGCCAACAAAGTCCCCGGCATCCGCGCCGGTCTCTGCCACGACACCTTCTCCGCCCGCCAGGGCGTCGAGGACGACGACGTCAACGTCCTCTGCCTCGGCGAACGCGTCATCGGCCAAGAACTGGCCTACGACGTCGTGCGCGCCTGGCTCAACGCCAAGTTCTCTAACGCCGAGCGGCACCTGCGCCGCCGGGGCAAGGTCATCGCCATGGAGAAGGAATATAGATCATGACTAGATCCAACCCCTTGAAGGAACTGGCCCGCTTCGGCGTCAGCGTCTGGTACGATAACATCAGCCGTGAGCTCCTGAGCTCAGGCGCGCTGGGACGACTCATCGAAGACGACGGCTGCCGCGGCGTCACCTCGAACCCCACCATCTTCGAGAAGGCCATCAGCTCTTCACGCGATTACGACGAGGTCATCCGGCTCCGGGCAAACCAGTTCACGACGCCTCAAGAGCTCTTCGAGAGCCTGGCCGTCGACGATATCCGGGCCGCCGCCGATCTTTTCCGCGACCTCTACAAAGAGTCTCGCGCCCATGACGGCTACGTCTCCATCGAGCTGCCGCCCGCCTTGGCGCAGGACGCGCCGGCCAGCCACGCCGAGGCCCTGCGCCTGCACAAGGCCGTCGGCCGCGACAACGTGATGATCAAGATCCCCGGAACCGCCGCCGCCCTGCCCGCCATCGAAAGCAGCATAGCCGACGGCATACCGGTGAACGTCACCCTTCTTTTCTCTCAGGAGCGCTACGGCGCCGTCGTCGAGGCCTATCTCAAGGGGTTGGAGCGCCGCGCCGCTCAAGGCAAGGACCTCTCCAGGGTCGCCTCGGTGGCCAGCTTCTTCGTCAGCCGGGTGGATTCCACCATCGACAAGCAGCTTGAAGGCGCGCTCAAGGCCAAGCCCGGCGCCGTCGCCCTGCTGGGCAAAGCCGCCATCGCCAACGCCAAGCTGGCCTATCAGATCTACAAGAGGGAATTCTCCTCGCCGCGCTTCGCCGCGCTCAAGGCCAAGGGCGCCCAGCCCCAGCGCCTGCTCTGGGCCTCCACCGGCACCAAGGACCCCCGCTACAAAGACGTGGTCTACGTGGAAGAGCTCATCGGACCCGACACCGTCAACACCATGCCGCCGGCCACCGTCGACGCCTTCCGCGACCACGGCAGCTGCCGTCCCAGCCTGGAAGAGGACGTCCCCGGCGCTAGGTCGCATTGGAAAGCCCTTGCCGCCCTGGGCGTCGACCTCGACGCCGTCGCCCGGACGCTCGAGGACGAAGGCCTGCGCTCCTTCGCACAGAGCTTCGAGACCCTCATGGGACGGCTCGCGGCCAAGCGGGAACTGGTGCTCGCCGAGGCTGGCGTCATCGACGAAGGCTTGGCCGAACTCAAGAAGGCCCAGTTCTCGGCGCGGCTCTGGAGCAAGGACGCCTCGCTTTGGAAAGCCGACTTGGAGCATCAGAAGATCATCAAGAACAGCCTGGGCTGGCTGAGCGCCCCCGATGCCATGGCCGCGGGCCTGGGCGCGGTGCGCGCCTTCGCCGCCGAGATCCATGCCGAGGGCTTCCAGACCGCCGTCGTCCTCGGCATGGGCGGGTCAAGCCTCGTCTGCGAGGTCCTGCGACGCTGCTTCGAGCCCGGCAAAGGTTGCCCGGCGCTCGAGGTCCTCGACTCCACCTGCCCCGCGTCCGTCGCGGCGCTGGAAGCCCGCATCGACCTCGGGAAGACCCTCTTCATCGTCTCCAGCAAATCGGGAGGGACCATAGAGCCCAACGCCATGCTGGCCTACTTCTTCGACAAGGTGTCGAAGAAGGCCGGAGCCAAGGCGGGCCGCCAGTTCGCGGCGATCACCGATGCCGGGACCTCGCTGGAGAAGCTGGCGCGCTCGGCGGGCTACCGGAAGGTCTTCCTCAATGCTTCCGACGTCGGAGGCCGCTACTCGGCGCTGACGCTCTTCGGCCTGGTGCCGGCGGCCGTCATGGGCGTCGACGTAGAGCGCCTGCTGCAATCGGCGCGCGCCGCCGCGCGCGCGGGTTCGGCGTCCGTGGAGACGCAGGACAACCCCGCGCTGCGCCTGGGCGCGGCCTTGGGTCGCCATGCCCGCCAAGGACGCGATAAGCTGACGCTCTCGCTGTCTCCAGCCCTGGAATCCTTCGGCCTCTGGATCGAGCAGCTCGTGGCCGAGTCGACGGGCAAGGAAGGCAAAGGGATCGTGCCGGTCTGCGGCGAAGCCTTGGCCGAACCCGCCTGCTACGGGCCCGACCGGCTCTTCGTACGCATCGCGCTTCCCGGCTCCCCCGACAAGGAGGTCCAAGCCAAGCTGTCGGCCCTGGAAAAGGCCGGACATCCGGTGCTCAGCCTCGAGCTCCATGATATCTACGACCTGGGCGCGCAATTCTTCGTTTGGGAGCTGGCCACCGCCGCCGCGGGCTTCCTGCTCGGCGTAGACCCTTTCGACCAGCCCGACGTCCAGAAGGCCAAGGACAAGACCAGGGCCCTGCTCGAAGGGTTGGACGCAGGCGCGCTCGAGGCTGACGCCGCTTCCTTCCGAGCCGGAGGGCTGGCCGCTTTCGCCGACGAGGGGCTGACCAAGACTCTTTCGGCTTCGCGAGGCACCGAGGTGCCCCTCAAGGACGCCTTGGCCGCCCATATGGGACGGCTCAAGCCCCGCGACTACTGCGTGGTCTTGGCCTATCTGCACGAGGATGAAGACAGCCGGCGTGAGCTCTCCGAGCTGCAGCGGCGCCTGCGCAGAGCGACGACCTCGGCGGTCTGCGTGGCATTCGGCCCCCGCTACCTTCACTCCACCGGCCAGCTGTATAAGGGAGGGGGAAACCACGGCGTATTCCTCGAGCTGACCCAGCCCGATACCGTCAGTCTTCAGGTGCCTGGCCAGCGGTTCACCTTCGGCACCTTGCTGCGGGCGCAAGCCAGAGGAGACTTCGCCGCCTTGGTCTCGGCCAAACGACGCGTGCTGCGGCTGGAGCTGGGACCGTCCGGCGCGGGGTCTTTGCGCGCGCTCGTCAACGCCGCCTCGGAGCTCGCCCAATGCCCGAGCTGAGCGCCGGCGAGCTCAAGAGCCGCGCCGCCGCCATCAAGGTCGTGCTGATGGACGTCGACGGCGTGCTGACCAGCGGCCTGATCTACCACTTCGTAGACAGCACCGGCGAGCTCGTCGAATTCAAGGGCATCCACGCCCAAGACTCGATCGCGCTTTCCTGGCTGGCCAAGGCGGGTCTTAAGACCGGCATCATCAGCGGCCGGCAGTCCAAAGGGGTGGAAGAGCGCATGAAGATGCTGGGCGCCACCTTCATCTACCAGCACCGGCTCGACAAGCTCAACGTGTTCTCGGAGATCTGCCGGACCGCCAAGGTGCAGCCGTCGGAAACGATGTACCTGGGCGACGATCTGCCCGACATCCCCGTGCTGCGCGCGGCCGGCTTGGGCGTCGCCGTCGCCAACGCCCGGCCCGAGGTCCAGGCCGCGGCCGGCTGGGTCACCAAGGCCCGGGGTGGAGAAGGCGCGGTGCGCGAGGCCGCGGAGTTCCTGCTCTCGGCCCAAGGCCGATGGCAGAGCGTGCTTGACCAGTTTCAGGCGATAGGCTAAACTAACGCCATGTTCGACCTGTTCGGACTGCGCAAGAACGAGGCGGAAGCCGCCGGCCCCGAGCTCGAAGAGCCTCCCGCCACCAGCGGCGGCGGGGGTTCCCAGAAGCTCTGGGCGATCCTGCTCGTCGTCGACTCCCTCTTCGTGATCGTCTTCGGCGGCGGCGTCGCCGCCAAGCTGTACCAGCATTGGAAGGCCCCCACGCAGATGCCGATCTCCCAAAGCGCGAGGGTATCCAAGAAGGCCAAGCCCGCCGCCCCCGAGGTCTCCACTCAGGCGGCGACGGCGCAGGAAGCGCCGCCGGCCCCTGCGACGCCGGTCGTGACGCCGCCGGCTCCCGCCCCGGAGCCAGCCCAGGCCGGCCCGAAGGGACGGCCCTCCCTGCTGGCGGAATCCCCCAAGGCCCACCAGCCTCCCAAGCCGCAGGAAGCCGCCAAGCCCGAGCCGGCCAAGCCCGCCGCCGTCCCGGGTGAGAAGCCCAAAGCCGTCGCCGTCGAGTTCAAACTCAAGGCCCCTAAAGCCAAGGACGTCCAGCTGGCGGGAGCGTTCATCGTGCGCGGCAACGGCCGCAAGGCCATGGCCAACCGCGGCGAGGGCCACTGGGGCCTGACCCTGTACCTGACGCCGGACACCTACCGCTATTGGTTCGTCGTCGACGGCAAGAAGGTCCTCGACCCCGAGAACCCCAAGACGGAGCGGGACGCCTCCCTGCGCAGCGTCCCCTAACCTTTACCGTCCTTTATCCGCGTATTGATTTTGTAACAAATCCTTGTTACCCTTGCGCTGAGCCCGAGAAAGGCGGAATCTCAGGCTCTATAATGGCACCGAAACCCCCATGGCGCACTGCGCGGCTCCTCGGCGCTCTCGCAATAGCCCTGGCCGCGCGCCTGCCCGCCGGCGCCGTCGCCTTCACTAGCCGTTACGCCCACACCGCCACGCTGATGGCCGACCGCAACATCCTCGTGGTGGGGGGGATCAACACCGCCGGCACGATCCTGGCTTCGGTCCAGATCTCGCTGGAGGACAAAGGCATCTTCATCGATGGGGCCGCGCTGACCTCCTGCGGCGCCGGCTGCGTGGCGCGCTCCTCGCATACGGCCACGATGATGCCCAACGGCAAGGTCCTGGTCGCCGGCGGCAAGAACGCGGGGGGGACCATCGAGTCCACCACGCAGCTTTACGACCCCTCCGCGAACTCCTGGACCCTGACCAACAGCATGAGCTTCGCGCGCTACAACCACACAGCCACGCTCCTGCGCAACGGCAACGTCCTGATCTGCGGCGGCCAGCGCGACGTGGCCGCGACTCCGGCCATCAACTCGGACTGCGACCAGTTCGACCAGACCGGGACCCGGGTCGTCTCGGCGAGCGCGCTGCTGGCGGCGCGCGCCAATCACGCCGCCACCCTGCTCAACGACGGAAAGGTCCTGCTCAGCGGCGGCTTCAACCCCAACGTCGCGCCGACCTACCTGCAAAGCAACGAGATCGTCGATCCGGGCCCGCCGGTGGTGGTCCGGGGAGCCGAGCCTCTCATCCAGGCGCGAGCCAATCACACCGCCACCCTCATGGGCAACGGCAAGGTCTTCATAGCCGGAGGCTTCAACGGCCGCAACATCAGCGAGAACCTGGGCATCCTGGAGTCCACCGAGCTCTACGACCCCAGCCTCAACATCGTCACGGGCCAAAAACCGATGAACGTGCGGCGCCAGGGCCATGTCGCCGTCTTGGACGAGGACGGCTCGATCAAGGTCTTCGGCGGCCTGGGCAACGCCTCGACGACGACGCTGCTCAACTTCATCTCGCCGGTCCTCCCCGGCGGCTTGATCACCGGCGCGATGAACGGGGTCTTGCCCGCGATCGCCACGATGACCATCAACGGCGGGGCCCTCCAGCTCTCTCCCAGCTTCTCGCTGGGCACGCTGGTCACCGGCGTCATCACCGACGGCGACATCTTCTTCTCCTCTCCTTCGGTGGCTTTCCCGGGCGGCATCGCCTACTTCACGCCCGGAGTCGGCGCCACCCCCTTCGCCGTCGCCAGGGGCATGCGCGCCAGCCTGGCCGGGACCATCGTCGGCTGCGACCCGGCCACCGCCCTTTGCGGCAAGATCAGCCGAACCCTCACCATGACCCAGATGCAGGGGCAATACTTCCTGACTCCGGCGCTGCAGACCGGCATGACCGTCGGAGACGTCACGGGCGCCTCCACCATCGTCTTCGACAATCCCATCTCGAACATCACCCCGTCGGACCTGACCGCCGGCGCCTCGGCCGTCACCGCCAACAACCTCACCATCACCGGCCTGCCGGTCCAATACATCGGGGCGAAGATCAAGGCGGGCAACTTCTTCTTCACCAGCGGCTCGATCGCCCAGGATAAGAGCACCGAGATCGCCTACAACATCACCTTCACCAGCGGCACGATCAACCTGGGCTCCTTCTATGGGGGCCTCGATATCGACATCGTCGACGATCCGGTCACCGGGCTGGCCAAAACGGCCGGCTTCACCGGCATCCTGCTGGGCACCACGGGCCGGATCAACAGCTCGACGACCACCGTCACGAACTCGCCCATCACCCTGACGGCCCCGCTCGTCGAAGTGACGGGCCTCAGCGGCCGGCTGCGCTTCGTGGTCGACCAGGTCAAGCTCGACGGCTTGGACTTCCGCGCCGACATGGCCACCGTCGTCATCCGGAGCATGATCTTCAGCGACATCGAACGCTACCGGGCCGCTAATCCCGGCGATACCGTGCTATCCAACACCTGGGACTACCCGCTCCAGGGCTTCGGCCGCCAGCGGTTCAACCACACCGCCACGCTGACGCCGCGAGGAGACATCCGTATGATCGGCGGCCGGGATTGTCCCGCGGCCGCCTACAACGTGAGCTGCGCCAGTTTCGAGACGCGGAGCTTGACCGCCATCATCCCCCAGCTGACCGCATGGACCCTAGGTGAGTCTCCGACCCTGTCGGCGGCGCGAGGCAAACACTCCGTCACTACGTTGCCCGACGGCACGCTGCTCATCGCCGGCGGCACCAACGGGCCCAACATCATGCGCACCACCGAGATCTACAACCCCCTGGCCAACACCATGACGCCCTCCGGGACGATGAAGGACGTCAGGGACCTGCACACGGCCACCCTGCTGCCCAACGGGAGGGTCCTGGTGGCGGGAGGCTCCTCCAACAACGCGACGAGCACCGGCGCCATCAACGGCTCGGAGATCTTCTACAAGGAAACCGGCCTTTGGATCCCGACCGCCTCCGTGATGGTCTCCTCGCGCGCCAACCACACGGCGACGCTGCTGGCCGACGGCAACGTCCTGGTGGTGGGCGGCCTAGCCAACGGCGTCTACCTCAACAGCTGCGAGATCTTCTATTCCACTTCGGGCGTCTGGAAGGCCACGACCCCGCTGCCGGTGGCGCGTTCCCTCCATAGCGCGACCCTCCTGCAGGACGGCAGGGTCCTGGTCGTCGGCGGCAACAGCGCGGCCGGCGTCCTCGGCGACAGCTACGCCTACGACCCGGCCAACGGCTCCTGGACGGCGCAGGACTCCCTGGCGACCAGCGGCAGCTTCCCGACCAACCGGGTCCATTCCCACACGGCGACGCTGCTGCTCGACGGCCGGGTGCTGGTCGTCGGCGGCAACGACGGGTTCGGCGAGACCAACCTCTCCGAGATCTTCGACCCCAACAAGACGCCGGGCACCCAATGGATGTCCACCGACGACCCGACGCTGGGCGGCAACCTGCTTTCCAAGGCCCGCCTCGCCCACACCACGATGGTCCTGCCCAACGGGATGGTGGTCGTCGTCGGCGGCGCCGCCGCGCTGGGGGGCTCCGTCAACCTGGTCGAGACCTTCAACGTGGCCCTGAGCACCTGGGCGATCATGGGGAACCTTTCCGGCCCTCGCGGCTATCATACGACGACGCTGGCCCAGAACGGCATGCTCATCAACATCGGCGGCTACGACGGCGTCAACTACCTCAACAACTTCGAGACGAACTACTTCACGGGTTTCCCCGATTTCTTCACCACCGCCGCGCCTCCGAGCCTGCGCCGGTCCAGCATCACGGCCGTCGACCGGACCGTCTTCGGCCGCAATGAGCTCTTGACCGCCACGGGCCTGAGCTTCCAGGGCAGCACGGAAGGCGGCGGCGGCGGCGCCGGCAGCGCGAACTCGAACTTTCATCATCCGCGCATGATCCTGCAGTCCATCAACGGCAGCGGCGGCTCCGCCTCGCAGGGCAACTCGGGCTTCGTGCTCGACCTCAGCACCCGCATATACGCCAACGCCAACAACCTCTGGTCCAAGGTGGACTCCTCGATCACGGTGCAGCTGCCGAGCTCGGCCGGGCTGCTGCCTTACGGCTGGTACGACCTGCGCATCGGCGCCAACGGCATCTACTCCGACAGCTTGATGGTCCAAGCCGGCCCTCCGAAGCCCAACACGCCCGTGACGGCCGTCAACGCCATCGTCTCCGAGGTCTGGCCCGGCTCCATCACCTGGAGGTGGACGGCGCCGACCAGCGGCGCCTGCCCGCTGGCGGGCGTCTGCGACGGCTACAACGTCTACACCACCTCATCGGGCATCTTCGTCGCCAGCCGCCCGGTCGCAGACATCACGATCTCGGGCCTCCAGCCGAGCACCACGCAGAGCATCTTCGTCGCGCCCTACAGCCTGACGGGCGACGGCCCGCTGACGTTTGCCACCACCGTGCACACCCTGCCGGTGGTCCCGCTGAGCCCCGCGGTCTCCTCGACCACCGCCGACTCGCTCTTCGTCTCCTGGAACACCAACCTCAACGGCAAGGGGACCATCTATGAGGTCTCTCAGTCCACGGACGACTTCACCACCAGCTTCTCGACGCCTTATCCGGTGAACTTCGGCATCACGACCAATACGGTGAGCATCTCGCCCCTGGCGCTCGACACGACCTTCTACTTCCGCGTCCGGGCCTTCAACCTCGCCAACACCCCGTCGAGCTTCAGCGCCACCGTCTCCACGCAGACGCGCTCGAAAGTCAACAACCTGCGCAGCGACGGCACGTTCCGCACCCCGACCAAGATCCGCTGGCTCTGGAACCCGGTGTCGGGCGCCATCAATTACAAGGTCTATCTGGCCACCGCGGCCAACCCGCCGCTGACCACGACCTCGGCCGTCTTCTTCGACGACTCCCCGGGCATCGGCCTGTCGACCAACACGCAGCGCGCCGTGCAGGTCAGCGTCGTGACCGGCGCCGGGGAGGGCCCCTTGTCGCCGGCGGTCACGGCCTACACCAGCGCCGCCGTCCCCCAGCTCGGCAACCCGCCCTTCATCGAGGTGACGACGGGCAGCTTCCGCGGCAGCTGGACGGCCAACGGCAACCCCCCGGCGACCACCTACCAGCTATCCTGCAGCTCCGACGGCTTCGTGACCACCATCGTCAGCACGCCGACGACCGGGCTGGCCCAGACCATCAGCGGCCGGCCGCCCATCACCTTCAGCCTCATCCCCTCGGAGATCTTCACCGCCCAGGTCGCCGCCCTCAACGGCGACGGCTTCACCACCGTCGCGCAGGTCCTGGGCTCGACGCCGACCTTGGCCTTGACCCCCGTCAATTTCCGCGCCACCGCCAACTCGCCTACGAGCATCACGGTCGCCTGGGACACGCTCAACAACGCGTCCTCTGCGACCTATCAGATCACCATGAGCTCGGTGCCGCAGGACGGCAACGGCAACCTGATCAACGTGTCGACGCCGCTGCCCTTCTCCCTTGGGTTCAACGGCAACTCCGCGCTGTTGACGGGGCTCTTGACCGCCACGACCTATTCGATCCGCCTGCAGGGGAAGAACCCCGCCAGCCAGCTGACCGGCGTCGTCGACCTCTTCCCTTCCAGCGGCACCTCGAGCGGCGGCGGCGCCACGACGGGCTCGCTGGGCGGGGCCATCGTATTCAACCTGGATACCCTCATCGCCGGAAACCTCGGGAACGGGCAAACGGTGCGCCTCAGGGTCCCGGCCTTCACCTTCCCCTCGAACGTCTCCGTCAGCATCTCGTCGCTCGATGTGACCGGCGGCCTTTGCTCCGGGGGCAGCGTCGGGCCCAGCGCGGCCGTCTCCATCAACACCGTCCCCGAGTTCCATGACGTCCACGGCAAGATCTTCCTGACCCTGTCTTACGACCCTATCCTCGACCTGGGAGCCATCCCGTCGGCCCAGTTGGCCTTGATGCGTTTCGACCCCTTCAAGGGCAAGTGCGTGCCGCTGCAGACTTCGGTCGATACGGCGGCCAACACCTACACGGCGGTCCTCGACCATCTTTCGAAGTTCCAGATCGCGCAGGTCTCGCCTTCGAACACGGCTGAGACGGCGCGCATCTTCCCCAACCCTTTCTACGCCAGCCGCAACGACCATATCACCATCTACCAGCTGCCCGCCTTCGCCCGCGTCCGGGTCTTCACGCTGAAGGGGGAACTCGTCTTCGACCAGGCCGCCGACGCCAAAGGCATGGTGATCTGGGGCGCCACCAACCGAGGTGGACGCGCTATCGCCAGCGGCGTCTACTTCGCCGTCGTCGAAGGCCAAAGCACCAAAAAGATCCTTAAGCTGGCGGTGATCCGGTGAGGAAGACGCTCTTGATCCTCTTGGCCTGCGCTCTGGTCCCGGGCGGAGCCTACGCCGGCGACTTCTCGAGCTCGGCCATCGGCACGACGGGGGCGCAGTTCCTCACGATGGACATCGGCGCCCGCGGCATCGGCCTCGGGGGCGCCTATACCGCCGTGACCAACGACGCCAACTCCCTCTATTGGAACCCCGCGGGCCTGGCCAAGATCCCGCGGGTCTCCGCCAGCTTCATGTACACGCGCTATGTCGAGGACGTCACCTATCAATCCGGCTCCTACGCCCAGCGCCTCAACGACACGGCCGTCATCGCCGGGGGCTTCCGCTACCAGGACCTAGGCGCCATCACCCACACCGACACCTCGGACAACGACCTGGGCAAATTCCATCCGCGCAATTACGTCGGCGAGCTGGGCTGGGGCCAATCGGTCTACGACCTCTCGGACAGCGAGGTGGACATCGACGTCGGCGCCTCGGTGCGCTGGATCCACTCCGACCTGCTGGAGCACGCCGACGGCTACGCCGGCGACCTGGGCGTCCAATCGCGCTTCTACAGCGGCCGGATCCCCTTCGACATGGCCTTCGTCGCTCAGAACATGGGCATGGGCCAGAGGTTCGACGTGAAGCGCGACACGCTGCCGTTCCGCGCCAAGCTGGGCGGCGCCATCCATCCGATCCGCGGGCTGATGCTCTCCCTTGACGCGGTGATGCCCATCGACAACACCCCCTACGGCGCGCTGGGCGGCGAGTACTCCATGGAAGTGCAGAAGAACATCAAGATGATGCTGCGCGGCGGCTTCAACGGCATGAACGTCAACGACCTCGGGGTCGTGTCGGCGATCAGCTTCGGCATGGGCCTCAGCGTCTCGGACATCACCTTCGATTACGGCTTCAGCCCGCTGGGCGCGCTGGGCAACCAGGTCCACCGCTTCTCCGTCAGCTTCAACCTGCCGGCCAAGGTGTCGCGCCGCTACCGGGAGAGATGATGACCCCAGACGGTGAAGACCGGCCTTCGCCTCCGTCGATCCCGCCGGCTCCGCCGTCCGCGGAGATGCTGGCGCCCCGCGCCTCCCACGTACCGCTGACGCCGATGATGGATTTCCTCCAGCGGCGCCTCGAGACGCTGGAGCGCGAGTTGGCCGCCGAGCGCGAGCGCGCGCGTTCCGCCCAAGGGATGCTGACGCAGCAGGAATCCATGCGCGGCGAGGTCGAATCCAACCTGAAGGGCCTCTACGACCAGATCCGCAAGGAGAAGTCCGACCGCGAGAGCGAGGAGATGAAGGCCCATGCCCGCGGCCGCGTCGACGCGCTGGAGAAGCGGCTCGACGAGATGCACCAGACCTGGGCCAACCTCCTCAAAGAGGCGATCACCAACCGCGATTCGACCGAGGTCCGGGAATCCTCCACCACCCTCAAATCCGTCACGAACCTCAACCAGCAGATCGAGCAATGGCGCGCCGACGTCAGCGCCATACCGGCCGAGGAGCGGCGCGTCCTGGCGCAGCTGAGCGAGCGCCTCGACCATTTCACCTCCGAGATCGACGCCCGGATCGGGCAGGCCGAGCGGCGGCAGACGCTGGAGAGCGAGAAGCAGGACGCCCGGCTGGCCGAGTTCGGACGCGAGCGCGCCGCGATCCAGGAAGCCTTGGCGGAGCAGAGCCATGCCGTCCGGCAGGAATTCGTCAAGGAGCGCCTGCGGCGCGAGAACGAGCTCAACGAGCTGATCAAGGGCTCCTTGGCGGGGGGCGCGGCCGAGGTCAAGGGCGAGCTCGCCAAGCTCGTCGACCAGCTCAACACCCCGCCCAAGGTCAAGGACCAGCTGGTCGCCGACCTCGAGCAGGAGAAGCTCGACCTGATGCGAGCCCTGAAGGACCGCTCGGAGACGCTCACCAAGTTCATGGCCGAACGCCGGGCCGTCGAGCAGACGATGGGCCAAAGCATGCTGGAGACCCACGGGCGTCTCGACGGCGAGCGGGAGAAGACCCGCCAGACCGAGCGGGTCGCCGCCCAGCTCGAAGAGCGGATCAAGACTCTGGAGGACCGCCTGGAGGCCGCGGCGCGCGGCGCGGCCGACAAGGATGTCCGCTGGGCCGTCTTGGCCGCCGAGCGCGACGAGCTGACCAAGGCCCTGCTCGCCGAAGCCGCGAAGGTCCGCGAGCAGATCGCGGAACGCGTCAGGTCCGAAGCCGCCTGGGGCGCGAAGCTTTCGCAGGCGCAGGACCGCACGGCGGCCGAGACCGCGCGCGCCGCCAAGGAGGCCGTGTCCGTCTCCGAGGCGCGGTCCCAATTGACCGTCGTCAGCGATCAAATGATGCGCGCCCTCCAAGACCGGGACGCCATCCTCAACCGCTTCGCCGCCTGGGAGAAGGACCGCCAAACCCTTTTCAAAACCATCCGCGACAAGGACGAGATGATCGCCATGCTCTCCTCCTCCTTCCAGAACATCCTCAAGAAGTAAGGGGGGGGTGGGGCCCCCCCCCCCCCCCCCCGCGCCCGGGGGGGGGGGGGGGGGGGGGGGGGGGGGGGCCCCC
>CAZEAE010000004.1:0-143226 GCA_964510095.1 uncultured Elusimicrobia bacterium | reverse complement strand
CCCCCCCCCCCCCCCCCCGCCCCCCCCCTCCCCGCGGCCCCCCGCGGCGGGTCTGACCCCCTCTCTTTTTGTTAGACTTGCCCGGTGAAAGCCGTCATCCTGGAGAAGTTCGGCGGGCCGGAAAACCTCAAGAGCACCGAATTGCCTGACCCGGTCCCCGAGCCCGGAGAAGTCCTGCTTCGCGTGCGCGCCTGCGCGCTCAACCACCTCGACTTGTTCGTGCGCGACGGCATCCCGGCCTACAAGATCGCCCTGCCGCACATCCTCGGCTGCGACGTAGCCGGCGAGGTCGCCGCCCTAGGCCCCGGCGTCACGGCCGTCAAGGCCGGCCAGCGCATGGCCGTCTCGCCCGGGCGCTCCTGCCTGCGCTGCGACGCCTGCCTGGCCGGCAAAGACAACGACTGCCGCCAATACGGCATCATCGGCGCCCAGGGAGGGCCCGGCGGCTATGCCGAGCTGCTATGCGTGCCCGAGGCCTGCCTTCTGCCCATCCCCGACGCCCTATCCTTCGAAGAAGCCGCCGCCTACCCGCTCACGTTCCTGACCGCCTGGCACATGCTGATGACCTTAGGCGCCTGCGGCCCCGATCAGACCGTGCTGGTCATGGGCGCCGGCTCCGGCGTGGGCGTGGCCGCCATCCAGATGGCCAAGCTCGCCGGCGCCCGCGTCATCGCCGCCTCCACCTCCGAAGAAAAGCTGGCCCGGGCCAAAGCCCTAGGGGCGGACTTCCTGATCCACAACCCGCCGCAGGACTTGGTCCGTCAGACCACGCGCCTGACCGGCGGCGCGATGGCCGACATCGTCGTCGAGCATGTAGGCCCCGCCGTCTTCGACGGAGCGCTCAAATGCCTCAAGACCGGCGGCCGCCTGGTCACCTGCGGGTCGACGACCGGGCCGGTCGTCGAGCTCGACATGCGCTTCGTCTTCAGCCGCCAACTGCAGATCCTGGGCTCCAAGATGGGGACCCAAGCGGAGATGCGCCGCGTGGCGCGGCTGGTCGCGCAAGGCAAGCTCAAGCCGGTGGTCGACCGCCGCTTCCCGCTGGCTGAAGCGCGCCAAGCGCAGGAATACCTGGCCGCCAAGAAACAGTTCGGCAAGGTCCTGCTGACGGTCTGATGACACCTGAGAGAGCCTTGCCGCGCTGGCTCTGGGCGTTGACGCTGCTCGCGCTGACCGCGCCTTTTTGGGACCTCGGCCATCCCTTGATCGAGGTCGACGACGCCCGTTACGCCGAGGTGCCCCGGGTGATGGCGCTTTCCGGCGATTGGGCCACGCCCAAGCTCAACGGGCTCGACTACGTCGAGAAGCCTCCCCTGTGGTACTGGATGTGCGCGGCCTCTTACAAGGTGTTCGGCGTGAGCGAAGCCGCCGCCCACCTGCCGCTGGCGCTGCTGGCCGTACTGGCCCTCCTCGGCACCGCTTGGCTTGGGTCCTGGCTGTACAACCCCGCCGTCGGCCTGACCTCCGCCGTCATCCTGGGCACCGGGGGGCTGTTCCTCTTCTTGTCCCGCTACATCACCCCCGACCTGCCGCTGACCGTCTTCCTGCTATGGTCCTCCGGCATGGCCCTGCGCGCGCTGCTGCGTCCCGAGGACGGCGCTTGGGCCGCGCCGGCCGCCTGGGCCTTCGCGGGCTTGGCATTCCTCAGCAAAGGGCTCGTCGGCCTGGTCTTTCCGGCGGGCTGGGTGTTCTGGCTCTGCGTCCTATTCCCTCAGACCCGCAGGGGGTTCAAGAACTTCCTGCATCCCGCCGGGCCCGCGCTGTTTTTGGCGATCGTGGCGCCCTGGTTCATCCTTATGGAGCGCCGCCACCCTGGATTCCTGCACTTCTTCTTCACCGAGCAGCATTTCCAACGCTTCTTGACGCAGAAGTACAACCGGAGCAGCCCTTGGTATTTCTTCCTGGTGGTCGCGCCGGCGGGGCTGCTTCCTTGGACGCCCGTCGTCGCCGCCGGGCTGCTCAAGGCTGCGCGCCAATGGCGGGGCCCCGACGTCCGCGGCCCGGCCTTGGCCCTCTGGTCCGCCATGGTCCTCCTCTTCTTCTCGAAATCCCAGTCGAAGCTGGTCAGCTACATCCTGCCGGTCTTCCCTCACTTGGCGATCCTCGGAGCGGCCGCGCTGCAGGCGCCCGCCTCGGCCTGGCTGGCCCGAGGCTCTTGGGCGCTCGGCGCCCTGCTGTTGGCGGCAGGAGCCGTCCTCGCCTCGCTGGGTTCGCGCCCGCCTTGGGGCGGCCTGCTGCCGCCAGGGCTCGTTGCTTCCGCCGCTCTCGGAGCCGCGGTGCTAGGCGCCGGGCTCTTGACCTATGGCCGGAGCCGTCGCGGGCGAGACGTGCTGGCGCTAGGGGCGGCTGGATTGGCCTTCGGTTTGGCGTCCGCCTTCGGCCTGCGGGCCGCCTCGCCTTTGGTCAGCGCCCATGAGATCGGCCGGGAGATCGCGGCACGCCGTCAGCCGGGAGACATGGTCTTCGCCTACGGCACCTATCTGCACGGCGTCCCTTTCTATACGGGCCGCCCATACGACCGCATGATCAACTGGGTCGGAGAACTGCACTACGCGCAGCGCGACCAAGCCAACACCGGAGCCTTCGGCGACGACGACGACATCCGCGCCTTGCCCGCGGCGGGGCATAAAGTGTTCATCGTGCTCAAGCGGCGCGAAGCGTCCCATGTGGCGGGGCTGGGTGGACCAGGGAAAGCCCAGGTGACCTACTTCGGCGACTGGGCGCTAGCCGTTTACTGAGCGGGCTTGACCGGCCCGACGATGGAGACGCGCGTCTTTTTGCGATCCTTCGCGGCCGCCGAGATCCGGTAGTCGCCCTTCATCCCCAGCTCGATTCGGAAGAGGTCGGGCTGGAAGATGACCAGCATCGCCTTGCGGAACTCCTCAACGTCGCCGCTGGCCTGGGCCAGGTCCGACAGCGAACTGGTGTAGCGCCCGTTCTGGGCCTTATGGGCTTCCTCGACGTTAGCCAGGATCTTGAGGCCTTCTCGCGCCTTCTCCACGGCGAGGATATCGGAGGGCAGCGGGGCATCGAGCTGAAGGAAGATGTTGCCCCCGAAGACGACGATCGCGGCGCAGGCGGCGCCGAGGAACAAGATGGCCGCTTCGGCCGTGTTCTTGCGGCGCGTCTCGACGACGAGGGCGCCCGAGATCATGTCATCGAGGGCCCGGTTCTCCGCGTTGAACAGCGCGAGGATGAAGCCGAAGTTGCAGAATGGCGTGCTGAGCAGGTAGCCGACGGCGCGCAGGAAGGCGCGCAGGAAGCCCAGCGAGGTGCCGTCGCGCCGCACGACGCGCAGGCCCATGAGGCGCTTGCCGATGGTGCCGCCGAGGAGGTTGCCGGCGAACTGATACAGGAAGACCACGCCGACCCAGACCCAGCCCAACTTCTGGAGGTACTGGGGGGAGAACTCGCCCTTGCCGAGGGTGACGATGGTGATCCAGACGCTGGCCGCCCAGGCGACGAGGAACGGAAAAAGGTCGATGGCGTAGGCGATGAAGCGGTCGCTGAACTTACCCGGAAGGAGTTCGAGCTCTTCGCTGGTCGCTTCGTCAGACATGCCCTAGTATAAAAGGTAAGGACGGTTAAATCAAGGCGGGCGGCTGAAGAGCGGGTCGTTAGGCCCAACAAACCCTGGGCCCTTTGTTTTCATCCTTCTGCCCATTAGACCCGCCTCCGCGAGCGCCCTTACCCTTATAATATCGCATGGACAAGAAAACCCCGCTTTCCGCTAAGTTTTTCGGAACCATCCTCTCGAGCGCCTTGATCCTCACCTCGCCCGGCCTGACCGCTTGGGCCGCCGCGGCCAGCGCCATCGTCCCGATCGCGGTCACCGCTCCCGTCGGAGGAGGCGCCTCCGCCGCGGCCGCCGCCGCGCAAAGCCAGGGAGCCTTGTCCAACCTCTCCGGCTCCAACGTCAACGCCGGCGTCAACCTGACCGGCTCGCTCACCCCTTCCATCGGCGCGCCGCAGCTCTCGCCTGACTCGGTGCCCACGCCAGAGCTCGCGCCCTCGATTCTGCCCGGCGCCGCGCTCTCCGCCCCCGGCGCGGCCTTCACCGACGCCGGCCAGCCCAACGCCGTACCGGCCGTCTCCCTGACCGCGCCTCTGTCCGCGCCCGTCGACGCCGTCTCCGCCCCGAGCGCAGAGGCCGACCGCGCCGGCGACATCGCCGTCGCCCCGACCTCCGTCTTCAAGCGGGGCGTCTCCAAGATCAAGGCCAGCTTCACGGCCCTCACCAACATCTTCGCCACCCGCCGCGACGCCGACTTGACTCCCATGGCTTCCGGCGAGACCGGCGTCGTCCCCGGCTCCGAGAGCTCTCCCGCGGCGCACCTCGGCGCCGCTCCGGCCAACGCCCCCAACGCCGCCGACCAGAAGGCTGCCGGTGAGCAGGGCCAGCCCCCGGTCCCGCCGTCCGACCAAAAGGGCGCCGACGGAAAATCAGGCAAGTCTTGGTTCGGCCTAGGCGCCGCCGCCGCCATCTTCATCGGCGCCATGATCGTCCAGCAGATGGGCGTCGAGTCCCAGGCCGCGGCCATGCCCGCCCTCTTCGAGAAGATCTTCGGAGACTTCTCCATCGTCACCGACATCGCCGTCGTCGGCTCCATCATGGGCATCCTAGGCCGCATCATGGGCCCCATGGTCGTCAACAAGTACAGCTTGAAGAAAGCCTACCTCGGCTCGCTGACCGCCAAAGTCGCCGTCAACGGCCTCTTGGCCGGCCTGCTGGCCGTGGGCTGGATGACCGTGCCTTTGCTCGCCCTCTTCTACGGCGTCACCGGCCTGCTCGGCGGCATCGCCATGACGGCGGAGAAAGCCATCGGGCCCGCCCTCCTCGGCCAGGACCAAGGCAAGCTCGAGAACTTCGGCGCTTGGAAGCAGACCCTGCTCGAGGTCGTCGGCTCGGTCTTCCCGATCGTCACGGGCCTGGTCATCGCCCAGATGGGCTTCATCCCCGTCCTCATCGCCTTCCCGGTGGCCTTCGCCATCTCGATCCTGATGCTGGCCAAATGGCTGAAGATCCCGGAGAAGGTCGAGGCCATGCGCCAGGCCAAGCTCGTGGAAGAAGTCTCCCAGAAGAAAGGCATCGGCGCCCTCTTCGCGGAATTCTGGAGCAAGGTCAAGCATGGGGCGAAGGTCGTCTGGACGACGCCGGTGCTCAAGTTCAGCTTCCTCGCCTACACGGCCTACATGATCATCAACCCGTTCCTCTACAACGTGCTGGCCCCGGCTTTCGGCGTCCGCCTGCTGGGCGGCGCCGACCCCAACGTGGCCGGCGTCTACACCTGGCTGACCGGGCTCTACAGCGCCGGCGGCCTCATCGGCGGCCTCGTCATGCTCGCCGAGCAACGCAAGCTCAAGAAGCTCAAAGAAGGCGACCCCAAGACCGGGACGCCCGGTATCTCGGAAGCCGCGATCAACGAACGCCTGCGCAAGTCCATGCTGCGCTGGATGATGTGGGGCACCGTCGGCTTGGCCGCCGTCGCCACCATGGCCTTCCCGATCATGCCCTTCTGGGGCACGCTGACCTTGCCTGCCCTCGCCCTCATCCCCTTCGGCATCGCGCAGGTCATCGCCAACATCAAGCAGGAGAACTTCTTCGTGGCCAAGGCACCGGAGAAGGACGTCAACGACGTGATCGGCTTCCTCGGCGCCGCCTCGATGGCCATCACGACCGTGGGTTTGATCGGTATGAAGTTCCTCTTCACCGGCAAGCTGCTCTTCGGCCTGCAGCCGTTGGCCTTCGCCGGCCTGACTGGATTTACGCCCTTCGTGGCCATCGCGGTAGCGATGATCCCGTTGGCCGGGCTCTACGTCTATCTGACGCGCAAGCTCGCAAAGGTCTCAGCGCCCGCTGAGACGCCAGAAGATCCCGGCAGCGCGGCGCCGACGGCTCCAGTAGCGGCCGCGCCTCGGACCCCTTGGGGGAACGCGGCCTTCTTCGCCACGCGCGTCGGAGGAGCATCGGCCGTGGCCGTCTGGCTAGGCATGGTCGGCTACGCCGTGGCCATGGGCGGGATGAGCTGGTTCGCCGGGATGCACCTGCTGGCCTTCGGCTTGATGGCGTTGTTCGCCGGAGCCTACGCGCTGATGGCGGGCGCGGCCGTCGCCTTGGCCGCCGGCCTCATCGCCTACGCCGTCTCCTGGGCGAAGGCCCGAAACGCCAAGAAGTAGGCGCGTTCCCGTGGTAGGCCTTTAGGCCCAAACGGGGCTAGGCCCATCGACCCTCGCTGTCCTGGGCCCTTCCGCTATACTGTCGTAGGCCCGATGGTCCCCCGACCAGACGAGCCAGCCGAGCTCCCGACCCCGGAGGTCTCAACATGCCGAGAATGCTGTCTCTCGCCGCAGTAGCCGTGCTGTCCCTTAACACCATGCAAGCCGCCGCGCAGTTCCGGCCGGAAGAGGTCCGCGCCGCGCAAAAGGACCCGAGGCAGTTCACCATCGATGAAAAGACGATCACCTTCGAGAACCTGGGGCCGACGGTATCGCCTTCGGAGATCCCGCCGCCGCAGACGGACCCGGGCGGCGACCCGTTCCCGGTCCTCGACCAGATCATCAACATGGGCAAGAAGATCTGGGCCATCATCGAGGCCAACAAGCCGGTGGTCAACATCAACACGACCTACGCCACCGCGCTGCCGGAGGGCATCAAGAGCTGGAATCAGCTCTCCGGCTGGAAGCCGCCGAAGGGGACGGTCTACGGCTTCTACGCCAAGAACGCCTACGGCGCGACCATGATCAACGTGAAGTACCAGGTCCTGCGCACCTACGGCGGAGGCTACAAGGGCAAGGGCAAGTACCTGACGGCCGTCACCATCGAACCGCTGCTCGTGGAGGTCGGCTGGGGCTACAAGTTCGACCTGACCGCGCAGGTCCCGGACACCAGCGTGGTCAACGTCGGCACCTCGGAAGACCCGGTGGCCGCGATGATGCCGACCCTCAAGTGGCGCATCAGCACGGCGATCAAGGACGCCTCCGGGCAGAGCATCTACTACCTGCAAGGCGACGGCTTGTTCCAGGAGATGGGGGGGCCCTTCAAGAAGGGCCTTGAGGATGACGTGGCCACGGCGCTGCAAGGCACGATCCCGCTCTAGGCTCCCGCTCTAAATTCGTCAGCGTCATTTCATGAGGCGCCGCTCCCAGCAAGGGGGGTGGCGCCTTTCTTTATCAAAGCCTGATTGCGTATCCATTCATTCTACTAGCTCCAGGGAGGGTAAAATAGCGTTTCTATAAATTTTGCCTCCAGCTCCATTTGTTATAATCACGCTATGAAAGTCACTCCCCTGAAGCAGTTCAGCGTCTTCATGCCCAACCGCCCCGGCGCCTTGAGCCGCCTGGCCCAGCTCTTCTCCGAGAAGGGCGTCAACATGCTCGGCATCGCTTCCGAGGTCCGCGACGACTCCGGCATGGTGCGCATAGCCGTCGACGCCAAGTCCGACGTCTCCTCCATCCTCTCGCAGAACGGTTTTGCCAGCGTGGAAACGAGCGTCCTATCCGTGGAAGTCGAGAACAAGGCGGGAGAGCTCTTCAAGCTCACCCGGATCCTGGCCGACGCCAAGCTCAACATCACCACCGTCTACGGCACCTCCGTGGAGGGCCCCTACTGCCGCCTGCTGGTCGCCGTCGAGAACGTGCCCAAGGCTCTGGCGCTGCTTGAGAAGGCTTACGCCGTCCCCCAATAACCGAACAACTGTGGTGCCTGGCCCCAAGCGGCCTTGAACGGTCTCTAGGCTATTTGTTTAAATGAGGTCTGCCATGTGCCGCCTCTTCGGTCAGCTGTCCACCACCCGGCAAAGCGGAGAGCCCTTCCTCACCGCTTCCGAAGCTTCCTTGCTCAAGCAGACCGATTTCGATGGCGCCAACCGTCAGGAAGACGGCTGGGGCATCGGGCATTTCAACAGCGCCGGCAAGGCCGTCGTAACCAAGAGCCCCAAGGCCGCCTTCAAGGAAGCCGCGCGCTTCCGCAAGGCCAGCCGGTCCAAATCCAGCGCCATCGTCGCCCACGTCCGTGCCGCCTCCAACCCTCGCGGCATCGACCGGAAGCGCCTGATCAACGCGGAGAACACCCAGCCTTTCACCGACGGGCGCTGGCTCTTCGCGCATAACGGCACCCTCGAGATCCCGACCGAGGTCGCAGACCAGCTGGGCCCCTTGCGCAAGCGCGTCAAGGCGCTCAACGACAGCGAGGTCTATTTCTGGCAGTTCATCAAGTTCCACGAACGCTTGGGGGACCCCGCCGCGGCGCTGCAGGCCTGCATCAAGGAGACCTGGAAGATCTGGGCGGACTGCCGCGGCCGCTACCCGCTCAAAAAGACCCCGTACACCAGCCTCAACGCCGTCGTCAGCGACGGCAAGAGCCTCCATGCCGTCTGCCATTCCGTGCGCCGGGGCCTGGCGAAATGCGGCGTCTGCAACCCCGACCAGCCCTGGCAGGTCATGAGCTTCGCGCGCCGAGACGACCGTCTCATCGTCGCCAGCGAGAACCTGGACCGCGGCCGTTGGACGCGCTTCCTCGAACCCGAGATACTCTCGGCCACCATCGAGGCTGGAAAGATCTCCGTCAGACGCCTGCGAGTCGAGGTTCCAAAAGCATGAAGCATGTGATGATGTTCCTGGTCATGGTCGTGGCGGGCTATTTCGCCTTCCAGCAATTCAAGCCCAAGCCCCTGCCGCCGCCGCCGCCGCCGCCGCCCGCGATCCTGCTGGAGCCCGCCCCCGTCATCAGCGAGGAGGAGCAGTCCAAGATCATCAAGTCGGCCAACGACCAAGACCCTCTGGTGCGCTGGGAGTCCATCCTCTTCCTGGACAAGATGAAGGCGCCGGCCGCCTATCAAGTCATGTTCGAGAAGCTGCACAAGGACATGGACCAAGACCTCAGGCTGAAGATCTGCAACCTCCTCGCCGACCGCAAGGGCCCCGAGATCTCGCAGAACCTCGTCTGGGTGACCAAGGACAACGACCCCGACCTCCGGGTCGCCGCGCTCAAGGCGCTGGAGAAGATCGGCGACTACGCCACCGCGTCGGCCATCACCGACAACCTCCGGGACCCCGACGAGCGCGTCCGCCTGCAGGCGCTCAAAACGCTCAACACCCTGCAGGACAAGAAGGCCGCCGAGATCCTGATGGAGCAGAAGCGCCAGGAAGACCTGCGCCGCCAGGCGGAGGAAGCCGCGAGAAGAAGGTGAGGTGGTTGATGGCGGCCCTATTCGCCGCGGGGCTGGCTTTTCTAGTGGGCCACCCCAAGCACGAAGCGCCGGCACCGCCGGAGCCGCAGCCCATGCTGCAGAACCCGACGCCTCTGCCGGTCATCTTGCCTTCGGAGCTAGAGAAGGTCCGGCGCTCCTTGTCGGACGCCGACCCGGCGGTGCGCTGGGCGGCCATCGAACTGCTCTACACCCTCAAAGACCCCTCCGTGCTCGAGATCATCGAGAAGACGGTCGGAGAGGATTCCGACGGCGACATCCGGCTCAAGGGCGTGCAGCTGCTGCGCAGCGGCGGGACCTCTCTGACGCTGCCGGCCCTGCTCAAAGGGCTCCGGGATGTGGAAACTCCCGTGCGCCTGGCCTCGCTGCAGGCCCTCGGCGACCTCGGCGACCCGGCCGCCATCCCGGCGGTCACCGACCTGCTCAAAGACACCGAGCCCGAGGTCCGTGTCGAGGCGCTCCACACCCTGGGGCGCTTCCAAGAACGACGCAAGAAGGAATTTCAGGTATTGGCCGACCGGCTGCGCCGGGACTATGAGGCCGCCGTGCGCCGTAAGCGCGAGCAAAGCTAGCAAAGGGGGAGATCCATGGAGCTGGGCATCAAAGAGATCAACAAGCGCGTCGCCGACGAGAGCGCGTTCGTCGCCGGGCTCAAGAGGGAGGTCGCCCGCGTCATCGTCGGCCAGGAGGACGCCGTCGACCGCATCCTGACCGGGCTCTTGGCCAACGGGCACATCCTGCTCGAAGGAGTCCCCGGCCTGGCCAAGACCCTGACCATCAAGACGCTGGCCCAGGCCATCGACGCCGATTTCTCGCGCATCCAGTTCACGCCCGACCTCTTGCCCGCCGACCTGACCGGCACGCTCATCTTCAGCCCGAAGGATTCCGACTTCACGGTGCGCAAGGGGCCGCTCTTCTCGAACCTCATCCTGGCCGACGAGATCAACCGCGCTCCCGCCAAGGTCCAGAGCGCGCTGCTCGAGGCCATGCAGGAGCGCCACGTCACCATCGGCAACACCACCTACCCCCTGCCCGAGCTCTTCCTCGTGCTGGCCACGCAGAATCCCATCGAGCAGGAAGGGACCTACCCCCTGCCCGAGGCGCAGATCGACCGCTTCATGCTCAAGATCAAGGTGACCTATCCCACCAAGGCCGAGGAGAAGCTCATCCTGGAACGCATGACGGCCCCGCAGTCCCCCGGCGCCCAGAAGACGACCACGCCGGCGCAGGTCCTGCGCGCGCGGCAAGTCGTCTCCGAGATCTATCTAGACGAGAAGATCAAAAGCTATATCCTGGAGCTCGTCTTCGCCACGCGCGAGCCCGAGGGCCACAAGCTAGGCAAGCTCAAGAGCCTCATCAGCTACGGGGCCAGCCCGCGCGCCAGCATCTACTTGGCCCAGGCGGCCAAGGCCTACGCCTTCCTCAACGGGCGCGGCTACGTCACGCCCGAAGACATCAAGTCCATCGGCGTCGACGTGCTGCGCCACCGCATCCTCGTCAGCTACGAGGCCGAGGCGGAGAACGTCACCTCGGAAGACATCATCCAGACGCTCTTCGAGACCGTCGAAGTGCCCTGACCGCCGCGCCATGATCGCCAAGGAACTCCTCGCCCAGGTCCGGCGCATCGAGATCCTCACCGGCCGGCTCGTCACGGAGAGCTTGGCGGGGGAGTATCACAGCGTCTTCAAGGGCCGCGGCATGGAGTTCGCCGAGGTCCGCGAGTACTCCGCCGGCGACGACATCCGCACCATCGACTGGAACGTGACGGCGCGCACCGGGCGGCCCTATGTGCGCCTCTACACCGAGGAGCGCGAGCTCACGGTCTCCATCGCCTGCGACCTTTCCGGCTCCCAGTCCTTCGGCAGCGCCCAGCGCCTCAAGAAGGAGGTGGCCGCCGAGCTCTCCGCCGTGCTGGCCTTCTCCGCGCTCCAGAACAACGACAAGGTGGGCCTCTTCGTCTTCACCGAAGGCGTCGAGGAGCACATCCCCCCGAAAAAGGGACGGCGCCACGCGCTGCACATCATCCGCGAGATCCTTGCGTTCTCACCCGCCAAGCGCGGCACCCGCATCGGCGCCAGCCTCGACACCATCGTGTCCGTGCTCAAAAGACGCTGCATCCTCTTCGTCATCTCGGATTTCAGGGATTCGGGCTTCGAGAAGGCCCTGCGCCTGGCCGCCCTCAAGCACGACGTCGTCCCGGTCGTCGTCTGCGACCCGCGCGAGGCTCGCCTGCCCGGCTTTCGCGCCTACCTCGACCTCGAGGATCCCGAGACGGGAGAGCGCACGCTCGTCAACGCCTCGGCTTCGGGCCTGCTGGCCGAGCAAGAGCGCGCCGAGGACGAGCGCCTGGCGCGCCTCACGGCGCTCTTCGGCCAGTGCGGCCTGGAGTCCATCCGGGTCAGCACCGACAAGCCCTACATCGACGCCTTGGTGCAATTCTTCCACCGGCGGGCGCGGAGGCTCCATCATTAGAGCCCTGCTCATCGCGCTATCCTGCGCGCCGGCCTTCGCGGGGGAGCCCGCCATCAAGATCGAGGCTCCCGCTTCGGCGCGCCTGGGCGAGAGCGTCGCCATATTCGCCGTTGCCTCCCTGGCCCCCGGAGAGACGCTGGCCCTGGACCTCCAGCGCTCCGCGACCGATTCCTTCGCCATCGGCGCCGTATCGCCCGAGAAGGCCGAACCCGGGACGACGCGCCTGCGCGTCGAACTGCTGCCCCTGGATCTCGGCCCTCAGACCTTCACGCTGGCTTGGACGCGCAGCGGGGGAGCGAAGACCGCGGCCCTGGAGACCCCCGTCACGCTGACGGTCGAGGACCCGCCCAAAGCTTCGGCGGAACTGCGCGACATCAAGCCGCCCTTGGCCGCCCGCAGCCCGCTCTGGCCTTGGCTGCTGGCCGCGGCGGCGGTGGCCGCCGGCACCTGGTGGCTCAGCCGCCGCAAGCCAGCCGCGCCTGCCGAGGAGGCCCCGGCGGCCCGCGACGACCGACCCGCCGAACTCCGTGCCGAGCAGGAACTGGCCGACCTCGAGGCCTCGGGCCTCTGGGCGCAGGGGCGGCATAAGGAGCACTCCCTGCGCCTCACCGATATCCTGCGCCGCTATTTGGAATCGCGCTTCCCGTTTCCCGCCACGCGCCTGACCACCGCGGAGCTCCACCGCGCCCTGCGCGCCCTCGAGCTCGACCGAGCCGTCGTCGCCCTCTTCAAGAGCCTCTTCGACCGGGCCGACCTCGTGAAATTCGCCAAGGTCCAAGCCGAGCCACAGTGGGGCGCGCGCGACTTCGAGGAAGCGCGCCGCTTCATCAAGGAGACCTCCCCGGCTGCGGTGAAGGCGGAGTCCCTCCCATGACCTTCGCCCATCCCTGGGTCCTGGCGCTCGGCGCGGTCATCCTGGCCGCGGCGGCCTACGCCGCCCTGAAGGTCGAACCCCGCTCGCCCACGCTGCTCTACCCGGAGAACGCCGTCCTGCGCTCCCGCGCCGACCGAGCGGCCTGGGCGCGCAAGCTGCCGCTGGCGGTGCGCACGGCGGCGCTGCTGCTCGTCTGCCTGGGCTTGGCCCGCCCGCAGCGCCTCCGGCAGCGGGCGCAGGCGGAAGGCCTTGGCATCGACATCATCATCGCCCTCGACACATCGATGAGCATGAACGCGTTGGACTTCGACCCCATGGACCGCCTGGCCGCCGCCAAGGACGCCGCGACGCGCTTCATCCGGGGCCGCGTGCAGGACCGCATCGGCCTCGTGGTCTTCGGCGGCTCGCCTCTATTGGCCTGCCCGCTGACGCTCGACTATGACGCCTTGCTGGGGCGCGTCGCGGAATTGAGCGCCGGCATGACCAACGCCGACGGCACGGCCTTGGGCGACGGCCTGCTGTCGGCGGTCAACCGGATGCGCGCCAGCGCCGCCAAGAGCAAGGTGATCATCCTGCTCACCGACGGCCGCGGCAACGTCGGCCTCGACGCCGTCACGGCCGCCAAGACCGCCGCCGCCGTCGGCGTGAAGGTCTACGCCATCGGCACGGCCCAGCGCGGCGAGAGCGTCATGCCCGTCGACGACCCCCGGCTCGGGCGGGTCATGGTCCGCATCCAGGAGGACCTAGACGAGGACACTCTCATGGAAGTGGCGCGGCTCACCGACGGGAAATACTGGCGGGCGACGAGCCTCAAGGAGCTGCGCGGGGTCTACGCCGAGATCGACCGGCTGGAGAAGTCCAGCGTGAAGCTGCCGGAGACCGTCTCGCGCGACGACCTCTACCGCGGCCCCGTGCTGGCCGCGTCGCTGCTGCTGCTGCTCGAGATGGCCCTGACCCAGGCGCTCTGGCTGAGGTGGCCCTGATGCTGCGCGACCCGGCTTACCTGCTCTGGCTGCTGGCGGCCTGCGGCGCGGCCGCGGCGCTCTTTATCCGCGCGGCGGGCCGCAGGCGCGCGCTGACCGCGCTCCTCGGCGACGAGGGGACGCTGGCCCGGCTGATCCCTCCCGAGGCCCCGGCGCGGCGGCGGCTCAAGGCGGTCCTCCAGGTGACCGCTTTGGCCCTTTTATTCCTGGCTCTGGCCGGGCCGCAATGGGGCGTCGAACTGGTGACGACCCGCGCCTCCACCCGCCACGTCATCGTGCTGGTCGACGTCTCCTACTCCATGACGGCCCAAGACGTCAAACCCAACCGCATGGCCAAAGCCAAGAGCGAACTGTCGCTGCTGCTCGAGCGGCTCCGGGGCGACGGCGTCGGCGTCATGGCGTTCGCGGGCCAGCCTTTCCTGCTGTCTCCGGTCACGCCGGACATCGACGCGGCCAAGCAGCTGCTCGGCACCCTCGAAGTCGGGGTGGTGCCGGAGCCGGGCACGGCCATCGGTCGGGCGCTGCGCGCGGCGCTTGCTTGCCTGCAGCGCTACCAAGGAGGCAAGGCCATCGTGCTGCTGACCGACGGCGAGGACCACCGGACGGACCCTCTGGGCGCGGCCGACGCAGCGGCGGCGGCGGGCGTGCGCGTGTTCTCCATCGGCATCGGCAGCCCCGAGGGCGAGCCCTTGCCGATGAAGGACGCGGCCTCCGGCGCGATGTCCGGCTACAAGAAGGACAAGAGCGGCGCGACGATCATCAGCCGCCTCGGCGAGGAGACGCTCCGGGAGATGGCATCGCGGACGAAGGGCGCCTACTACCGGGCCACCGCCTCCGAGGACGAGGTCGCTGAGATCGCGAAGCAGATATCGGAGCTGGACAGGTCGCTCGGGACAGAAGGAAGCTCTCAGCGCTACAAGAACCGCTTCCTGTACCCTTTGGCCGCGGCACTGCTGCTGCTCCTCCTCGAGCTCCTGCTCCCGGCCACCGAAGCCGCGCCCAGCCGTCGCCCTCTCGCCCGCGCGGCAGGCGCAGCCGCCCTTCTCGCGCTCCTGCTTCCCGCCGGCCGCGCCGAAGCTTTGGGCCGGGAAGCGGCCTTGCGCAAAGGCAACAAGCTCTACGATGCCCGTCGCTATGAAGAGGCGATGGCACGCTATAAAGAAGCGGCCAAGCCCGGCGACGTCCGGCCGTTCTTCAACTCCGCCGACGCCCTTTACCAGCTGGAGGCCTACGACGAGGCCGGAGACAGCTTTCAAGCGCTGACCGACCCCAAGCTCCCTAAACAGCTGCGCTCGCGCGCCTTCTATAATCAGGGCAACAGCCTCATGAAGCAGCAGCGCTACGCCGAGGCCGTGACCGCCTACCGCCAGGCCGTCACGCTGGCGCCAGACGACGCCGATGCCCGGCACAACCTTGCCGCGGCCTTGAAGTTCCGCAAGGAGCCTCCGCCGAAAAAGAAGCCGGACGACAAAAAAGATCCCGACAAGAAGGATCAGGACAAAAAGGATCCCAAGGACCAGCCCAAAGGAGGCGCAGGCCAAGACCCGCCGCCCCGGCCGGAGCCCAAGACCCGTCCTCAGGACCGGATGTCCAAGGAAGACGCGCAACGCCTGCTGCGCTCGGCCGACGAGAAGGAGAAGGCCGCCCAGCGTCAGAGGCAGAACGTGCCGCAGCCGTCCAAAGCCCCTCCTCCCGTGGAGGATTGGTGAAGCTCCGCCTACCCGCCCTGCTGCTGCTCTCGGCGCTGGCCGGGGCGCCGGCTGCCGCCCAGCTGTCGGTGACCGCCGACGTCAACAAGCTGACGGTCGGCCTCCACGAGCAGGTCGTGCTCGCCGTCACGGTGACCGGACCCCAGGCGGCCTTGCCCGACCCTCAGATGCCGGCTACGCCGGGCTTCAGCATCTACTCCTCGGGCCGCAGCCAGAATTTCTCGCTGGTCAACGGCAAGCTCTCCGGCTCGGCCACGCACACCTTCGTGCTGGTGCCGCGGGCCGTCGGCAAAACGGTCATCCCGCCGATCTCGGTCTCGCAAGGCGCGGCGAAAGCGCAGACCGAGCCTATCGAGATCGAGATCGTCGCGGCCGAACAAGGCGGGCCGGCGGCCAGGCCGGGCCAGCCGGCCAGGGCTCAAGCGCAAGGCCGAAGGCCGGCGCAGGGCGCGCAGCCCGAGATATTCTTGACGGCCGGCACGGACAAGAAGAAGGCCTACGTCAATGAACAGCTGAACCTGATCGTGACTTTTCACTTCGGCGTGCCCCTGATCGGAGACGTCAGCTACGACGCGCCGAGCCTCTCGGGGTTCCTTTCCGAAGAACTGCCGCAGCCCGCGCCGCGACAGCAGGTCCTGCAGGGGCGGCCTTATCAGGTCATGGAGGTCCCCCGGGCGCTTTTCGCCGCCCAGTCCGGCCGCCTGACCATCGGAAGGGCCACGGTACGCTGCCAGGTGCGCCGCGACGCGCTGGCCGCAGATCCGACGTCCGGAGACTTCTTCGACCGGTTCTTCTCCATGGGCATGACGACGCCGGAACCGCGCACCGTGGTCTCGGAACCGCTCACGGTGGAGATCGAGCCTCTTCCGGAGGCGGGCAAGCCGAAGGACTTCAGCGGCTTCGTCGGCTCGTTGTCGCTCTCGGCCGAGCTCGACCGCTACAAGACCAAGGTGGGAGAAGCCGTCACCCTCACCGTCACGGCCCGCGGCGCCGGCAACCTCAAGGGGCTCGCCGAGCCGGCCTTTCCCGATCTCACGGCTTGGCGCAAATACGACACGGTCAGCGCACTCGACCTGGGGAAGGCCGGAGGCCGCATCGCCGGCGTCAAGACCTTCAAGACCGTCCTGGTGCCGCGCGTCAGCGGCGAGCTTGTCCTGCCCGCGCTGTCCGTGAGCTACTTCGACCCGCAGCAGAGAGCCTACGCGCGCGCCGCGACCCGGCCGCTCACCATCGCCGCGGCTCCGGGCGAAGGGGGCCCGGCGCCGGTTTCCGGCCCGGCCGCGCCGGCGCTTTCCCCGGCGCAACCGCCCAAGGGCCTGACCGTCCTGGGCCAGGACATCCGCTATCTCAAGACGCCGAAGCCTCGCCCGGCGCTGGTCCGGGCCTTGGAAGCGGTGGCCGGAGCCGGCCCGCTCCATGCGGCGCCGTTCTTGTTCTTCGGGGCTCTGGCGGGGCTAGGCCAATGGCGGCGGCTGCGCGAGAAGGATCCCCGCCGCGCGCGTGAGCGCAGCGCTCTGCGCCTGGCGGAAACCCGCATCGCCGCAGCCCTGCGCGCGGGCGACCCCCGGCAAGAAGCGGGTCTGCTCAGCGAGGCGTTGGCGGGCTACCTAGCCGACAAGACGGACCAAAGCGCCTCGGGGCTCACGCTGCGGCGCGTCCAGGAACTGCTTGCCGACACGAGGCCGCCGGTGGAGGACGCCGCCCGCCAACGCGTCCGGGCTCTTTGGGAGGAGCTCGACGCGCGCCGCTTCGCTCCGGCTTCGACGGGCGGCCCGGCTGGCCTCGCCGAGGCGCTGCGGGCGCTGCTGCGTGAGCTCGAAGTGAGGCTGAAGCGATGAAGCGCTTCCTGCCTTTGCTGCTGCTGGCGGCCGCAGCCGGAGGCGTCCGCGCTCAAGGCCCGGAGGAAGCCAAACGGCTCTACGACGCCGGCCAATACGCCGCGTCGGCCGCCGTCTACCAGAAGCTGGCCTCGCAGGAGCCGCGCAGCCCGGACCTGCTCTACGATCTGGGCAATGCATTCTTCAAATCCGGGCAGACGGGCCGGGCCATCGCGGCGTATCAGGAAGCTTTCGACCTGCGGCCCCGGGACCGAGACACCCGGGAAAATCTGGACTTCGCGCTGCGGCAGGCCGGGGAGGAACTCGTACCTGACGGCGCGCCTCCCATCTTCTTCCAGCTGTTCCATCTGCTGAGCGAACGCGAGGCGGCGGGCTTCCATTGGATCTTTTGCTGGCTGGCCTTGATCCTGGGAGCTCTAGGCCTCCACCGCCAGCGCTGGGGCGACGCGCTGGGGCCCTGGGCCGCCTTTGCGCTGGTCTTGTGGATGGCGGCCGGCGGCTGGTGGCTGGCGCTGCGCGGCTGGGAGCCGCTTCAGCGCGGGGTGATCGTCAGCCCGGCCGCCGAGGTGCGCAGCGGCCCAGGTGATAAATTCAGCGTCAATTTCACGGCGCCGGAAGGCCGGCGGGTCACGGTGCTGGCCGACAACGGAGCGTGGCTTGAGATCGGCGTGGTGAAGGAAGGAGCACGCGGCTGGATCGTTTCCTCGGCGGTGGAGCGGATCAGGGATTGAAAGGAGTCACGGGCGTCAACGGCACCGGCGAGGCGGGGGGGGCGGAGTCCTTGGCGACCAGCGCCGGCGTCGGCTTGACCGGGTCTTTCTCCGCGGCCTTGGTCTTCACGGACTCAGCCGGCGCGCCAGCCTTCTTGCCCTTGGCCTTCGACGCCTTGGCGCCTTTGGCCGCCTTGGCGGGCTTGGCTTTCTTAACGGGCTCAACGGCAGCCGGCGCGCTCTCGGGCGGCGGAGCGGCGGACTTGTCGATGTCGACGGCGGTCGCGCCCTCGCTGCTCATCTCGTCGGGAGTATAGGAATCTCCGGAGACGGGCTCCTCCGCCGGAGCCTCGGCGGAGAGCTCCTCGGTCGGAGACGGCGCCTCATCCTGAGGAGGCACCGGAGCAGGCTCCGCCTCGGCCGGAGCCTCGGCCGGCGGCTGCAGAGGCTCGTCTTGGGCGTGGGCCAAGGCGCCGACGTGAAAGAACAAGGCCGCGGCCAACAGACCGTTGAGGACCATGCTCGGATTATACTGATTCCTTATTACAAAAAAAGGTCTTGCGCTGCCGCAAAGCAAGGAGATAGACTGCTCGGTCGAGCGGCGAGATGCCCTCCGACGGGAGGCTCGTGCTTTTCGACGAGATCCCATCGCAAGGGGGGGCTTCGGGCTTTTCGGCGCAGTTGTCAGAGCTAGCCCGCGGATAGACCTACCGCTTCAGATGATCCTTAACATATCGGGGGATCACTCCCTCGAAATACGACTTCACATCCTCCCATGAGCCTGGGCCGAGCATCCTCGGCATCGGTTCCTTCTGGGCATCATCGAAATACAAGAGCGCCCGAGCCGCCTGCAAAGGGAAATCCGCATGCCGCGGAAACTTCCGGCCTGCCGTGGTCATGACGCGGTCCAAGCCCAGCCGCCGACAAAGCTCATAGAGGTCGATGAAGTCCTTCTTCGAACCGCGGCCTAGGACGGCGCTGAGCTTCATCGCGGCGATGTCTTCTAGCGAGGCCGCTTCCAGGCCGCGCCAGGACTGGGAAGTGCCCAATATCGGATAGTCATAATGGAACAGGCTAACCGACGTGCCGCCAAGGTCGAGATGGCATGTTCCGTCCTTCTCTTCCTTGATCTTGAGGGGCCCCGTGGCCTTGAGATCTTCAAGCAGGGTCCGCCGCTGCCCCGCACCTAGCGCATTCTTCGCTGAAAAAAGGTCCAGATCCAACGAGACGCGATGGCCCAGCCGCAAGGCTAAAGCGGTCCCGCCGGCGAGATAAAAGTCCCTCGTGGCCGCGCCCAAGCGCGCGGCGGCCGCATGGCCCGCTTCATCAAGCACCTCTTCATGCCACTTCAAGAGCTAGCTCCGCGCCAGGGGTCTGACCGGCGCCAGGAGGCAAGCGGCCGAGGCGTCACCTTGAACACCAGCGACCAAAGCCTCCTGGACCGCGCCGACAAAAGACGGCTGCCCTCTTCCTCGACGACCCTCCGGATCTCCCGGCGCGGATAGCGCTTCAAGAGCCACCTGAGGTCCTCGCGTCCGCCGCCCTCCAGCACCCGCGAGATAATCAGGACGCCGTCCTTGCCCGCGTTGAGCGCTTTAGGATCGTATTCCGGCAGCAGCGGCTTCAGGCGCGCCGGCAGCGGCTGAGCGGTCAGCGGAGCTTGCGCCAGACTCTCGACCGCCGACTGGTCCAACAGCCAACCCCCCAGCATCTTTTCGGGGGGGCCAAGGCGCCCGGCCTTCATGAGGCGATAGACCTGCCGCCGGGTCCGGCGCAGGCGCCGGCAGGCGGCGGCCACCGTCAGGACGCGCCGCGGCGGCTTCGGCGCTTTATCGAACCACAGAACCCCGTCGCTATCCTGCCTCAACCCGAACGATATATTCATGACACATAGTATGACATAAATATATTAAAATGTCAAGCCGCTTGACGAGCCAGACCCGACCTGATAGTCTATAGCCGATGAAAGAGCTGCTCCATCACCCCGAGCGCGGCACGGATCTCAAGACCTACACGGCGAAGATCCACAAGTATTTCTCCGACTACCTGGCCAAGCACGGCCTGCGCTTGACCGCCCAGCGCCGGCGCATCCTGGACTACTTCCTGGCGGCCGAACGCCATTTGAGCCAGGATGAGATCTACGGCGCTCTGCGCCGGCACGGCCTGGGCCGGGCCACGGTCTTCCGGACCTTGAAGATGCTCGAAGAGTCCAACCTGGTCAACCACGTCGTAGGCAAGGACGGCATGCCCCGCTTCGAGGTCGAGCTGGACCGCCCGCATCACGACCATCTGATATGCATCGAGTGCGGCTCGATCCAGGAAGTCCGCTGGCCGAAGCTGGAAGCCATCCAGGAAAAGGCCTGCCGAGAGATCGGCTTCACGGCGAAGTGGCATCGCCACGAGGTGTTCGGGCGCTGTAAAGACTGCGCCAAAGCCGCTAATCCAGCTGCGCGCTGATGGAACTCTGAGCCTTGTTGATGGTATCCAAGGCGCCGTCTAGATGCTGAGCGCAAGGCGGAGTCTGGGCATCGCAGAACACCCTTTGCTTATTCTTGATGATCCATCCGCTGGGCTGGCCACTGACGAGCCGGGCCTGGTTCTGCTCGAGATTCTCGATGAGCGCCTTGATGGCGCGCGACGCCTGCAAGCCGCGGGCCTGGACGCGGCCCTCGTCGAAACAATCCCTCGGGATCGTGCGGCAGCCGCCGCGGAGGAACTTCGGGCTCCAGATGCACTGGGAGGACTCCTTGAGGCCGTCGGAGATCCCGTGCAGGTAAGCCGTCAGCCCATTCTGCCCATTGATCGCCTCGGACATGTCGTTCAAGTAAGCCGAGGGGGCCGGGTACTTCGAGTACGGCGCGCCCAAGTTCTTGACGGCGTTGCCGATCTTCGCCTCGTCGTCGCCGACATGCTTGAACTTGCGCTGCCAGACATTGATGCGAGACTGGATCGCGCGGACCTCGTTGTCGTTGCAATGGACGACGACGCCGCTGCCGCTGCTTTCCGGGTCGACGAGCAATCCCATCAGCACGCCGTTGGGGCCCTTGACGTATTCCCTGGCCTGGACGGCCGACGGCAACAGTAAAAACAGGGACCACAAGAACATGGCTTTCATCAGCGCCTCCGACCTCTTCGAGAAGTATAAGGCCGCATCCGCCGCAAGTCAATCCCTCCTGAGGCTCTTTACCGAAATTTATCAATCCCGCCGCCAGCTCTTGTTCTGGGCCGCGTTGGGAACCTCGGGCCCCGCGCTCTTCTACGCCTGCCTGCTCTTCGGACTTTCCGCCGCCCAAGCCGCCGCCCTGACCGCCGCCGCCGGAGCCGCCCTCGCGCAAGCCGAGCCCCCTGAAGGCAGCGCCCCCTGGCTGGCGACCGCGGCCTCGGCTCTAGCCAGCGTCGTGCTCCTGCTGCCCTGCTTCGGGCTCAAGCTCACGGCCGGGGCGGGCTTGCTGCTGGCGACCGCAAGCCTCTTATGCCGAAGGCCGGCCCCCGCGCCCGAACCCCTCTCCCGCGCCCCCGTCTGGCTCATCGCCCTGGTCTTAGCGGCTGTCCCCGCCTGGGTCCGGTGCCTCTCGCTCATGATGGGCCACTCCCTCTATGCAGCCGTCGGCGCTTTGACGGCAGCGTGCTTGGCCTTCGCCGCGGCACACCGGCTCAGGCCCTTGTTCCAAGAATGGGTCGCAGAAGACCTCCGGGAAGGCCTCGCCATCCTGGCCGCCGGCGCCGGCGGCTTCGGAGCGCTGGCCGCCCTGCGCTTCATCGGCCTCAGCGCTTCAGGCGCCGAGCACCTGCGCATCCCGCTGCAAGACGCCGCCGACGTCCTTTTCATCGCCGTCCAATCTTGCGCCGTCTTCGGTCTCGCCGTCCTGCCCGCGGCCCTGGCCCAGCGCCCGCGCCCCCGCGCTCCCTGGCAGACCGCCGCCGGAGCCGCCTTCGGCGCCGCCCTCGGCGCGCTGCTCCTGCCCCTCTTGGGCCCGCTTCGCGCAGTCGTCCTCGCGCAAGCCGCGCTCATCCTTGCCGGCCTGGCCGCCGCCGGCCCAAGGCGGATCTGGGAAAGCCCGGCGGCTAAGCCGGTCGTCGGCGCCGCCCTGCTGGCCGCCGCGGCATCCGCCTGGCTGGCCGGCGGCCTTTTCACCGACATCTGGCTCAACCGCCTCGACGCCGCCTATCCCGGCGGGCGCTTCCTCGTCCTGCAAGACGACGGACGGCAGTCCTTGGGCGCCTATCGATTCAGCTCCGGCGCCAAAGTCCTGCTGCAAGACGGCGCCGCGCGCTACACCGAGGGTGAGTCCAGCCGGCAAGCCCACATCGCCATGCTGCTCCACCCCGCTCCCGCGAAAGTATTGCTGCTCGGGATGCGCAGCCCTTCGGCCATCACCGCCGTCCTGCAGCACCGCGTCGAAGCCGACGTCATCGACGCCCATCCTGGCGCCGGCGCCGTGCTGGCCGCGCTCTCCAAGACCGACGGCTGGCCGCCCGCCGCCGGCGCCCGCTTCCTGTCACGGGACCTGCGGGCTTACCTGAAGGAGCCCGGGCCGGTCTACGACCTCGTCCTTCTGGAAGTGCCCGCGCCATGGGGCGCGCCCGAAGCCGCCTTTCTAGGCACCCGGCAGACCTTGGAACACATGCGGCTCCGGCTGTCGACAGGCGGCGTGGCCGTCGTGTTCCTGCCCGAGCCGCATCCCGCCTCCGCCCAAGCCAGGCTCTTGTTCACGGCGGCCGCCGTCTTCTCCCACACGACCGCCTTCGCCCTCCCCGGGGGCCTCCTGGTCGCCGGCTCAGACGCAGCGCTGCCCGCAGGGCCCCAACCCCTCAAGGAAAGGCTCCTTTCGTACGCCGCGCTCGACGTCGTCCTGCAGGACCCTGGGCTCAGTGATTGGCTCGACCGGCTTCCCTGGACCGACGCCGACACGCTGCGGCGGGCCGGCCGGCTTCCCGGCCCCGACACCGACGACCGCGCGCCCGGGGCCTTCCCGCTCAGCGAGATACTGGCGCCGGCGACGCCGGCGCCGGCCCCGATTTGATATAATGCCGGTGATGGATTCGGCCAAGCCTTTCAAGTTCGGTTGGTTCGGCGACGGAGGCCTGGGCGAGCGCCTGATCCAGGCGATCCTGGCCGGCCGCAAGACCGCCACGTCCTGCCCCTCGTACGACCCCGAGGACGCCGACCTCAAGGTCGGCGACACCTTGCGCCTGACCGACAAGCACGGCAAGCCGCGCGGCACGCTGGTGGTCACCGAGATCGAGCTGCGCCCGTTCGGGAAGTTCGACGAGCCCCTGGCGGCCCGGGAAGGCACGTCGCTCGCCGAGCTCGTCGACAGCACGAAGTTCGCCAATGGCCGCGAGATGCGCCCGGACGAGGAGATGCGCATCATCTATTTCCAAGTCGTGCGAGTCGACGCCAAGGTCAAGCTGTGAAGCAGGCGGAGCTCGCCGCCAAGCTCCGCAAAGAACCCACCTTCCAAGCCTTGGAGAAGGTCTACGCGGCGCTGCGCCCGCTGGACCCGGAGCAGCGCCGCCGGGTCATCGAGGCGCTCCATGCGCTGCTCAAGGTCTCCGAAGGCCGCCCCGCGAAGAACGAAAGATGAGGCTGCACACCATCTCCCTCGGCTGCCAGATGTCGGCGGCCGACGGCGACGAGATGGCGGAGCCCTTGCGCCGCCGGGGCTGGAGCTCGGCCGAAGCGCCGGAAGGTTCCGACGCCATCCTGATCTCGACTTGCACCGTGCGCCAGCACGCCGAGGACCGCGCTCTTTCTCTGATCGGCTCGCTGAAGCCTTGGAAGGAGGCGGACCCCAAGCGCGTGCTCATCGTCGCCGGCTGCGCCGCCGAACGACTCGGGCCCTGGATCCAGAAACGCTTCCCGTACGTCGACCTCGTCGTGGGATCCAAATCGATCGAGCAATACCCGCAGATCCTGGAGGCCGCGCTCAGCTACCGCTTCGACGCTTTCGCGGAGGAGGCCGCCGCGTTCTCGGCCACGCCCGGCCAGGCCTTCGCGTCTCCGACCGGCTCCGAGGTCACCGCTTTCGTCACCATCATGCGCGGCTGCAACTATTCCTGCAGCTACTGCATCGTCCCTGCCGTGCGCGGCCGCGAGCTTTACCGGCTAGCGGCGGATGTCCTCGCGGAAGCACGCTTGAAGGTGGCCGCTGGTGCCCGCGAGATCACGCTGCTGGGCCAGACGGTCAACAGCTACGCCGGGTCCTTCGAGGGTCAGCCTCTGCGCTTCCCGGGCCTATTGCGCCTGCTCGACCGGGTGGAAGGGCTCGAGCGCATCCGCTTCATGAGCCCGCATCCGCATTACCTCGACGCGGAGATGATCGCGGCGATGAAGGAATGTCCCACCGTCTGCGAGCAGCTGCATCTGCCCGTCCAGTCAGGCAGCGACCGCATCCTCAAGCTGATGAAAAGAGGCCACGGCCGGGCCGCTTACCTGGACAAGGTCTCGGCCTTGCGCCGAGCCCTTCCGAAGGTTGTGTTTTCGACGGACATTATAGTAGGATTCCCTACCGAGACCGAGGAGGATTTCAAGGAGACTTTGAGCCTTGTGGAAGCCCTCGGGCCGGCGTCGGCTTACACTTTCAAATACTCCCCGCGCGACTCCACCGAGGCCGCCGCCCGCCCGGACGACGTCGCGCAGGAAGTAAAAGAAGAGCGGCTGGCCAGGCTGAACGACTGCGTCGATCAGCTGACCAATAAGGCGATGGCGGCGCAGCTGGGGACGGTCGTTTCGGTCCTCGCGGAGCAAGAGACTTTCGGGAAGACGCGGACAGGCTTCAAGACGACATGGACGAGCGCCGTCGCCCCAGGCGCGTTGGTCGACGTTAAGCTCAGCACCATGACGCGGCGCACTTTGCGAGGAGAGATCGATGAGCCATAAGACCGACAAGGCGTCCGCGGACCGCCGGCAGTACAGCCGCCTGCCCGTCGTCGAGGGCATGATCGAGCCGATCACGCTCAAGTTCGGCGGCGCCGACGGCGCCAAGGAAGACCCCAAGGCCGCCGGCGCCAAGGGCCAGCCCGCCATCCTCACGAACCTCTCCGCCGGCGGCATGTCCCTGCTGATGTTCCTCGAGCCGCCGCATACCAAGAAGCTCGACATGGTGCTCTCCATCCCCGGCCTTAGCCATGTGCCCGTCGAAGGCAAGGTCGTGCGCATCAACCAGAAAGGGGAAACGTACAGCGTCGGCATCGCCTTCACCCGCATCGGCAAGAAATACCAGACTCAGATCAGCTCGATGGCCCAGGATCACATCGACTGCGAGACCCGGCTGGCGCTGAAGCTCCCGGAAGCCTGCGTCAAGACGTGCACGTTCCACGCCCTCTGCGCCAAGTCCCAGAAGGCGCCCTACTGGCCCGCCCGATAAAGTGATCGTCATCGCCGGGCCGACGGCTTCGGGCAAGACGGATCTAGCCGCGGCCTTAGGACGCCGCCTGGGCGGAGAGATCGTCTCCGCCGACTCCCGGCAAGTCTATCGCGGCCTCGATGCCGGCACCGCCAAACCAAAGCTCGACGCCCAGGGGAAGCTCAACGGCGTGCCCTGCCACCTCGTCGACTGCGCCGAGCCTGCCGAGCGCTTCGACGCCGGCCGGTTCGCCGCGCTGGCGAGACCCCTATGTGCTGAAATCTCATCGAGGGGTCTGGTGCCGATCGTGGCGGGGGGGACCGGGCTCTACCTCCGCGCCCTCCTGGAAGGGCTGAGCTCGCTTCCGCCCGCCGATCTCGCCTTGCGCGCGCGGCTGGAAGCCGACGCGGCCCGCGACGGGCGGCCCGGCCTGCACCGCCGGCTCGCCCAAGTCGACCCCGAAGCCGCGGCTTGCATCCCCGCCAACAATATCCAGCGGGTGGTGCGCGCCCTCGAGGTCTACGAGCTCACCGGGCGGCCCATCTCCAGCCACTGGAAGGACGCTCCCGCCCAGCCGGGGCTCAAGGCGGCGGCGCTGGTCATCGAGTGGCCCGCCGACGAGTTGCGCCGGCGCATCGAAGAGCGCTCGCGCGCCCTGTGGCCGGGTCTGCTCGTCGAAGTCGAACGGCTCTGCGTCCGGCCGGGCGCGCCCTACACGGGCCAGGAGCCCGGCTTCCAGAGCCTCGGCTACGCGGAGGCGCTGCTGGTCCTGCGCGGCCTGAGCGACGACGAGGGACTCCAACGCCTGATACGCTCCACCCTGGCCTACGCCAAGCGGCAGCGGACGTGGTTCCGCGGCCAGCTAAAAGCAAAGACCGTGGAAGGCACGAGCTTGGAGCGGATGGTGGAGCAGGCCTTGAGCCTGCTGGAGGCCCATGAGACCGCAGCCACCTAAAGCCCTTTCGACGGTCCAGTACCGCTATCTGGCCGTATCGCTCTTCCTCACCGGCGCCGTCACGCTGGTCCTGGAGATCGTCGGCACCCGCGTGATCAGCCCCTTCTACGGCTCCTCGCTCTACTGCTGGTCGGCGCTGATCACGGTCACGCTGATCTCCTTGGCCGCCGGCTACAGCCTGGGCGGCCGCTATGCCGACCGCTCCCCGAGCCTGACCCAGTTCGCCCGGCTGAGCTGCTATGCGGGAGCCGCCTGCGCGTTGGTGCCGCTTTTACGCAACCCCGTGCTCAGGACGACGGCGGGCCTGGGCATCCAGCTGGGCGCGCTGACCAGCGCCACGGTCTTGATCGCGCCGACCTTGATCCTGCTCAGCACGCTGGGGCCGCTGGCCATCCGGCTGACGACGCTGGGCTTGGAGTCGATGGGACGGCGCGTCGGCGACGTCTACACGGTATCCACCTTGGGCAGCGTCACCGGCGCGGTGCTGGCGGGCTTCGTCTTGATCCCGCACCTGGGGATCTCCCACATCCTTTACGGCATCTCGGTGCTGCTGCTGCTCATCGGAGCCGTCGGCCTGAGCTTGTCGACGAAAAGCCTGCCGCTGGGGCCGCTGGTCGCGGCGACGGGGCTGGCCTGCTGGGGCTTCTGGCCGAAGGTGGTGCCGCAGACCAACCTGCTCGTCAACACGGAGTCGGCCTACGGGCAGATCAAGGTCATCGACTACGACACCGACCCCAAGGACGTCAAGCGCTACCTGCTGGTCAACGGCACGAGCCAGTCGGTGGCCAGAGCCGACGGCGAGAGCGACTCGCAGTACATGCATGCGGCGGAATGGGCCGCGCTGCTGCGGCCGCAGGCCAAGCGCGCGCTGGTCATCGGCCTCGGCGCGGGCCTTCTGCCTTCCGCGCTCGAGCGCGTCTACCGCCTGACCACCGACGCCGTCGACATCGACCCCGAGATCCTGCGCATGGCGCAGACCTATTTCTCATACCGCCCCATCGGAGAAGCCGCGGTGGAGGACGGCCGGACGTACCTCGAGCGCCAGCCGGCGGGGCGCTACGGGATCATCTTCATCGACGCCTTCGGCACAGAGTCGCCTCCATACCACCTCTTCACGCGGGAAGCCTTCGAGACGGTCCGCGGCCGCCTGGAGCCGGGGGGCATACTTGCCGTCAACCTCGTCAGCGTCGTCAAGGGCTCCGGCGACGGAGCGTATCTGGCGGCGTACAAGACCCTATCCTCCGTCTTCCCGAAGGTGCGCGCCTTCATCGCCAGCGACACCTACGACGACATCGGCAACGTCCTGTTCTTCTGCTCCGAAGGCCCGTTGGACGCGGCCGCGACTAAGGGCAAGGAGCGAGAGGTCATCCGTAAGGACATCGCGGGCATGCTGAGCCGCGAGCTTCATCCGACCGACGCGCAGCTCTCCGGCGCCGTGCTGCTGACCGACGATCATGCGCCCATCGAGTTCCTGCTGGCCGAGACGGCCGGACGCTGGCGCGTCAACCTGCAGAAGCAGGTGTCGGACCTCCTGCTCTACTAGGACTTTCGGGGTGAACTGGATGGGCCCTTTGCTTGGGTCATATTGCGTCCAAAGCCCTACATGGAGCGGCCCTCCCTGGAGTATAATAAGCCTTCCGGTGGAGGAGGGAAATTTGTCTAAGCGTAATTTCTTTTGGCTTGCGGGTCTTGTGGTTTGCTGGTCTGGTTTTGGCCGCAGCGCCCATGCCGTGCAACCTCGTCCGATGGACTCGCAAACCAAGGCTATCTTTGCAGTAGTTGAAACGGCGAAGAAGGCTGGTTTTCCCACTTCGGACAGTCCTCTAACCCCTGATATCAAATCCGTCACAGGTAAAATGATTGCGACCCCAACCGGAGCGTCGGGTAAAGGCACACTAAGCGCGCGTTAATAATTAACATTTACAACTTATCTTAAGCATGCTACAATGGGAACATCAAAACGCTCCAGACCCTCAGGCGAAAGTTCGTGCACATATGGCGGCATTTGGATGAGCGCGGCCGACGCTTGATGGCGGCAAACGAGGCATTGCTGGAGGGATACGGGGGCATCACGCGGATCAGCCGCGTCTGCGGGTTGTCCCGCGTCACGATTACCAAAGGTGTCCACGATCTAGACGAGAAGCCAATAGCATCCGGTCGTATCCGGCGCCCCGGCGCCGGACGCCACAAGCTCTCGGTTCGCAACCCCGCGTTGCTGCCGGCGCTTGAAACATTGGTGGAGCCGCTGACTCGGGGCGATCCTCAGTCCCCCCTGCGCTGGACCTGCAAAAGTACGCGGACGCTGGCGGCGGAGCTCACAAGGCAGAACCATCCGGTCAGCCACGTGAAGGTTTCACAATTTCTTCGAGATATGGACTACAGCCTTCAGGGAAACCGGAAGACTGAGGAGGGAGCGGATCACCCGGACCGCGATGCGCAGTTTCGCTACATCAATGAGCGAGTGCGCCGGGCGATGACTGCGGGCCGACCGGTCATCTCCGTGGACACCAAGAAGAAGGAGTTGATTGGGAATTACGAGAACAAAGGCCGTCAATGGCGCAAGAGCAAGTCGGCCGAACATGTGAACGGCCATGACTTTCCTAATCCAGAGGTGCCGCGCGCCTATCCCTACGGGATTTATGATATGGCCCGGAACAAAGGTTTCGTGAATGTGGGAACCGACCACGACACGAGCGCATTTGCGGTAGCCTCGATCCGGGGCTGGTGGCGTTTTGAAGGCAACCGGCTCTATCCCGACGCTCGGAGGTTGCTGATCACAGCCGACGGCGGTGGCAGTAACGGATATCGACGGCGCTTATGGAAGCTTGAATTACAGAAGCTGGCGGACGCGACCGCGCTATCCGTCGAAGTCTGCCACTTCCCGCCGGGAACCAGCAAATGGAACAAGGTGGAGCACCGACTGTTCTCCTTCATATCCTCAAACTGGCGCGGAGAGCCGCTTCGGGACTACGAGACTATTGTTCGCTTGATTGCGGGCACGACCACGGCCAAAGGATTGACGGTCTCATGCCGTCTGGACCACCGCAAGTATCCAACGGGACGGGAAGTGACAGCCGACGAGATGAAGATGATTCGTATTGTCCCGCAGTCATTCCATGGTGAATGGAACTACGTCATCCGGCCACGGCAATCATAAAGTTGTAAATGTTAATTATTAACGCGCGCTAACGAGCATATTTCGTGGGTTTCACAACGATGAATTGCCTCCCAGCGAGAAGGCGCAGCAAGTGCGATTGTCCGCCAGTGAATTTGATGCCTTAAAAATCAGGCGCGGCGGAAAAATCAGGTTTACCGACGGCATCCTAATCACCGTACGCGCGAGGAACGCCACTCCCTTCACCATATCTATTTACAAGGACAACGCGATACAATGGGCGGGAGTGCCTCCTGGGGCGCTTCGCGACATGTTTGTGACCCGGGAATGGCACGTGTTCGAAGCGGTCGATGAAAATTCGGGGCTTTCCACTGGCCCCAAATCGAAAAACTTTACCGACTCCGATGAAGACGTAGTGACTTGGACAATTCGAGCTGAATGAAAAAAAAATTCGCATTCCTTTTCATCCTATTCACCCTGCCTCCGCTTCGTCTTGCTATTGCGACTGAAATGGAGTCCACGTTCAGCGGGGGGATTGATGGGGAGTCGTCTATCGGCGATTTTAGCGCGGGCGTCTTTGGCCCATACGTCAGAATAACTTGCTACAAATGTCCCTGGTATTTGGACGTTCCCTTCATTTTGGTGGCCGAGGAAAAAGGAATAAAAGACCCCTCCAAACTCAGGGAAAGTATCGCAATGCAAACCAAAAGCAGCGAGTGCGTCAATGCTCCGGTAATCGCGGCGGCGAATTACTACCAGCAAGCAGCCAAGGCCTATCCCCAATATCGAAAGTTGATCGAGAAAGAGGAGGCCCATGTCAGAAAATCACTCTATAAGCATAAATCAGAAGCAGTAGTTTGCCGGCTAAAACAATACGATTCCAAGAAGGCCCCGAAGACGCATCCTCCCGCTAAAGCGTCCAAAAAACCGTAACCACCTAGTGGCGCAAGAACACGTCATCGGCGTCGGCCTCTACCAATGAGAATATCGTGCTTCGTACTCTTTAGCGTCATCCTCAAGCGCAATATGAAAGCCGTGGCGTGCCGGCAAAAAGACGAGCACAAGAAGCCCGTAAAAAAGACGGCTCCAACCCGTTAGTGACGCGCGAACGGGTCATCCTCGTCGGCGTCGGCCTCAAGGCGGAGGCGCGCCAGATGGCGTCGAGCCTCGAAGAGCTCAAGCGCTTGGCCGAGACCGCCGGAGCCGATGTGGCAGGAGAGTTCTCCCAGGCCGTCAGCCATTACCACCCCGGCACGCTCATCGGCAAAGGCAAGATCGAAGAGATCGCCTCCGGCGTCAAAACCAACAAGGCCTCGACGGTCATCATCGACAAGGAACTCAGCCCCGCCCAGCAGAAGAACCTCGAGCCCGCCCTGGGCGCCAAACTCATCGACCGCACGCGCCTGATCTTGGACATCTTCTCCAGGCGCGCGCGCACCAATGAGGGGCGCTTGCAAGTCGAGCTCGCTCAGCTCTCCTACATGCTCCCGCGCCTGACCGGCGCCTGGCGCTCGTTCTCCCAGCAGGTCGGCGGCATCGGCACCCGCGGTCCCGGCGAACGCAAGCTCGAGTACGAGCGCCGCCACATCCAGTATCGGATACTGCACCTCAAGGACCAGCTCGAGCGCGTGCGCTCGGCCCGCCTCCTGCGCCGTCAGAAGCGCCTGACTTTGCCCATGCCGCAGGTCGCCCTCATCGGCTACACCAACGTCGGCAAATCGACCCTGCTCAACACCTTGACCAGGGGCGCCGCCGGCGTCTACGCCGACGACAAGCTCTTCGCCACCCTCGACCCCACCGCGCGGCGCGTCCGCCTGCCCGAGGGCAGCTACGCCATCATGACCGACACCGTGGGGTTCATCCAAAGGCTGCCCACCTCCCTCGTGGCCGCCTTCCGCTCGACCTTGGAGGAGGTCAGCTTCGCCGACTGCCTGCTGCTGGTCTCCGACGCCTCCTCGGCCGAAGCCCCGGCCCAGCACCGCGCGGTGGAAACCGTGCTCGAGGAGCTCGGCGCCAAAGACATCCCGCAGGTGCGCATCTTCAACAAGGCCGACCGGCTGAGCGCGCGGCAGCGCGACGACCTAACCCGGACCTACCCCGGAGCCCTGCTGGTGTCGGCGGCCACCGGCGAAGGCGTCGAGCCGGCGCTGACCCGGATACAGGAAGTGCTCTCCGAGCGCTGGCTCCTGAGAGAACTCGATGTTCCCACCGCCGGGCCGGAAGCAGGAGAGGTCGGCCGCTGCGCCCAGGTGCTCTCTCGCACCATGCATGGCGGCAAGCTGCGCTACCGCCTGCGCCTGACCGCGGAGAATTGGGGCCGGCTTCAAAAAAAGCTCGGCGCCGCCTAGCAAACCTCGGTTCGGTTTGCTAGACTGTCCTCTTCATGGCAGCTTTCCTGGACACGCATATCCTTCTGCTGACCTTAGCCAGCTATCTGGCCGGCGGCATCCCCGCAGGCTACTTGGTGGTGCGGCGGATCAAGGGCTTCGATATCCGGGAGCACGGCTCGGGCAACCCAGGCACGGCCAACGTCTACCGGGTCGCCGGCGCCAAAGCCGGAGCCATCACCCTGTTCGTCGACTCCCTGAAGGGGTATCTGCCGGTGCTGCTGGCGCGCCGGCTGTACCCCGACGCGGTCTGGATCGCCGTGCTCTGCGGGGCGGCCGCCATCATCGGCCACGATTGGACCGTTTTCTTGGGGTTCCGCGGCGGCAAAGGCGTGGCCACCTCGGCCGGCGTCTTCGCCGCGCTCATGCCGGCGCCGATGATCTGCACCGTGGCCGTCTTCGCCCTGAGCGTCTGGCTTTCCGCCCACATCTCGGCGGGCTCCATCGCCGGCGCCGTAGCCCTGCCGGTCTTCGACCTCATCCTCAACGGCGCCAGCGCCCTCACCGCGTTCTCTTGCGGCGCCGGAGCCCTGATCCTATACAAGCACATCCCGAACATCAAAAGACTGCTTCAAAACAAAGAGCTTCTCATCCTTGAAAAAAAATAATAAAATCGCCGTGTTCGGAGGGGGCCTCTGGGGCACCGTCCTGGCCCAGCATCTAGCCCGCAAGGACCGGCCGGTCGTGCTCTGGGAGTTCGTTTCCGAAGCGGCGGACTCGCTTCATAAGACGCGCCGCCATCCGCATATCCCCGGCTTCAGGCTCGGAGAGAACGTCTTGGTCACCTCGGGTCTCAAGGAGGCGGCCGCAGGCGCGGATGTATTGCTCTTTGTATTGCCTTCGGCCTTCGTCCGGAGCACCGCCCGGGCCCTCAAGGGCTTGGTCAAGCCTCGCACCGTCGCCGTCAACGCCTCCAAGGGCATCGAGCCCAAGACTCTGATGACGATGGGAGAAGTCATCTCCGATGAGCTGCCTCGTCTTTCGGCGGTCTACACGCTGTCGGGGCCGAGCTTCGCGCGGGAAGTGGCCAAAGGCGTCCCGACCCGGATGGTGCTGGCGGGCCCCAGGAAAGGCGCCGAGGATCTGCGGCGGCTCTTCGATCACGGCGCGCTCCGGGTGCAGTGGTCGCAAGACCGCAAAGGAGTCGAGCTCGGCGGCTCTTTGAAGAACGTTTTAGCCATCGGCTGCGGACTGCTCGACGGCCTCAAGGCCGGGTCGAATACGAAGGCTGCTTTGATCGTTCAAGGGATGGCGGAGATGGACCGGCTGATCGTGCGCTGCGGCGGCAAGGCGGAAACGGTTTTCGGGCTGGCGGGCCTAGGCGACTTGATCGCCACGGGCACCTCGCCCGAATCACGCAACCGGGCGTTCGGGGAGAAGGTAGGCGCGGGTCTGACGGCGAAGGCGGCGATGCGGGAGATCCCCACCGTCGTCGAAGGCGTGGAGGCGGCAGGCAGCGCGCACGCCCTCGCCGGACGGGCGAGGCTGGCCTGCCCGTTGATCGACGCGGTCTGGGGAGTGGCCCACGCAGGGCGCCCGGCGCGCGGCGTGCTGAAGGCATTAGGATTTTGACGAGGAGACATGGCTAAGAACGAGAAGGAGCCGCCGAAGGAGCCGTCCAAAGAGCCCGGCGACGGCTCGACGCCCAAGGAAGTGCGCATCTATTCCCTGGCGACGACCGTCAATGAGTGCATCATCTTCCTGGAAGAGCTCTCCGGCAACCGCCTGCTGCCCATCTGGATCGGCATCAGCGAGGGCCAAGCCATCGCCATCCGCTTCTCCGGCATCGTCCTGCCCCGGCCGCTGACCCACGACCTGCTGCTGGCCGCCGTCAAAGCTTTGGGCTACACCGTGGAGAAGGTCGTCATCTGCGATATCAAGGAGAACACTTTCTACGCCAAAATACACATCCAGAAGGGGGCCTCCAGCCTGACCTTGGATTCGCGCCCCTCGGATGCCATCGCCGTCGCGGTCCGCGCGGGCTGCACGATCCTAGTCGAAGAGCGCGTCTTCGCGCGCTGCCAGACGCTCAACAAGCCGATCACGGAGGACGAGGTCAGCAAGTTCAAGGCCGACCTCAAGAACCTCAAGCCCGAGGACATCTTCAAGGACCTTCAAGGCAAGAAGAAGGGAGAGGGGGAAGATCCGGGCGGGAAAAAAGGGAAAGAGAATGAATAGACTAGACATCATCAGGGCCGTGGCCAAAGTGCTGACGACGAAGGGCGAGGCGGCGAAGGCGGTGGAAACCACCTTCGAGACGATCCGCGGCGCGCTCACCAAGGAGGAGAAGGTGGTCATCTCCAATTTCGGGACCTTCCGGGTCAAGCACCGACAGCAGCGGCAGGGGCGCAACCCGAAGACGGGGCAGCAAGTGACCGTGCCGCCGCGCAAGGGCGTGAGGTTCAAGGCCTCGAAGAACCTCTTGGCCTGATGCAGCCGCCGCCGCTCCCCGACCAGGAGTTCTTCAGCATGGGAGAGGCCAGCCGCATAGCGCAGGTGGCGTCGCATACGCTAAGATATTGGGAGTCGCATTTCGGGACGCTGCGGCCGGCACGGCGCAGCGGAGGGCATCGGCGCTACACGCGGGCGGATATGGAGACGATCTTCCAGATCAAGGACCTGCTGCAGCGCCGCAAGATGACTATCGCCGGCGCTAAAAAGGCGTTTTCCTCGCGCGGCGATGGTGCCGGAGCCGTTTCCGGCGCGGTGACGGAGGCGGCGACGCTGAAGGTCTTGCGCGAGGTGCGCAGGGAGCTGGCGGCGCTCGTGCAGGAGCTTTCGAAGTGACGCGGTGGTGCTTAGGGTCGGGGACTGGCTCAATGGTAGAGCGCTCCCTTGGGGTGGGAGAGGCTCCGGGTTCGATTCCCGGGTCCCCGACCATAAGCATCAACTGGTTTAAGGTATAATACTCATCCGGGGTATAGCTCAATTGGCAGAGCGCTTGGTTCGGGACCAAGAGGTTCTCAGTTCAAGCCTGAGTACCCCGAAATTTTCCCTTCCCTCCGGCGCAGGTCTTGACGGCCTTGCCTCAAGGCCTTGACAATATTGTAGAATCTCGGCCTCAGCCCTTGACGCGTCTACGCTGAAGCCAACGACCGGGAGAAACATGGAACCGAGCACTGACACGATAAGCCAGTACTTCAAGGGCATCCAGAAGCTGGCCCAGATGGACCGCGAGGAGATGCACAAGCTTTGGAAGAAGGCCAAGCGCGGCGACCGCGACGCCAAGCAAAGCATCATCGAAGCCAACCTCCGCCTAGTGGTGCCCATCGCCAAGAAGTACCACCGCCAAGGCATCGATTTCATGGACCTGGTCGAGGAAGGCAACCTCGGCCTGATGCACTCCATCGACAAGTTCGAGCCGAAGAAGGGCTACCGCTTCTCCACCTACGCCTCGTACTGGATCGAGCAGTCCATCCGCCGCGCCGTCGAGGAGCAGTCCAAGACCATCCGCATCCCGCCGCATGCCTGGGAAGCGCTGCGCAAGTGGCTCAAGCAGTGGGAGAAGATGCACCTGATGCTGGGCCGCGACCCCACGCTGGCCGAGATGGCGCGCAAGATGCACTGGACGGCCCGCCAGGTACGCGGCGTGCTCGACGCCGCGGAAGCCGCGCGCGGCATGGGCTCCTTGGAAGCCCCCATCGACTCCGAGGACGACAACATCACCGTCGAAGATATGATCTCGGAGGCCGACAACCAATCCCCGGAGAACTTGATCTCGGTGCTCAAGCTCCATGACGAGCTCAACCAGGCCATGCGCGAGATCGGCGACCGCGAACGCATGATCCTCGAGTTCCGCCACGGGCTCACCGGCCAGACGCCGATGACGCTCGAAGAGGTGGGCAAGCGCTTGAAGCTGTCGCGCGAGCGCATCCGCCAGATCGAGGAGCGCGCCCTTCTGCGCCTGCGGCGCGTCGCCAACCGCATGGGCCTCATCGAGGTCAACGAGTCGCGCGGGATGGGGACGCCGAACCTGCAGCCGGGCTGGAACGCGCCCAAGCTGCGCACCGACATCCTGGGACAGGTGATCCCGGAAGGCCGGCGCACGGCGCCTACAGGGCCTCAGCTCATCCGCCGCAAGCCGCGCAACTTCATCATCTCGCGCGCCTCGATCAAGCCGGGAAAAGGGAAATGACCAAGACCACCGCCGACCCGCTGAGCCTCATCATGGACGTCCCGGATTTCCCCAAGAAAGGGATCGTCTTCAAGGACATCACGCCGCTGCTCTCCGACGCGGCGGCGTTTGCGGCCGTCATCGACCGGCTCTCGGAGCCCTATATGGGGAAGGGGATCGAGATCGTGGCCGGCATCGAATCCCGCGGCTTCCTGCTGGCGACGCCCATGGCTTATCGCTTGGGCGCCGGCGTGGTGCCGATCCGCAAGAAGGGAAAATTGCCGCGCAAGACGCATGCGGCCAGCTACGCGCTGGAATACGGGCAGGACACCATCGAAGCCCACCAGGACGCCTTCGCGCCGGGAGCGAAAGTCCTGCTGGTCGACGACGTGCTGGCCACCGGGGGGACGGCGGCGGCGGGCGTCGCGCTCCTGGAGAAGCTGGGGGGCAGCGTGCAAGGCGTGGCCTTCCTGATCGAGCTGGGCTTCCTCAACGGCAGGAGCAAGCTTCCAGGGCAGAAGGTCCATTCGCTGGTCACTTATTGAATTTTCGACTGCGCAAAGACATCGGTCGGCGCGTTTGCGCAAAGCGCTCGCAGGCGCAGCAAGACACGGAAGAACTGGCTTATTGGCTTTCGCGCCCCGCCGAGGAACGCGTCGAAGCGGTCGGATTCCTGACGCGTCGGCGGCACTTCCTGGAAACCGGCTGCGACTTGCCGCTCATGGATAAGACCGTCGGCCGCAGAGTCCGGGCGCGCGATGCCTGAGCAGAACATCCACGACGATTTTGTCTCTTTTCTCAAGGCCCTCAACGAGCACCGGGTGGAGTTCATGGTGATCGGCGGCCACGCCGTCGGCTTCCACGGGCGACCGAGAGACACGGGCGATATCGACATCGTGATCAAACCCACCAAAGAGAACGCCGCGAAGCTGGTCCGCGCGGTGAGCGCCTTCGGGGCCGGCGGCCTCGGCTATACCGAGGACGATTACCTCTCCGGCGACTTCATCCAATTCGGCGTCGTGCCGGTCAGGATCGACGTGACGACCTTGTTTGAAGGGGTCTCTCAAGAAAAGCTTTGGAGGGAGGCCGTCTCAGGCCGACTGGCCGATGTGCCCGTCAAGTTCCCCTCAAAGGAATGCCTGCTGGCCAACAAACGCTCGACCGGCCGGCCGAAAGACTTACGCGACGTGGAATCTCTCGACCCGAAACTCGAGGGAGACAAGACCTAGAGCCCCCGATTTTGTAGGATTGACTTCATTGATCGGAATTGAGCCCTCGTCGTTCAACGGATAGGACGGGAGTTTCCTAAACTCTAAATCGAGGTTCGATTCCTCGCGAGGGCAAGATTTATGGACTTCGACCTGGTTCTCAAACGCTTGCTGGAAACCTTCCAAGGACTCGATACCCGCTACGCCCTGATCGGAGGAGTGGCGATGGCCGCCTTGGGGGCACCGCGTGCCACCATGGACCTGGACTTCATGGTCCACCGCGATGACATGGAGGCGCTCCACCGCAGCCTGGAGCCCCTCGGGTTTCACCGATTCCACCACACGGAGAATGTCTCTCAATACGAGGGATCCTCGCCCGAGTGGGGCTCCATAGACTTCATCCACGCGTTCCGCGAATTGGCCGTCGAGATGCTGGGACGAGCGGTCATCAAGCCCGTGTTCGATGGGAGTCAAGCTTTAAAGGTGCTGACGCCCGAGGATGTGATCGGCCTGAAAGTCCAAGCCATGGCCAACAATCCCCCGCGCAAGCTGCACGAGATGAGAGACATCGAGATGCTGGCTTGCGCCTGTCGGGTCGATCTTGATTGGAACCGAGTGGAGAAGTTTTATTCGCTGTTCGGGATGCAGCCGGAATTCGGGATGCTCAAAGCGAGCGTGGACCGTGGATGATCGCGGCTGGGAAGCGGAATACCTCCAAGGAGGAACTTCGGAGGCGCTGCGGCGGGAATTCTCGCGCATGCGCGAGAACTCGGACCAGCGCGCCCACCGCGTCGCCTTGGACGATGTCCTGCGCTTTCTGTCGCGCATGAGCCGGCTGGCCGTCAAAACGCCAAGGCGCCGCATCGAAGGAAAGTTCCTTATCTGATTGTCACAAAAGCCTGTAAATTTCATAAACTGAGAGAACCATCATGGGAAAACACTGGGCAAGACAACAGGTCAGAAGGAACGAGGTGCAGGACGCGCTCGAGAAAGGCATCCACTGGACCGCTCTGAACCGTCGCGTCGCGGGCGGCACCGCCGCCGTCGCGCTGGCCGTGCTGCTGGCGGGGGGGCTTTTCCTTTATAGCAGCCGGGCTCGGCAGAACGCGGCCTGGGACCGTCTCTCGGTGGCCGAAAGCGCGGCCTACGCGGGCAACCCGGACGCGGCGCTCAAGCAGATATCGGACCTGGTGGCGGAACATTCCGGCGCCAAGGCCGCCAGCTACGGCTTGCTCTTCTCCGGAGACGTGCAGTTCCAGCGCGAGAAATACGCGGAGACGATCGAAGCCTACGGCAAAGTCCTGGAGCGGGGCGAGCCGAAAGCGGCGCTGCCGCTGGCCCTGGGCGGCCTGGGCGTGGCGCTGGAAGCCGCCGGCCAGCACCGGCAAGCGTTGGAGAAGGCCGAGTCATTCCTGCAGACCTACCCGGACCACTTCCTGGCCCCGCAGGTCCATGCGTCCTTGGCCCGCAGCCAGCAGACGCTGGGACAGAACGACCAGGCGCGGGCCACGCTGCAGAAGATATCGCTCCAATACCCCGACACCTCTTGGGCCGCTTGGGCCCAAGCCAGGCTCAACCCCGCCGCCCCTTCCGCCCAAAAGTAGCCCTGTCTTAAACTTGTCTTTAAAAAGTCGGCGGCTTCGCCGACGACTCCGGCGCGTCGACGCGCCGATCCGTCGAGAGCCCTTCCCCGTCGATGATTTTCATGTAGCTACCACCTCCCGAACCCAAACGACACTCAACGACACAAGGCAGTCATACTTAAGTCATTTAATGTGTTGACTTTAAAAATCCATGTTTGATAGAATCCCTCCGCTCAACAAGGGAGCCGAAAGGCCTCCTTATCAGAAACGTAGGCCCCGTTCTTGACGGGGTAAAGAAAAGTATCCCCGCGGAAAGCGGGGCTTACGAAAATAGTAAGGAGGAACACTTAATGAAGAAGCTCCTGGGAACGACATTAGCCCTGGCCCTGATTCTGCCGTTGGGCCAGGTCAATGCATCTGAGTTCTTTAAGAACATGAAGTTCAGCGGGCAGTTGGACTTGCAGGGAACGTCGGCTAACAACGTGACGGACTTCCAGACCCGTCACTCGCACCAAGGCAACACCGTTGGCGTCGCCGGCTCGACCTCGGGTCGCGACCGCATGAGCGACATGCAGACGCGGGTCATGATCTCGATGGACTGGGACCTGCTCGATGACGTGCATTCGCGCGTCACGCTGACCAAGCGCAACCGGGCCTGGGGCGATCCCGCGTCCAACACCGCGGGCGAGACGCTGACCGTCGTCCAGGGCGCCATCACCGCCGATGAAGCCAACGTCAAGATCGACAAGGTCTTCGGTGCCATCGACACGACGCTGGGCCGTCAGTTCTACGGCACGGCCGGCGACCTGATGGTCTATTACGGCCCGAACGACAAGGCCCTTTACGGGATGACCGTGACGGCGCTGGACTCGGCCCGCTTCGACTGGTCCGGAGAGAGCGCTTATCTCACGGCCCTGTTCGGCAACACCAACGCCCATGCGCTGGGCGCAGTCGGCGCCACCGGCCGCCAAGAGGTGCGCGGACTAGTCCTCGGCACAAAGGGGATGGAAAACGTCGCCGCCAGCGCTTACGTCTGGAACATGCTGACCCATAATCAAGCCTTAGGCGTCGGCGTAGCCCCGACCTCGGCCGGCAACCCTGGCGACAAGAACGACAACCTGTACGTCTTCGGCGTCAAGGTCAAGGTCAAGGCCGAGAACGCTTGGCTGGCAGGCGAGATCGCCAAAAACTACGGAAGCCAACGCAACGCCAACGGCACCACGCAGGTCGCTCCCGCCCGCAACTATATCGGCTGGGGCTTCCTGCTCGACGCCGGCATCAAGGCCGACATCGAAGGCTTGGGCGCGCTGACCCCGTGGGGCCAATTCGCCTACGGCACCGGCGACCAGAACACCCGCGAGAGCCAGAACCGCGGCTTCCAGACGATCAACTCGGACTATCGTCCGGGCGCGATCTACGGCCGGTTCAGCGATGTGATCGGCGGCTCGGCGTTCGGCAACGGGATCGGCTTGGCTGCCGGCACCCTCAACCAGCGCGGCCTCAACAATCGCATCATCTGGGGCGGCGGCCTCAAGGTCACCCCGGCGGCGGTCAACAAGCTGACCGTCGGCGCGTCTTACTGGGACTTCAAGCTCCAGAGCCGCGTCTTCGGACCGAACACCAATCCGATCGCTCTTGGCAACAAGAACATCGGCTCGGAAGCCGACCTGGACTTCTCCTGGGCGCATTCCGAGAACGTGACCCTCGCCCTGGGCGGCGGCATGTTCTTCCCCGGCGGCCTGATCAAGGAGCAGATCCAGACCAACAACATCAACGGGACCAACCCCAACTCGCAGAAGGGCAACAGCCCGGCGCAGCTGGCTTACTTCGACGTCCGCGTGAAGTGGGGCGGCGCGCAGTAACCAGACTCAAAGCTCGAATAAAAAGCCCCTCCGGCTTAGGCCGGAGGGGTTTTTCTTTGGGGTATTATTTAGTAGTATGGATTCCAATGTTTTGCAGGCTCCTTGCCGCCGTCCTGCTGGCTTTCGCCGGCTCCGCCTCCGCCGCCAATCTCGACGTCTCCGCCGCCTACAAGATGAGGGCGCTCTCTTATAAAAACCTCAACTTCATCGATAACGCCAAGTTCAAGAACGAGCACTCCTTCATCGGCAACGACGCCCGCCTCGGCCTGGCCGTGCGCAAGATCGCGCTCGAGAGCCGCCGCGGGGAAGAGGTCTCCATGGACGTCGGCATCGGCCTCCACGCCTTGGGCGTGGCGGGATCTACGACCGCCCTGCAGTCGCCCTTCGACCGCGCCGCCAACGCCTACCCCAGCGCCAACCTCACGCCCTTCATCGAGAACGCCTACGTCAAGGTCCACCAGCTCCTGGGCTACCCCGTGGAAGCCACCTTCGGCCGGCAGACCTTCAAGCTGGCCAGCGGCCTTCTGCTCGATGACGACGGCGCCGGCCTCACCGGCATCAACCTGCGCGGAAAGCTGCCCTGGTGGGGCATGAAGCTCGACGCCTTCGTGTTCCAGGACCGCAACCCTCTCTATAACGCGGAGAACACCCTCGGCCTCTTCGGCTTCTCGCTGGAGCTGCCCAGCGAGGGCAATTGGCAGCTCAGCCAGCTCTTCGAGCGCGACCGCGCCATCCAGCCCGTCTACGGCTGCACCTTCCCCGGGATGACGACCGACAACTGCATGATCTCCAAAGCCAACCGAAGCTTCAGCAGCCTGCGCTACCAGCTCAACTACGGCCCCATGGTCTTCGACGGCGAGGCCGCCATGCAGAAGGGCGCCGCGACCCCCACCGGCATCAACCCGGCCCACAACCATATCACCTACAACGGCAACGCCCAGGTCATCCGCGCCAAGTGGAAGCAGAAGCTCTACAAGGCCGGAGAGGGCATCGCGCGCGCCTCCATCGCCCGCGGCACCGGCGACAAGCCCGACACCCAGACCACCGATGAGGCTTTTTACCCTTCCCACGGCCACCGTTTCAACGGCCTGGAGCGCTCCGGCTTCGGTGAGTTCTTCGCGGCCACGCCTTACGACGCCTTCGGGGGGAACTACTCTTCGACCACCGCCAGCGGCTTGGCCCAGGGCGCCAGCGGCATCATGGTGGTCGGCGCCGGGTACAGCCCGCCCGCCTACCACGGCTTCATCCTGGACATCGACTACTACCTCTACCAGGCCGAGCGCGTCAAGTCCGGCCCCCGGACCCTAGGAACAGAGTGGGACCTCCGGGTGCGCTACGCAGTCCTCGATCAGCTCACTCTGGCGCTCTCCAGCGCATTCTTCACCACCGGCACGGCCAGCAACCCCACCAAGAGCCATGCCCGCAAGTACGCCCTAGAAGTCTCCGGCCGCTTCTAACCCAACGCGGCGGAGCCATAGGTTTGGTGACGCGCCCCTAAAGCGCCCCCTCCCGGACGCACCGATACAAATCCTCAACTAAGGATACCCATAGTTGCAAGGCTTGGTGTGGTCGACCACACCAGGCCAGATTGACAAATCCCGAGTAGAAACTCCTCATGCAGGCATGAAGCGCATAGCAGATGCCGGCCTCACCCGCAACGCCTAGCCCTTAGGCTTCCAGACGGCGCCACCATCCGCCCGCCGCAGGTCACAACAACGTTAGGCCCCCCCGGGGGGGACTCCGTCCTGGCGGCCTAAGGAGCCCCTCCCAGACCCCTCCAAGGCCTCCTGGCCCTATACACAAGCGAGGGGGGGGCCCAAACGCCGAATATCCGACGCGCCGGCCCTCCGATCCTCCGTCGGCGGGGGGGAGTTATCCCCAAGGTTATCCCCCGCTCACTGTCTTAAATTTGTCTTTAAAAACTATAACATCACTATTAAGTCGACCACAATGACGTATGCGGACAACAATAAATTAGTTTAATGCCAATTAACAGGCTTATCCACAGGCTATTGACTCTAATAAACTTATTTGTCAAACTAGTGCCATGGCGACGGAGAATCAGCATCGGCTCAGGCTCAAGCTGCCCGACGGCTCCGAACTCGAAGCCGAGGGCAGCGCCGACTTCGTCAAGGGCGAACGCCAGGAGTTCCTAACCAGGAATACAAGCGTCACAGGGGCCCCGAGCCAAGGATCCCCGGCCCCGGCCGGCCTGCGCGAGCCCGAGATCGCCTGGGAGACCATCACCGAGCGCAAAGGCCGCCATCTCCAGCTGCGGGCCAAGCTAGCCGGCCCCAAGACCGAGAAAGACGCCTGCCTGGTCCTACTGGCAGCCTCCCAGAAGCTGCTCAACGACCCCAAGCCCACCGCCTCCCAGCTCGCCAAATGGCTCCGAGCCTCCGGGTACCCGATCCAGAGGATGGACCGGGCATTGCATGAAGCCCTTATCGGAGGCGAGCTCCTATCCTCCGGCTCCCGCCGCGCGCGCCGCTATGAACTCACGGCGCCCGGACGCCTACAGGCCTTGATCCTAGCCGAGCGCCTCAGCATCGCCATCCACGGCAAATAACCGAATAACCGAGGGCCTGGCACCGGGCCAAATAACCGAACAACTAAGGTGCCTGGCCCCGGTTCTCTGTTTTATCTAACTTATGATAATAAGTATTATGTTACATAGAATGGGCATCCTGCCGGTTCGCTGCAATCGATAATCACCCGCCGATTACGCGAATATCAGAAGCGGCAGCAAGGCTTTCTTCTCCGAAACGACAGGGGTTCTTAGATATTCTAAGTTAGCAGTCGGACGGCTGCCAAGATTCCACCCAAATTCAGGGACCCGCCCGGGATCGAGCCGCGGAAGCAGCCCAAAAGTTGGCAACTTTCGGAGCGGCCGGCCGCCAGCCGGACCCCTCAAAAAGACCAGGAAAGGCATGGGCCCGGACCAGCCAAAAAGTTGCCAAGCTCCCGGGGTTCCAGGCCCGGGAACAGGCATCCCGAAAAGACCATGGAAGGCATCACCCCCCAGACCCCAAAAAAACCGCCGAAAGTCGCCAAGTTTTCGGGCGCCGAAAAAGACCAGGAAGAGATCTAAGGGCTGGGAAGCCTAAAAAACCGGCATCAGGAAATAGACCATCGAACCAAAAGGGGGGCGGCGAAAAAAACCATGGAAGGAGGGGCGGCGGAAGGGTTTAGGAAAAAACCAGGAAGGACGACCTCAGAAAAGACCGCCTAGAGTCTTAGGTGGTTTTTTCGGGTCCGGAGGTGGTCTGCTCGGAAGCGGAAGGCTGGCAGGCTTCAGGCAAGAAGATCCCCGCCCCGATCAAGACATAGGCCCCCAGGATCAGGAAAGGAGACAGGTGGGAGGCCCAGTTGCGCCCCATCGCGTCCGTGCGCGACAGAACGATAAAACCGAGAACGAGCGTCGCCACGCCGATCGCTATGACCTTTTTCCCCCTCCCCGAGATCCCCTCGACAGGAGCCAGGGCGGCGCTATCGGCGCGAGCCTGCGGCTTGTGCTGCTTGTTTTTCTTCCCCACGGCTTCTATATTACCTCATTTCACGAACAGGGCGTCAGGATGCAGAACATCTCGCGTGCCAAGAGACGCTTCCATGGTCCCCAGAAGGCCGCCGCATGCCAGGCCTTCCTCCACCGTGAGGCCACCCTCATCGGGAAGCCCTCGGGTAGGTGGTCTCCGTAGAGGTCGTTCAGGCAATACTTGTCGTTAGGACGAGGCTCCACGTCCGCCTCCCAGTCGATGCTCCGGAAGAATCCTTCCAGGCCGCCCTGCGAATGCTCGTTGACGTGCATCTCCTCGTCGTGGCCGCTGCGCGGAGGAGCGGGCTCTCGCAGCCCCAGCAGGCGAGAGCATGCCCTGCGCCAAGCGTAGGTCCGATTCTTATAGTAGTCCGTGTTGGTGCATGTCGTGGCAACGACGACCCCCCCGGGCCTCAGCACGCGCTTGAACTCGCTGAAGCAGTCTTTCAGCTCCCAGTCATGGAGATGGTCCAGCACGCCGAGGAAGAAGATGCGGTCGAAGGTCTTCTCGGTGAAAGGGAGCCGCTTGGCATCGCAGCGCAGCACCGGCGCTTGCGAGGTGCTGGCCGCCACCCTCAGCGCCGCCTGGGCGAAATCCGCCCCCACCGCGAAGGCGCCTGCCGCCCGCGCCTGGTAGAGGATCTCCCCCCTCCCGCAGCCCACGTCCAGGACGCTCATGCCGGGCGCGAGGCGGGCCCTCTTCAAGGCATAGGCCATCGATGGCTTGACGACCTTCGGCCCGTAGACGCGGAAAAACTCCGCGCCGCCGCACTGCTGCGCATAATAAGCGTCGGTGTAGATATCCGAGGCCACCGCCTTAGCATCGCTCATCAGGGGAGCTCCGCGCACACCAGGTCTTTGAAGGTCTCCCGGCGGCGCACGAGACGAGCCTTGCCGCCCTCCACCATGACCTCCGCCGCCCTAGGGCGCGAGTTGTACTGCGAGCTCATCGAGAAGCCGTACGCCCCGGCCTTCAACACAGCGAGCAGATCGCCTTCTTGTGGCACGGGCAGTCTCCGTTGACGAGCGAGAAAGTCTCCCGACTCACAGACCGGTCCGACGATGTCGACCGTCTTCAGGGCCCCTCCCCGCTTCTCCACGGGCCATACGGGATGATAGGCCCCATAGAGCGCCGGCCGCGCCAAGTCGTTCATGGCGGCGTCGACGATCACGAAGCGGCGCTTGGACGTCTGCTTGCGGTAGAGCACGCGCGTCAGCAGCACGCCGGCATCTGCGACGAGCGACCGCCCCGGCTCCAGCAGCAGCCGCGCCCCGGGAAAGCAGGACAGCTCCTGGGTCAAGATCCTCGCCAGCGGGGAAGCGTCGAGCGCCGTCTCCTCGTCATAGCGGATGCCCATGCCTCCGCCCATATCGAGGAGCTCGAGCCGCAGCCCCTCGCCCTCGAGCTTCCTGGCCAGCCGAGCCACGGCGCGCGCGGCCAGACGGTAGGGCCCCAGCGTGGTGATCTGAGAGCCGATATGGCATTGCAAGCCCTTGAGCGTCAGCCAGCGGCTGCGGCCGGCCCGCCGGCACATCGCCAAGGCCTCCGCCGCCTCCACGCCGAACTTGTTGTCGGCCCGCCCGGTGGTCACATGAGGATGGGTCTTAGGGTCGACGTCGGGGTTCAGGCGCACCGAGACCGGGGCGCGGGTCTCGAGGCGTCGGGCTACCTTCTCCAGCGCCGCCAGCTCCTCGAAGGACTCGAGGTTGACCGTCAGCACCCCGCGCCGCACGGCCATCTCGAGCTCGTCGGCGGTCTTGCCGACGCCGGAGAAGACGATCCGGCTGGCGGGAAAGCCGGCCGCAAGCGCGCGCAGAAGCTCTCCACCGGAAACGATATCCGCCCCGGCGCCCTCCTCTGCAAGCGCCCGCAGCACCGCCCGGCTGCTGTTGGCCTTGACCGCGTAGCAGACCAAGGGAGGCCGGGCGCGGAAGGCCGAGCGCAGGGTCCAAAGGCGTTCCAGCAGCGTCCGTTTCGAGTAGACGTAAAGGGGGGTGCCGAAGCGACGCGCCAGCGATGAGGCGCCGATGCCGTCGATGCGCAGGCCCTGCGGGCCATAGCTCAGCATCTCAGTTGGGCATGGCTACTTCTTGACGCGCTTGGCCGGATAGCGGCGGTTGAGTTCCTTGATCGAGGCCTGCGCCTTCGCATCCCCCGGGACCAGCCCCAGGACCTTCGCCCAGGCGTCCTTGGCTTCCTGCGGCCGCTCGAGCTTCTGGTACGCCAGGCCCAAGGCGGCGTAGACCTTCTCCAGCGGCAAGCCGATGTCGATGCCGGCACCGGCGCCCGGCAAGCTCAGCAGCAGATGCTCGAGCGCGCCCTTGAAATCGCCCCGGTCCATCGAGATCTGCCCGAGGTAGAACTCGGCTCGTTTGCCCGGCTCCGCACCCATCGTCTTGAGCTGGCGGAAGGACCCCTCCGCCCTGTCCAGCTGCTTGGCGCTCCAAAGGCTCAAGCCGAGGTTCTCCTCCACCAGGCGGTCACTGGGATCCTGGAATTTCAGCCGCTCGTATTCATTGACGGCCTCGGCGAAATCGCCCTGCTTGAACAACAGCTTGGCGGAAAGCATCCGGATCTCCTTATCCTCGGGATTGTTGCGCAGGAAGCGCCTGTATTCTTCCAGCGCGAAGGGGTAGAGGCCCAGTTCCTGGTACATCACCCCTAGGCAGTAGAATATCCGAGGGTCGAGCGAGCCTAGCGAGCGGGCCTCCTCGAGCTCGTTGATCGCTTCGGGGTAGAGCTCGCGTCCCTTCTCGAAATGCAGGGTGCCCAGCTCGGTCAAAGCGATGATATCCTGAGGGTTGCCCTTGAGCCGCTCCTGCGCCGCAGCGATGGCTGCGGCCAGCTGAGGCTGCGAGGGGAAGGCGGCCCCGCGGCGGGGGAAAGCATCACGGCTGTGCATGGTCCAGTAGACCGCTCCCGCCAGCGCGGCGACCGCCAGCGTCGTCGCCGCCCATGCGGCTGGAGTCCCGGCCCGGGCCCAAGCCGCGGGTCCGCGCGGTGCCGCGGCGCGCGCCTGAGGGGCTTCGTCGGGGGCGACGGGTCGCGTGGTCACGGCCCTAGTCGGGCTTCTCCGGCGACAGCAACTGGCCCAGCGTCAGCGGCGGCGGAGCCTTCAGGTACTGGGCCATCCGCTTGCGGTCGCGGATCTCCTCGAACTTATTGATGGAGACGACGACCTCGAGGGTGGTGACGTTGAGGCCCGCCACGAGCGCGGAGACCGCCTCGCCCGCCGCGTAGACATGGTCCTTGTCGGAGTCCATCGCGGGCGAGACCGCCCTCTGGCCGCCGTCGAGCGTGATGCGCACGCCGCCTTCCGGCGTCATCTCGACGACCTTGCCGTGCACCACGGACTTCGGCGCGTACTTCTTGCGAAGCGCGTCGGCGGGATTGGGGCTGAGCTGCTTGAGCCCCAGGCCGACGGGCTCGCCGTCCTTCTCCGGCTTCGAGAGCACCTTCACCTTGAGCTTCGAGCCCCGCTCCACGCCCTTGGGCACCGCCGGGATACCCCAAGAGACGTTCTCCATCTTGACGAGGCCCTCGACGCCGCCGATGTCCACCACCAGGCCGGCGGCGCTGATATGGACGATGCGCCCTATGCGCACCTCGCCGGCCCTCAGCTCACCCATGAGCTTCACCTTCCGCTTGCCGGCCTCTTCCTCGAGGACGGCCTTGCGCGAGAGGACGACCTGCTTCTTGGACTCGTTGACCTCGATGATGTAGCAGCGCACGCCCGTGTGCAGCATCCGCGCGGGGTTGCGCACGGGACGCAGGTCGGCGAGGGAGGCGGGCAGGAAACCCGCCACGCCCGCGACGTCGACCATGAAGCCGCCCTTGATGGTGGAGACGACGGTGCCGCGGACGCGGGCTTTCTCGCCATGGGCTTTGACCGCCAAGTCCCAGCCCAGCTCCGCCTTCGCCCGCTTGTAGGAAAGCACCGCCGGGCCGTCGCGACGGACGCCTCCGAGCATCATGACCGGGATGCGCTGGCCGGCCACCGGAGCGCCCTTAGCCTTGGCCTCATCATCCCCCGCCAGGGCCGCGAACTCGGAGAGCGGAACGACGCCCTCGCGCTTCTCGCCGATGTCGACGAGCACCTGATCCTTGGTGACTTGGATGACCTTCACCCAGGTGACCTGCTTGCCCGCCAGCTTCTCCGTGACCTGAGCCTGCTGGGCCATGAGGGCTTCCATGGTGGTCTCGCCCTCCCCCGACTCTAAATTCTCGCTATCCTTCTTCGGCTGTGCTTTCGCGATATCCATGACGTTCTCCTAGGGGCCCCTTCGGGGGCCCCGTTTATTTTATAAAGTAAAGATGCGGTCCATCACGGCTTGCGCGAAAGCCCGGACCTGCCCCTTGTCGGAAGCCTCGCCCGCGAAGGCCATCGGTCGGCCGAAGCGGATCTCAAGACGCCCCGGCGCCGGCCAGCGCGCGGCGCCGATGATCCGCGCCGGCACGACGAGCGCACCGGTCCTGGCCGCGAGGAACGCCACGCCCAGCTTGGGGCTCACCCGACCGCCGGTCTTGTTGCGAGTGCCCTCGGGGAACATCCCCAGGCTCCAGCCGCGCCGCAGGAGATCCTCCGCCGTCCGCAGCGCCGCGACATCGCCCCGGCCGCGCTCGAGCGGGATCGACCCGCATTTGCGCAGGAACCAGCCCAGCACCGGCACGCGGAAGAGCTCGGCTTTCCCAAGGAAGCAGGGCCACCGGACTCCGCTGAGGCCGACGGCGAGCAGGAAGCCGTCAAGGTTCGAGACGTGGTTGCCGGCGACGATCATCGCGCCCGTCCGAGGCACGAGCTCGAGGCCCACGACGTCGACGCCCCAGAAGCCGCGCAGCGCTCCAAGCACCAGCGCGTTAGAGACACGGCGGATGAAGGGAGGCCGCGACTCAGGCCGGAGGGCTTCAAGCGGAGCCATTGCGGCCGCTGCGGATCGTCTTAAGGATCTTCTGAGCGACCTCGTGCAGGGTCATGGCGGTCGAATCGATGACCAGAGCGCCCTCCGCCTGGGTCAGGGGATTGATCTTGCGCTTCAGGTCGTTGAGGTCGCGCGTCAGGATCGCTTCCCTGATCTTCTGACGGTCCGCCGCGTGGCCGGAGGCCTTCAGCTGGCGGTAGCGCCGCGTCGCCCGCTCATCGATGGAGGCGTCCAGGTATATCTTGAAATCCGCGTCCGGGAAGACGTGGGTCGTGATGTCGCGGCCTTCCATGACGATGCCGCCCTTCTCGCCCAGCTTGCGCTGGAGGCGGCACATGAACTTGCGGACTCCGCCGTTGGCGGCGACGATGCTCGAGTTCGCGCTGACGCGCTCGTCGCGTATGTGCGTGGTGACGCCCTGGCCGTCGATGAAGGTCTTCAAAGTCGTGCCTTCCTCCGTTGGGAAGAACTCCCAGCGCAGGCGCTTGGCCAGGGCCTCGACGGCCGCCTCATCGGAAAGGTCCACCGCGTCCTCCAGCGCTTTCCACGTGAGCGCCCGGTACATCTCGCCGGTGTTGATGAAATGGTAGCCGAGTTCCTTGGCCACGAGGTTGCCGACCGTGGATTTGCCCACGCCCGCCGGGCCGTCCATGGCGATGATCCAGCCGCCGGGACGGGCCCTGGTCATACGAGCACCTCCAAGGACTGCTTGAGCGCAGCCAGCAGCAGCTTGTTCTGCGCCGGCGTGCCCACCGAGATGCGGACATGGTCGGGCAGGCCGTATTCGTCGAGCGGACGGATGATGATGCCCCGCTTCAGCAGGGAATTGAAGAGCCTGCGGCCGGGGATCTGCGTGCGCACGAAGAGGAAGTTAGTAGCCGAATCGAGCACGGAGAAGCCCAGGGCACGCAGGGACCCCGCCAGGCTCTCGCGTCCGGCGGCCGCGGTCACGATGGAGCGCTTGAGGAAAGCGACGTCATCGAGGGCGGCGATGCAGGCCCGCTGCGCCGGGAGGCTGACGTTGAAGGGCATCCGGATGCGGTCGATCCAGCCGACCACCTCCGGATCGGCGATGGCGTAGCCCACGCGCAGCCCCGCCAGGCCGTAGGCTTTGGAGAAGGTCCGCAAGACCACCAGGTTCGGGTGCTCGCGCGTCAGGTCGGGCACGCTGCGGTGATAATCATCCCAGCCGCAGGCGAACTGGAAATAGGCCTCGTCGAGAACCACCAGGGCCGAGGGCGGCGCGGCCGCCAGGAGCTCCCGAACCTCCTCTTCCGTGTTGTAGGTGCCCGTGGGATTGTTGGGGCTGGCGACGAAGATGAGCTTGGTGCGCGGACTCACCGCGCGCGCCATGGTCCGCAGGTCGTGCGTCCAGTCCATCATCGGGACCTCGATGATGCGCGCGCCCATCATGGCGGACTGCTGACGGAAACGGATGAAGGCGTACTGCGAGACGATGACCTCGTCCTCGGGGTCCAGGAAGGCCTCGCACAGCAGGCGGATGAGCTCATCGGAGCCGTTGCCCGCCACCACGCAGTCGGCGTCTACCTTATGAAAATCCCCCAGAGCCCGCCGCAGCTCGGGGCTGGCGCCTTCGGGATAGACGCTGCAGGACTTCTCGGCCTTGCGGTAGACGGCCATCGCCTTGGGCGAAGCCCCCAGCGGGTTCTCGTTGGACGCGAGCTTGATCACGTTCTTGAGGCCCAGCTCCCGCTGGACGGAAGCGATCGACTTGCCGGGCTGATACGGCATCAGCTCCCGCAGGCAGCGGCGGGGGGTTATCTCGAGGGTCATCGGTCGATCCACAGGAAAGCCATCATCCGGCTGCCCGTCTTATCGCGGCGGAACGAGAACAAAAGCTGGGTCTGGCATGAGGTGCAGGCGTCGCTGACCGACACATCCTCCTCGGCCAGGCCGGCCGAGAGGAGCTGGGACCTGGCCTCGGCGCCCAGGTCGAGCCGCAGGACGCCTGCGTCCCGCGAGAAGCTCTCGGCGCGAAAGCGTCCTTCCAGATCGGATCCGACCTTGTAGCAGCACGGGCCGATATGGGGGCCGACGGCGGCCTGAAGGTCGCGCGGCTCTATCCCGTAGCGCTGGGAGAAGGCGGCCACGGCTTTTCCCGGCATTCCCAGCGCCGTGCCCCGCCAGCCGCTGTGAAAGACGCCGGCGGCACGACCCCGCCGCTCCCAGACGAAGAGGGGCAGGCAGTCGGCCGCGTAGACGCCGAGCGCCGTCTTGGGCGAAGCGGTGATCCAACCGTCGGCGGCAGCGCCGGCCTCCGGCGCGGAGGCCGCGGGCACGTCGATGATGACGGTGCCGTGGACCTGCTTCAGGAAATGGGCCTCCGTGACGACGCCGGCGCCGGCAAGCGCGGCGCGGCGGCGATCGGCGTGCTGCATGTCCCCGAGCGTGCGTGCCGTCACCCCGTGCCTGATGCCCAGGCGCTTCAAGCGCTCGTCGATGAAGAGACCCTTCTCAAGGGCCCAGGTGGAGGCGGTCTTAGACGCCGGCATGGGCTTTGTTCGGCTCCAGAGGTTTGGGGCGCATCTCAGGGGTACGGCGCATCGGCCGGACCCATTTGGTGAAGCTGGAGGGCTTGAGCGAATATTCATGGACCAGGCGGACGATCTCGGAGATCGGCTGGAACTCATGCCAATCGATGCGCAGGACCCGCACGCCGGCGCCTTCCATCTCTCCGATGAACTGCTCGTAATTCGTCTTCAGCGCCTTGAGGTAATCGAGGGTGATGGTCTGCTCCATGACCCGGCCGCGGCTGTGGATGCGCTTGATGGCGATCTCGGGGTCGCAGTCCAAGTAGATCAGCAGCTGCGGGAACACCAGCTCGCGCAGGACCATGTTGTCGAACAGGTCGAGGTAGGTGTTGTAATCCAGGTCGGTGATGATCTTGTCGGGATGCTCGTTGAGCATCCGGGCGAAGATCGTGTCCTCCCAGATAGTACGATCTTGTACTACGCCGCGGATCTTGCCGAGGCTGATGCGGGTGACGAACTCGCGATGCTGGCGAAAGCGGTGGTTGAGCAGCCAGACCTGCATCATCGTGCCGTAGCTCTTCATGTCTTTATAGAAACGATCGAGGTAAGGGTTGCCGTCCACCTCCTCGAGGATGGGCTCGAAATTGAGCGCTGCCGCCAAGTCCGTGGTCAAGGTGGACTTGCCGACGCCGATGGTGCCGGCGATTCCGATGTAGCCTTCTGCGAACATATTGAGTTCCCCCTAGTATCCTTTTGAAAATCAGCCCGGCTTGATCTCCTGCTCGATGCCGCGCAGGGCCAGCTTGACGTCGTCGGGGCTCGATGCCGCCGACATGACGTCATCCTCCTTGACCAGCCCGTCTTTGAACAGCTTGACCAGGGACTGGTTGAAGGTCTGCATGCCGTAGAATTGGCCCTTCGCGCAGGCCTGCGTGATGCCCGAGGAGTTGTTCTCCTCGATCATCTTCCTGACGTGGGCGGTCACCATGAGGATCTCGATGGCCGGCACGCGGCCGCCCTTGGTGCAGGGCAGCAGGCGCTGGCTGACGACGGCCTTCAAAGATTCCGCCAGCTGGATTCGCACCAGCGGCTGCTGATGAGGCGGATAGAGGTCGATGATGCGCGAGATGGTCTGGATGGCGTCGATGGTGTGCAGGGTGCCGAAGACCAGGTGGCCGGTCTGGGCGGCCGTCATCGCGGCGGTGGTCGTCTCGAGGTCGCGCATCTCTCCGACCAGGATGACATCGGGGTCCTGGCGCAGAGCCATGCGCAGGCCGTCGGTATAGGTGCCGGTATCCTCGCCGATCTCGCGCTGGGTGATGATGGCCTTCTTGTCCTTATGGACGAACTCGATGGGATCCTCGATGGTGATGACGTGCTCCGGCCGGCTCTCGTTGATGTAGTCGACCATGGCGGCCAGGGTCGAGGACTTTCCGGAGCCGGTGATGCCGGTCACCAGGATCAGGCCGCGGTTGTTGTCGGCGATCTTCTTCATGGTCGCCACGGGGAGCTTCAGGTCGGCCAGCGTCGGGATCGTCGTCGAGATATAGCGGATCGACATGCAGAGCTTCTGGCGCTGGCGGTAGGCGTTCACGCGGAAGCGCGCCACCTCGCCGGCCTGAAAGGAGAAGTCGCACTCACCGCGCTCATCGTAGACCTTCTTGGCGCGCCGCGTGATGATGGCGCCGAGCATGGTCTCGACCTCGGCCGGCGAGACCGCCTCAGGGGCCGCGGCGATGAGCTCGCCGTCGACGCGGATATAGGCGGGGCCGCCGGCGCGGATATGCAGGTCCGACCCGCGTTTGTTGACCATCGTTTGCAGCAGTCCCTGAAGATCCATAGTCTCCCTTTCCTACTTCAGCTTTCTCACTTTCATGCGCAGATACGCCGGCCTCATCAGGTCCTCGGGCCGCAGTTCCGGACGGGGGCCGTCGAGCCGCGCGGCGGCGGAGCCGCGCGCCAGCAAGCCCGCGCGCGCCAAGCCGCGTCCGCCGCGCTTGGCGGGAAAGCCGGTGGCGATGACGGTGATCCGGATGGTGTCTCCCATCGACTCATCGTAGACCTTGCCCCACTTCTTCTTGGCCTCGGGGCTGGTGCGAGTGTCGATGAGCGCCATGATCTCCTCGATCTCCGAGAGGGTCAAGGAGGCCCGGCGGCCGGTGATGTTGACGAGCAATCCCTTGGCGCCGTCGATGACGACGTTCTCGAGCAATGCCGACTGCACGGCGGCGTTGGCGGCGGCCAAGCCCCGTCCCCGGCCGCTGGCCTCGCCCAGGCCGATCAGGGCCTCGCCGGCGTCCTTCATGATGGCGCGCAGGTCGTTCAAGTCGACGTTGATCTCACCCGGGACGGCGATGACGTCGGAGATGGATTGGATGGCTTTTCGCAGGACGTCGTCGGCGCGCTTGAAGGCGTCGTCCGAGGGGGTGTCGGACTCGACCAAGTCCAGAAGCCGGTCGTTGGGGATGACCAAAAGGGTGTCGACGTTCTTGCGCATCTCCTGGATGCCGTCCTCGGCCAGGTTGGCCCGGCCGAGGCCCTCGAAGCCGAAGGGCCGCGTGACGACGCCGATGGTCAACGCGCCCATCTCCTTGGCGATCTGCGCGACGATAGGAGCGCCGCCGGTGCCGGTGCCGCCGCCCATGCCGGTGGTCACGAACACCAGGTCGGCGCCCTGGAGGACCTCGCGGACCTGATCCTCGGATTCGATGGCGGCTCGCCGGCCGCGGGCCGGGTCGCCGCCGACGCCGAGACCCTTGGTCTCCTTCTCGCCGATCTGGATCTTGACCTCGGCCTGGCTGCGGCGCAGGTCCTGAGCGTCGGAGTTAGCCGCGATGAGCTCGACGCCCTGGAGCCCGGCGGCAGCCATGCGGTTGACGGCGTTGCCGCCGGCCCCGCCGACGCCGATGACCTTGATGACGGCGCGGGTCTCGTCGCTCTCTTCGGAGACCTGGATCCGCATCAGAACAAATCCTCGAATATCGAGACGATCCGCCGCACCCCTTTCGAGAGCTTGCGGCTGGTGATCCGCGAGACGCCGGTGCCCCAGCGAGACTGCGAGGAGAAGGTCAAAAGGCCCAGCGCGGTAGCGTAGACGGGATCGAGCCACCGCTCCTCCGCGGAGACCTGGTCAGGATGGGCCATGCCGACGCGCACCTGCATGCCGAGGATCTGCTCGGCGGCCTGCGCGGTCCCGCGCATGAGCGAGCCGCCGCCGGTCAGGATGACGCCCCCGGGCCCGACGACGTCCATGAAGGAGGAATTCTGAAGATCGTCGGCGATCATGGAGAAGATCTCCTCGACGCGCGGCAGGATGATGCCCATCATCGTGCTGGTCTTGATCGTGACCGGCGTACGCCCGTCGACGCCGGTCAGCTCGATGTCCTCGTCGCCGTTGAGCAGGGAGGGATGCGCGATGCCGTGGGTGATCTTGATCCGCTCGGCCGTCAGGATCGAGGTGCGCAGGCCGACCGCCAGGTCGCGGGTGATGAAATCCGAGCCGATCTCCAGCTCCTTGGAATAGCGGATGCTTCCTTCGGAGTAGACGCCCAGCGAGATCGACTGCCCCCCGAAATCGATGAGCAAGGACCCCAAGTCCTTCTCCTCGGAGGTGACCAGCTGCTCGCCGGCGGCCAGCAGGCTGTAGACGGGCTCCAAGACCTCGAAGCCGGCCCGGGCGACGGTCTTCATGACGTTGTTGAGGTGCGCGCTGGCGGCGGTGACGAGATGCACCTCGACTTCCAAAAGAGAGCCTTCCATGCCGACGGGATTGGGGACGCCGCGCTGGCGGTCGAGCGAGAAGCCCTGCGGGACGACGTGCAGGATCTCGCGGTCGTTGGACAAGGAGACGGCCTTCGCGTTTGCGATCACGCTCTGGACGTCCTCGGCGGTGATCTCTTTGTCCGTGCGGGCGACGTTGAAGGCGCCGTGGTTGTTGAGCGACTGCAGATGCTTGCCCCGTACGCCGAGATAGACCCGCGTGACGGTGGCCTTGGCCTCGGCCTCGGCGCGCTCCACGCAATACTGGACGGCATGGGCGGCTTCCTCGATGTTGACGACGACACCGCCCTTGATGCCTTTGCAGAGGACCGTCGCGCCGCCCAGGACCTTCATGCGCCCCGATTCCTCGGGGGTGCCGATTAAGCAAGTCACCCGACCGCTTCCCATGTCGAGTCCCGCGACGACTTCCTGCTTGGCCATTGTTGTCCCTCGCCTCAGCGCGCCCTGACCGGGTTTTCCGACAGGGGCTTGAGCAAGACTTTCCCGTCCTCGAAATAGCGCAGGTCCGCCGACAGCGTGCCGGCGAAGCGCTCGCGCGCGTCGGCGAGGACCTCGCGCAGGCGGACCAGCTTCTCCTCGGTCCAGCCGAGCTCGCCCCAAAGCACGGCGGTCCCGTCCTGAAGCCGCGCCTCCCAGCCGTCAGCCGCGGAGACGAAGCGCATCGCGGCCAGCGGAGAAGGAAGGGAGCGGGCTCGCCCGACGGCTTCCAGCGTCTGCGCCAAGCGCTCCAGCTGGACACGGTCGGCCGAGCCGGCATCGACGAGGATCCGGGCGTCCGGATAGAGGGCGGCGTCGGCGGCAAAGACCTCGCCGGTCTCGCTGAGGAAGCCCGCCGGCCGGCCCGGATGCTCGGCGCGGGCGACGGCCTGGTGCAGTTCGACTTTGAAGCGGACGCTCTTCTTGAGCCAGTCACGGCTGGCGGTGACGGACTTGAGGCAGGGCCAGCGAAGGCGCAGGGCCGCGGAACGCTGGGCCGGGTCGCCGGGAGCGTCCCTCAGGAAAGCGGCCAGCTCGGCGTCCAAAGGCGCGGGCGCGCCTTCGACCGAGACCGACTCGATGCGCGGCGAGAGGCGCGTCTTGACCTCGGACCAGGAAGGCAGCGTTTGGAAGGCGTGGCGCGCGGCGAACACGGCGCCGGCGCCGAGGGCGAGCATGACGGCAAGGGCGGCGCGTTTCTGGCGGCGCTGGCTGCGCACCTTGGGTCGGATGACGACGCGCTGCCTACGCCTCACCTATCACCTTCATCTCGAGCTCGAGCTCGACGCCGGCCGCGGAGCGGACCTTGTCCTGGACGAGGCGCACGAGCGCGAGGACCTCGGCCGCCTTGGCGCCGGAAAAATTCTCGATGAAATTGGCGTGCATGGGCGAGATGCGCGCGCCCCCGACCGAGAATCCCTTGAGGCCGGCCTCTTCGATGAGCTGCGCGGCGAAGCGGCCGGGAGGGTTCTTGAAGGTGGATCCCACGTTATAGGTATGGATAGGCTGGGTCTGGAGACGCTTCTGTTGGTACCGCTGGACAAGCGACATTATACTACCTTTATCCCCGGGTTTCAATTGAAGGACGCAGCCCAGCACGATGCGCCGCGACAGGTTGGAGGCGCGATACGAGAAACGCAGGTCCTCGACGGGCATCTGGCGGACCTTGAGGCTCTGGGCGTCCAGTATCCGCACCTCGCGGACGAGCGCTCCGATCTCGCCGTCGCGAGTTCCCGCATTCATGACCAAGGCGCCTCCCACGGTGCCCGGGATGCCCACCAAGGATTCGTCTCCGGACAGGCCGCGCTCGGCGCAGGCCACGACCAGCTGGGGCACGCGCGCGGCGGCGCCGGCGCGCACGCGGTGGTCTTCCAGAAAGTCGATCCGCTCGAACTCGCCGCAGAGGCGCACGACGACGCCGCGGACGCCGCCGTCGGCCACGAGCACGTTGGAGCCCCAGCCCAGGATCAGGAACGGCAGGCCGTGCAGCGCCGCGACGTGGAGCAAGGCCTCCAGCTCGACGACGTTGCCGGCCTCGATATAGCAGTCGGCGGGGCCGCCGATCTTGAACGTCGTCTTGGGGGCCAGCGGCTCGTCGAAGCGCGCATGCGGGCAAGCCGCCTTCATGTCGGCGCGCCAGTCGGCTGGGGTCATCAAGCTACTATACTAAATAGTCGGCTGACGGCCGCCGAAGCGCTTGATAACGGCAACTGGCCACAAGCTGGCGACAGAGACGTCGGAAGCTGCCTGAGGCGAGGTTTGGCCATTTTTTTGGCCTGACCCGACGGAAAATCAAATCCCATCGCGAAGCGCGCTAGAAATCCACTTTCGATTTTCCTGCCTGTGCAGGAGGGCTTAGAATGAATCTACGGCTCTTCTAAGATTGGCTGCCCTACTTAGACGAGTTTAGAATTCTTCTGGCTGAAATCGTTATGGCGTGACCTCGAATTCGACCACGTTGGATTTGACGTGGAGCAGGTCCTTAGCTGTCCGAAAATCCGGAGGCTCTGGAGGCAATAGGTGCCGGTGCTCGTACAGATAGGTCCACCACTCAAGTCCTCGTTGGAGTCTAGCCGGGACATGCTGCCTATACCATTCGAAGCGAGGATATACGCCCGCCGGCCAGTATTCACTCTTGAGCTCGGCCTGAATACGGTACCTGCCCGGCGTATTGAAGATGTAGCCGTCGATCGAGGAATAACCTGGCGGCGGTTGGTCGAACTGCATGCCCCGGAGCCGAGATTCGATGAGTGGTCGCATCTGCTTGCTCCGGATTGAGAGATCGATCGGAGGACCGCCCATATCACTGGGTTGGAGCCAAGCCAGGCTAGGCAAGAGCATGGAAGGTAGCGTCGCCACTTTTCGACCAGGGTCAAGCCGGGTGTACTGGTATTCGAAACCATCTCCAGCGCTGTAGCCGAAGGACATTTGGAACTCAGGATTCCTCTTCATGGCCGCAAACGCTTCCCGGTCGAAGGAATAGGGGATGATTCCCCTTGGGACCGCGCCCGCATTCGCGGGGAACTCGACGCCCCTGGAATCCCATATGGTTAACCAAGGATGCCCGTCGATAAATTCGTTGGCGAGGAGCTCGGTCAATGCGAAGCAAGACGTGTTGCGCAGCGTAGCCCTATACCAAAGAGGGTATCGTTTCCCCTTTTTCAACTGCGTCATGAATAGCTCAAGATCGAAGGTGGCTGGTTGGCAGCCAGGAACGGACCTCTTGCAGGCAGAGGGACAATCTTGAGGTGTCAGGAGCCAGGCTCGAAATGCGGAGACCGCAAGAGGAAGGAGGAACCAGGCAAGTATCATGGCGGCGAAGCAGGTCGCAAAACCTATCACGAATCGTTTTCTCTTCTTCATCACGCCCCTCTGTAGGCGGCCTTAAGGGCCGTGCGGAGGATTGTTGCCCCAGCAGTGCTTGCCTGGCGCGATGCAGGGATTGATATAGCCTCCGCCCGGTCCACTGCCGCGGCTCTCCCGCTCTTCGGCGCGCTCTTCTTGGCGCCTTCTGCGCGCCTCGGCAGCCTCGCTGCGGCGGCGAGCTTCCCGCGCGCGATCATATTCTCGATCTCGCGCCTTATCCCAGTCCCTCCAAAATCGCACGGCGGCCTTGTCCAGGTTTTTAAGGTCGACGGGCGTCTTGATGTGTTCATGAAGATGGGCCAGGCAAGCGCTTTGGTCGTCGCGGTCTGTCTTAAGATCCATTTTGTCGCGGTAATCGGGGTCTGACCATCGCTTATTTATGATGACCAGGATTTCAGCGAAAGCCGCCCGATTATCCTCGTTGATCCCCTGGCCATGGCAGGTATAGGCGAATAACAGCGCCATCCGAGCTTCCTCAAGGGTCACTTCGCTTGTAAAAGAGTAGACGGCCTTGGAGCAAGAAGGCCTGCAATTACTGTCGAAGGATTGAAAACCCGTGGAGAAGCCATCGGCCCCCAAGACGGGCTCGAATTTGTACCAGCGGACCGACTTCGCGTAGGCCTCCATCACGTCTGCTTTCTCCTTCTTGAGCCTGGCCTCCTCGGCCAGGCGAGCGCGTTCAGCGGCTTCCCTTTCGTCCAAACGGGCACGCTCGGCCGCGGCCGGTTCGACCGCAAGACGCTGGAGGCGTTCGTCACGCTCGAAAGCGTCAAGAGCTTCTTGCGTGGTCTCCGGCAGGCCGCTTATTCCCCGCAGGAAGTCCGTCTCGCCTTGATGTTTCTCGTGCTCCAGTCCATCGTAATCCTTGGTCCAGGCTCCGCCGAATCTCCAGCCCGGAATGACGGGGTGGCTTAACCTCCTGTGAAGTCGATCCGTGATGTCCTTCACCTCGGATTCGGTCAGTTGAAAATCAATCCGCTTGCTTCGCTGCATCATGTAGGCTTTGTACTCAGTCTCATGGTCGCTCATCTCGTCACCTTGTCCTTTCGTGGTGAGTTGCTCGAAGTGGATCGCCTCATGATACAAGACGGAGGCTAGGAATCCGGGGCTCTTGAATACTTCTCGAGAGAGCTCTATCCGGCCGTCGTGCCAGGTCACCGCGGCGGATTCCTTATCATAGATGAGGGGGATGTATTTGCCGGTTTCTTCGTTTTTGACCATCCGATGGTCCAGCCTTCCGAATTTGGGATCCCAGTGCGCCTCGCTGCCGAAGAAAGGCCCCGCAACGATAGTCTGGTGTTTCAGAGGAGGCGCGATGTGATAGAGCTCGAGGGTCTGCCTGATCACGTCTTGAAATAGACCGTCTTGGGTGTTGTGCAGGTTTATGATGTCGTTTGTAATCTTCATTCTTTGGGCGGGGGTCCTCGCCGCAGCCAAGTTAAATTCCGCCTTCGTTATGTCGTTATCCATATCCTTGGCAAGTTTGATCTGTCGTGCGATGTACGCGACTTTGACTGGATCAAGCGGAATGGAGATAGCCGCCATAGCGAGGGTAATGCAAAGGAACATGGCGCCAGAAACCAGCAGGAACCTCTTCACGGCGTCACCAGAATAGACAGTTCCTTAGTTTCGAGCCTAATCGATTCAGGGCCAAAAGGTTCCTCTCCGTACTTTTTGAACTCTTTGCGGGTCTCTTCTCCGGGGTCTTGATCATAGGTCGCCTTGACCTTATATATGCCGGGCGTATTGAATTCCAGGTTGCGAAGTTCTGCATAGCCGGCGATGGCAGCGTATTTGGACTCTTCTTGGCAGGCGCCGTGAGCCCGCCAAGTCCTGGTCGTGAGCGACTCCCCGGGCTTCAGGCGCCGCTCTTTGGGCTGGGGCTCTTTTTTTTCTTGCGCCCATACCGCCTTGATCTTTGCGGCCTCTTCCGCTGAAACGGGTTTTCCAACTTCGCCGAAGAACGGGCCTTTATTATTGTAATTCGGGTGGCAGCCATGATGCAGAAAGGGGCTCTCCCATTCCAAAAGGTTGCCCGATGGGTCCCTTATAGACAGAAAGGTGTAGAAGCCGGTTTGGTTGTACTTCATGGCTACCTGAAAATCGATGTTCTCATCAAAGAGGCGATCTGTGATCGTGATATCCTTCTTGCTGATGTTGGTCAGCTTGATCTTGAACCAAATGGATTCCTTCGCGCGGATTTTGGTCGAATAAAGAGTCAAGGTAAGGCGCAGGGGCCCCTTCTTCGCTGAGGTTTCCTCTGCGCAGTGGCCGATGCTCACTTGAGCGGTGAGCGCGCAGGCCAATATAAGCGATGCCAGGCGCTTCATCGATTTGCCCCCTCGGACCTATAGGCATCCCTGAAACCCTCTGCGTCCCTGATTGCGCGCAGGACCTTCCTGTGTTCCTCGGCCCAAACCTCGGTCAGACCGGGATAGGCGAGGGTCTCGGGAGATACCTGATCCCATCCGTTCACCCCACAACGGCTAAGCTGCTCACCGAATGCGACCGAGCGCCAGTAGGCGTCTTTCAGTTGATCAGCCCGCACTTTCAACGCAACGCGGGGTTCTGGGAAATGCTCGACCAAGAGGTCTACTCGGGAGTACTCCTTGAGCCGCTTCCCACAGGCCGTGGCTTCATGTCCTCCGGGAGCAGCATGACAGTCGTCCTGGAAGTCGCGCCAAAGCAGGAGTATTCGCCGGCCCGACATAAAATGGGGAATGCGGACGGTATTTCCATCGATGTTCCCGATCTCGCTGATAACCATGGGCAACTCGAAGAGGTCGCCGTTCCAGCCGCGCGAAGGATCCTTCCCTAGCCCCAAAGCGATCTGCCCGTCCGGCTCCATCCAGTCTCGGCGTGGTTCTAGGGTCATAGAGCGATTCGCCAAGGTCCAGCGGATGTATTCTTTCTGTTTGTCACGGACGCTGGGGTAGCCGGTATATGCCGGTCCAACAGGCTGGTCCTCCTCCCAACGTCTTACGATCCAGTAAACCGTCATGCCGGAATCGTCCCGGAAACAAGTGCCCTTGTAAAGAGTTTCGGTGTTATATGACTCGCAGCTGAATGAGGTCAGGGATGGAGCCAGCGTTACGCCGAACCCCGCCTGGCTTTCGAGCGTCTGTGCCGTCAGCGAATGCCCTTGCGGGATGAGCGCTAGACCGAATATGATCGCTGCCGCCGCTCCCCACCGAACCCGCAATCTTGTCATTCGCCTCCTATCTCCGCCTATCAAAAACAAGAAGGGAGCGACGATCCAAACTTGGATCCTTCGCTCCCTGGACTCATCCGGTTACGGCCGGATCGTGGATACCCCGAGGCCGATCCCTCAGGCTACAGAGAAAGTCTTATCAAAAGGGTAACAGACCGGAAGGCGGCTGGCAGGGGTCTTTAGGCCATCACAAGAACAGCAAGAGGCCTAGTGATTCTTGGGCCCTAAGTCTTGTATGATGCCCCCCATGACCCAGGAAGCGGCGTGGCTGGATAAAGCAGAACGGCGATTCGGCGAATTCTCCATCCCGGGCTTGTCGAGCTTCCTGGCGGGCATGAACGCCGTCGTCGGCGTCCTCTCGCTCATCCGGCCGGACTTCCCCGGTCAGCTCTCGCTGGAGCCCCTCCTCATCCGCCAAGGCCAGCTCTGGCGCCTGGTCACCTTCCTATTCATCCCGCCGCAGACGGGACCGCTCTGGCTGCTCTTCTACCTCATCATGCTCTACGGCGCGATGCGCGCCCTGGAGAGCCATTGGGGAGAATTCCGCTTCACCGTCTTCTGGGCGGCCGGCGCGGCGGCGACCTCCGCCGCGGCGCTCTTCTTCGGCGGCTCGCTGTCGAACGTGCCGCTCAACATGAGCGTCTTCTTGGCCTTCGCGCGCCTGTTCCCCGACTTCGAGGTGATGATCCTCTTCGTGCTGCCGGTCAAGGTCCGCTGGCTGGCCCTCATCGCCTGGCTGATGACCGCGCTGTCCGTGCTGGCCGGAGGCTTGGGCGACCGCGTCGCGACGCTGGCGGGGCTATCCAACTACCTGCTCTTCTTCGGACCGGGCCACTGGCAGGACCTGCGCTTCGCCTGGAGGCGCTGGCGCGCCGGCTTGTAAGCCCCGCCGAAAAATTTGCTAGGCTAAACGACCGTGCGGATCCTCTTCCTAGCCGCCTTGCTGGCGCCAAGCGCCCTTCACGCCCAAGCCTCGCCCCCCAAGCTCTTCTCCAAGGGCGGGGGGAGCGTCAAGGTCTTCGCCTACGACGCTTCCGGCCGGCTCATGAAGCTCAACGAGCTGCTGGCCTTCATCGGCCGCGTCGACCGGCAGGAAGGCTCCCCCCCCGGCATCGTCGCGTACTCGCCCGACGGGCTCCTCGCGCCCTCTAAGCCGACGCTCAAGCAGGAAGGCGACATGATCCAGCTGTCCTGGGAGAAGCTGCCGCGCGTGCACCTGAGCCTGCCGTGGCCCGTGGCCGAAGACGGCTTCTCCACCATCTGGGCCGACAAGAACGGCGAGGCTTTCGTCGACGGCGACGCCGTGTTCCTCAACGAGGAGGCCGCCGTCACCCAGTACCGGCTCTTCAAGGAATCCCTGCGCAAGCACATGACGGATTGGGACCCCATCTACCGGCCGGGGCCCAAGGCCAAACGCAAGAGCGAGGACGCCCATGACCTGATGACGAAGGCCTTCGCGCAGAAGGACCCCTCCAAACGGGCCGTCGCCTTCGACAAGGCCCTGCACGCCACCTCCCTGGCCTGGCAAAAGCTGCTCTTCGAGCACGGCCTGCAGATCGCGCTGCATGACAAGAACCGCGACAGCATGCGCTTCGGCCTCACGCTCGACGCGTCCCTGCTGCAGCGCCTCGACCAGTACAAATGGATCATCGGCTCCCTCCAGAAGTCCGGGGCCAACTGGGTGCGGCTGGTCTTCCGCCCCAATCCCGACGACTTCTTCTACGAGAACATGCGGTCCTACAACGAGTACGACGCCATCATCGACGAGCTGCGGTCCAAGGGGATCCGCGTGATGGGCTGCGTCCTGGACACGGGGCAATGGCCGAAGACGATGACGCCGCAGATGTACTCCGAGCGCGTCAAGAACCTGGTCTTCCATTATAAAGACAAGATCCGCAGCTGGGAGGTCGGAAGCGAGATCAACGGAAACTGGCTGGGCGGCGTCAGCAACCCGATGACCCCCGACCAGGTCTTCCGCATCTACTACGCGGGCGCGGCCAAGGTCAAGGAGATCGACCCTTCGCTGGAGACGGTGGCCACGCTCTACTGGTGGGAAGGCACGGCGCCCGACGAGGAGCATTCCCTCTTCGGCTGGCTGCGCAAGTATTCCAACCAAGGCTTCGGCCGGAACCTGGACGTCATCGCGCTCAGCCTGCAGCCGGAGGACAACCCCGTCGGCATGGCCTTCGAGACCATCTTCCAGCGCGTCCACGACACCCTGCCGGACAAGAAGCTCCTGCTGGGCAGCATGGGCTACGTCGAGCAGGGCGACAAGCTCAAGGGCTACTACTGGCTCGACCCCGAGGACGTCGACGGCGCCCGCAAAGACCTGGCCATCCTTTTCACGACGATCTCCTGCGCCGCGCCGCGCTCGCTCTGCGGCGGCTTCTGGTGGCAAGCTCTCGATCAGATGTATCCCGGCAAGAAGACCAGCGACCTTTTCCGGGTCTACTCCAAAACCCTCGGCCAACTAGGTCGCTGAGGCGTGCTCGTGCTGCCTTCGCGCGCTGAAGCGCGCTCGCTGCTGGCCCTGGCCGCCCCGCTGATCCTGACCCAGCTCGGCCTGGTGCTCTACGGCACCGTGGACATCCTGTTCGTAGGCCGCCTGGGGCCCGAGGCGATCGCCGCCGTGGGCCTTGCCAGCATCAGCTACTTCACCGTCTTCATCCTCGGCATGGGCATCGTCATGGGCATCGACAGCCACTCATCCAAAGCCTTCGGCGCCGGCCGCCCCGACCTCTGCGGCCAATTGCTGATCCACACGCTGGCCTTGGCGCTGGCGGTAGCCGTCCCGCTCTGGGCGCTGCTGGCCTTCGCCGGCCCGGTCTACGCCGTCATCGGCGTCGAGCGCGGCGTGGTGACGTTGGCCGAAAGCTATCTGTCGATCATGCGCTGGGCGATGTTCCCGGGCCTGGCCTTCGTGGCCTGCCGGCAGTTCCTTCAGTCGATGAACGTGACCAAGCCGCTCTTGGCCGCGATCGTCCTGGGCAACCTGGTCAACGCGGCGTTGGATTGGGCGCTGATCTTCGGCCGCTGCGGCCTGCCCGCCCTCGGCGTCCGGGGTTCAGCCTGCGCGACCTTGACCGCCAACTTCGTCATGCTCTCCATCGTGGCCGCGGCCAGCGTACTGCGGCTGAGGGCCGAGGGCTTCCGCTTCCACGGCTGGCACCGCAAGCTCTTTGAGGATGTCTTCTACCTTGGATTGCCGGGAGGCGTCCAAATGCTCGCCGAGGTCGGCGTCTTCGCCTTGGTCACCGCGCTCATCGGCCGGTTGGGAGCGCATGCTTTGGCCGCCAACCAGATCACGCTGAACTTGATCAGCGTGACCTTCATGATCCCGATGGGCCTGTCGCATGCGGCGGCGGTGCGGGTAGGACAGAATCTCGGCCGCGGCAACCCGAAGGGGGCAATCGAAGCCGGGCGCACGGCGCTGACTTTGGCCGTCCTCTTCATGGCGGGGATGGGGCTGATCCTGGCCGTCATGCCGCGCCTGGTCTTGGGACTTTTCACGAGCGACGAGACGGTCTTGACGCTCGGGACAAAGCTTCTTTATGTGGCCTCGATCTTTCAGATCTTCGACGGAGCGCAGGCCGTCTTGACCGGAGCGCTGCGGGGCTCGGGCAACACAAGGTCGGCGCTGTGGGCCAACATCGTGGGACACTGGGCCGTGGGCCTGCCGCTGGGCTGCTACATGGCCTTCGGCCTGGGCTGGGGCGCGCCGGGGCTGTGGGGCGGGCTTTGCGCGGGGCTCATCGCGGTTTGCCTGCGCCTGCGCTTCGATTGGAGCCGGCGCGCGGCGGCGCTGAGCGCGACGGGCTGATGACCGCCTCCCGCTACTTACACAATATGAAAGTTATACTTGCATATTGTGCAATCACCTGCTATCCTTAGGGCATGTTCAAGCGAACCCTGCAACCGGTTCTAGCTGCCCTGGCAAAGCAATATCCGGTCGTGACCGTGACCGGCCCCCGCCAAAGCGGCAAAACCACCTTATGCCGCGCGGCTTTCCCGGACAAGGACTATGTCAGTCTTGAAAACCCCGACACCCGGGATTTCGCGATCAACGACCCGCGGGGTTTTTTAAGCAAGCATGCCGAGGGAGCCATCCTTGATGAGATCCAGCGAGCTCCGGAACTCTTATCCTATCTGCAGACGAAGGTAGACGAGGATCCCCGCAAGGGGCTGTTCATCCTGACGGGAAGCCAGCAATTCCAGGTGATGAGCCGCATCGACCAATCCCTGGCGGGACGCACGGCGATTCTCAAGCTGCTGCCTTTGAGCCTCGAGGAGTTATCCGGACAGCCGGGCGTGAAGACTCCGGATCGGATGATCCTAAATGGTTTTTACCCGCGGATCCACAAAGACAGGCTCGATCCTGAACAGGCCTTGGGCGATTACCTGGAGACTTATGTCGAGCGCGACCTAAGGCGGATCATCAGCGTCAAAAACCTGACCCTGTTTCAGAAGTTCGTGAAGCTTTGCGCGGGGCGAGTGGGCGGACTGCTGAACCTGAACTCCCTAGCGGGCGACACGGGCGTTTCCCATACGACGGCTCGGGAGTGGATGAGCCTGCTTGAGGCGGGCTACATCGTGTTCCTGCTAGAGCCTTATCACGCCAACATCACAAAAAGGCTGGTCAAGGCGCCGAAGCTGTATTTTTACGACGTGGGCTTAGCCAGCCGCCTGCTGGGCCTGGAGAGCGAGCAGCAGGTGGCCCGCGACCCACTGCGAGGAGGACTTTTCGAGAATCTCGCGGTCATGGAAGCACTGAAATATCGCTTCAACCGCGGGAAAAAAAGCAATCTATCATTTTACCGAGACAGCCGGGGACATGAGGTGGACCTGCTGGTCGGCCGGGGGCCGGAACTCTTCCCGATCGAGATAAAGGCGGGGGCCACGGTAGCGGCGGATTATTTCAAGGGCCTAGATGAGTTCGCGAAGGTCTTCCCTAAACTGCGGCGCCGCGGCGGCATCGTTTATGGGGGAGACGAGGAGACGACGCGAAACGGGAGGCCGGTGGTGACGGTCACCGGGCTTCACGGGCTGCTCAAAAATCTGGACGAACCTCGATAGGAGAAAAACTTGCCCTCAAGGGGAATCGAACCCCTGTTTCCGCCTTGAAAGGGCAGCGTCCTAGCCGTTAGACGATGAGGGCGTCAAGTGAGAATTTACAAAAAAGAGTGAGCCCGGTGGGATTCGAACCCACGACCCCATGCTTAAAAGGCACGTGCTCTGCCCCTGAGCTACGAGCTCGACAGCGATGATTATACAACAATAATCCCCTCGGCTGTTCAGCGCGCCGTGGGCATGAGAGCTTTGAGCGGCTCACGGTGCAGCGTGACGCCGAAGCGCCGGCCGGGGCGGGCGCGGCCCGGCCCCGCGCATTGCAGGACGGGGAAAGGCCAGGCATCGGCGCGATCGAGCGCCGCGCCGCAGAAGGCCTCGGCTTCGCCTTTCAGCTGGACCTGCGCTTGGAAGTACAGACCGGGGCAGATCTCCTGCAAACCCGCCGTGCCGTGCGGGCAGACCGCGAACAACGAAACCTCCGCCTCCAGGTTCGACCCAAAGACATGACGGCGCTTGGCGGAGACCGCTTGCCCGGGCTTCAGCCGCAGATCGAGCTCCAGCTCCACCGGGACATTGAGCGTCCCCGGAGCCGGAAGGCCGCAAGCCGCAGAACAATCCTGGCTCCAGTCCGAAAGATAGCCGGAAAACCGCGTAGCCTTCGGAGGCTCCACGACAAAGGGCGCCTTGGCGCCGGTCAACTGCCCCCACGCCTTAAGCTCCCGGCCGAGGATGAAGGACACGTCGGCCTTGGCGCTGCCTGCCAAGAGCAGGAGGGGCAGCAGAAAAGGAGAAAGGATCATCTCAAGGGGTCTTCTTCGACTCCTCGTCGAGAGACTTCTGGGCCTTTTCGGCTTCCTCGCGCACCTTCTGCGCCTCGGCGGGGAAGAGCTCGGCCCGCTCCGCTTCCTCTACCGCCTTCGGCGCCTCTGCGGGAGGCGCGGGCGCGCGCTTGAGCGTTTTATCGGAGCCTTCCTGCCCTCCGCCGAAAAGGAGGCTCAAGGAAAGGCCGACGGCCAGCTCCGCCGGGATGGACTCCGACTTGCCCTCGCTCTGGGTCCTGACCTTCTTCGGGCTCCAGGCCAGAGAGAGATCGGTGGAAACGCGCAGGATGTTGAGCCCGAAACCCAGCGACAGCATCGTCTTGGAGTCGTCGGCGACGTTGCGCAGGATGCCCGCGCGCAGGGGGATATTGATCCAGGAGCGGTTGAAGACGTTGACCTCGGTCCCCAAGGAAAGCTGGCGGCTGGGGAGCCCTTCGACGGTGGTGAGGTTCTCCGTCAGATCCAAGTCGGCGGCCACATGCCACCAATTCAGCGGGCTGGCCGCCGCGCCCATGCGGACCTGCGGGTTGACGGCGAACTTGTTCACCCGGCCGGCGGCCACGGCGGCGGCGGGCTGCGAGAACGAGGGGTTGTTGAGGTTGCGTCCGACGAGCCCCAAGCGCGGGCGCATGGGCACGCCTTCGAAGGTCCGCTCCATGTCCCAGAGCGCGCCCAGGTCCACGCCGAAGCTCGTGCTGGTCTTGGCGCCGTCTTTGAACTTGCGCAAAAGGTCGTTGTCCTGGGGGTCGAGGCGCGTCACGAAGTAATCGAAGTAGCCGACCTGGCCCTTCATGAGCTTGACGCTGCCTCCCACGAGGAGACCGGGGAGGAAAGGAAGCTCCTGGCCGTAGCCCACGCCGAACTCGGCGAGCTGGATCCCTTTGAGGACCAGCTTCGAGTTGTTCGTGGCCTGCAGCGCGCCGGGGTTGGTGACGGTCAGATCGGCGAAGGGAACGGCGCCCATGTGGACCGACGTGTTCGTGAACACGGAGACCCTCTTTATCTTGACGGCCGGGGCCACCGCCGTGTCCAGGCGCAGGCCGCTGCCCGGCTGGTTGACTTTACCGAGGGCGCGGGTGACATCGCCCGCGGAATACGCCGCGGGGTTCTTGGCGATCTCGTTGAGGTCTTTGGCGCCTTCGATCACGTCGCCGGTCAGGGCCGCATGGATATGGATGGGCACCTGGCTGCCCGAGGTGTTGCCGCGCAGGCCCAGGCCGGCGGGGTTCCAGTAGGCGTTGAGCGGGCCTTGCGGCATGGCCACGCCGGCTCCGCCCATGCCCAACGCGCGCGGGCCGATGTTCTGCCACTCCAAGGCGGCAGCGGGCGCGGCCGGCAGCAGGACGGCGAGCAAGGAAGCCAGGAGCTTGTTCATGGGAGCAAGTATGCATTATTTTTAATATAATCGCACCAGCCTCCATGGAGAAAAAACCCTTGCGCGTCATCGTCGGCGGCGGCGCCGGACGCATGGGCCGACGGCTCTCGGCGCTGCTTGCCGAAGACCCCCGCTTCGTGCTGACCGGCGGCGTCGTGCGGACCCCGGAGCAGGCGCGGTCGCTGGCCCGCTGCTTCACGGCCGACGCGCTTTCCGCGCACCTCGAGCGCTCCGACCTGCTCATCGACTTCAGCGCCCCCCAAGCCTCCGTGGCCTTCGCGTCCGCCGCCGCCAAGGCCGGCAAGCCCGCCGTCATCGGCACCACCGGCCTGAGCGCGCTGCAGCAGGCTCAGCTGGCCGCGCTGGCCAAGAAGGTCCCCCTCTTCGCGGCGGCCAACTTCAGCCCCGGGGTTCACGCCCTGCTGCATCTGGCGGAAGAAGCGGCCCGCCTGCTCGGCGGCTTCGAGGTCTCCCTCTCCGAGACCCACCATAGCCGCAAGAAGGACTCGCCTTCCGGCACCGCGCTGCGCCTAGCCCAAGCCGTGGCGCGCGCCCGCGGCGGCAAGCTGCCCGAGATCGTGTCGCAGCGCGTCGGCGACGTCGTCGGAGACCATGCCCTGACGCTGGCGGGGAAAGACGAAAGGCTCGAACTCGTCCACCGGGCTCAGTCGCGCGACGTCTTCGCGCGCGGGGCCATGGACGCCGCGCTCTGGCTGCGCCGGCGCCGGCCCGGCCTCTACGGCATGGACGACCTCCTGAGGGCCCGATGACCAAACGGCCCGGGGCCCTCTGGAAGGGCTTCCTCGACCTCTTCGAGGACGACGACCCCAGCGAGCCGGCCTACGACCCCGTCCACCTAGGCGCCGCCGCCATCGGCACCTTGGCCTCTCTCGGGGCGCTCTACTGGCTGCTCTGGACGCTGCTCGTCTTCGAGGGCGGCCTGCCCATGAAAGTCCGCGCCCTGGCCTCGGTGCTCCTGACCTCCAAGACCCTGCGGGACTACGGCTATGAAGGAAAGCCCTATGCGATGGGAGCCTTCGAGGGCTGGCTCGGCAATCTCATCGCCCTGGGGCTGACGCTGCTCCTTGTAGGCGCCCTGCACCGCCTCTACCATGACGCAGCGAAGAAGAAAGTCCGCTAAGCAACGCCGCTGCCTGCTGCTCTTGGGCGGCAACATGGGCGACCGCAAACGCAGGCTCGAAGAAGCCCTCGCCGGCCTCTCTCTTCTGCCCGGCGGACGCGTCCTCGAGCTTTCGCGCCTTTTCGAAACGGCTCCGGTAGGTCCCTCCCTCCGTCCCTATCTCAACGCGGCCGCCGTCTACGCCACGGCCCTGACGCCGATGGGCCTGCTGGTGGAGTGCAAACGGCTGGAGGCCTTGGCCGGGCGCCGGCCCGGCAAGCGCTGGGGCGCGCGCCCCTTGGACATCGACATCCTCGATTACGCCGGAAGACGGCTGAAGACCCCTTGGCTCGTTTTGCCCCACCCGCGCACCTCCGGCCGGGCCTTCGCGCTGGCCCCTCTCTGCGACGTGGCGCCGGCCTGGCGTCCTGACGGCCGCCGCACGGTCCGAGATCTGCTGGCCGGGTTGAAGCCCGGGCCCGCAATTGTTAGGATTGTCCCAGATGGCCGATAACGCGAAGGTGACCACGACGAAGCTCATGGAGATGAAGCAGAAGGGCGTCAAGATCGCCATGCTGACCGCCTACGACACCCCCACCGCCCAGCTCGTCAACGAAGGCGGCGCCGACGTGATCCTAGTTGGAGACTCCGTGGGCATGGTCAAGCTCGGCTACGACAGCACGCTTCCCGTCACCCTCGACGAGATGCTCCATCACGTCAAGGCCGTCAAAAGAGGCAACTCGCGCGCGCTGCTGGTGGCCGACATGCCCTACCTCAGCTACGAGCTCGATCTCAAGGAGGCCGTGCGCAACGCCGGCCGGCTCATCAAGGAAGGCGGCGCGCAAGCCGTCAAGCTCGAGGGCGGCATGGAGATCGCGCCGGTGATCAAAGAGCTGCTGAAGGTCAACATCCCGGTCATGGGCCATCTCGGCCTGACCCCGCAGGCCGTCCATCGCCTCGGCGGCTACAAGGTCCAGGGCCGCAAGCCCCAAGAGGCGGAGAAGATCCTCACCGACGCCAAGATCCTCGAAGGCGTCGGCGTCTTCGCCTTGGTCCTGGAATGCGTCCCCTCCGCCCTGGCAAAAGAGGTGACCCGCAAGCTTTCCATCCCCACCATCGGCATCGGCGCCGGCGCGCACTGCGACGGACAGGTCTTGGTCTCCGACGACATGCTGGGCATGACCGACGGGGCGTATCTCAAGTTCGTCAAGCGCTACGCCGACCTGCGCCCCGCCATGCTCAAGGCGGTGTCTTCGTACTGCCGAGAAGTGCGCGAAGGCGCCTTCCCCGGCGCCGAGCATGAGTTCAAAGACGTCAAGGCCGGCACCGCCCCGCAGTGACCTGGGCCATACCGTCATTGCTCGTCTTGGCGGGACTCACGGTCTGGCTGTGCTACTGGGGCGCCGGCGTCATCCTCTATCCGCCGCTGATGAGCGACATGGCGATCTTCCCCGAGCAGTTCGGCCTCAAGTATGAAAAGGTCTCTTTCCAGACCCCCGACGGCCTGACGCTCAAGGGCTGGTTCCTCCCCTCCCCGACGCAGGACCAGCGCACCCTCATCATGTGCCATGGCTGGGGCGACAACAAGGGGGAGCTGCTCAAGCAGACCTTTTTCCTCAACCAGGACGCCGGATACAACCTCCTTTATTTCGATAACCGGGCCCACGGAGAGAGCGAAGGGGAGATCACGACGATCGGCCTTTTGGAGACCATCGACTTCCGCGCCGCCATCGAGTTCCTTAAGAAGTCGAAGCCGGGGCTCGTCGAGCGCCTCGGCGTCTTCGGGCTGTCGATGGGGGCTGCGGTGGCCGCCATAGCCGTCTCGGAGCATCCCGAGGTCAAGGCCATCGTCCTGGAGAGTCCTTTCACCGACTTCCGCAGCGTCGTGCGCCAGTGGGCCTGGAACAAGTTCCGGCTCCCCTACTTCCCGCTGGTCATGCTGACCCTATGGATCCTCAAGCTGCGCGTCGGCGACCCGAAGGTGGACTCCCACAGCCCCATCCGCTTCATCGACAAGGTCGCGCCGCGCCCGCTCTTGATCATCGGCGGCGGCAAGGATCGCCTCATGCCGGAAAGCGCCGTGCGCGCGCTCCACGCCAAAGCCGGGAACCCCAAGTCCCTTTGGATCATCCCCGAGGCGACGCACGCCAGATGCCATGAAGCCGCCGGTCTGGAGTACGAGACGCGCCTGTCCCAATTCTACGGGAAGCATCTATGAAGGTCGTCCGCGGCCCCGCCGGCATGAGCCGCTTGGCGGCCGGATGGCGCCGCGCGGGCCTCTCGGTCGGCTTCGTCCCGACGATGGGCGCGCTCCACGCCGGCCACGGCTCCCTGATCCGGCGGGCCAGGCGCCGCGACGACCGGGTCGTCGTCTCCATCTTCGTCAATCCCGCCCAGTTCGGGCCCAACGAGGACTACGGCCGCTACCCGCGGACCTGGCGGCCGGACCTGGCGCTCTGCCGCGCCGAAGGCGTCGACGCGGTCTATCATCCCGATGCCGAAGCGATGTATCCGGAAGGCCTGCGCACCGAAGTGGAGGTCAAAGGTCTCTCCGACCTCCTCTGCGGCAAATCCCGCCCAGGCCACTTCAAGGGCGTGGCCACGGTCGTGCTCAAACTGCTGGCCGCCGTCCGGCCGGACCGCGCCTACTTCGGCGAGAAGGATTATCAGCAGCTGGTGATCTTGAAGGCCATGGCCCGGGATCTGGACTTGCCGTGGGGGATCGTCGGCTGTCCGATCCTGCGCGAGAGCGACGGCCTGGCGCTCTCCAGCCGCAACCGCTATCTCACCGCCGAACAGCGCCAGGCCAGCCCCGCCATCTGGGCCGCCCTGCGCGAAGGCGCCAGAGCCGCGCGCGGCGCCCGGACGCCGTCTGAGGTCGTCAAAACGGCGGCGCGCCGCATCCAAGCCATCCCCGGAGCGCGCATAGACTATGTCAGTCTGGTCGACGCCCGGACGCTGGCGCCTGCCAAGCGCCTGAAAGGGCGGCTGCGCCTGCTGGCGGCCGTAAGGCTCGGCGCCACCCGTTTGATTGACAATGTCCCTGTCTCTTTATAGGATAACCTCAGGTGACCAGCTACAAGCGCAAACAATTCTGGATCGACCCCCCCTTGCAGCTGCAGATGCTGGCCACGGCCATGATCCTGGTCTCGTCGAGCCTTGCGCTGGTCACTTATAGCGTGCTCCACGGCCTGCGCGAGGCCTCCGGCGGCTCCCATGAGCTTTTCCATTCCCTGGATTGGGTCCAGGCCACCGTGCGCGCGCCCATCGTCGTGAGCGGCTCGATCTCGCTCTTGGCCGCCGCCCTGCTGACCATGGTCTGGTCGCACCGCTACGCCGGCCCCTTGCGCGTCCTGTCGGCGGGCATCCTGCGCCTGCGCCATGACAATCTTTCAATACCCGTGCGCGTCCGGAAGCTGGACATGCACCAAGACTTGATCACGGAATTCGCCCAGATGCAGGAACATCTAAGGAGCTCGCTTGAAACCGACCGCCAGAGCCTGGACGCCGCCTCGGCGCGCCTGCGCCTCCTGGCCGCCAAGCCGTCGGAAAAAAAGGAGGCCAAAGAGGAGCTGGAGTCGCTCGCCGCAGAGCTCGAAGCCCTCCGCTCCCGATACCGACTATGACACCCATGAAAAAAACCCTGCTGGCCGCCCTGACCTTCGCCGCTCTCCTCTTGCCGCCGGCCGCATACGCGGCGGCCCCTGACGCGCCTCCCGTCAGCGCCGACGACGCCGGCGCCAGATGGCTGGCTGACAATTTCGGGCTGGAAGGCCGCGACGCGCTGAGGGCCAAGGGCTACGTCGTCCTCCAGGGGAAGAAAGACGCCGGTCGCTTGCAATTCGTCCACTGGAAGGCCTTCGAAGCTCTGAGCCGCCGCGGCCACGCCGCCCTCGAGCTGGCGGGCGCCTACACCTTCCTCGGCTCCGGCAGCCCCGTCTCGATCACGGCTTCCCCGGCCTTCCTCCCCTTGACCGAACTGCCTGCGACCGGACTGGTGACCCCGGCCCTGCACGTGCTCATCGATGCCCTGGCCGCCTACCACCAGGCATGGACCTCCCTTTATGGCGCCGCGGGCCCCGAGGGCGCCAAAAGCCCCGGCCTCTACGACACGCCCTGGGGCAAGAGGTTCCTAGGCCGAACGCACGGCGACACGGTCGAAGACGCCAAGATCCTGACCAAACCCTTCTTCGAGGAGATGCTGGCGGGCGTGCGCCGCGAGCCCGAAGCCCAGGCGCACTTCCAGCAATACATCTCCTCCCGCTATAAGACAGACGTCGGCTCGATGCTGGCCGCCGATGCCGCGTCGGGCGACCTCTCCGAGGAGCTGCGCGGCTGGCTGCGTAAATACCTCGAAGACCAGCGCCGGCTCTTCGTGCTCGAGCAGGTCCGCAAGGGCCTCGAGGCCCTAGAGAAGAAAGAGAATTTCACGAAGGACCTCAAGACCCTGGAAGCCGTGGCCAGGGTCCTCAAGGACAAGCCCAGCCTATTGTCGGAGCTCGAGGCCTTGCCCAAGCAGTCCGCCGCCGGGAAGGTCAAGCTGACCACCGCGGGCCTGCACCTCCAGCAGCCGACCCGCCTTGGCCAGTTCGAGCTGGGGGACTCGGTCATGCTCAGCGGCGCCTACTGGGTCGACGGCCTGCCGGAAGGCAAGTCCGCCGAGATCGAGGAAACGACCCTCGCGGAGACCCCCCGCGGCGCGGGGCAGATCGAGACCAAGCTCGTCAAGCGAGCCAACGGAGGCCCCTACACCTTCAGCCGCGCGTTCCGGCTGCGCGATTCCGCCCCCTTCCTTTTCCGTTCCATCCTCTCCAGCCCGGAGAGCAACGTCCTTTCCGACAGCTTGGAGGTCCCGGTGTCGCGGGACTTCGAGACCGCCGCGTTGAAGCTGGCGGCGGCCGACCAGCAGGCTTTGAGCTGCGCCTTCAAAGAAGCAGAGGCTCTCTACGCCAAGCTCGAAGAGACCGTGGCGGAGGCCGCCAAGGAGAAGCCCCAGTACCGCGAGCTGGTCAAGGACTCCCAGCAGCGCCGCCAAGCCGCCGCCAAGGATGCGGCGGACCTCGTCAAGCTCGAAGAGGCCATGGCGGCCTCCCGGGCCGACGGCTCTCCGGAGACCTGTCAGTACAAGACCCAGCGCACCGAGGCCGCCATCGCGATGGTCCGAAGGCTCCCCGCCGGCTGCGACAAGCATCTAGCCGCGCTCGACGCCCAGCTGGCCATGATCCGACGCCGCGCCTCCGACCAGGATGCCTTCGCCAAGGCGGAGTCGCTCTCCGCCTCGCGCGCCAAATCCTGTGATTTCGGCCTAGCCGTCGAGCAAGCCGGACGGGGTTTGGCCATCCTGGAGGCCGACCCCGCCGCCCGCTGCGGCAAGACGGCGGAAGAGGCCAAGCAGCTCGAAGAAGGCCTGGGCTCGCTTAGAGCCGAGGAGCTCTGGCGCATCGCCTTCGGCGCGGACCTCAAGGATGCCGAGGCCGAAGCCTCGCCGCGCGGCCGTCTGGCGACGCTCAACCCGTTGATCGCCCGCATCGCCTCCCGTCCGAACGCCGCCTGCTTCAGCAAAGAACGCGCCAAGGCCGAGACGCTGTCGGCCAAAGCCGGGGAAGCCTTGCAGGCCTCCGAGGCGTTGGCCAAAGGTCTGACCGCAGACGGCGGACTCGCCGCGACGCTGGCGGAGGTCTCAGCCGAACGCGCCAAGCTCGTCTCGGCCGACGCCACGGCGCAGGGGAAGAAGGCCGAAGAGCAGTCGCCTGTCGCCGCCGAGGCCGAGACCGCAAAACCGGCCGTCAAGACGAAGGCCGCTCCGGGCAGCAAGGCGCGGCTGGATTGCCTCGAGGCCGGCTTCAAAGAGCACGGCTCCACCGTGGACTGCAACGCCCAAGCTTTCGACATCCGCGAGCTCAAGAGCCTACGCGACAAATTCGAGAAGAAGACGGCCAAGAAGCAGTCCGCGAAGAAGAGGTAAGCCATGACCATCCATCGATCCGCGCTGATCCTCCTCGTGAGCCTCGCCCTGACCGCCGCGCCCAGCGCGGCCGCCGGCGGCAAGAAGAAAGCCGCCCCGAAGAAGCCTGCGGCCGCCGTCAAGAAGGCGCCCGTCAAAGCGCCCGCCAAGAAGCCTGCTCCCGCGACGCCGGCCGTCAAGAAGAGCGCTCCCGTCAAGCCGTCGCTGGCCCCGGCGGCGGCCGCTGCGGCCGCGCCGCCAGCCTCGGAGACATTCCTCGGCGCCGCCATGCATGAGAACGGCTCCTCGCTAGCCGTAGTCGGGGTGCTTCCGGGCTCGCGCGCCGAAACGCTGCGCCTGCAGCCCGGCGACGAGCTGGCCGCGCTCAGCGGCGCCGCCGTCGCTTCCCGCCAGGAGGCCGACGGCGCCTTGCGCAGCTGGACGCCGGGCACCCGCTTGTCCGCGGTGGTACGCCGCGACCTGCAGACGGTTTCCCTAGAGGGCTCCCTCCCGGAGCCGGCCCAGACCGTCGCGCGCGGCGCCTCCGACCTATCCGCCCAGGAAGCCTCGCTCAAGGAGCTGCGCATCGCCCGGGCCTCGGCGGCCGCCGAGAAAGAACTGTCGCAGGCGCCGCCGCTCTCCGTCTTGGTCCCGGCGCGCCAAACCTTCTGGATCCGCTTCCCCAAAGGGATCAAGGACACCGCTGCCGCCGGGGATATCCTGGAAGGCGAAGTCACCACCGCGGTGGCCACCGAGGCCAACCTCGACTTCCTTTCGATGACGCCGCACAGCTCGATCTGGGCCAAGGTCGTAGACGCCAAGGAGTCCGGCGAAGCCCGGATCGTGCGGCTGGCGTTCTACAAGATACACTTGAAAGGCGGCCATGCCTACCCGATCTCAGGCTTGGCCACCGCCGTCTCGGGCGACCAGAAGCTGGCCAAGGTCAGCTCCGGCGGCACGCTCGTCGTCGCCAACCCCGTCATCACCGACCCGAAATCCAAGAAGAAAGGACCGGCCGACCTGCTGAGCCCCGACATGCGCCTGCGCGTCGAACTGAGCGAGACCTTGACGATCACCGAGCCGCCGTCTTTCTACCAGGCGGGCCCCGGACTTTGGATGAAGAGCAAGGAGACCGCCGAAGGACGCGTCTTCGAGGTCTCGCATGTGATCGCCGGCCGCCAAGCCGAGAAGGCGGGCGTGAAGGTGGGGCAGGTCGTGACGTCGGTCAATGGGAAGTCCGTCGGCCACCTCGAGTTCGAGGACGCCCTAGCCAACCTCTACGGGACGCCGGGATCGACGGTGAAGCTGACGCTGGCCGCCTCGCCCAAGCCCCAGACCGTCGAGCTCAAGCGCGGCGTGGCCGTGCAGGCCGACAAGGAAGAAGCTCTGCCGCTGCCTTACCAGAAGCACACCCGCTGACCGGAGGAGCCATGCCCAAAGCCCAAGCCCGCCATATCCTCGTGCCGACCCAGGCCGAGTGCGAGAGCCTCAAGAAGCAGATCGAAGGCGGCGCGGACTTCGCCGACTTGGCCAAGAAGCACTCCAAGTGCCCCTCCGGCCGCGACGGCGGCGCGCTAGGGGAGTTCGGCCCCGGCCAGATGGTGCCCGAGTTCGACAAGGTCGTCTTCTCGGCCGAGCTCAACAAGGTCCAGGGCCCGGTCAAGACGCAGTTCGGCTACCACCTGCTGGAAGTCACCAAGCGCGCCTAGATGCTCGCCCTGCTGACGCTCTTGGCGGGGCTGGCGTTGGCCGACGACGCCGACGACGGCTGGAAGGCCTTCAAGGCCGGCAAGTTCGATGAGGCGATCCGCCTCTCGATGCCGTCCGCCCTGAAAGGCGACGACGGATCGCAGTACACGGTGGCCGCAGCCCTCGAAGAGAAGGACCCCGCCAAGGCCGTGCCTTGGTATGAGAAGTCCGCAAAAGGCGGCAACGGCTACGCGATGTACCGATTGGGCTGGCTCTACGAGACCGGCCGCGGGGTCAAGAAGGACCTGGCGTCGGCCGCGTTCTGGTACGAACAGTGCGCGCCGCTGGGCGAGACCCGCTGCACGAAGAGCATAGCCTTCGCGTACGTGCACGGGACCGGGGTCAAGGCCGACCCGGCGAAGGCCTTCAAGTGGATGAAGCTGTCGGCCGAGGACGGCACCAGCCCGCAGTCGGCCTACAGCCTAGGGCTGATGTACGGCAAGGCCCATGGCACCAAGCGGGACATGGTCGAATCGTACCGGTGGATGTGGGTAGGCGCCAAGGGCGGCCACAAGGAGTCCAAGGATTTTGTGGCGCTCCTGGACCGGGAGATGTCGGCCGTCGACGTGGAGAAGGCCAAGCGGCGCGCGCGGGATTTCGAGGAACGCAGGAAGCGGGCCCAAGCGGCCCCCTGACCGCCGAGCTGCCTAGCTCGTCTTGACCTTCGCAAAGGCGCGGCGACGCCTAGTGGATGCTCCCTAAGCAATCTCAGGGATGACACCCTGCCTATTGACCCAGCAACTCAACGGAGGGTCCCGTAAGCCCCGGGGTTTGGTCCCGGTTCTGACGCGCCGCTTCATCCTGGACCCTGGGCTTGAGGGCGTCGTAGAGAGCCCGGGCGGTCAGGTTCGCCTTGGGTGTGGCGGCCGCCTCGCGCAGGCTCTTTAGGAAGTGGTAAGTGAAGATGCCATGCCCGAGTTCCGGGAGGGTCCCGGTGGTTTCTTGGGCCGAAGTGGCGGTGAATATCGTCAACGGTGTTCCCGCCGGAACGGCGGTCTTGATTTGGTTGACCAACGGCCGGGTCCCCGCAGCCAAGACCGAACGCCCGCCGCTTCCGGAAAAGCAGGAATCAAGCGCGACGATCACGCGACCGGCCTTCAGCGCGGCCAGGTCCGAGTATAGGCGCTTAAGGGGAAATCCGGTGCGCGAAAGGAACTTGGGATCCCCGTCAACCGGAACCAAGTAGGCTTCCCCGGACTTGGGATCCGGGGCGCCATGCCCGGAGAAATAGAAAAAGACCCGGCCCGAGGGCCTGGCCATGCGGGGCAGCCAGTCTTCCAGGTAGGCTTCGAGCTGGCTCCGGGACGCCTTGGACCCCAGAAGAACCTTGATATTGCGCTCGGGCACCCCCAAGGCGACAAGATGCGCCCGGACCGCATTGGCGTCGCGCTCCGCGAAGTCGGCGCGCGGAAGCTCGTTGGAATACGACTCAACGCCAACCACGAGGGCGAAATCCTCCGGCCGTTCCGATCGCCTGAAGGAAGGTTTTTCATCGGGAAAGGTCGCCGCCTTCATCGCCGCGGGGGGAGCCGCGGCCGGGGCCGGCTGGGGCGCCAAGGAAACGGCCTTGCGAGCCACGGCCTTCGGCGCGGGAGACGGCATTTTGCCGGCCATCGCCGCCGTCAGGATGTCGGCGATCTCCTCCTGATTATGTTTCTTGGCCCAATCCAGCGGGGTCTCCTTCCAAACGTTCACGGCGCCGACTTCGGCCCCGCGCAGGATCAAGGTCCTGACGTTATTGACGGCGCCATGGAGCACGGCGTGGAAAATCGGGGTGTTTTTTGAAGAATCGCGGGAGTTGACGTCGGCCCCCTTCGCGATGAGAAATTCGATCATGGCGGTCTTGGAAGGTTCCATGACCAAGTGGACGAGGGGCGTCTTGGCGTAGCGGTCCCGCGCCTTCAAGCTCAAGCCGCGCTCAAGCGCCAGCGTCACCGCGGCTTCGTGCCTGGCCTGGTCTTTGCAGAAGCGGCCCTCGGCGATCAACTGGATCAAGGGGTAGTCCCAGCCGGTCGGATTCGAAGTGGCCTCGCCGGAATCAAACATTTTCTTGAGCTCTTCCACCTCGCAATTCTGGGCCGCCTTGAGCAGCGGATCATCGGCGGCGAAAGCGGGCAGACAGGCCAACAAGAGCAGGATGCCGAGCATGTAAGCCAGGATAGCCCCAGCCGCGTTTCCTGTCAAGGCTTACTTTGCGACACTCGTGGGCGGCGCGGACCGGCACGGCCGACGAGACAAATAACAAATATTGATATTTGCTGTTATTCCTGTTAAACTGAAGCGAGGTCCCCTGAAGGAACCGCCGCCATGAATGTTTCCCTGCTGCCATCCGGGCCGAGGTACGCAAACGCGCCACTCCCAGGCGCGCGGCTTGACGGCGAAGGTCCTCTCCACCTCGCGGGCCAATCGCGACCTTGTTGAAATCGGCCTGCACATCGCGCAAGACAACCCTCGCGCCGGAGCTGCTGGGGCCGCTCAACGAAGTCGAGCGCAAGCATGCCCCGCGTTCGCTTTACGTCGTGGGAGACGTTGGTTTGTGCCGCGGCTGCGCCAGGGTGTCCGTCATCGGGACGCGCGAGGTCTCGCCGGCTGGCCTAAAGCGCACGCAGGACCTGGTCCGCGGCGTAGACACCTGCGCGCGCCGAACCGCGACCCTCGCCGGCGGCCGGACCATCGCCGTGCTCGGGACGCCGCTCTGGTCTTTCTACCCCAGGGAAAACGAGGAGCTACAGCGGACAATCATGGCCGAGCATCTTGGGATCTGCTCGCCGCGCCCATCGAAGAGCAAGGACGCGACATGAAACCGGAGTACATTCTGGCCGACCACTCGTCCCGGATACGAGCGTTGGCCCAGCGCCTGCGCGGAGTCATCCGTAGAGCGGTCCCGGAGGCTATCGAGGTCGCCTACCCGACCTGGCACGCGATAGGCTACCGCCACCCCAAGGCGGGGTACTTCTGCGGGATATTCCCCTACGAGGACCACATCAAGATATATTTCGAGCATGGAATCCGGCTGCCCGATCCACATGGCGTCCTGGAAGGCGACGGCCGGCAGACGCGCTACGTGCGCGTTCAGAGCGCGAAGGACGTCCGGACGACAGCCTTGAAAGAGATGCTCTCTGCCGCCATCAATCTCCCGGCCAGGCGACAGGCCAGATGAGCGAGCTCCGACTGCCGTCGGCCCCGCGTACGATCCTGAAGGGAAGCAGCCTGGCAGCGCTGCTCGATAAAGAGGCCGTGGAATGTCTCGCCTGCAACATCGCGCTGGTCTACCCGCGCTTCGAGGTCAAGGCGTTCCGCCAAGCCGCGATGCAAGCCGTCGCGCGACTCGCTGTCCTCGCGCGCGGCCAGGCCCTGGCGGAGACCCTGCGGCGCTTCCTGCCCCCGCGCTATGAGCGCGCCGTCGGCATCATTTTAAGATCGCTCACGCCGCCGCTGGCGAAAACCGACGGACTCGGACTGGGGGTGTTCTTCTATCTGCCTCACGTGCGGTTCGTGGCCACCTATGGTCTCGACGCCCGACATAACGACGGACGCGACCCGTTCGAATCCTCGATGTGTGCTCAGTACGAGTTGACGCGGCGATTCAGCGCCGAGTTCTCGATCCGCCACTTTCTCATCAAGGACCAGGAACGAACTCTCGCCCGCCTGATCCAGTGGACGGCCGATCCGGACCCGCACGTGCGCCGTCTCTGCTCAGAAGGCACGCGCCCACGCCTTCCTTGGGCAATGCGGTTACCGGCCTTCGTGAAGGACCCCCGGCCGGCGCTTCCGATATTGGAGGCGCTCAAGGACGACCCCAACCTCTACGTCCGCCGCAGTGTGGCAAATCATCTGGGAGACATCGCCAAGGACCATCCTGCCTTGGCCTTCGAAGTATGCGAACGCTGGCTGACGAAAGCCTCGGCCGAACGGAAATGGCTCATCCGCCACGCGCTGCGCCATCCCGCCAAGCGCCTGGTGCCCACGGCTCTTCGGCTGCGCGATCGGGCAAAATGACTATGGCGCGTGACGATTCCTTCAAGGAGTTCATCCTCGATCAGCTCCAGGGCCTAGGCGAGATCGACTGCCGGGCCATGTTCGGCGGTTACGGACTCTACCACCGCGGAGTCTTCTTAGCCATCCTCTTTAAGGACCGCCTGTACTTCAAGACCTCGCCCGGGAGCCGCAAGCCCTACGTTGAAAAGGGGATGCGGTCGTTCAAGCCTAACTCCAAGCAGACGCTCCGGAGCTATTACGAGGTGCCGGTGGAGGTGATCGAGAGCCGGGATGAGCTGGCCGAATGGGCAAGGAAGGCCCTGGCGGCCAGAGCCCAATGAAAACCGTACCCGTCGAAGCGGTCGCGAGCTTCTTCCTTCATCGCCAGCACCTCGACCGTCCGCTGGACCGTCCCTTCAGCGAAGCGGCCTTGACCCGCTTCGTAGAGGACGCCGGCGGCCTCCAGATCGACTCGATCAACGTCGTGGACCGCGCCCATTACCTAACCGCGTGGAGCCGGTTCGGCCCCTACGACAAGGCCGTGCTCGACCGGATCGTCTACGAGAAGCGCGCGCTCGTCGAGTACTGGGCGCACGCCGCCTGCCTCGTGGCCGCGTCGCCCCTGTCCGCGGCGGCATTCGCGCGCCCGGCCTCCCGGGGCAAATCCAAGGGGTAGTGGGACTGGAAGCCGATCCACCATGCCCTGCATTATCTGTTGCGGATACTGGTCGGCCGCGGCGCCGTCATCGTCAGCGGCCTGGCCCGCGGCGTAGACACCTGCGCGCACCGCGCCGCGACCCTCGCCGGCGGCCGGACCATTGCCGTGCTCGGGACGCCGCTCTGGTCTTTCTACCCCAGGGAAAACGAGGAGCTACAGCGGACAATCATGGCCGAGCATCTTGGGATCTCGCAGTTTCCGGCGGGCGCCACGGCCGAGCGCAAGAACTTCGCCATTCGCAATCTCTCGGGCCAAACGAGGGTAGCCTAAGCCGCTATAAAATCTTCGGCTGCTCGGCGCAGGCTCATTAAAACCGCTCCCGACCGGGTAACATGGAGCCCCTTCTCCCACCGATTAACGGTGGCAAACGAGACTCCGAGGCGGTGAGCAAACTTTTCCTGCGAGACGCCAAGGGCTCCCCTCACGATGCGGATCTCGTACTGATCGACAGACGCCTCTTCAAGCACGACCTTGGCCATCCCGTTGGCAAGCATGCCGCGCAGAAAATCCTCGCACCGCTCCTCGTGCGTCTTGCCCAAGGTCTTGATGCTGGGCAACCGCTTGCAGACAGCCTTCATGTACTTCTCGGGAGTCTTGTGCTTGAGGAAGATCGCGTCAGCGGAGAGCTTGTTGACGATGTCGGTGGGCGTGCCGGCATAGACCTTATTTTCCGGAATCATTTTGATTTTCATAAAGGTAAACCCCCATTACGGCAATCCCGCCTTGTTTGCGATATCAAGGCAGCGTCTTACGTAGGCTTCAATTCGATTCTGATCTAGACTGCTGTCAAAATACCTGAACTCGATCGTAAACCGGAAAAAGTAGCTCTGAAGATTTAAGCCTCGATACCTGCTCTTGTGGTAGCGGTCGCCGCGCTGCCCTGGGGCCGCCGGCCTGCCATACCACAACCTCTCGAGGTCTTCCTGCGTTTTTGGGCGACGTCTTTTAAAGCTCCTGATAAAGTTCGGCGACATGGGCTTGGCAAAACTTCGCAGCCTCCGTGGACTGCAGTTGAAGTCTTTTACGAGCTTGGGTTCCTCCTTAATCATCACGTCGATGAACCGGCAAACATCTTCAACCGTCGCGTCTTGAGCGCCGATATGGACGTGAACGCCGCAGTAGGGGTTCGTCCGCGCGCCAGTCGCCGCGGCCGTGGCAACAATATTTTTGAGAGTCCCCAGGTCAGCCGTAGTCAAGACCGGGCTAACGAGTTCTGCCCTCAGCTGCTCCGGAGCACAGAGCGAGTCGTCGTCTTCAATTCTCCACACCGCGCCGTTGGCGGCATGGACGTCCTCACGGGTCAAGCTGTCGTCCTCTTCATCGACAACGTGCTCGACCTTGCCGCCGCCGACGACGCCGGCAACCGCCTTGGCAATCATGGAACGCGTTTTCCCGACCATCTCGATTTCGATACCAAAGGTCCTCATTGCTTTTCTTTAATCAGCTCTACAGATATTATAATATACGCTATAACATATGTCAATGCTTAAATGGGGCGAACTGCGTCATAGCGTCATTTAGCGTCACGGCGTCTTATGAAGGAGGGGCGGGGATCCGTTCCTCGGCGGGGCGGCCTCGCAAGGGGGGCAGAGTGGTCCGCCGGGACGCGGAGGCCCGGCGGACCCTATGGAGGCCTTGCGGCTCGGCCGCCCACTGTTCTTGCTCGAGTCTTTGGTTAAGCGCGCGGATTTGAAGTGGCCCGGCGAAATGATGGGCTACGGCGTTGTCTTTTTAGCGCTGGGTCAAAGTGACGCGTCGTTGAGAGCCCAGCGCCAGGCCGGCATGACGCGGATCGTGGCGCCGTCCCTGCGGACCTCGTCTTGTTCATCATGGGTGAGGACCAGCAGTTCGCGGCAGTTCTTGAGGCGCGCGGCTTGGGTGAGCGCCGTGAGCAGCCCTAGATCGATGGGGTAAAGCTTGCGGGCCTGGCGGAGGATTTCTTTGGGCTTGGCGTAGTGCGGGTCAGCCTTCCGCCGCGCGGCCTAGTTCACCGCCCCAAGCGTGTAATGGCGCAAGATGGGGCCAATGCCGGTGTCTCTCTAGGCATAAAGACCCATCTCTTCCAGAAACAAGTCTGGTAGGATACTTGGCGACTCGGTATAGCGCGGAATCGGCGGAGGTTCATCTTGAGTTCTATTTTCATTGCCTTGCTTTTGACGTGCGTACAACTCGGATCCCAGGCCTGGTCCCAGGTCATTGACCGCGACAGCAAGATGGGCGTTGGGATAGTTTCTCCGGCACCTGCCGTGGACTCCGGAATGGCAGCAGGTCGTTAATCCAGACGGCAAGGTTCGGTGGCGTGATCCGAAAGGGAATGTCTGGACTTGGCATTTCGACCCCGAAAACCTTCACGGCAACGGCGGCAACCACTGGGACGTCGGTACCCCCCAAGGCGTACAGTACTGGGTAGATCCGGTGACAGGGGAATGGCACAAAAAATGATAGCACACAGGTCAAACTCGAGGCGGTCGAAAGGCGGCTGGAAGCTCCAGATTACTCTAAACAAAAAAAAGAATGAGATTTTAATTTTGGGTGATCGAGCCGGCCTGGAATATCTAGCAGGCTGCTGTCTCGGCGTGATTGGAAAAACAGGCGCCAATGGACACATTATGCTCGATTCCTTGATGTATAACCTAAGTTCGGGCTCAACACCCGCTATCCTCCAATATACCGATGATAAGGAGGGACGAATAGCCTGCGCCGCGACCGGGAAGTCGCTATCCCTGGCAGAACTGAATACTGAAAGGCCTCGGGCTGCTGAAAAAAATGGGAAATAATCCAGAATGGACATCCGCCTTCGCCAAGCCCTCAGCAAGCACCGGGCCGACCAAGAACCCCAAGCAGGCCGCCGCCAGCAGCAGGCGCTTGACCGCCAGCGACGCCGCCTTTTCCGCCCAGCGCGCCGCCCGGCGATGCGAGTCCGCCTTGGTCGCCCCCGCCTCGGAGAATGAGACGACCTCCCTGATGCCCGCCGCTCTGAGCCTCCGCACGATCGCCGCGTCATACCCCCCGCAAACCGCCGCCACCGGCACGCCCAAAGCCTTGGCCCGCCGGGCGAACTCGATCGGCGCTTTCCCAAAAAAGCTCGTCTGGTCCAGCCAACCCTCTCCCGTCAGCGCCGCGTCGGCGCCCTGCAGGCGGTGCCCCGCCTCGAGCTCGCCCAAGACCCAGGCCGCGCCCGGCACGAGCTCGGCTCCCAGGAAGGCCATCAAGCCCGCGCCTAGACCTCCCGCCGCCCCCGCCCCCGGCCTGCGCGCCACGTCGCGCCCCAAGTCCAGCCTCAGACGTTTCGCGTAATGAGTCAGCGCCCTCTCGAGCAGGCGGACCTGCGCGGGGAGCGCCCCTTTCTGCGGACCGAAAACCCGGGCTGAGCCCTTCGCCCCCAACAGCGGATTCGTCACATCGGAGACGGCTAAAAATCCCACCCCTCGCGTCAGCTTCGGCAGCGTCCCCCACTCCAGGCGGGCCAGCCTCAGCAGCGCCGCCGCTCCCAAAGGCAGCTCCCGGCCGAAAGCGTCCAAGAACCGCGCGCCCAAGGCCTGGGCCATGCCGGCGCCCCCGTCGTTGGTGGCGCTGCCGCCGAGTCCCACGACCACCGACTTGGCGCCATTTTCGATGGCGGAACGGATCAGCTCGCCGGTTCCATAAGACGTCGCGCCCAAGACGTCGCGCTTGCGCTTGTCGATGAGCGCCAAGCCCGAGGCCTGGGCCATCTCCACCACGGCCGTTCCATCGTCGAGCAGCGCATAGGGAGCGCGCAGCGAGCGCCCAAGCGGACCGCGGACCACGGAGAAGCATCGCCGCCCCCCCGCCGAGGCCAGCAAGGTCTCCATCAAGCCGTCGCCGCCGTCCGAGATCGGCAAGAGCGTGACACGGGCCCGCGGCAGGACGCGCCTCACGCCGCGCGCCATCGCCCGCGCCGCCTCCAGCGCCGTCAGGCTGCCCTTGAACGCGTTAGGCGCGATCAGCAGGGACGGCCGGCGGCTCAGGGGAACGTGCCGCGGATGCGCACGGCTTTGGCCAGACGGTTGAGCCCCACCATGAAGGCGGCCAGGCGCATGTCCACCTTCTCCTTCTGCGCCATCTCGTAGACGTCGCTGAAGGCGTTGACGATGATCTCCTGCAGGCGGGCGTTGATCTCCTTCTCGCTCCAGAAGTAGGAGCCGATGTCCTGCACCCACTCGAAGTAGGACACCGTCACGCCGCCGGCGTTGGCCAGGATGTCGGGCACCACCATGATGCCGCGCTTGTTGAGGATCCGATCGGCCTCGTTGCTCGTGGGGCCGTTGGCGCCTTCGATGATGTACTTGGCCTTGATGCGAGGCGCGTTCTCGTGCGTGAGCTGATTCTCCATCGCGGCCGGGATCAGGATGTCGCAGGGGACCTCCAGGAATTTATCCACGTCCACGTGCTCGGCCTTCGTGTAGCCGGCGATCGTCTCGTGCTTGGCGCGATAAGCCATGATATCGTCGATATCGAGGCCTTTGGCGTCATAGAGCCCGCCGCCCACGTCCGAGATGCCGACGACCTTGCAGCCGTGCTCGGCGAAGATCTTCGCGGCGTTGGAGCCGACGTTGCCGAACCCCTGGATGGCCACCGGAGCCTTGCGGATGTCGAAGCCGCGCCGGTTGGACAGCTCGCGCGCGACGTAGAACACGCCGCGGCCCGTGGCTTCCTTGCGGCCGAGCGATCCGCCCACGTCGATCGGCTTGCCGGTGACCACGCCGGGGCAGGAATAGCCGATGGTCATCGAATAGGTGTCCATGATCCAGCCCATGATCTGCTCGTTGGTGTTGACGTCGGGCGCGGGGATGTCCTTATCCGGGCCGATGATGATGGATATCTCGGAGGTGTAGCGGCGGGTCATTCGCTCGATCTCGCCGATCGACATCTTCTTGGGATCGCAGATGATGCCGCCCTTGGCGCCGCCGTAAGGCAGGTTGACCACCGCGCACTTCATCGTCATCCAGAACGCCAGGGCCTTCACCTCGTCGAGCGAGACCTGGGGGTGGAAGCGGATGCCGCCCTTGGCCGGGCCGCGGTCGATGTTGTGCTGGATCCGGTAGCCTTCGAAGACCTTGAGAGAGCCGTCGTCCATGCGCACCGGCACCGATACCGTCAGGATCCGCTTGCAGTGGCGCAGGCGCTCCATGACGAGCTGCTCCATGTTCAATTTGGCGCCGGCGCGCTCGAGCTGCTCCATGGCCTGGTGCCAGGGATTGGATTCCAAGATGTCGGCCAGCGAGGCGCCCGGCTTGACTCCGACGGCATTAGCGCCTGGGATCTGTACGGGGGAGGTCTTAGAAGCGGTTTTGGTGTCCATGGCGCAGTATACAATTTCAGCCCGGCAATGCCAATAATGTAAAATGGCGCGATGATCGACCGGTTCGGCGGCGACAAAAGGGTCTTTTGGGCGCTCGCGCTCGCGCTCTTGGCCCTCATCCTGGCCCCTTCGGCCGTCTTGCTGCGCGCCGCGCGGGGCTACTACCGGTTCTTGACCGGTTTCGAGCCCGGGACCCTTCGGCCTTCGCGGGTGAATTACCTCCCCCGCCACGAAGATCCGGGGCCAGCGCAGGCCCCGCGGCTGCATTTCATCGAATTCCGGCTCAAGGCGCCCAAGGCCAAACGCGTCGAGCTCCTCGGCGACTTCAACGGCTGGAAGGCCGGCACCCTGCTCTTGACCCATGAGAAGGGCGGCGACTGGGAGATGATGCTCCCGCTTCCGCCCGGCCGCTACCGCTACCTCTTCACCCGCGACGGAGAGTCCGTCTTGGACCCGGAGAGCCCGGCGGAAGGCGCCGGCGAGAACAAAGCCTCCATCCGGAGCGTGCCTTGACGGGCCTATGAGCAAGCTCCGGCTCGCCTGCTTCCTGCTCCTGGCCGCCGCGCCCCCCGCCTGGGCGCGGGCCCCGATCATCCTCCTCTGGATGCCCCCGGAGACCTTCAGCGACTGGAAGACCGTGGCCGGCCACCTCGAACGCGCGCCCCGGCTGAAGCTGATGGTGGGCCTGACGGCGGAGATGCTCGGCCCCCGCGCCGAGGCGGCGCTGAAAGCGCCCGTCGAGCAAGGCCGGTTGGAATTGGTCATGCGCATCAAGGGCGACCCCTTGCTGCCCGCCACCATCGACAATCAGATCTCGCCCCGGCCGCAGGATCTGGTCAACCGGCTGACCTTGTGCCGCGAGAAGTTCCGCCTGCTGTTCGGGGGGCCGCCGGCCGGTTTTGCGCCGGGCGCAGGCGCGCTCGGCGCCAAGATGCTGCCGCTGCTCAAAGCCATGAACCTCCCCTGGGCCGCCGCCGGCCCTTATTCGGACGACGCCTCCCCCTGGGCCGGGACCCTGCCCGCTTTCATCCCCTTCAAGCCGGTCGGCGCCGCGGACCGGGATCCCGCGCTCTCGGAGCTCTCCTCCCGCCCGGAGGGGCCTTCGGCCGCCTACGTCGTAGACGAGGCCGACGGGCTCGTCCCCCCGGGAGCGATGCTGCGGCTCTTGAGCGCGCTGGCGGAACAGCAAGGCAGCTTTGAGTGGGCGACGGCGAGCGAAGCGCTGCGCCTGCAAGGCCAGAGCGCGCCGGAGCCGGAGGATGTTTCCGCCTGGCCCGCCTGGGCCGATACGGCCCTCTGGAACGCCGAGCCGGCGCAGCAAAAGGCTTGGGAGCTTTACGGCGAGACCGCCGAGGCGCTCAAGCGCTACCAGAACTCGGGATCCGCCGACCTCAAAGCCTTGGACCTTGCCACCCAGGAGCTTTACGCGGCGCAAGCCAACCGCTATTACCGCCTCTTGTCCGCGCAGGGCAAGCCCGCCGACGACGCGGAGCGCGAGCTGCGCGGGAAGCTGATGAACGTCTACCGGCGCATGCATCAGACGCCGCCCGACGAGCTCTACACCTCGCTGACGACCGCCAAACCCGACAGGGGCCAGACCGGCCCCCGCCCGATCGACCCCGCCGAGCAAGTCTCCACCGCCGTCCGCTCGACCTCCGGGCCGGGCTGGCTCGAGTTCGTCAATCCCGCCGGCACCCTGGCGCGCTCCCCCGAAGGTTCGACGGAGACCTTCAAGCTCAAGGGCCTGCGGCTGGAGTGGGACGAGCAGTCCCTGGTCTTCATCTACAAGCTAGGCCGCGTCGAGACGACCGGGCTCGGCCGCCTCGTCTTGGATGCCTACATCGACATCAACCATGTCCCGGGCGCCGGCTCATCCTCGCTGCTGGAGGGGCGGGGCGCCTTCACCCAAGGCAAGGATGCCTGGGAATACGCCCTGACCGCCTCAGCCGGGGGCGCCGTCCTTTATCGCTCCCTGCCCGGCGGCCGGCCGGCCGTGGCCGCCCAGATGAGAGCGACGCCGGACCCGGCCAAGCAGGAGGTCCGCGTCGAGCTCCTGCGCACCCAGCTCAAGGGCAACCCCCTGCGCTGGGGCTTCGTCGCCGCCGCCTTCACGCCCGGGACGCCGCCCGCGCTGCGCAGCCTCCTCGCGCCTCTGGAGATCCAAAAAGCCTCCGCCGCCGGCGCAGCGGCGCCGCGTCTGCCCGCGGTGCGCACGACGCCCTAGAATCTGACCTCGTAGGTGAGGCGGCGCGTCAGCGTCAGGGAGTTTCCCGCATCGTCCTGAACGAGGATGATGACGTCGTTGACGCCCCGGCTGAGCTTGATGACGAGCTGGAAGTTGCCGGCGTCGTCGATGCGCATCGCCTTGCCGTTGACCGAGACGGTGAGGTTTTCCCGCTTGACTAGGCCCTTGACCTGATACGTGTTCGTGTAGACCGTCTCGTCGACGGCGGGCTTGGTCAAGACGATGGAGCTCTTGAGCTCGGGCGCGGCCTTGCGCCCCGGGACGGCGCCTCCGATGGAGTAGAGCCTGGGCGAGGAGAAGGAGCCCTCGGTGCCCAGCAGGTCGACGAGCGCGATGCGCCACCAATAGACGCCGGCCGGCAGGATGTCCTTGGGCCGGAACTTCTCGTCGCCATCGAGCGTCTTGTCGAAGAGGATGCTCGAGAACTCGCGGCTCTTCGAAGCCTGGACGTGATAGCCTGACACCGGCATACCGACGCTCAGGGACTGGACCTCGCCGCCCAGGTCGCCTATTTCCTTGGCGGCGTTGACGTCGTCGGCGGTGACCGACAGCGGCACCTGGGCGCCCGGGGCGATCTTCATCCGCGAAATCCCCGGGATCGAGCCCGCGCCGGCGTAATCGGCGGCGCGGGCCTCGAACTCCGGCAGGTCTACGATCTTGACGGGGATCGACGGCGCCAGCCCCAGCTTGACCTCCGTGCCCATGCCGGCCTTGACCTCCACGACGCGCCCCTGGGCCTCGACGCCGGCCTGCCCCTTGGAGACCTCGACCAAGGTGCTCAGGTCCTGGCGCACCTTGGCGGAGTACTCCGTATCCTTGGTCCGGGGAATGATCCGGGCCGAGGCGGTGACGACCCGCGAGTGCCCGACGAAGAGCCCGCCCTTCTTGAGCTCGACATCGTAGTCCTTGTTGACGGGCTTGAGCACCGCCATGGAGTTGGCGTCCAAGCTCAAGAGGTCGGAGTTGAGGAATTTCACCTTAGCCTTGGAGGCCTCCATGGTGCGGATGGAGTCCCCCCGAAAGAGCTCCATCGCCTCCGAGGCGTCCTTCCAGTCGGCGGTCTCCTTGCGCCGGAAGTCGACGCGGTTGACCTTGTAGATGAGGTGGGCGGCGCGCAGCTCCTCCTTGATCAAGGTGATGGGCACGCGCAAGTTCATCCCGGGCAAGGCCAGGGTGGGGTCGGAAGAAGGCAGGCGGTTGTACTTGAGGATCTCGTCCCATTTGGCGGGGTCCTTCAGGAAGCGGTTCGAGATGCTCCACAGCGTATCGCCGGGCCGCACGACCACGTTCTGGAACGCCGTCTCCGTCTCGGCGCGCGCGGGCGCGAGGGCCAGCAACAGCAGCAGCCCGAGGGCCGCCCTCAAGCCACCCCCTCCCGGGCCGCGACGCCCCCCTCGGCATCGAGGACGAGGTGCTTGGGGACGGTGAAATAGAACCGCGAACCCTTGTCCATCTCGGATTCCACCCAGATGCGGCCGAGGTGCGCTTCGATGAAGAACTTCGTGATGGTCAGGCCCAGCCCGGTGCCGCCGTGGCGCTGCCCGGTGACCTGCTCGAACTTCTGGAAGATCCGGTCGCGGTAATTCTCGGGGATGCCTTCGCCGGTGTCCTCGATGCAGACGCGCAAGGCGGGACCGAGGTCGTCGATGGCGACGGTGATGGTGCCTTTGAGCGGCGTGAACTTGATGGCGTTGCCGACCAGGTTGGTGAAGACGCGCTCCATGAGGTCGGGATCGGCTTCGACCGAGAATTCCTCGGAGGCAGCCAAGACCATCTTGATCTCCTTCTGCGCGGCCAGGGACTCCAGGATGCCGAAAGCCCTCCCGGCGATGCCGGCCAAGGAGGTGGTCTTGAGCGAAAGCCTCATGCGGCCGGAGTCCATCTTGGCGATGTCGAGGATGTTGTTGATCAGCCCCATCAGGCGGCTGGCGGAACGCTTGATGGAGGAGACCATCTTGTGCTGGTCGCCCGAGAGCACGCCCACGGTGCCCTTGAGCAGGACGTCGATGAACCCCATGGCCGAGCCCAGCGGGTTGCGCAGGTCGTGGGTGATGTAGTGGAGGAACTCCTCCTTCATCTTCTCGAGCTCCTTCTCGAGCGTGACATCGCGCACGGCCACGACCACGCCCAGGTGGGCCCCGTGCCCGGGGCTGACGACGGGATGGGCGGTGATCCGAAGGAAGCTGCGGCTCTGCTCGGTGGAGAGGTCGATCTCCTTGAAAGCCTCCGGGCGGGGGTCCTCGGCGGCGCGCAGGAAGGCCTCGCGCAGCTTGGACTCGGGCAGGACGCCCGCCAGCGTCTTGCCCTCGATGGACAGCTCGGCGTTGAGGCCGAAGATCTCCCGCGCGCGCCGGTTGGCCAGCTGTATCTTGCCCTGCTTGTCGAGCATGACGATGCCGTCGTTGATGGAGAAGAGGATGGCCTCGGTCTTGCGCTGCTCGGCGATGAGCCGGTCGACCTGCAGGACGGAATAGGAACGCAGCTGGGCCGTCATCTTGTTGAACGTTTCCGCCAATTCCTGGAGCTCGTCGCCGGTCTGGATATCGACGCGCCCGAGGAAATCACCGCGCGCGACGCCTTCGGCGCTGCGGGTCAGCGCCAAAAGCGGCGAGGTCAGCCGGCGAGCGAGGAAGGTGGCGCTGAGCACCGAAAAGACCATCACCAGCAGGATGACGAGCCCGGCCGCGCGCCGCATCTTGTTGGCGGAAAGATAAGCCTCGTCGCGCGCTTGGATGATGACGACCGCTCCGCCCATCGAAGCCACCGGGGCATAGGCGCCGACGCGCTCAAGGCCGCCGCCGTCTTTGAACTCGCTGGAGCCGATCGACTGGGACTGCAGTGCCGTCTTGACGATGGGCCAAGCCGCGAAGGTCTTGAGGCCTTCAGGGCTCAGGCGCCCTTCGGGGTAGAAGAGCGGCTCGCCCTTGCCGTCGACCAGCACCGCGAAGCCGGTGCCGCCGACGCTCTCGGAGGCGATGCGCGCCGAGAGGGCGCGCAAGGAGACCACGATGCGGGCCAGGACGGCCTTGTTCATCGGATAATACATCTGCAGGGAAGCGGTGGGGCCGGCGCGCGAGATGATGACGGTGCGCCGCCGGTCCTTGAGGAAGCGCTTGAAGCCCTCTTCGCCGGAGCGCGAGGTGAGTTCGTGCTCGGAGGATAGGTCGGGGTTATATACCTTGAGGATCTCGCGGCCCTGCCCGTTGAGGATCGAGATCTCCACGACGTCGGAATGGGTCTCGATGAGGCTGCGCAGCAGCTCCTGCTTATCCGACCACTCCATCTTCTTCTGCAGCGAGGCCAGCGCGAAAGCCAGCTTGTCGTCGTTGACCTTGAAATAAGTGTCGACCTGCTCGGAGAGCTTTTCCGCCAGCTTGGTATGCAGCTCCAGGACGGCGGCCTGGATGCCTCTTTGGCTGATAGAGACGATCTGGGAGGCAAGGAAAAGCACCGGCAGCAGCGCCAAAGCGCCCATGACGAGCACGAAGCGCCGGAACAAGCCGGACTTCAGCCATCTCATTCCAATAGGATAAAGGGATTACAGCTTTTAGTCAATATCCCGAAAGTCAGCGGGGTCAGACCCGCCGCTATTGCCGTTGCCTGAAAAGCGGCAATAGCGGCGGGTCTGACCCCGTTAGAGGCGGCGCAGGAGGGGCAGGGCCAGCAAAGGCAGCAGAAAGGTCCACAGGTACGGCGACTGGGCCGCCTTGGCGCGCGAAGCGGCCGGCCCCCAGCCGGAGATCTTTGCGACGCGCGCCTGAGGCGCCGAAGCTGGCGAGGCCACGGCGTCGCGCATCCCCACCGACTGCATGAAGGAGACCGTCTCCGCGTCGGCGGTCGCCTCAGTCTGCCCGACCGAGAAAGCCGATGCCAGCAAGGGAGACGCCGCCTCGTCGCTCACCACCGGCGCCGAAAGCTTCGCTTGAGCAAGTTCAAAAGGCGGCACAAGGACGCGGCGGCTAGAGCGGTGCAGAGAGCCCGCGGCCGCTTGCGCGCCGACTTGGGCCAACTCGAAAGCCGGAAGGCCGGCCGGCAGGCTGGCGTAGGACAACAACAGGCTCTGCCGGTAAACGGTCAGCGCCAGCAAAGAGGCCCGCGAGACGGCCGGAGCCCGCGGCCCGAAGGCTCCGCCTCCGGACGATGGCGCCAAGGGCTGGGCCCGAGCCAGCGAACGCCCTGGTAATTCTTCCGCGGCCACGAGCGTCACCGCCTCCTCACCCGTGCCTCGAGCACCGGAGTCCTTGGGCGCGGGCGTTCCCGCATCGAAGCCGGGCTTTCCCGACAGCTCCGCCGCCGTCGGCGGCTCGGGGCGCCAGTCGGCGGCGCCCGAGGCGCGGGCGTCGTCGCCGGTCAGGATGTCCATCAAACGGCGGCCCAGCGAGTCGGAAGCTTCCGGTCCCGTCTCCCGGGCGCCGTCGGCCTCTTCGAGCGTCGCGGTCACCGCCACGCTCTTCTGCTCGATGGAGGCCGCGGGCTGCATCGCCGGAAGCTCGACTGCGCCCGGCGCGCGGCCGCCCGGGATCTGGCGGGGGTCGGAAAGCGACTCGAAGGCGCTGAGTTCGGCGGACGCGGGCGCGGGCGCGTTGGGTTGCGCCAAAGGAGCGACGGTTGCCTCAGGACGAAACCCCATGCGCGGCAGGAGCAAGCCGCCCAAGCTCGGCAAGACGCCGGTCAGCTGCGGCGCGGCGGCGGCCGGGAAAAGGCTCGATTGCAGGCCCGCGGGCCCAAGAGCGCTAGGCCCCAGCGTCGTTCCCAAGCCCATGATGGGGATGGCCACCGCGCCGACGCCAGGGCGCGCCCCCGAGACCGGGACCTCTTGGACGGGGGCGGCCATGCCGGCGGCGGATGCGGCTCCCGCCAGAGCGAGGAGCGCCGCGCAGAGAAACGACCGGGAGATCGCCGCCATGCCCGCATCGTACTACATCAGACCTAAAGCTCCATGGGTCCTGGGGCCCAGAAGCCCCCCCGATAAAGGCCTATATAAAAATAGACCCTTCCTCAGCCTTAATACCTTAATCCCTGCCACCTGATGCGGTGAATCCTGGGGATATCTTTACATTTCAAGATACAAAAACCACTGGTTCCTGAAAATAGATATAACCATTAAGCCTGGCACCGTCATAGGTCTTTAGGCCCCCATGACCTAGGCCCACCGAAGCCTGCGCTCCTGCGGCCTTGCGCGCCGCTTTGCGAGCGAAATAGTAGCTGGCGAAGGAAACGACGGCGTAAGCGGCGTTGAGCCCGGCATAGACCAGAAACTGCACCTGCTGAGGCGAGCCAGGCACGGCAGCCAAGGCGGCCTGGATGGTCCACACCACGAACCCGGCCGAAGCGGCGAAGAAGGCCAGTGAGAATGCGGGGGTGAAGCTCTTGGGGGCCTGACCGCGAGCCACCGAGATCATGTCGGGAAGGAACAAGAGGAAATACAAAGCGCCCGTAGCGATCTGGATACCGAGCATGGCTTGGGAAATGGCGGCGGCCGACATCCAATGCGCGAGCAAGGCCGGCACGATGGCCGCCGCCCCGTAATAGAGACCGACGCTGGCCGCCAGCGCGGCCAGGGTCACCACGGCGGTGCCGACGAGAGGTCGGACCTTGGCGCCCCCGCGGAGCCACCAAGCGGCGGGGTAGACCGCCAGCATGGACACGGCGCCGAAGACGTTCTGGATGCCCCAGAAAGCCTTGTCGGCCACGGTGGCGCTGACCAAGCCCAAGAGGAGCCCGGCGGCGGCGAACACGGCCGCGCGCCATGCCGGAGTGCCCTTGGCGTCGCCGTCCTTGAAGGTCTTATGGATCTGCGGGATGGAGAACAAGAATGCGAGGAAGTTGCCGATCCAGTAGCCGGCTTGGCCGAGCGGCTCGAGCCAGGCGTAGCGGTCATCGGCCGCCGGGGCGGCGGCGACATGCGGCGCCGGCGCGCTGGTCGCATGCTGGGCCATGCCGACGCCGGAGATGGCCACGACTCCGCTCAGCGCAAGGCCGATCCGTTTTTGCCAGTTTGCTTTGATCGGCCTGGCCAGCACCGGGGCGGCCGACGCCTCTTCGCCCTTCAGGGCGCCGAAAGCATCGGCGGCCCAGGTCTTGGCGGCGGAGGGCGAAGCAAGAGTGGCGGCGGAGGGAGCGAGAACGGCCTGGAGCCGGGAACGCTCCGCCTCGACCTGCGCGCTTTCCGGCTGGGAGGCGTCAAAGGAGCCGATCAGCCGCTGGAAAAGGTTCGTCTGCGGCGCGGCGGCCTGGGGGAGAGCGGAGGGCGTCAGCGAAAGCGCCGGCGGAGCGGCCTCCAGCGGCGCGCCTGCGATGGCGGCAAGCGGGGCAAGGGAGAGTTCGGGCGCGCCCTGTGTCCCGGACAAGGTTGCCTGGAGGGCTGCAGGTGAGGCCGAACCGAGGCTGGAGTTGAGCGCGGCACCGATGCGGCCCAAGGGCACCACCGGGGTCGCGCCTCGCCCCGTCCCGACTTGGGCCTGGACCCGGATCTCGGCGGCGACGGCCTCATAAGCGGTAAGACCGGGGGCCGTAAGGATGATGGCCGAGGCCAGCAGGACCGACGTCGTCTTCAGGGCCAGCCGCTTGAGGGTCGCGCCGTTCATGCCTTAAGGATAGCCGGATGGCGGAGCGCCAGGAGTGTCTTCAGGGGCCCTCAAGAACGGTCAAAAGACCCAGGCTTTTTAGCCCTAAAGGCCTATCGGTGCCAGGCTTTAGCGGCCGGCGGCCTGCTCTTTGGCCTTGATGAGCTGGCTGATGGCGCTAGGCGTGCGGCCGAAGAGCCTGCCGATCTCGGTGACCCCCAGGCGGGCTTCCTTCCAGATCCGGTAGATGGCCTCGCGGCGCACGGCGGAGATCTCCCGCCACTGGAGACGGCCGAAGAGCTTCTCGACGTCGATGCCATGCTGGGCCGAGACCTCGGTGATGATCCGCCGCGCCTCGTCGGCCGGCGCCGGCCGCTGCGGCCCCGGTACCGGCGCCTGGGAGTCGCAGCGCGCCAGGAACGCCGCGCTGCCGATGGCCGCTCCCCCTACGACGGGCAGGATGAATTCAGACGCCGACCTCATGCGGTCCTTGACGTATTGCAGGTAGCGTACCGACTGCTTGAGGCGGATCTTGCCGAAGCGGGCGAGGACGACCTCGGAGTCGACCAAAGGCTCGGAGGCGTCGGACTCCACGTAAGCCGTGCAGCTCGACCATTGATAGCGCCAGGGCTTTTCCTTGAGGCCCGAGCGCGCGGGCTGGAGATGGATGTAGCGCGTCAGCTCGGCCAGGTAATGCTCCTTGTCCACCAGCAAGGCCTTATAGCGCCCCTGGAAGACGTGGCCCATCGAATGATGGCCGGAATTGAAGTACTTCGTGTAAACGGTGTTGAAGCCCTGCATCACGATGGACAAGTTCGGCTGAGAGGTTTCCAGGAGCAAGCTGACGCTGTTGGACATGAGGCAGTAAGCGTAGACCTTCAGCTTGTAGCGATCCTTGTAGGCCCGCAGCATCGAGAGGAAGGAGCGGCGGTCCTGGTTGGAAAGGAATATGTCCTGGCGGTTATTGCCCTGCAGGACGATGTAGTAGCAGGCTCCGGCGAATTGGATGCGCTTAGGGCGGCCCATGGTCAGCTATGATAGCATAGCCGCCGGTGTCAGGCATAGAGGGATTAAATAAAGACTTAAGCCGCTTCCAACTCCTTGCGCAGCTCCGCGATCTTAGTCACCTCGCCCACCATGACGAGACTGTCGCCGGCCTTGATGGTGCGCGTCGGCTCGGGATTGATCTCGTACTTGCCCGAGCCGCCGTCGAGCAGCGCCACGAGCAACGGGGCGTTGCCTCCGCCGCCGCGGACCTCCTCGAGCGCCCGCCCCACGAAGGAGGATGCCGCGGGGACGACCAACTCCTCGAAGCGCGACACGTTCACCCGGTCGCGGATCATCGAGTCCATGAAGCCGACGGCGGCAGGGCGGATCATCTCGGAGGCCATGCGCAGCCCGCCGATGTACTCGGGGTTGACGACGTTGTCCGCCCCGCTGCGAAAGAGCTTCTCGCGCACGTTGAGGTCGACCTGGCGGCAGACGACCCGCGCCTTGGGGTTCAAGCCCTTGGCGGTGAGCACCACGAAGGCATTGTCCTGGTCGGTGGCCAGCACGGCGAAGACGCCGGCGGCGCCGGCGATGCCGGCCTCTTTGAGGATGTCATCGTCGGTGGCGTCGCCGACGATGTGGAACAAGCCCTCCCGCCCCAAGCGGTCCAAGGCTTTCTCCATGACCTCCGGGTTCATCTCGATGAGCACGAACTTACGCCCCGTGCTCTTGAGCTCGCGGCAGATCACGCCGCCGGCATGGCTGGCTCCGCAGACGATGTAATGCCCCGACAGCTTGGCGATCTCTTTTTGCATGCGCCTCCTTCGAAAAACCGCGGAGAGTTGCCCCTCCACGACGATGGCCGTGATCGTGGTGAAAGCATAGGTCATCACGCCGATGCCGCCCATGATCAGAAATACGGTAAAGATGCGGCCGTGGTGCGACAGCGGATGGGTCTCGCCGTAGCCGACGGTGGCCAGCGTGATGACCGTCATGTAGAAGCCGTCGAAGAAGGGCCAGCCTTCGATGATGTGGTAGCCCGCCGTGCCCGCGAGCAGGACCGTCAGCAGGGCGCCGACGATGCCTAGCAGGCGGTTGCGCATCTCGAGGAACTCTTCCATGGCTAGGGCATTCTACAAAATCAACGCCGGGAGGCGAGGGCTTTGACCGAAGCGAAGCGCGCCGCGTCGAAGGCGCAGACGGTCAGGTCAAAGCCCGTATAGAGGCTGCGGTCAGGGACGTAGACCCGGGCGCCCTCGAGCTCCCCCCGGCGGCGCTGCACCTCAGCGAGCTCCCCCAGCGCGTCGGCCTTGCGCCCGGCATGCGCCAGCAGCTCGGCGCGCAAGAGACGAGCCTGCAGGAAGTTGGGCTCAAGCAATAACGCCCGCTCCACCAGCGCACCCATCTCCCGGCCGCGCCCTTCGGACCTCAGCAGCTCGGCGATAAAGACCGGATACAAGGCATTCTTGGGGCTGAGCCGCGCGGCCTCGCCGAAGGCGGCCTTGGCCAGGTCCAACCGGGGCGGCCGTGACGTGAGATAAAATCGCCCCAGAGCCTCGCGGGCCTCAGGCTCGGCGGGAAACAGCGCGACGGCGCGCCGGGGCTCGCCTGAGCCTGCAAGCGAAGCCGTGTACAGAGATTCCGGCAGCCAGGCGGTCAAAGACAACGCCAAGCCGATGGCGCAGGCGGCAGTCCAAGACGGCGCCGGCACTGGCGCATGCATGCCGGAGCCCTGAGGCCTGAGCACGGCGAGCGTGGAAAAATAAAGCATGGCCAGAGCGGGCACCTGCAGCATGTTGTCGACGAGCAGCTGCACCGACATGCAGACCAACGCAGCCAACGCGGCTTCCCGCTCCGGCGTCAGGCCGCGCAAGGGAACCCGCACTCCCAGCGCGACTACGCCCAGCAGCAGGAGCAGCCCCACGAAGCCGGTCTCGGCGGCAGCCTGCAGGGGCTCGCTATGGGCGTAAGGCGTGCTGAATTGATAGTTCGTGACGCGGTAGCGCGAAGGGAAATTATGCCTGCGGAAACCGGCCGCAAAACCGCCCGGGCCCTCCCCCAGGACCGGATGGTCCCTAGCCACGGCCAAGGCCGCAGCCCAGATCTCAGGACGCTTGGCCACCTGGCTCTTGTCTTTCTTGAGCAGAAAATCGCGCCGCCCTTCCGGGAGCGACGCGAAAAGCGTCAGGCCCAAAAGCCCGGCAGCGGCGCCCGCCAGCGCCAGCCGGCGCCAGCCGAAGCGGCGCCCCAAGGCCAAAGCGCAGGCCGCCAGCAAGCCCAAGGAAGCGGCGCGTGCGCGCTGCAGGTAGAGTATCCAGCAGAAGAAGGCCAGGAGGGGAAGGAGGCGCCAGCAGCCGCCGCGGCCCTCTTGTTCGGGCGCACGGGCCACCGCCGCCGCGAAAGCGACGGCGGCCGCCGCCGCAGCCGCTACCACGAAGGCGGTATAGTTGTAGTAGGGCGGGATCAGCCCGGTCATGCTTTCCCCAAGCTCCCGCGCGCTGGCATGGCGCGCCCCCCAGCGCGCCGCCGCGCCAAGCACGAAGGCTCCACCCCAAAGCGCGTTAAGCCATCGTTTGCGGTCGGGCTCCTCCCAGAGCGACGCGGCCATCGCCGCAAAGGCCGCGACTCCGGCCCAGCGCGCCAAGGGATACACTCCTTTGAGCGGCTGGCTGCCTGCCAGCAAGCAGGCCAGGAGCCATAGCAGCCATGGCGTCCAAAGCTTCAATTGCGCCAGATCCGGACGCCGCTGAGACCGCCAGGCCGCCGCCCAAAGCAGGCAGGAAGCCATCGTCCAAGCCAGGTGGCTGCGTAGGCCGCCGGTAAAAAGGCCGCCGAAAAGGAGGGCTAAGAGGAAGCAGGCGGCGGCTTCACGTCGCAAGGCCGGCACGCAGTGATTCTAATCGTTTTGCGTTCAGCGCGCCAGCAGGTCCAGCCAGCGCGTCCGAGGATCGGCCCGCGGCTTGTCCTGCAGCACGGAGGAAGAGCGCAGCTGGTCTTCCTCGACGAGCTCCTGCTTCTTGTTGAGCGTCTCGGTCACGGTGCGCTCGTAGCGCTCCACGAGGGTGTTATGGGCCACCCAGGCCGCGTCTTCCTTGGCGCCGCTCGTTTGGGCGCTCTTGATCCGGGTCTGGACGTAGTCGCGGATGAGCGCGGCGTCGACCTCGCGGCCTTGCCGGGCCGCGAACTCCAAGACGCCGGCGTCGCCGCCGAGCGCGCCCAAGCGGGCCCGTTCGACGTTCTTGATGTAGGCGTCCACCAAGGGCCAATCGACGGCGACGGGCTTGCCCAGGCGCTGGGTCTCGGCGCGGGCGAACTCGTGGACGGCGGGGTCGTTGCGCAGGGAAACGAACAGCTCGTGGTCGCGGAACATCTCCCGGAACAGCGTCTCCTTCTGCACGCCCTTGACGTCCATGACCAGGTGGAACTCCCGCTGGGCGCCGAGCAGCACGCGCCCGAGGTCGATGCGGCCTTGCGCCTGGAGCAGATGCACCGCCGACATCTCATGGGGGTCGACGATCATCATCTCGTAGTTGGTGTAGCCCTTGAAGCCCTTCGGGCTGCTGTCGGCCTTGTTGCCCTTATAGTCCAAGTCCAGGCCGCGGCCGCCGACGCGCGTGTCGAGCAGCAGGACCTTCACCTCGCCGGTGCGCATGGCGTCGAGGTTCATCTGCTCATGGACCTTGGCCTCCGGACGATTGGTCCTCAGCCACTCCGAGTCCGAGAAGACCTGGGCGATCTCGCTCTCCTTGACCTTGCCCGTCTTGAGCAGATAGCGGCGCACCTGCTTGAGGATCTTCGTATCGGGCAGGCTGATGACGACCAGGCCCGTCGAGCCCTGGTCGGCGCGCAAGACGCTGAAATAATCCCGCACCGGGCCCTGGGGCAGCTTGGCCAGCTCGAGGGTGAGACCGTCCTTCTTGGCGATGCCCGTGGACTCCAGATAGGCCCGAACCTCGGGGGGCGCCCCGGACTTGCCGGACATCAGTTCGCCGGGCCGCACCGAGATGAATTCCCGCGAGAGCGCCTTGAGATGGCCGACGGCCTCGCCCAAGGCCGCGAACTTCGGCGTCTCTCCCTCGACGATGTTGACGCCGACGTTCTCGGGAGCCTCCGCCCCCTTGCCGCCCAGCGGGACGCCGCTCTCGGAAAGGTGCGCCTGGTATTTCTTGCCCGCCGTGGCCGACAGCGAGATGAAGCGCGCGTTCTTATTGGCGGTGATGTCCTTGATCGTCGAAAGCGACTTGTGGGTGTAGGGCAAGGTCAGGTCGGTCCCGTATTCCAGCTCCCAGAAGCGCCGCGTCGGGTTGTCCATGGTGTCGAACCACTGCCCGTTGTGCACGACGTTGATGTGGCCGCTCAGGTTGTCCATGCGGATGGTGGCCGGGTTGTCGGAATATCCGCGGACCATGTTGATGAACTCCGTGCGCACCCAGCCGCTGCCCTTGCCGGTGACGCCCTTAGGGTTGAGCATGGAGGGCACCAGCGTCCAGAACAAGCGGTCGCGCTGGCCGGCCGGCATGATGGGATCGGCCAGGACCTCCTTGATGAGCCGCGCGGAGTAGATCCGGGTCAAGCCGACCCGGTCGACCTGGAGGCTGACGGTCTTGCCCATGAAGGTGGGCTTGCCTAGGACCTCCGTCCAGAACAGCTTGGGCAGGTCCATGGAGGCGGCCAGGTTCCAAAAACCGACGCCGTCGATCTTCTTCCCATAGATCTCCACGGCCTTCTCCATGGTCATATGGGCGCTCTTGAGCTGCACGGCGGCCTCTCCCTGGAAAGAGGTCTGCTGGCGCCCCAGGCCGTCGAGCGCGCCCTCGAGCCTCGTGACCAGGCCGGGCTCCAAGCCCGACTGCGCGGCGCGCAGGGACTTGAGCAGCCCCTGGCGCTGGGCGCCCTGCTGGGCCGCCAGGTCCATGGCCGAGCTCAGCGATTCGACGAGCGCCCCTTGGTCGGCCACGGGCTTCTCCGCCGCCTTCTTCCAGGCCTCGGCTTGGGCTTCCAGCATGGCCTCGGTCTTGAGGCGGACCTCCTTGGCGGCGGGGGTCTCCGAGGCGCCCGCCGTGGCGCGGACCTCTTCGAGCTTGGCCTTCAGCTCCTTGGCCTGGGCCTCCATCAGGCTTTTCGCCTTAGGCGCGCCTTTCTCGACGATGGCCTCGTTTCCGCCGCGCTCCCAGATGCTGCTGCGCGCGATGGAGTAGGCGTCCTTCTTCATCGACCGGTAGACCTCGTAGGCCGGGTTCTCGCTGCCGGCGAAAGCCTCGAGCAGCGCCTTGCGCTTCTCCAGCAGCCTCAGGGCCTCGGCCTCGCTCCCCGGCCCGCCCTTCTTGAGCAGCTCCACGATCTCGACGCCGCTCTGGCGGAACTGCGAGCGGATGGCCCCCATATCGGTAGAGACCTTGGCCTCCGACGCCAAGGCCTCGCGCCGGGCCCGGACCAGCTCGCTGCGAACGGCGTGGGCCTCCCCGCCCAGGCCCTCGAGCTCCGCTTTGAACCCTTCGACGGGCTTGCCCTCCTTGAGGGCGGTGAGGATCTTGCCGTCGATGCCCGCCATCTCCTTGCCGAGCTTATAGAGCTTTTCTACATTCTGACGGTATCCCTCGAGCTGGGACCGCTCGCCGGGGGTCAGCGCGCCTTCCATCTGGGCGTACTCTTTGTCGAGCGCTTCGAGCTTCGCCTTGGTCCGATCCGTCTTGGCGCCCGGAAGCTCCTCGCGCAGCTCATAGGTGCGCTCGATGAGCCGCTGGGCCCGGGAATAATGCTGGGCCTCGAAGCGCTGGGCCAGCTTGATGTCGGCCTCGGCCACCGGCGTCTCGCGTTGGAGCATGTTCTCCAGCGTGAGCTTGCGGGCCTTCGCCTTTTCCAGCACGCCCGGCTTCTTGGCCGCCTCGGCCGCGACGATCTCCTTGTCGGCGGCGGTGATCCGGTTGCGCAGGCTGGCCAGGCGCGTCTCGGCGGCCTGCCGCAGGCTGCGCGCCTCGATGCGCAGGCTCTCGGCGCGGGATTCATAGCGTCCTTCCACCAGCGGCAGCAGATTGGCCTGCTGCTGGAGGCCTTCGGCCAGCTCCTTGACCATGGTGCCGCGCGAAGCCTTCGTGGGGCCGGGCTCGGCCGCCAATAGGCCTTCCAGCCGGCGCACGGCCGCGCTGAGGTTCTCTCTGGGCCCCGGCTCCAGGTGCGCCGAGTTGAGCAGGCCGTGCTGGGCTTCGGCCGTCTCGCGGGCGGCGGTGGCCAGCTCGGTCGGCGCTCCCCCCTTGGCCAGCTTCATATAGAGGTCGTTGATCGATCGCCGGAAAGCCTTGCCCTGCTCGCCGGTCCCCAGCCCCGAGGCCTCGAGCGCCTTGTTCTCCGCCTTGAGCAGGTCGCGCATGCGCAGCGGCGCGCTGGCGTCGCCGCCGGCCAAGGCGTCGGCGGCGGATTTGAGATCCTTGCCGTGCTGATACAAAGAGGCCATCGTCTCGGGCGATTTCGAGAGCGCGGGAGAATCGATCGCCGAACGCAGGGCGCCCAGCTCGCGGGCCACGGCCTCGCGGGCCTGAAGGTTCGCCTCGGGCGTGCGGGCCGCGCTCAGGCGCTCGGCGGCCTTGAGCAGACGCTCGGTGGCCTGACGGGCGGCGATGCCCTCCGGCGATTTACCGTCCAGGCGATCGATGAGCGACTGGCCGCGCCGGGCCTCCATCTTGACGGCCTCGCCGAGCTCGGTGGCCGTCTTGCCCATGACGTTCTCCAGATGGGCGTTGATCTGCTCCATCCGGCTGTAGACGCTGTTGACCCGAGTGATGCGGCCGGTCGTTTCCCCCAGGGTCAAGGCGGGCTGGAGCGCGGCTCCGTCCATCTCGTCGCCGAGGATCCAAACCTTCTCGACGATCTTCTTCCCCTTGTTCTTGGCCTCGGCGATCTCGGACTTGAAGCCTTCATAGGTATCGAATTTAAGTTTCGAACCGATCTTCTTAAGAGCCAAGAATTCGAGGCGGGCCTGGGCCTCCAGGTTCGACTGCACGGTCAGGAAGCGCACTTCCATGCGGTGGTGCGCCGCGTCGGCCTCCGCCAGGGGCAGCAAGCCTTCGAAGGTCATCAGCGTCTTGCCGCCGCCGGTAGTCAGGCGGATGAACTCGCGGATCGGGGCTCCGCCCTTGCCGCCCTCGGCGATCATGGCCAAGGAGATCATCAAGCTCTCGAACTGGCCGGGACGCCAGCTGGAGAGCGCAGTGCCCTTAGTGTCGTGCAGGATCCACGGCGAGGCGGCCATCTCCTTCTGGGCGGCCTCCAGGACCCTCATATCCCCAGCGGAGACCTTCCCCTTCAGATCCTTGATCTGGTCCTTGAAGCCCTCCATGATGTCCTTGAAGCCGCGCTGGCCCGGCGCCTCGACGACCGTCGTCTTGCGCGCCGCCTGCGGCGTGCTTTCATACCAGGTCTTGAGCTTCGCGGCGAACGCGCTGAGCACCTCGGCGGCGGGACCCTTGTCTCCAAAGCGGTGCTGCAGGGCGCCCAGCTCCTCGTGGACCAGCACGTGCGTCATCTCGACGTTGTTGAAGGCGTTGAAGCGCCCCTCCATGGCCGTGACGTATTCGACGATCCCCTTGAGCGAGGCATGCTGCTTGGCCGTCAGCTTGCCGGCCCCCAGGAGCTCGTCGGCGCGCGCGCCGAAGGACTTGAGCAGCTCGGGGTATTTCACGTCGGTCTTCTGGAGCTCGAAGTCGCGCTTCCAGTCCATGGATTTGACGACGACCTCATCGAGGGCGGCCTTGAACTGGGCGGCCTCAGCGGCGCTTTCGCCGGTATTCTTGCGCACGGCGTCGAGCATCTTCTCAGCGGGCTTGAGCATGCTGTCGGCCTCGAGATAGCGCCGCAGCAGACCCTCGGAGGCCTTGACGGCCACTGAGCTGACCTTCTCGCCCTTGAGGGCGGAAACGTGCATCTCGACGGCCACCTCCCGCTGGATACCGGGGGTGACCTCTCCGAAGCCCTTGACCGTGGTCCCGGGCTTGGCGGCGAGCACCGTCTCGGTCAGCTTCTGGTTGCCCAGCAAGGCCTCGCCGAACTTCTCGCGGGCCTGGAGCTTGACGTCCTCCGTCATGTCCAAACGGCCGAACTTCGGCGTCTCCTTGGGCTCGAGCTGGCTGATGCGGAGGAACTCCATCGGGTTGATGTCTCCGATCTTGGCGTTCTTGCCGCCGCCTTCGACCGTCTCCATCAGCTCGGCGGAGATGGCCTTCCTCTTGATCTCCTTGGGCACCGAGAACTCGGTCTGGGAGTTCTTCGCGCTCTTGAAGCTGGCGTTGAAGAGTATCTGGCTGATCGGAGTCGAGGGCTTGCTCAAGCGCGGCAGCATCCCGTTCTCGGGGACGTTGGCCAGCTCGGCCCGGCGGCCGGCGGCCTCGTACTCGGCGGCGCCCTGCATGCTGTTCTGATAGCCGGCGGCGGCCTCCTCGTACTTGGCCGGAAAAACCGGGATCAGAAGCCAGACCGGGGAATCCATCCAGGCCATGCCCGTCTTCTGCGCGGCCTTGATGCGCCGCTCGATCTCCTCTGCTTTGAAGTGGGAGTTCGCCTGCCAGGAGACCTTGTTGGCGACCCAGCCCACGCCCTGGCTGAAGACGGCGTACTTGGAGACGTTGTCGACCATGCCCAGGACGAAGGCGCCGCCCTGGCCCGCCCAGCCCGTGGAGGCCAAGTTCTGCAGGCTGAGCTTGGCCAAGAATTGCTCGGTGCGCTCCAGGCCGACGCGGCCCGCCAAGGCCTGGGCGCCGGAATTCAAGCTGCCGACGACGCCGTGCTGGCCGATGGTCTGGGTGACGCCCGCCAAACGGGTCTCCTCGAAATAGCTCGACGGCAGGCCGATGTAGCCCAAGGCCGGGTGGAAGGATTCGTTGGCCCAGTGGACGCCGCCCACCAAGCCGGTCTTGAAAGCGTCCCAGCCGTAATCGTCCTTGAAGTTGGAATGCCCCTCGCCGATCTTCATCACGCCGAGGTTGAGCTCGAAGGGAGCGTTGTCCATGTAATGGCCGATGGCCGTGAACCCCCCCGATATGGCCCCGGAGAGGAGCGTGAAGCCGGTCTGGCGCGCGCCGGCGCTGGCGCCGCGCCACATGCTGGCTTCAAGGTAGCGGGCGAAGCCGCTCTCGGCCGTCAGGGCCGCGGCGTCCGGGTTCAGCGAGTTGAGCCGGGTGGCGGCCTGCAGGGTGACCTCCTCGATGAAGCGCAGGTTCAAGGCGCCGGCCACGCGCGAGACCCCCGTCAGCACGCCGCTCATGAGCGGCGCCGCCAAGGCCAGGCTGAGGGTCCAGCCCGCGACGTTGCCGATGGTCTCCACCCACTTGTTGAAATCGGCGACCTTGGTGAGGGTCGTGCGCGAGGACTTGAGCGACGCGCTGACCCGCAAAGGGTCGGTGATCCGAGCGGCGCCGGTCAGGGCCAGATCCTTGCGCTCGAGGCTGGCCTCGGGATGCATGGCGATGACGGCCTTGCGGGCGGCCCAGTAGTCGCCGTTGGCGATCTGGCCGATGATCTTGTCGTAGACGGCGTGGTTGCCGTTGAGCTCACTCACCCTCTCGCTGTGGCCGGAGAAGAGCCCCGTGGCGGAGACGAGCTTGACGGCCAGCCCTTGGGTGGGCACCCAGCTGCCGGTCTGCATCTTGGTCATCATCGCCACCGAAGGGACCTCGGCGAAGAGGGAGTAGTCCAGGTTGATCTCGCCGAGCTCTTTCTGGCTGGAGTTGAGCGCCGCCTGGACGGTATCCAGGCTTGAGGCGTAATCGGCTTTGACCAAGGCGTCTTCCACCCGGCCGAAGATGAGCATGAGGCGGTCGAGCCGGGCCTTGAGCTTCTGGCCTTCTTCTTTATACTTGGCCCGGGTCGCCGCATCCATCGGGGAATCCTTGATGGCCTTGGCGATCATCTCGGAATCCGGCGAGCGCGGATCGAGCTTCTCGATCTGATTCTTCACGTAGAACTTCTGGCTCTCGAGGAAGATCATGCTGAGGTAGCGCAAGACGTACTGCTCGCTGAGCTGCATGGAGGCGAGCTTGGCGTCGGTGATGGTATCGGCCGACTTAGGGTCCTTGAGCTTCTCGAGCGCCCCCTTGAAGTAGTCGATGCCCTTGGCCGCTTCCTCCAGGTACTTGCGCCGGACGCTGGTCTTGTTGTCGACGATGTCGTAGACGCTGTAGGTCTTGCCGTGGTGGGTGTAGGTCTTGGCCTTGGCCCATTTCTCGAGGTCCTTCTCCAGGCTGAGGTCCTTGAACCACATGTCGTCCTTGTACTGTTTGCCCAGAAGCTCGGCCATGTTGAGCATGCGGTCGATGTGCCAGGCCTTCTCCAGCTCGACGTACTGGTTCTTGAGCTTCCAGTAGCTGAGCTCGACCATCTGGTGGTTATAGCGCCCGGTCTCGGGGATCATGGGCGCGTTGGCCGGGCGCGTCTTGTTCATCTCGCGCTGGTTCTTCTGGAGCTCGCGGTTGTAGGTCGTGACCTTGTTCTTGTTCAGGCGGTACGCCACGCCGTCCTTGTCCCAGAATTCCCAGCCCTGTTCTCCCGGCAGCTGGACCTGCGTGAAATCCTGCTTGGGCGGATCGGATACGGCGGCGCCGGTCATATAAGCCTCGCGGATGGCGCCCAGGCGGAAGGTATCCTCGTCGGTGTTGGCGCCGTCCTCCGGCCCCGGCAGGCTGCCGAATTTTTCTTCGAAGCGCTTGAGCGCCTGCTCGGCGGACGCGGCCTTTTTATCGTTGTAGGGCCCGGTCTTGGCCAGGGCCTTGAAGTTGTCCATCATGCCCAGGACCTCCTCCTTGGCGTTGGGCTGGGCCTTGAGATAGCGGTAGAGGTTCTCGCCGATGGGCGTCAGTCCTTGCGAGTTGACGAGGTAGGTCCGCAGCGGATCGTCGGGCCCCTTGAAGGCCCCCACCTCCTCGAGATACTTGAGTGCCTCTTGCGTGTCGATGTCGCTCTTCTCGATCGGCGTGAAGGTCATCGTCAAGCTTCCCGCCAGGAGGTCGCCCACGCCGGGCCCGGTGAGGAGCAGGCAGGCGCAAAGCACGACGGCAACGAGCTGCTTGAGGGGTCGCATACTCACCAGAAAGTGTAGCAGGCGAAAGCCTTTTTGTCAGGGCCTAAAGGCCCAGGACTTTTTTACGGAAAGACCTACAGCGGCCGGGCCGAAAGGCCTAGATCAGGGCAGCGCGGAATTTTTTCCAGGTATACTTAGGCGAACTCGTCATAACCAGCCTCGCCGATCACGAAGAGCTTGCCAGCCATATGCTCCTCGGCAACGCAGAAAAGGAACGCCTTGAGCAGCGGCGCGATCTTCTCGAAGTGCGGCGGATGGATATCCAAATGGATGATCCCGGGACAACGGGTCGGCGGATACCTCTTCGCGTCGACAAAATCGCTGTCGCGGGTGAGAAGGACGCGGCGTTCTTGCACCGCCATGCGAATGACCGAGCCATTCCTGGTTCCAGCGGGAGTTCGGACCGCTTCGTGCCCCAACTTCCTGAGCAGGCCGATGATTCTTACGTCTACGTTCTCATCGACCAGCAGACGCATGATGTGCGGCGCGGGAGGCGGCATGGCGGCCACTTTCCACGGCCTGCCGGGCAAACTGCAAAGCCGCCTGAATGTGTTTGCGGCCAAGCCGAGGGAAAGCGGATTTTATCTGGATGAAAGTGTCCCCCGCTTCCAAAAATTCAAGGACATCGGCGACCATGACACGGCTCCCTTTAAAGCATGGCTTGCCGTGGCAGATCGCAGGATCAATGGATATGTAATCCGTCCAATCGAGAGTTTCTGTCTTCATATGCCCCGGATCTATTATATCACTTCCCGGCCTCTCGGCTGCCGACCAATCCCTCAGGGCAGCGCTGAGTTCTTGCAGGCCGCCTTGGCCGTCGCTTCGTCGACGCCCCACCAGAGCACGGGCCCGATGCAGTTGCCGGTCTTGAGGGTCTTGTCGGCCTCGTCCAGGCGCGTCTCGAAGAAGGCGTAGACGCCTCTGCCCTTGTCCTTACCCTTGGCCCCCAAGAGCGTGACCTTGCCGGAACCCGACACGTCGACGCTGGGCTTGATGTCGGTGGCCCCGGAAAGGAAGATGATCCCCTCGCCCGGGAAAGCCGGCATGTCCTTGCCGCCGAAGACCTGGAGGAAGCTGGTGCGCATGATCTTGTCGTCGTTGTTCTTGAAGCGGAACATCAGGTAATAGTTCAGGGGCTGCTTGTCATCCCTGGCCTTAGCGACGTAGAGGGCGGCCGTAGGCCCCTTCTTTCCATCATCCTTGATCCTGGTGACGATGTCGTTGACGCCGTCGACGGCCTTGACCTCCGTGGGCCCGCCCCCCAACTCGGCGTCCTGCCCGCCGGTGATCACCTTGTCGAAGACCGTGCCATCCCCGACGACTCCCGCCTTGGACGGATCGACGGCGCTGGGGTCTTCCTTGATCTCCGGCCAGAAGTACATGTTCTTCTTGCCGGCGATGACGACGCCCAGCTGGCCGCCCTTGGCCCCGGAGATCTGGAAGCCGGTCTTCATATCGCCCAGGACCTTCGCGAGGTTGACCACGGCGCCCTTGACCTCGGCCTCGCTGAAGCCGCCGCGCAGCATGGCGTCGGGCAGCAGGATGGCGTCGAAGATGCTGATCGTCTTGTTGCCGCTGACGGAACCCTCATTGACATAGATGCTGCCTTGGGGGTCGCCGCCCGCCTTAAGGCTGGCCATCGTCTTGGGGTCCGGCCGGCTCAGGTCGAAATACAAGGTGTTGAGGTCCGTCGAGGTCGCCAGCCATTTGCCGAAGCCGCGGATCTCTCCCTTGAACTGGCCTTCGACGCGGACGTTGAGGTCGGTATCTTCCTTGGTGACGGCGAAAGGCGGCACCGGATTGCGGTCCTTCGACCAGACGCCCTCGGGCACGATCATGATGTGCCGGCCGCGCAGCTGCTTGGGTTCGGGGGAGCCGTCTTCGAGCTTGCCGATCCAACTGTAAACGCGGACCTTTTCCTTATAATTCTCGTCCAAGCCGTTGCGCACGTCGTCGTTGCGGATCCACTTGCCGCTGTTCACCAGTCCCTGCTCAAAGACCGTGACGTCGCCAGGGATGTCGCCGCCTGGAGGGTTGGCTTGGCCGTTGGTCGACGACGTCTGCTTGTCGGCGCCGCCCGCGGCTCCACCTCCGGCGGCGGCAACGGGCTTGGCCGGCGGCGGGCCTTTCTTGGCCTCCCAATAGCCGAGCTCGCGATTGAACTCGAGGTTGTAGTGCTCGCCCTTGACGTTGCCCAAGGCCTGGGCGCCGGAGAGATTGACCGAGCGGCCGTCGCCGCTGCGCTCGTTGACGTTGGTCATCAGCTCGGGAGACCGGTCCGCGCCTTTGCGGTTGGCCAGGTCGCTGGGGTAGAAGAGCAGGGAACCGTTCTTGCCGCCTTGCCCCATGACCAGAAAGCTCTTCCCGTTGATCTCCATGGTGCTGCCCTGATCGATGACGTGTTGCGCCCTGACGTCATAGAGTTCGCTGAGCTTCTTGGAGAAGCCCATGCCGCCCTTGCCGTCGCGGCCGAAGGTGATCGCCATGTCGCCGTCGGGCGTGGGAGCCATCGTCAGCTTGTAATCCGGCATGCCCTTGACGCGGTCGTCGAGGGCGAAGGTGCTTTCCCCGGGCCCGATCGCGAATTTCTGGCCGAAGGTGTCGGAAGGGTAGGAGGTGTCGAAGATGCCGAGCTTGTTGACCATCGCGCCGGTCTTCTCGTCCTTGACGGTATAGATCTTGAAGGTGATCTCGCGCGCCACGGGGTCGCCGTCGGCGTAGATGGTGGTGGTGATGCCGCCCTGCCTATAAAGCGTGTCCCAGTTGAAGCCCTTGGCCGGGCCCTTGATGGTGCCCGCGCCGCTGCCGACGTCGCCGGCCACCACAGGCTTCTCCTCACGGGCGAAGATGCTCGCGGAAAGCTCCTTCTTGGAGCTCGGATTCCTCAGGATCTTGGCGGCATGAGAGGAAGCGTCGACCAAGAAGTCCTTCGCCTGGTCCGGCTTGCTCCTGTTGATCTGCGCCCGCACGTCCAAGCCGGTACCTTTCGCCCCGGTCCAAGGCTTGAGGTTGTCGAGCAGCGTCGTCCGCGACCAGCGGTCCTCCTTGGCAAGCTGCTGGATCAAGAGGTCGTCGGGAGCCCAGCCGGCTTTGGCCGAAGGGCCGGAGCCCATGACCCAATAGAGCTCGGCCACTTCGCCGGACTTGCCCTCATCTATCAGCTTCTGCACGAAGGTCATGGCGATCGGCTTGAGCAGGTCGATCTCCGTCTTATCCTTGCGCAGCTCCGGAGAAAGGTAGTCGCCGCCTTCCGTCCCGGTCATGAATGCGAAGAACCTCTCTCCCATCATCGGGCCGTAGACCGAGGGCTTCTCGTGGAGGAACTTCTTGAGCACCATCAGAAGGTCGCGATTCTGGTTCTTGGGGTCGGTCAAGTTGCCGGCATCGACGGCCGCTCCAACCGCGCTGGCCGGCGCGACTCCCGCCCCGGCGTTTTGGTTAGGCAAAGCCTCGTCGTTCAAGGCCACGCTGAGCTTGGTCTTGCCGGAATTGACCTTGGTCAGCTCCGCATAAGCCTGCTTCGCGTCGTTCTTGGCCTCGGGGCCGAGCAGCATGATCTGGGCGAGGAGCCGCCGCATGGCGGCCTGGTCGGTCTGCGCCTTGGCATAGCCTTCTTTGTTGTTGGCCTTGACCAGCTGCAGGACCTGCGCGGCGTAGGCTTTCCGGTCGTCACCGATGGAGCCGTCCTTCTGGATGGCGGCCCAGACGTCGGCATCGACGCCGGCGGGCGCGGCGGAGGTCTGGGGCAGCGGAGCAGCGACGGGCGGCACGGGCTTGACGGTCACGGGCGGAGCGACCTCGGAGACGTCCTTGACGGCCAGCTCCATCTCCTTCTGAGCGCCGATGAAGACGATGAGGGCGCTCTCCGTCTTCTTGACCAGGCGCGCCGTGCTCTTGGCCTTCTCATCGGCCTGCTTATAAAGCGGCTTCCAGGCGCCGATCTTCTGCGCCTTAAGCGCCTCGTACTCCGTCTTGGGGATGAAGAACTTGGACTTGCCGGAGGTGACCTCCATCCAAGGGACGGTGGCGGCCCAGGCTTGGCCGCAACAAAGCAAGAGGGCAACGACGATGCCCATGAGGGGTCTGTAGGGGTTCATGGTTTCTCCAAGACTAAGCCGTCATAAAATCTCTATATATGTTAACCGTCGCTCCTCTATATCACAAGGGCCAAAGGACCTAGTCGCACAAGGTACCGGCATTCCCGTTGCCATCGAGCTTGACGCCCGTGCAGATCGCTCCAGTGTCTCCCACGAACTTCATGCCTTCGGGAAGCGAGTTGACTTTTTCGAGCAAGGTCGCGTCGGCCTTCACCTCGGCGGCCGCGCCTTCCTCTATCGGCTTGCTCTTGGTGGTGATCGCCTCCTTGACCTTCGTGGCTTCGTCGGCGGTCAGCTTCGCCGGGTCCGCGGGGATGACGCCATACTTCCCGGCATTGACCCATGTCTTGAGGTTCTCCAGGCCGACATCAGCGGCTGCTTGGCCGCCTTTGATCACGCGGGTCGCGCCTTGGATGGCTTTGGCCACCTCGGCGTTGGCGCCGGTCTTCCCGTCGACGCCGCCCGTGTTGGTGTTGGCGGCGGCCAGGGTCCCGTGATACTCCTTCAGCTTAGTCGCGCTGAGCAAAGCGCTCTTGGAGTCGATATTGCCGCCGATCTCGATGACGTCGTCCAAGTGCTTTATCAGCTCGCCGGAGCCCTGCGGCAGCTTGGCCCTGAGCGTCGCGCCGTCGGTCGTGACCTCGAGCAGCAGTTTTTTAGCCGCCGTGATGTCCGCATCGACCTTGGCCAGTCGAGACGCGATCGTCCCGCCCCCGCTGTTATTGGTTCCAAGCAGGAGTCCCTCGCCTTCCAGCCGCAGGGGTTCGGCCTTATTATCGTCTCGAGTCGCTCCTTTTCCGAAGGCCTCTTCGGTTTCCTTGATGAGGTCGTCGTAGGCGGTCTTCGCTTTGGTGGTCACGTCGGTCAAAGGCTTCTCCGCAACGGCCGTCTCAGCGACGCCTGCCGTCACCGCTTTCAACCCCTTGGTCTTATCGTCGACAAGACCGACGCCGCTCTGCGCCGTCTTCAGGGCGCCTTGCAGCTTCCTAGCCGCCGCGTAAAGGTCTTTGGCGATGGCTTTCTCCTGCGCGCGGACACCGGTCGACGAGCTGTCTCCGCCGATGACTCCGCAAGCTGAAGCGCTAGCCTTCCCATAGAGGGTCTGCTCCGCCCCGTTGACCTTGCCTATGAGAGTTTTTACCGCGTCACGGTTCGCCGTGTCGACACCGGTCTTGAGATTGGCGACCTTCATGACCTCGGCGCAGATTCCCGCCAGGCTCTTCCCGGTCGAAGATCCGGATCCGCCGGCTCCGCCGCCGATGTCGGGAGTGCCGGTCTCCGTGTTGCTCCCGCCGTCAGCGGCGCCCTGGTTGAGCTTGCAGCCCGTGTACAAAGTCCCCGGCGCCCCGCCGGGCAAGGTAGCCTGGAGGCTCCCAGCGCCCGACCAGCAGTAGGCGAGCGTATCATCCTTGCCCACCGTGATGGGACAGTTACCCTTCACGAGCCCGGCCGGGATCTCTCCGTTGGAGCAGATATACTTCTTCGCCTTGCTCTTGTCCCCGCCCCAATCGCCGAACATCTTCGACATGCCGCCGGTCATGCCCTTCAGCGGCGTCATGATCATCTCCTCGGTCATCTTGTCGACGAGGTTGGGCCAGCGCTTGGCTTGCTGCTTCTTGAGGTCCCACTTCAGGTCGATGGCCTTGTCCTGCTCGGCCTTCATCCTCAGGAATTCCAGCGACTCGCCGGTCGAAGAGGAATCCTTGCTCTGGCTCTGCGCCCCGGCCTTGTCCGCGCCGCCGGCCCCCGGCCCGCCTCCGCCGTCGGAGCCGCCGCCCGCCATCGACTGGCTGGCCGCCGTTTCCAAGCCCTGCGCCGCCGAGCCGCTGCGGTTGAAATCGCTCCCCGCGTTGCCGGCCGCCTTCTTCAAGTTCTCCATCGAGCCCGCGCTGGCGTTCTGCGAACCGCGCGGCCCCGCCGCGCCCCGGTAGCCCGGAGCCGACGTCACCCTGGATAGGGAGTTGCTGTCGGCCGCCCGGTTAGGCACGTTGGCCGCCGAGATCGGCGGCAAGCTGTAGCTGCCGCCGCCTCCGCCTCCGACCGACCCCAGGCCGCGCAGGCCGGCGTTGGCCATGGCGGGATGGGGCACGGGAAGCGCGGCCTTCTTGGTCGCCGCTTGGGCGCCCTGGCTGGCCGCGTTGGACAAGGCGTCCTTCCAATCGTTGCTCTCGGATTTAGACGGCGCCGCGGGCGCCGGAGCCGTCGCGGTGGCCGGAGCCTGCTGAGAGGCGCCGGGGCCCATCACCAGCGATGAGGGGTCGCGCACGTTGAGCGGCGTGATCACATCCGCGCCGCCGGTGACGCCGCCGGGGGCCAAGCCATTGATGCCTCCCTCATAGACCGAGCCGCCGCTGCCGATGCCGGAGCCGCCGGTGCGGCCGAAGCCCGCCGAGATCTGGCCCGATTCGCCGTTCTCCGGCGACATCATGAAGTGCTCGGCCAAGGGAGCCATGAACAAGACGCCCATGCCGGCCGTGATGAAGGCCAGGTCCTTCTTCTTGAACTGCTTGAGACGGTCGAAGAGTGACAGCCCCGCCTGCAGGCCCTTGATCTTCACCTGGGGCTTCTGCGAGTCCTTCAAGGTCGGGATCACCGGCTTATTTTGCTGGTCCATGGCAGTTCTCCTCTATCGTCACTGGTTGCAATTGGCCGCCGAGCAGCCCTTCGACGCGGTCAAAGGGCAGGCTTTAGTATGCTCGCATCTTATGGAATTATAGTTGCTGCACGCGCGCTGCATGCGGCTCTTGGCCCGCTTGCACGCCCCGCCGCAGCTGCCGCAGGCGCCCGAAAGGTTGTCGCCCGCCGCCTTCATCTCCGCGGAGGCGGCATCTTCTCTCCCCTTGAAATCCTGGTCCGCCTTCTTGCATTTCTCCGCGTCCGCGGTCACCTGATCGGCTTCGTCTTGATAGGTTTGGACGTCGCTGTCGTCGGGGACCTTGGGCGAAGAAGCGCCGTCGATGGCCGGGGAATTGGAATTGGTGGACAGCACGCCGGGGGCGGCGGGGCCGATCTTGTTGCCGTCGTAGACCGCGCCGGAGTTGGTGGAGGCGTACTCAGCCGGGCAGCCGCCGGCGGCGGTGCAGATGGGGTCTCGCGCCATCATGGCGCGCGTGCGCCCGTCGGCCAGCTGGGAAAAGGCTCTAGCGCCGCCGGCGATATAGTTGCGGTTGAGCGCGGCCTGGTTGCGGGTGCTCATCGTGGACACCACCGCCCGAGAGAGCTTGCCGGAGCTGGGCGCGACCTTCACGGTGGCCCCCGCCGAGGGGACCTGGGTGCCGGTCAAAGCGGTCCTGATGTTCTCCCCCGGCTTCGAGGTCTCATTACGTCCTTTAGAGAAAAAGTCCGAGCCGGCATAGGCGCCCGCGCCATCCGCGGAGGCCGACGAGCTGCTGCCCTCGCCGCCGTTGGCGCCCGCGTTGCCGACGCGCGCCCTGGGGCCGGCCGCGAAGGCGGACTTGACCCAGCCTTCGCGCTCGCCCTTCATCTCGCCCTGGTCGACGGCGACTCCTTCCGGGAGCTCTTTAGAATCCTCGCGGTTCAAGACCCCCTTGACGCTGGCGCTCTCGCCGAGCTTCTTGCTCATCTCGGCTCCGCCCGGCAGTTCGGAAGCATCGCCCTTGACGAGATCGATGGAAGAACCGGCCGAGCCCGCCGCGCCGCCCTGGGCGCCGCGTCCGAAAAGCATGGCCCACGGGTTGGCCTTGTTGTCCTTGGCATTGCGGAAGGCCGCCAGAAGACCGGTGAAGGAAGTCTTTTCCAAGCCGGTGCCGTTGGGGCCGCCCGCCGGGGCCTTACCCAGGGCGCGGCGCACCAGGAGCGTGAAGCCGGGCATGCTGAAATTCGACGAGGAAGGCATCACGAAAAGGAAGCCCAGAACCAGGACCATGACCAGCAGCGGCCAGGTGGATTTGCGGTTCTTGACGAAAAGAAACAGAAGTCCCAGCAGGCTCTTCTTCTTATTCTTCTCTAGGAACTTCGACATATTTACCCCTCATTCCTGTCAAGAAAACGGCACATTTCTCGACCTGCCATAGTGTAATACCGGTCCTGGGAGTTGTCAATAGTGAAAAGCCCTTTTAACCAAATTTAAACAATCGGAGAGCTATACGGGGCCAGATCCAGGCTGACCCGCCCCCCCCATCGGCTGACAGCCTGGTGGGTTCGGGGCCGCCCCGTCGCAAAGACCCCCCGAACGGCCTCAGCCAAGCCCCAGGCCGCCCCCGCCTGCGGCTCGGCGGCAAGACCAAAGCCTTCCCGGCAAGCTGTCAGTTCAGCGTAAATGCGGGCTTTTCGGGCCAAAGCCTCGTCCAGGGTCTCCAAAACCAGCATGCCGGCGCTGCCGCCTGCGACTCCGCCCGTCAGAATGGCGCCGGCGCCCCGGCGCCTAAGAAGGTCGAAGGCGCAAGCCACCGCCGCCTCTCCCGAGGGAAAGGCTCCCGCCAGGCTGACATTGGCCAGCTTCAGACCGAAGACGACGGCGGCGCGGCTGGCGGCGGCGTTGGCCAGGATATTGGGGAACAGACGGGGTTCGATGCCGGAAGGTCCCTGGGAGACGAGGTCCTTATAATACTGGAAGACGCTATCGGCTTCACCCGCGCTCTCGAGGACGATGCCCACGCCCTCTCCGAGCGACCGGCCCGCCAGCCCGGCGTCCGCGAAAGCCAGCGCCGCCCCCGCAAGCGCCGCGGCGATGGGACGGTCGATGAAACGCAGGTCGGCGTCGGGCAGCAGTTCCTCGGCGCGGACGACCGCGTCCGCGGAGTCTAGACCGGCCAGACCGGTGATGACCAGACGCGGCGGGCTGCGTTTGGTCCGCGCCGGAGCAGAGCCGGCGCGGGCCAAGGCCAGCACGCAGTTGCTGCCGCCGAAGGCGAAGGCGTTGGACAGGACGGCCTTCGGCCGAAGCTCGCGGCAGCCCTCCGCCACATAGTCCAGGTCGCAGTCCGGGTCTCCGGCGGCATGGTGGAGAGTCGGAGGGACGATACCGGTCTGCAAAGACAGCGCACAGACGGCCGCCTCGAAGGCGCTGGCCGCGCCCATGGCATGGCCCAGCATGGATTTGACGGAGGAGACCGGCACGCTCCGGGCACGCTCGCCTAACGCCCGCTTGATGGCGGAGGTCTCGGTCTTGTCGTTGGCGGGCGTGCCGGTGCCGTGGGCGCTGATGTAGTCGACATCTTGCGGACTCAGGCCGGAGTCCTCGAGGCAGCGGACGATCGCGCGGGTCACGCCGGAGACGTCCGGCGCGGTGATGTGGGTGGCGTCCGAGCTGAAGCCATAGCCCAGCAGCTCGGTGTCGGTCTGCGGCCGTCGGCGCCGGGCGGACTCGAATTCCTCCAGGACCAGGATGGCGCAGCCCTCGCTGGGGATGAGGCCTTGGCGTCCTTTGGAAAAGGGCGCGCAGACCTCGGGGGCGACGGCCAGCAGGCGGTTGAAGCCGGAGAAGACGACAGGAGAAAAGAGGTCGACGCCGCCGGCCAGCATGACGTCGGCTTGGCCGGAAACGATCTTCTCATAGGCATAGGCCAGCGCGTAGTTGCCGGCGGCGCAGGCGGTGGTCAGCATCACGTTGGGGCCCCTCAGGTCCAGCAGGCGGGCAAGCTTCGCGGGGAGGGCGGCATGGGCGTCGGCGGCCAGCTCCTCCGCGAAGCCGGCCGTGGTCGCCTCTTGGAGGTGGCGGCCCATCGTACGGCAGACGCCGACGATTTCGCCGATGGTCGTGCCCAGAGCGACGCCGGTGCGATCCGACGCGAAAGAGCCGAACCCGAGGCCGGCATCTTTCAAGGCTTCGCGAGCCGCGGCCTCGGCGTAAGCCAGGGCCGCCCGCGGCGGCCCTTCTTTGAGCTCGGCGCCGACATGGGTACGATAGTCGGTCGTATCGAAGCTGGCCACCGGTGCGAAGGCATGGCGGCCTTGCGTCAGCGCGGCCCAGAAGGCGTCCTTGCCGCAGCCGACCGGGGACACGATGCCGATGCCCGTGATCAAGACCCGTCTTGCCAGCATTAGCCCTAAATATAACAGCCGCCATAGGGCTTGTCAATCCTTGACAAAGTATCATAAGCCGCTTATAATATAAACATGAACCCAGCAGTGCGCCGCTATCTCTCGGAGATCGGCCGCCGCGGGGGCGCCAAGAGCCGCCGTACGCTGGCCCCTGAAACCGCAAGGGACATGGTCCGCCTTCGCGAGGCACGCAAAGCCTTCCGACTCTTCCAAGCCACCTGCTTCTGGTCTTGTGATCCTGATCGCCCCATCGCGGCCAACGACATACCATGGGTCGCGGAACAGCTTAAAAGGAACGGAGATCGCCGCGCCTGGCAAGCGGCGAGCAGGCTATGCCGCTAACCCCTTTTCAAGCGAAGGTATCGGGCCTCCTGGCCGTCAATCGCAGGCCCGACAGCTACCTGGCGGGAGGCGCGGCCCTGCATTTTCTCCCGAACTCCAAGCGCTACAGCAACGATCTGGATTTCTTCCACGACTCGGAGGAGCGCGTCGCCGAGGCTTTCGCGGCGGACCGGACGCTCCTGGAGAAGCACGGCATCAAGGTCGCCGTCCAGATCGCCCAGCCCGGCTACGTTCGCGCGCTCGTCAGCCTGGCGCAGGAGAGCACGAAGATCGACTGGGCCCACGATTCCGCTTGGCGGTTCATGCCTCCGGTGCGCCTCGCCGGGGCGGGCTTCGCCCTGCACCCCCTCGACCTGGCCGTCAACAAGACCCTCGCCCTAGCCGGCCGCGACGAGCCTCGCGATTTCCTCGATGTGCTCGACGCCCACGAGCGCCTGCTCCCCTTCGCCGGGCTGGTGTGGGCCGCCGTGGGCAAGGATCCGGGTTTTACGCCGCTCTCTTTGCTCGAGCTCCTTCGGCGGCGAGGGCGCTACCAGCCGGTCGACTTCGAGCGCCTGCGTCTGGTCCAGCCCGTGCGTCCCACCGAACTCAAGACGCAGTGGTTGGCGGCACTCGAGGACGCAGAGCGCTTCGCGCGCAGCCGCCCTCCGGAAGAATTAGGATGTCTCTACTACTCCCCGGGCAAACGCGCCTTCGTGGTCCCCGGCCCCGACGCGCCTACCGATGCCGTCGCCCACTTCGCGAAGCCCGGAGGCGTCCTTCCGTCCTTATACGCCGGCGACCCCCTGGTTTAACTCCCGCTAGGCAGCAGCTGCTTGATGGCGGCCATGATGGCGCCGAGGTCGTCGAGCTGCTTGATGTCGCTCTCGGGGAAGCGGATCTTGAAGCGCTTCTCGACGCTGGCCGTCAGCTGCAGGATGTCGAGCGAGTCGATGCCCAGGTCGCGGGTCAAAGACACGCCCTCGACGATGCCGCCGAGGCTTACGGCGGACTTCTTACGGTCGAGGATGTCCCAGATGAGCTTCTGGACCACCCCGCGGATCTCTTGTTCGCTTGGCTTGGGTTCGGTCATATCATGTCGGGCGCGCGCCGGGCGCGACGCCCCCCCACAAGGCGCCTGAGGCGGCTTGACCGGGGATAGGGCGCGCTTCGGGGGCGCCGATGGAAGGCTGCCAGCCGCCCTTTGTGACGAGCTTGCGGTAAAGGCGGAACATCTTGGCGGGCTGGGGCTCGTCTTTGTAAAAAGCGTCCCACACATAGTGATAGCCTTCCTGAAGCTGATCGGGGGTCATCTTCGCGGGCCGGAAGACGACGTTCTCGGCGTTATAGAGCCCCCAATCCTCGTGCAGCAGGCGGCCCTCCTTCTTCATCTGGTCGAACAAGGGCGTCTGAGGGAAAGGGGTCATGACGGTGAATTCAGCCAGGTCGAGGTCGATCTCGAGCAGGAAATCCACCATGCGTTTGAAGACGTCGGGGCCATGGCTGTCGATGCCCAGGAGGATGGTCCCTTGGACGGCGATGCCGAAGTCATGCATCATGCGGACCTTGTCGCGGATGCCGCCGGACTCCTTGTGTATCTGATGATAGACGTACCAGCAGCCGGAGTCGGCCGCCAGCTTCAGGATATCCGGCTTGGCCGAGATCGGATGGGCCACCCAGCTCTTCTTGGCGCGGACCATGGCTTTGAACAAAGCGCGCTGATGGTCCTCGTTCTGTTCGAGAGCATTGTCGACGATGAAGACGCGGTCGCAGTCGATGGCGGCCATCTCGTCGACGACTTTCTCGATGTCTCGGACGCGGTGCTCCTTTCCGGAGACGAAGGGGACCTGGCAGGGGAAACAGCCGAAGCGGCAGCCGCGGCTGGTCTCGATCAAGTCCATCATGCGCAGGCCGCGATAGGTGTACTGGCGGTCGTCAAGCAGGTCGCGGCGCGGAGAGGGGATATCGGCGGCGTCGGCGAAGCCCTGGCGCTGGTAGACGGGCTTGAGCGCGCCGCGCTCTTGGTCGGAGATGACCTGAGGCCAGATGCCCTCGGCCTCGCCAAGGACGATGGCGTCGGCATGCTGCTTGGCCAAGTCGGGAAGGCAGGTGACGGTGAGCCCTCCCATCACGACGGGGACGCCTCGGGCGCGAAACTCGTCGGCGATGGCGAAGGCCCGGGGCGCCTGGCTGACGAGCATGGTGGAGATGCCGACGAGGTCGACGGGCTCGTCGTAATCGATAGGTTGGACGTTCTCATCGGTGATCGAGAGGTGGTGGCCCGGCGGCGTCAGCGCGGCGACGACGGTGACGCCCAGGGGCGGCAGGACGTAGTGGGTCTGATATTGGATGCGCTGCCAGGTCGGGTAGACGAGCTTGATCTTCATGGGCTTTACGCCCTAACGATAACAGCCGGGAGGGTTTTTGTCAATCCGTCCGGCTTCAGCGCCCGCACTGACGCAGATAGGCCGAAAAGTCCATCGCCGACGCCGCCTGCGCCAGCGCCTCGAGTTCGGACCAGCGCGCCTCCAAGTCCGTCAGAGCGCGTTCGGGCTCACAGGGATAACGCAGTTCCAGGCGCAGATCGCGCAGCAGCCGGATATCCAAAGGCACCAGGAACCCATAGACGTCGGTCACGGCCGGTCGAGAGCCCCATTTCCGGAAGAGCCCCTGCATGCGCCGCTGGAGCTCCAGCGTCTTGTCCAAGAGGGCAAGGACGCGCGGTCCCAAGTCCGGCCGGGTCAGCAGGCCGTGCAGGAATATAGGCGCGGTGATCCCCCAGTAGAGCGCCCAGTCCCAGATAAGCTTGGCCGTCGTGGCCTGCGCATGGCCGAAGATCGGATAGCAATCGCGGTAGATCTCCAGCGTGATCTCGAACGAAGTCAGGTAGAGGCGGTTGTAGTGCTCGGCATGCGTGCCGCCCGTCTTGATGAGCTCGGCGGTAATTGTGTTACCCATGGCGATATAGTCGGAGCCGGGGCTGTAGAACGGGTCCGAGAACGCCGCGGCCTCGCCCACGCAAGCCCACTGGTCCGACGAGAAGGCCTGGGTCGAGGAGTAGCTGAATTCCTTGAACCCCTTGAAATCCAGCGGTTCGAGGCCCTCGATCCGGCGCGCGGCCCGCGGCTCATGCTTGCGCAGCCAGTCTCCAGCCAGCGCGAAGTTCGAATAGCCCTTGAATGGGTGCAGGCGCTCGTCGGCGACGATGCCCACGCTGGTGTGGCCCGAGCCCAGCGGGATGAACCAGACCCAGTAGCCTGGCCCCATGAGATGGTTGGTGGAGAAATACCGGGCCCGGCCAGGCACGCGCTCATGCCACGGCCGGCACGAGGCCGGCACCAGGTCGCCCAAGTCCAGCCGCCCCTTAAACCGGAACCACGCCGCGCTGGCGCGGTGGCCGCTGGCTTTCTTGAGCCCGAGCTGGGTTTGCAGGAGCCGCCGCCGCCCAAGGGCGTCGACGACCCAGCGCGCGCTCATCTCTCCGCCAGCGTGACGCACCACGTGCGGCCGCCCCAGCTCGATGCCGGCGACGGCGGAGCCCTCGATGAGCTCGATGCCCGCTTGCTCGTTCATGACCCGCAAGTCCTGCTCGAGCACGCCGCGGTCGAGCTGGTAGGAAGGCAGGTAGGAAGAGACCTGAGGAAAGCGGGCTTCGCCGAACTCGGGACGGTCCTCGAGCGGACCCGCAGCGTCGCCGAAGAAAAAACGCAAGCCCAGCTTCGGCAGATGGACCTTGTCAAGATAGTCCTGCAGGCCCAAGGTCTGGGCCAGGTAGTAGGCGCCCACCTCGACCGAGGATTCCCCAACCTTGAACGCGGCCTGGGGGAGCGGGCGCCTCGACTTCTCGATGACGACGATGGAGAGCTGGGGCTGCTCGCGCCTGAGCTGCCGCGCCAAGCACAGGCCCGCCAGCCCTCCCCCGCAAATGGCTACGTCGTAGGCTTTCATCTATTACTCCGTCGAAAGGAACTGCCGACACCAGCCTCGGAGGACGGAGATGCCGCCTTCCCCGTCGGCGAGCAGCGGCTGGGCGCGGTAGACCTTGTGCTCCCAGACTTGGACGTCCTGCTCGATCTGCCGGACGATGTCGTTAAAGATCGCTTCGCCCACAGCAAGGTCGCCGTCCTTGCGGCTCGAGAACGAGAAGTCCAGCTCGATGGACTCCGCATCGACCGGGGTGAAGGTGCAGACGATCAAAGACTTAACCGCGCCCGAGAGCCTCAGGACCGCGTAGCCCATGCCGGTGCATTCCAAGTCGATCGTCCCCTCGATGAGCCGGGACCCGGCGCGCATCTTGACCTCGGTACGGCAGCGCAGCACCGGCCCCTCGCAAGAGACCTTGTTCGCGGGGAGGCTGGGATGGTCGTGGAGGTAGCGAAAATGGGCCGCGTCGACGAAGTTCTCCAGAGGCTCCTGGATGTGCGTGCGGATCCGCCACCGGCGCCCTGGAAAGAGGGTCCAATCCCGCGGCGCGCTCCGCTCGGGCAAACCCTTCAGTTCGAACGACGGCGCTCGCCGCTGGGGATGATGGAACATGAAGATCCTGCCGTCGAGTTCCTTGAGGGGCCATGCCGGCAAGGACGCTTTGGCGGGGATGGACTTGCTGTACGGGATATCCTCGCAGACGCCCTCTCCGGAGAATCGCCACCCGTGGAAGGGACAGCGGATCCCATCGCCTTCGACGCGGCCACCATGGCCCAGATGCGCGCCCAGGTGGGGACAATGAGCGTCGAGCAAGCTCGCCTTGCCGTCCCCGGTCCGGAAGAGCACGAGGTCCCGGCCGAAGTAGTGGAGCGCCGTGACCTGGCCGGCCGCCAAGCCGTCCGAGCAGGCGACCTGGAACCAGCCTTCCGGGAAGGACGAGAGGGGAAATCGGCTCGTCACGTCCTCATCCCAGGTCCACCCAGCGCCACTGGCGTCCGCGCCGCAGCCTGAGGCCGTAATAAATCAAGAAGAGCCCCGGCAGCAGGGAAAGCCATGGAGGGACCGTTCCTCGGACCAGGATGGTCCTGACGCCCCAAAAAAGGACCTTAAAAACCGCCCAACCGGTCAAGAAATCCACCAAGGCCTCAAGCAGGAAGAGCTCCTTCTGCAAGTGCTGGCGCAAGACCGCTCCGAGACTGCCGAACGTCATGAAAAGAGAATACAGCGAGTAGCTCGTATGCCATTGGTCCAGGCTGATGTCCCACTGGGAGAATTTTCCCATGGCGTAAAGCGAGGCAAAGGCCATGAGCCCGCAATGCACGACGCCGAAAACGACGAAGACCGCTCCTTGGGCCCGTCGCCCGGCGTCCGGCGGACGGCTCGGGATCGTTGCACTCACCATGCTAGGGCCGCTTCATTTGTGTATGATAGGATAGTTGTCCGTCCTTGTCGATATCGTCTGAGGCCGCTGGATGACCAAAACCGCGGGATATTACTTCTACCGACTCCTCGAACGCGCCGTCGGCGCCGAAGGCGCGGCCTCCTTCCTTCGGCTCTTCTACGTGAAATTCCTGGCGGTGCCGCCGCTGCGCCGCATCCTGGAGGCCAATCTCCGGCGCGTTTGGACCCACGCTCACGGAGGTCCGCCGGTGCCGCGCGAGGCCGCCGGGGTTTTCTCGGAGATGGCCGAACTGCTGGCTGGCGAAGCGCTCAACCGTATAACGTTCCAGAGGGAGGCCGCGCGCTGCCCAGCGCCCATCGACCTCGATCTTTGGCCCGCTCTCGAGGAGCTTCGGCGCCAGGCGCGCGGAGTAGTCCTCGTCACGCCTCATTTCGGAGACCCGGTCATGCTCATCCTGGGTTTGGCCCGCGCGGGCCTGCCTGTCCACGTGATGATCAGCTACGTGACGCCTCAATTACGGACCGTCGAGGGCGCGCCGGGCCTGCGCTTCACGGACTTCACGACCGGCGCCAAGCACTACCTCGACGCCTTGGCCCGCAACGAGCTCGTTCTGCTCTATACGGACATGGACTTCTTCCCCGGCGGGCGCACCGCCGACTTCTTCGGCGCTCCCTGCCATCCCCCGCACGGCGCGGCGCGCCTCGCGCAAGCCGCCGGCGCGCCGATCTTGCCGGTCTACGCCGTCAAGGAGGGCGCGCGCCATCGCCTGTGCTGCGACGAGGCGATCTCGCCGGAGGGCGCCAGCCAAGAGGCCTTGGAAAACGCCATCCTCAGGTCCCAAGAGCGTTTCATCGGCCGCTATCCCAGCCACTGGCTGATCTTCCATGATCCCTGGGACCTGGAAGAGCGGGTCCGGACCGCGCGCAGCCAGTTGCGGAGCCTGAACTCCATCCGTTCGGTGGCCGAGTGGTGGGGACTGTTGACAAAAGGCTCCACACCTGCTAAAGATAAACCATGGCAATAGCAGAAGACACCTCCTCGATCATGGTCTCGACGCCGCGGGCTTGGGCGCGCTTGACGGATTTTTCCCGCTGGAAGGAATGGCTGCATGTCCCAGACGCCCAAGAAAAAGGCCTGGGTGACGATTTCCGCGTCCTTTGCGGCGAGAAGACGGAGATGAAGCTTGGATTGTTCTCCGGCGAGAAGCAGATGCAGAACTTCGTGGTCTCCGATTGGGACCCGCCGCGGCACTTGACCCTGACGCTCGATGGCTGGAACTTCGAGCATGCCGCTATCTACAAGGGCAAGCCGATCCAGGGCCTGGAAGGCCGCATGATCGCCTCGACGAAATCGATGGCCCTGTCCTATACCGTGGAACTCACGCCGGTCTCGGAGTCCGAAACCAAGATGCTCTTCCGCGCCGAGGTCCGCTTCACCAACGGCATCGTGGGCCCGCTGCTCAACCTCCTGCTGCCCATGAAGCACACGCTGACGAAGGTCGCGATGAAGTTCACCGACAACTTCGCGAAGTCCTTCTAGCCCGTCAGGTCAAGAACGCGGAATACGCCAAGGCCAGGACGTAGATGGCCGCCATAATCCCGCCGAAGGCGGTGAACACCAGGCCGAACTGCGACGTGAAGTAGATCGCCACGAGCGTGACGACGCTGGCGATCGCGTACATCGTCCCCATCGTCGTGAAGATGTTGCCCGCCGGCTGGCCTCCGCTGCTGTTGATCTCGTTGCCCAGCTGGACGAGCTTCATCGACATCATGGCGGCCACCGCGCCGATGGCGGCGGCGATAACGAAGAGCAGCGTCCCCACCCACAAGCAGCACCCGGTCTTGAACCAATAGGAGGCAATCGTGGCGATGATCGCCGCCAAGATGAGCAGTGTCTCGATGGTCTTCTTGAGATCCTTGGCCTCGTCGACCTTGGACTGCCAAGGCGTCACATTCGTTCCACCCTGGTTCATGCTGGTGCAGCTGGTGCCGTTCCAGTAAGAGTTGGAATCACACTGCTCGATGGTGTCGTCCGGAGCGCTGCCGCCGCCCGAGCCTCCCGTTCCGCCTCCAGTTCCCCCGCCTCCGCCGCCGGTCTGGCTGGTGGGAGCCGCCGGCACGTTGCCGCCTGCGACCTCGGTGCCGTCGAACTGGGTGGCCGCGGCCGCTGAATTAGCCTCGGTGGCCGCGCCGGTGCCGCGCATCGCCGCGTTGAGGGGCGCCATGCCGCGCAATTGGCCCAGCGCCTTGCTGGACTTAAGCCCGCGGAGCTGCATCCCCCGGTTAGCATTCGTGGTCCTCTTGGCAACGGTGGCAGCTTTGGATTTGCCGCCTTGGCCGGTGGCAAACTTAGGCATGGCTGCGCCAAGCGTGGCCCCGAACTTGGGCATGCTGCCGCTGCCCCCGAAAATATCTTTGCCGCCAAAGCTGGCGCTAGGCGCGCCGCTGAGCTTGGAACCGCTCATGTCGTGAGCCATCTTGTCGCCTACGGCGGTCTGGATGCCAGCCCCGCGGTCCATCTGATCCTTGTTCGTGGCATCGGCTTGCTGCGTGTCACCGGCGCTCTCGGCTTTTTCCATTTTTCCCGCGGCCGGGCCGGCGGCGCTATTGGAGAAATACCCCTCTTGGCGGCCTGCGTTAGCGGCCATCCCGAGACCGGAGTCGCTCTCGCGCTTGACCTTGATCGTGGAATTGATGCCGCCCAAGTCCGCGCCGCTTCCTCCTATGCCGGCGGCGGGCGATCCCCCCCCGGTCCCCTTAAGGACGACGCCGGCGCCTCCGACCATCACGGCGGCCAAGACGCCCAGCACCACCTTGCCCATCATCGTGGATGCAAACCCGGAGAACATACCCATCAGGCCGGCTTGCTGGGCGGCCGCGCCCAGAGCTACGCCGACGCCTCCGACGGATTCTCCCGCCGCGGTGCCGACGGCGCGCGCGGCGCTGGCCGCGGCGCGAGCTCCGCCGCCGGCCACGCCGGCACCGCCGGTAGCGCCCTGGAAGGGCGCGCCGGTGGGCTTGGCCGAGCCCCAGGAAGCGCCGGCCTTCTTGCGCTCCTGGTCTTTCTTCTTCAGGTCGGGGATGTCCGCGCCGGCCCCAGCGTTTGGAAGCTCGAAGGATTCTTTCTCGATCTTTTTATCGGCCATAAAGAAGCTCCTCTAGTCCCACTGCCCTGACGAATTGAGCGTGCGGCTGTCGATGTTGTTGGCATAGATGCCACCGGCCGCGTTGGTGCCGGCCCCGACGCCGCCCGCCACGGTGCCGGCAGTAAGGGCGCTCTTTTGCGCAGCCTCCATCGCCAATTTCTTGGCGGCATCTTCTCCCGCTTTTTTAGCCGCAGCCTGCGACGCTTGAGCCTCTTCACCGGCAGTATAAGCCATATAGCCGGTGATCGAGGTCGCAAGCCCGATCAACGTAAAGATCCCACCCTCCAGGTTCCGGCCCATACCGACAAGCATCAGACCGAGAATGGCCATGATGGCGCCGATGGCGACCAAAGCTCCTGCCAGCACGGCCTGTAACGCGTAGAACGCAGCCCCCCATGGCCCCGTCTTAGCGGCCAGGGAAACGATGAGAAGCACGACGCTGATGACGGTGGCGATGATCGACAAGAGCTTGAGCCAGTCGAACAACTTGTCCGTCGGGTCGACGCTCTTGCCCTTCTCGGTCTTGAGCACACAACCGCCTGCCGCGGAGTTCTCAAAATTACTTCCAAGACTGGCACAATCGTCAGGATCGCCGTACTCGCTGCCTTCCGACGCCGTCGGCCCGCTGCCGCCTCCACCGCTGGAGCTGGGGCCGCTGGCCGCGCCGTTCGTCGGGCTTCTGCCCGCTCCCGCGCCTCCGCCGGTGATCACCGTGCCGGCGCCGGGGTTGTTGTTGAACGCCGCGTCGGCGTTGCTGCTGCGCGCTTCATTCGTGCCGCTGCGCGCCTGATTGGACAACGAGGAAGCCCTGTCCAGCTGACGGCGCGCCAGCCCGCGCTGGCCGCTGGGAGTCGCCCGCGTCCTGGCGGCGCCGGCGCGGCCGGCATTAGACCCGCTATTGCCGAAAGCCAGCGCCCGACCGGAGCCGCCGCCGATCTTCGTGTCGAAACCACGTCCAACGCCGCTAGACATCCCACCGCCGCCGGCCAGCCCGCCGCCGAGACCCTTGGACATCTCGCCGAACTTATTGCTCATGCCCTTCTTATCCTTGTCCGCGCCGCCGGCAGCGGCAGCCGCGGCAGCCGCCATGGCGGCAGGATCCATCGCCCCGGCCGCGCCAGCGGCACCGGCCGCCGCGGAGGCAGGAGTCGGCTGCTCTTTATCGGCTTCGGCTTGCGCCTTGGCCGCTTTATCGGCTTCGGCCTTCTGAGCCGCTTCCGCCGCGGCCAATTCCCCCGCACGCTGTTCGGGCGTCTTGCCGTCAAGGCTGCCCGAAACCATGCCTAAGGAGTTGAATGAGCCCTGTGAGGACTTGGGAAGCTTCGCCGTGTCGACCTCGTACTTCTTGTTCTTCTCCGTCTGCACGCTGGCGAAAGCCTTGGGCTTCTTATCCGCCTTGAACTGAGAGCTATCCGGAGCCATGGACTTGCCGACGCCGTAAGCTCCGGCGCCTAGAGTGCCGACCAAAGCCATCACCGCCATCTTGCCGCCCATGGCCGCGAAGCTGCCGATGATGCCGCCTGCGCCTGAGGAAGCGCCTCCGCCCGCTCCGGCTCCCGCGCCCAGCCACGACAGGCCCCCACCGGCCTTGCGGCGATTGCCGCCGACTTTCGCCAGCTTGAAAGCGGGCATTTCCTGTTTTTCGGACGCCGGCTCTTTTTTGATATCCATGGGGTTCTCCAAAACGACTACGCCTTGACCTCGCGCGCGGCAGCCGACTTAAGGTAAGGACCATTGGCCAGATACTGCTTCAAAGCTTCTTCCGGCATGTGGCGGCTTTCACTGTCGGGCGCCTTCTCGTACTTCTGGTTCCAGTCCGGCGCCTTGCCGTCTTTGAACATGTCGGGCGGATAAGACTTTCCGGGCATCATATAGGCGCCCGCCGCGGCCACCAGAGCGCCGCCGCCGCAAACCATCATCAAGGTAGACGGATCGCCGCCGCATTTTTCAAGGCCGCTCTCCCCGCCCCAGATCGCCACCGCCGCGGCCGCCGTGAGGAAGCCGCCGGCCACCGACAGCAATCCCCCCTGCAGAGGCTGGCCGAACTCGCCGCCGCCGATCATCGAGCCCAGCGCGATGAGCGCCAAGCCCATGAGGCCGGCGATCGCGGCGCAGGCGTAAGCCGCTATGCCGACAGGCGGCGTCTTGGCCAGCTTGGCCGCGATGAACAAGAGCGCCGCGGCCCCCACGATGAGCATCATGCCCGTGTTGATGGCCCCCTGCCAAGGCGTGACGTTCTTGCCCGCCTCGGCCGCCGGAGGCGCCGGGAAGCGCTCGCCGTCGGGGCTGCCGCCGCTGCTGGAAGGTCCGCGGCCCGCGCCCGCTCCGGCGCCGACGCCGCCGCCGTCTGGCCCCGCCGAATCCGGGCCCGTGATATTGTTGGACTGCGCCGTGCCGTTCTCATAGCCCCGGCCTGCTTGAACGGTGTTCGTGGCGCCTCTGGCGTCCTTTCCGATCCCGGCAAGCTGTTTCACCGCGCCGGCGCGCCTGACTCCGGAAAGCCCGCGCAAGCCGCCGCCGGCCGCCGCCGCCTTCCCGCCGCTCATGCCGCTGAGCTTGCCGCCCTTAGCGCTGGCCAGATTCATCGCCGAGCCTGAGCCGCCGCCCGAGGCGCCCGAGCTGCCTCCTCCGCCGCCGCCGGCGCCCACCTTGGAAAGCTCGCCCATCTTCTTGCCGCCCTGCAGCTTGGCGGCGGCCCCTTGGCTGGGAGCGTTGGCGTTGTTCAAAGCGGCGGTGTTGTTGACCGGAGCGGCCGCCGACGCGCTGGCGTCAGCCGACGGGGCATCGGAGGTCTGGGAGCCTTCGGCCGCGGCCGGCGCCTCCGGCTTGTTGTTGGCCGACACGAGAGCGTTGAGCGAGTCGGAGTTGCCGTTCTGAGCGGCGCCGCCCGCTTCCTCGGAGCCCGGAGCGGGCTTGGGGCGCGCGTCGAATAAAGAAGAATAGTTGCCGCTGGCGTTGTCCTCGCCGGAAGGGCCGAACACCTTGTAGCCGATGAAGCCCACGCTGCTGGCCAAAGTGGAACCGACCAGGACCAAACCGATGATGCCGGCCTTGGTGGCCAAGAGGCCGCCCGCCAGCCCCGCGCCGCCCAAGCCGGAGCCCAAGCCCGCCGCCGCGCCGGCCTCCAGGCCCGCACCCGAGACCGCGCCGCCGCCGCTGAGCTTGGAAAGCAGGTTCGCGAAGAAGCCGCCCTTCTTCTTGTCCTCCTCCTCGCCCCGATTGACCTCGGTTTTGATCTCAGGCACCTGCGGCATCTGCTGCTCCATACAGCCTCCTCAAATCCCCGCGGACTTCGGCGCGCCGCTGCCGCCGTCGCGGTTCTTGCCGCCGTCCTGCATCTGTTCGATGATCATGGGGGTCATCATCATGATCATCGTGCCGGCCGTCCCTCCGACCATGCCTCCGACCAGCATGGCGGCGATCATTATCACGGCCTTCTGCTTGGCCTCGGCGCTGCGCTGGTCGCTGTCGTCGACCATCTTGGCCGGCGGGGCCTCGTATTCGAACTTCTCAAGCTCCTGGGAATTCGCCTTCAGGTTGGCCGGCGCGGCATCCAAGCCCGCGTAGCCGGCGTCCAGCGCGCCGCCGCCGCCGCCGATGGCCGCGCCGCCGCCCCTGCCGCCGTCGAAGGCGCCGCCGCTCAAGGAACGCGAGGCGTCGTTGCTCTTGTTGTTGGCCGCCGAAAGAGAGCTGGACTGGGCGTTCTTCAAAGCGCTCATCGCCGGAGAGCCGCCCTTGGCGGGATCGCCGTAGTTGCCGCCGCTGAGCCCCTTCGTCGTGCCCATCGAGGTCTTGGCCACCCCGGAGCCGAAGGCGCTGCCGCCGCCGGCCCCGCTGCTGCCGCCGCCGCCGCTGCCCAAGCCGGACATGCCGCCGAAATTGGCCTTAGGGGCGTTGAAGCCCTTCTGCGCCTTGTCGCCGCCCCAGCCCGAGGCGTCGGCCTTCTTCGTGCTGACGTCGCGCAGGGCGTCGGCGAACGAGGCGCTGCCGCCGGAAGAGGCCACCAAAGGGGCTCCGGGCGCCGCCGCCTCGGCGGGAGCCTGATACAGAGACGAGGTCATGCCGCCGTCCTTCTTGCGGTAGCCGCCTGAACCCGACATCGAAAGGTCCAGCGCGCCGCCCGGCGCGCCGTTGGGGTTGGCCACGGAGTCCAAGCTCTGCTCGGCGGCGCGCAAGTCCTTGCCCGAGTCGATGGAGCCGGAGCCGACCTGCTGGTCCATCAAGGGCATGCAGACCCAGGCGGCCACCCCGCCGAACCCTAATAGAAGGACCCACCAATATTTCTTGAAGGGGTCGTTGTCTTTCTTTACTTTGACGATCATTTGGCTCCGATGTCAGTTTAGCCCCCGGCCTCTCGTTTGTCAAGAGAGAGGGGTTTCCTTACTGTTTTTTTACCAAGCCGGGCTTTGCAACGCCCTATTGACAATTCTACCGGCATTTATCATGATAATCGCCAGCTATGGCGTCAGAAAACTATATTCCTCGCCTATGGAAACCCGAAGCCGCCCTTCAGCGTAAGTCCGTCTTCCTCTTAGGGCCACGGCAAACAGGGAAGTCCTCCTTGATCCGCCAAGCCCTCCCGCGAGCCAAGGTCTACAATCTGCTCGATAATGACGTCTTCCTAAAGCTGAGCCGCCGCCCCTCCCGCCTTCGCGAGGAGTTGACGGAAGCTGACGAGGTCGTCGTCATCGATGAGATCCAAAAGCTCCCCATGCTGCTCGATGAGGTCCAACTCCTCATCGACGAAAAGAATAAGCGCTTCCTGCTGACCGGCTCGAGCGCCCGCAAGCTCCGGCGCGGCGGGGCCAACCTTCTCGGCGGCCGCTGCACGACGGCGACGCTGCATCCTCTAGTCTCGGCGGAGATCCCCGGTCTGGACCTCGCGCGCGCCCTGGCGTTCGGGACGCTGCCGCCCGTCCATCTCTCGCCAAACCCGGAGGCGGACCTGGCGGATTACGTCGGGACCTACCTGCGCGAAGAGGTCGCAGCCGAAGGACTCACGCGCAACATCCCGGCTTTCAGCCGTTTCCTGGAGGTCGCCGCCCTCTGCAGCGGCCAGCAGATCAATTACGCCAAGATTTCCAACGACTCCCAGGTGGCACGAAGCACCGTCCAGGAGTATTTCGAGATCCTCAAGGACACGCTCCTGGCCTACGAGCTGCCAGCCTGGCAGAAGAGCGTAAAGCGCAAGCCCGTCCAAGTCCACAAGTTCTATTTCTTCGACGTGGGCGTAGCCCGGAGCCTGCGCGGCGGCGGACCGGTTCGGGAGAAAACCCCCGAATTCGGCGCCGCCCTGGAAGCCTTCATCTTCCACGAGCTGCGCGCCTATGCCGACTACCGAGGCTCCCCACGAGAGGACCTGAGCTATTGGCGCTCCAAGTCCGGCTACGAGGTCGACTTCATCCTGGCCGGCCGCACCGCCATCGAGGTCAAGGCCTCCCGCAACGTCTCCGTCCAAGACCTCAAGGGGCTGCGCGCCCTGGCGGAGGAAGGCACGCTTCGCGACTTCATCTGCGTCAGCCTCGAGGCCCAGCCCCGGCGCGCCGCCGGCATCGAGATCGTACCCTGGCGGCTCTTCCTTGAACGTCTATGGGCAGGCCGGTATGTCTAGGGATACCTAGGAAGGCATCGGCGGAGGCACCGCCGCCGCGCCGTTGGCCGCCGGCAGCGCGGCCGGGATGGAGGTCGTCGGGATGGACTTGGGCGGCTTGCCATATTGGAGGAAGATGGCCACGATGTCGTCGTAGTCGAGCTCCTCGCGCTTGATGAGCTCGTTGGCGAAGCGCTCGAGGATGGCCGCCTCGGCCGACAGGAGCTGTTCGACCTCCTGCATCGCCTGATGCATGATCCGCTGAGTCTCGCCGTTGAGCTTCTCCTTGAGGTCCTCGGAGAGCTGGGTCTTGGGGATCACGCCGAAGTTGCCCACATAGCCGTTGCCGCCCATCCCGTAGTTCCAGACCATGCTGTTGGCGATCGCCATGGCCGCGGAGAAATCCGAGCTGACGCCGGTCGTCGTGACCCCGTACTTGAGCTTCTCGGCCGCGTAGCCGCCTAGGTAGCTCTTGATGTCGGCGAACAAAGACACCGAGTCCTTGAGGAACAGCTCCTCGCGCGGCACCGGGTGCACCACGCCCAAGACGCCGCCGCGCTCGATGATGGAGGCCTTGAACACGTCGTCGGTGGGGTGGGTCAGGTAGATCACGAGCAAGTGGCCGGCCTCATGATAAGCTTTCATCTCGCGCTCGCGCGGCGTCATGTTGAGGCGGTGCGCGACCCCGAGCTCGATGCGTTCGATGGCGCCGGAGACGTCCTTGGTGCTGATGAACTCGCGGCGCTCGCGGGTCGCGATCAGGGCGGCTTCCTTCAGGATGTTCTCGATCTCGGCCGGCGTCTTGTAGACGGCCTTGCGGGCCAGGCGCGCCAGATCGACATTGGGCTCGAGCTTGACCTTCTTGGCGTAGTACTCGAAGATCTCCTGGCGCTCGGCCAGGTTGGGGCGGTCGATACGGATGGTCCGGTCGAAGCGGCCGGGGCGCACCAGCGCGGGGTCTAAGACCTCCTCAGGCGCGTTCATGGCTCCCATCACGACGATGTGGGCCTCCTCGTCCTGCAGGCCGTCCATCTCGACGAGCAGCTGATTGAGGGTGGAGTTGCTTTCCGAGGACCCGCCGAAGGCGTCCATGAACACGCGCGTCTTGCCCAAGACCTCGAGCTCGTCGATGAAGATGATGCAGGCGCCGTAAGCCTGCGCGTACTGCCGCGCCTGCTTGAAGAGCTTGCGCACGCGGGCGGCGCCGACGCCGACGAAGATCTCGACGAATTCCGAACCCGCCGTAGACAGGAAAGGCACGCCGGCCTCCGTCGCGATGGCCTTGGCGAGCATGGTCTTGCCGCAGCCGGGAGGTCCGATCATGAGCATGCCGTGGAGGATCTTGCCGCCGACGCGCTTCAGGGCCGCGCGGTCCTTGATGAGCTGGACCATCTCCCAAGCCTCGCGCTTGGCCTCGATCAAGCCGATGACGTCGGAGAAGCGGACGTTGACCTTGGCGGAATCGATGTTGGACTTCTTGAATTGGGCGAACCCGCCGCCGTACTGCAGCAGGTACAAAAACGAGACGAAGACCAGCGTCTGCAGGATGCCCCAAGGCAGAGACGCCACGTTGATGCCGACGATGTAGCGCCGCACGCTCTCCTCCATGCCCGCCATGTACCAGATCGGGATGACGATCGACACCGTCAGGCCGACGATGATGGCGACCCAGATCCAATAGCGCTGCATGAACAGACGGAATTTAGCCCAAAGCATGTTCTCTCCTGGTGGTGTGGTTCAAGGCGTCAACTCTGCAGGCCCGGCAGGACGAAGGCGATGGGGCGGTCGCGGTTGGGGACATATTTGGTGACTTCGAAGCCGAAGCCGTCCGTCTTGTAGAACGGCATGTTGATCGGATGGGTGCAGATGGTCACCGTCACGACCTGCCAGACCTGCGTGCGCGTGACGGCGACGCCGGTCTTGAGGCCCCGGGGACAGCTGTCCGAAAGGTCGAGGAACTTGCCCGCATTGGTGCCATAGCCGACATACTCCCGGACGTTCTTTTCGATGTCCCGCATCAACCCGTTGTCTTGGCCGTCATAGCTGGCGTTGCGATGAGACTCGAGCTGCCAGCGCCGCGCGGCGTAAAAGGAGGCGATCTCCACCTTCTGCACGAGCATCAGCAATGCGAACACTTTAGCAAATGCGAATAGGAAAAACATGAAGACGGGGAACAGGAGCACGACCTCGGTGGTGGCCTGGCCCCGACGGAGCCTGCGGGCAAGCCTCCTCATGGGTAAGTCCTGACCTGGAACTTAGGCGTGGGGTTGGGCCAGACCGAGGGCCCGGGGCCGCCGGGAGCCTTGGAGCCGACGCCGATAGCCACCGTCACGTGGACCATGGGCCGGCCGCCGTCGAACTGGTTGTTGAAGTTGTAATTGAAGTAGTTGTTGGGCGCCGTCCAGCGCTGGGTGACCGGATAGCCCCGGCTGCCGTAGGCGCTGCCGGAGTAGGGGTCGCGCATCTTCTTGAGCACGTTGGGGTCCACCCACATCAGCTGGAAGAGGCCCGTGCAGCCGTCGATGGTGTTGGGCAGGGAGACGCCGTTGATGGTGTTGCCGTTCTTGTCCTTATGGGGCTCGGGAGCGTAGACCTGCCAGGGCTGGAAGGCCGAGCCGGTGGGCTTGTTGCCGTGGAAGACCATCGTCTGATGGCAATAGGGGACGGCCTTGAAACTGCTGGCGGAGATGTCAAAGGAGGCCGAGCCGATGTCGGCGTCGGCGATGGGGTCGCCGGTGTTGAGCCAATAGGACTTCTTGAGGAAGTTATGGCCGCTGCTCAGACGTTTGAGCACCGAGTACTGGGCGTCTTCCACCGAGCCCAGAAGCTGGTAGATCTGGACGTAAAGCTTGTAGACCTGGTTGGCGTCGTCCCAGTTGATCCACCAGGAGTTGGCGTCGGCCATGCTCGTCAGCACGAACTCCGAGCTGACCTGAGGGGGGATGCTGTTCTTGGGGCTGCCGACGCCGTCGAAGCCGATGTCCCAGAGCTGTTCCTGGTCATAGCTCGTCTTGTTGCTCAAGCTAGTCGGAAAGCCCCCGTTCTGCTTCAGGATGTTGAACCAGTTCGTGGGCCCGTGGCAGCCGGCCTTCTGCTCGCAGTCGATGGGGGTATTCTTGAAGCCCTCGTCGAAGATGCGCATCGGGAAGGGCCCGTTGACGTAGGCCGTGCGGTTGAGGAAGTCGGAGTAGTTGGTCATCTCGACGAAGGCCGCGGCGTCGATGGCGAACTGGTGGCGGATCTTCTCGCGCGAGAGCTTGGCCGTCTCGTAGATGAGGTAGACGAAGAGCATCAAGGTGGGGAAGATGAACATGGCCGGGATGACGATCTGGCCGGCGCGGGAGCGCAGGAATCTCACGCCTACAGGGTACCCCTTGAACGGTTAAAATTCAAGGTCGGAAAGGTTAAATCCGGGTAAGGGGGCTCTGACAGCGGCCGGTCAGGGCAAGGGCGAACCTCGCCCGGCTCAGGCCACGGCGAGAAACTTGGCCGCCTCTTCGATCTGAAGATTCCCGCCGCCGCCCAGCTCTACGCTGCCCATCAGCTGCTGCTTGAGGATCCCGTCGACCAGGCGGTGGAGCCGGAACTGGAAGGTGTTGGAATACATCTCGCCGCGCACGCTTTCGACCTCCAGCCAAAGGCCGCGGTCGCCCCAGGGCAGCAGCGTCGCGGCCATGGCGACCTTGTAGGCCTCGTATTCGGGGTCGGTCATGCGCACGGTCGTGCCCATGTTGTAGACCATGAGGCCGGCGTCGGACTCCACCGGGATGTTCTTGGCGATGAACTTGGGCGCCGCCTCGGCGGCGCTGGGCGCCAGTTGGACGAAGGCCGCCTCCTCCCCCTGCTTCTTGAGCAGGGCGTCGGCCGCCTTGTCCATGGCGGCGATGGCCGCCAGGTTCTCGGGCGTGAGGGCCGCCGTCAGCCAGCGGCGCTGGACGATATCGGAAAGCTGCAAAGGATCGGCGTCCAGGCCGATGCGGGCCAAGATCAGGCCGGAATCGAAGTGCTTGGGCGGGGCGACGACGTCGGCGATGAGGTTGAGGCCGGCGCCGGCGTTGACCTCGACGAGGTAATAGGGAAGCATGCGCTTGCGCTGGAAATACAGGACCGTCGCGCTCATCCACAGCGGGGCGCGCGCCTCGACGTAGCTGCGCCGGTGGCCGGTCTTGAGCCGTCCAAAAAAGGACTCCGGCGGGTCTGCCAGGAATTTCGCGAAGGCCGACGACGGGTCCGCCTCGGCCGTGCCGCCGCAAGACGGGTAATAAGGCACCAGCGGGTTTTCCGCGTCGCTCAAGACCTCGAAGTGCACGCAGGTCAGGAACAGGCCCCAAGCCTCGCTCCAGGCCACGAACTTGCGCTTATCCCAGGCCTTGAGCGTTTTGAGCCACCAGGCCGGGTCGCCCTTCTTGAGCGACTCCGACAAGTGCTTGAGCAAGGCGCAGGTGACCGGGAGGCTGCTCGAGCTCTGGATGCCCCGGTCGACCTGGGCGAGGAATTCTTCCTTAGTCATCCCGCTTGCGGCCGCCCCGTTTAGGACTCCTCAGGCGAGATGAGCCCTGACTCTATGCCCTTGACCACGGCTTCCGTGCGGTTGCTGACCTCGAGCTTCTGGAAGATAGCGTTCAAGTGGTTCTTGATGGTCTTGACCGAGCACTCCATCTTGGCCGCGATCTCCTTATTAGACATGCCGCTGCCGAGCAGGACCAGCACGCGGATCTCCGTCTTGGTCAGCGCCACCGGCGATCCATGCCCCTCGTTGTTGCCCATCTGGCGCAGACCCTGAAGCAACTTGCCCATGACCTGCTGAGGGATCATCACGCCGTCGTTGGCAAAGGCCTTGAGCGCGTTGACGAGCTCGGCGGCGGGCAGCATCTTGGACAGATAACCGTTGGCGCCGGCCTGGATCGACTCCATGACATGCGCCTCGTCCTCGAAGCTCGAGAGGATCAGGACGTTGGTCGCCGGGCACTCCTTGCGGATCTGCCTGGTGGCCGCCACCCCGTCCAAGTGCGGGAGCTTGATGTCCATCAGGATGACGTCGGGCTTGAGCTTCTTGGCCATCCGGACGACTTCTTGCCCGTCGGCGGCCTCGCCGACGACCTCGATCAACTTCTCATTCTCCAGGAGGTCCTTGATGCCTTCGCGAAAAAGGGTCTGATCGTCTGCGATCAGGACTTTCAATCTTTTCTTAGCCGCTTTAACCGCTGCCATTTTTCCCCCTACACTGGACGCTGATGAAGCTTAACTGAACCTGTGGATTTTGTCAAGCCGGGACCGGGATCGTGAACAAGAACGTCGCGCCTTGCCCTATGCCGGGGCTCTCCACCCACAGCCGACCCTTATGGCTCTCGACGATCTCCTTGGCGATCGACAAGCCCAAGCCGAGCCGCCCGCCGCCGGCATGCCCGCTTCCCTGATAGAAGCTCTGGAAGATCTTTTGTACGTCGCCCGGCGCGATGCCTTCCCCGGTGTCACGGACGGCGAACTCCACCTCGCCGCCTTTGCGGCTGACGAGCACCGTGATGCGGCCGCCGCGCGAGGTGTGACGGATGGCGTTCTCGAGCAGATTGTTGAGCACCTGGGCCAAACGGCGCTTGTCGGCGGTGACCGCCGGCAGGCCGGGCTCGATCTGAGCCCCGAGGGAGATCTCCCTGGCTTGCGCCCGGGCCTGAGGGCCGACGATGACCTCCTCGGCCATCGTCCCGGGCGCCACCGACACCGCCTCCAGGCGGAACTTGCCCTGCTCGATGGACGCCCAATCGACCAGGTCCTCGATGAGCCGGGCGATCTGGCTGATGCCGTTGGAGATGTAGGTCATCCGCTTGAGCTGGTCGTTGTTGGGGGTGATCGTCTGCGACAGCATCTCGAAGCTGACCTGCAGCGTCATGAGGGAGTTCGACAGGTCGTGCGAGGACATCGAGAGGAACTTCGACTTCATCTGGCTGAGGTGGGAGAGCTTCTCGTTGGCCGTCTGCAGGTCATTGATGAGCCGCTTGTTCTCCTGCTCCAGGCGCAGCTTCTTGATCGCCGCGCCGATAGAGTGCTTGAGCTTGTCGAACTCGACCGGCTTGGCCAGAAAGTCGGTGACCGACTCCTGGATCGCCTTGATGGCCGTGTCGAGCGAGGCATGCGCCGTCAGCATCAGGATCTGGCTCTCGGTGTTGACGCCGCGGATGCGCTTGATGACGTCGATGCCGGTGGAGTCGGTGAGGTTGTAGTCCATCAGGATCACGTCGAAGAACTGCTTCTCGACGGCGGCGAAGGCCTCGGCCCCGCTGGCCGCCTGGAAGACCTCATAGCCGGCCACCTCGAGGTTGTCGCAGATGCTCTCGCGCATGTTCGCGTCGTCATCGACGATCAGGATCCTGCCGGTATCGCTCATGGGAGGGGCCGCCTATGCCTGCACTTTCTGGGCCTGCGCCACCGGCAGGAAGAGCTTGAAGGTCGTGCCCTGCCCGACGACGCTCTCGACGTCGACACGCCCGCTGTGGCGCTCGATGACCTTGCGCACGACGGCCAGGCCCAGGCCCGTGCCGCGCGCCTTGGTGGTGAAGAAGGGAGCAAAGATCTTGTCGAGGACGTCCGGCGGGATCCCCGAGCCGGTGTCTCCGATCTCGAGCATGACCGTCCCGGCGTCGGCCATGACGGTGCGGATCCTGACGGCGCCGCCGCCGGGCATGACTTCGATCCCGTTGCCGATGAGGTTGCGGATGGCCTGCTGCATCTCGACGACGTCGATATCGAGCGGCGGATTGGCGGCGTCGAGCTGCTTGTCGAGACGGATATGAGCCGGGAAAGGGTACACCGACAAGAGCTCCTCGAGCCAGGCGTTGAGCGAGACCCTCTCGGGCTTGAGCTCGCGCTGCCGGGAATAGGTCAGGATCTCGTTGATGATGCCGTTGGCCTGCTGGATCTCGGATTCGATGATCTTGATATGTTTGGCGATCTTGGTGTCTAGCTCGGGGCCGGCCCCCAGCTTCGTCTTGATGAAGTATATAGAATTATTGATGACCGCGAGCGGATTTCTGATCTCGTGGCCGACCACCGCGGCCATCTGGCCGATGGCGGCCAAGCGCTCCTTCTTGATCAGCTCGTCTTGGGCGGCCTTGAGCTCTCTGGTGCGGGCGTCGACGCGCTTCTCCAGGAACTTCGTGAACTTCTCCAGCTCCTGCTTGGCGTGGATCAATTCGCCGGTCTTCTCCTTGAGCGATTCGCTCATGGCCAGGAAGGTCTGCGCCAAGTCGCCGATCTCGTCGTTGGTGGTCATCATCTCCGGCATGTCCTCGAATTGGCCGCGGCCCAAGCGATCGGCGGCCTCGCGCAGAAGACGCACCGGCTGGGTGATGTGGCCGGCCACGGCCAAGGAGAGGAGGACCGTGAAGAACACGACATAAAGGAAGACGCGGAAGATCTGGGTCTTCATCTCCGCCGCGGTGGCGTAGGCGGACTCGACGGGCTGCTGGACGTAGACCACCCAACCCAGGTCCTTGATGTCGGAATAGGCCCCCAAAAGCCGGCTGCCGTCGGTCAGCGCGATCTCGCCGCCCCCCTTCTCATTGGATTGGGTGGTGATGATCTTGAGGATATCGTCGCTCATGCGCGCGTCGGGCTTGAAGACCTCCTTCGGGTTGCTGTGCGCGATGAGAAAGCCGTCGGAGGCCACCACGGCCGCCGCGCTCTTGCCGGTCGACGGGAACTCCATGCTGAGCATCGACGACAGGCCGTTGAGGCTGATCTTGCCGGTGATCACGCCGACGGGCTTGGCGGGCTGCTGCTTCTGGTCGATGATGGCGACAGCGATATTGACCGTGGGGTAGAGCCCCTGGAAGCGCTCCAGGCGGCCGATGAACTGGCCCCGCTGCATCGCCGTGATGAAGAATTCCTCGTTGTCGAACTTGCGCATCTCCGGCGCGGCCCCAAGGAAGCGCCCCGTGCGCATGACCTCCATGCCCTGGGCGTTGAGCACCGAGAGCTCGAGCACGGCCAGATGCACCTGCATGATGCGGTTCAAGTACTGCTGCTGCTTGACCGGGTTCATCGCGGCGAAGTCCTCGAGCCCCGAGGTCTCGGCCAGGACGTTCTTGAAAGTGTTCACGTACTTATAGACCGTGTCGGCAAAGCCCGTGGCCAAGGATTCCTGCATGGACAGGGTCTCCTTGCGCAGCGAAGCCTGCGATATGTTGACCAGATGCCAGCCGACGATGCCCATCGGGACCAGCGAGATGAGCAGGAACCAGAACAGGATCTTATAGGCGAGTTTTCCCCGCCTGATGGTGGCAGCCATGCTATTGCAGTCTAGCTAATACTCATTACGAGCCTGTTTCGGCCCGTAAGCCGGCGCGCTTTAGCTGGGGACCCTTCGAGACAGCAGCTGCCTTATGCGGATGGAGAGCTCGGCCAGGTCGAAGGGCTTGGTCATGTACTCGTCGGCGCCGAGCTCGAAGCCCTGCTTCTTCTCCTCCGCCGACAGGAACCGTCCGGTCATCATGATCAAGATCGTGGCCTTGGACCGCTTGCGCAGAGTCTGGCAGATCTGGAACCCGCTGGAGTCGGGCAGCTGGATGTCCATGATCACGACCTCGGGGTCGAGCTTCTTAGCGGCGTCGATGCCGGGCTGGGCGGCGCCGGCCTGGTGGCATTCGAAGCCGTCGAGCTCGAGCACCTCGGCAAGGCTCTCTCGCAGATGAGTGTCATCGTCGATGATCAGGAGCTTCGGCAATTTCGCAGGTTGGGCCATGGGGTCTTACCTCCGCATCTCCGCACCGGGCGGGATCAGCTTGTAGCCGACGCAAGGGATCGTGGTGATGAAGCGCGCCGCCGTCCCCAGCTTCTCGCGCAGCCGCCGGACGTGGACATCCACGGTGCGGGGCGAGCCGAAATAGTTGTAGCCCCAGACGCGCTCGATGAGATACGGGCGGGAGAGGACGCGGTTCGAGGAGCTGAGGAACACGTAAAGCAGGTCGAGCTCCTTAGAGGTCAGATTGACCTTCTTGTTGCTGACGTGAAGGGTGTAGCTGGTCAAGTTGAGCTCGATCTCGCCCATCTTGAGGATATCCTCGGAGGCGTTGACCTGGGTCCGGCGCAGGACGGCCTTGATGCGGGCCACGCATTCGGCGGCGTCCCAGTTCAGAGAGAGGCACTCGTCGGCGCCGGCCTGGAAGAAGGCCAGGCGCAGGGGGATCTTGTCCTTGCCCGCGGCAAGGCCGCCGGCTGCCGGCGCGGGCGCGGCCTTCGGCTGGTTGAAATATCCCGCGTAAGCGGGGCGGGAGGCGCCGGCGGCGGCGGGCAGCTCGCCATGCTCGACCAAGGCGACGATGGGCAATTGCTTGGAAGGACCGCGGGCCCGGAGCGTCTTGACGAGGTCGAGGCCCTCTTCATCGACGAGCCTTTGACCGACGAGGAGCAGCTCGCAGCTGCGGTGCGCCAGCAGGCCCATGACTTCCTTGGCTTTCTGCGCGACGGTCACCTGCATATTGGCGCCCGCCAGCGCCTCCAGTATGACGCCCGCGCGGTTGGGCTCGCGGGACGCGTAGACGACGTTGATCCTCATTACTGCCCGGCGTCCGCATCCTCGACGACATCGAGCTCGAGGCGGATGCCGCCCAGGCCGATCGTCGAGCCGAAGAGGTTGTAGAGCACCGAGATGACCAGGACCAGGGCGTCCATGAGGACCATGTAGAAGACGGCGAAGAGCGCCGTCGAGACCAGCTTCATGGGCAGGGCCATGCCGGCCGCGCTGAGGTTGGGCACGATGACGAAGGTCGTCAGGCCGCCGAAGAGGCCGAGCGTGCCGAGGAGCGCGGTGATGACCGGCCGGGTGGCCGCGAGGATGGCCAGGCCCGCGAAGACGGCGCCGAGGATGGCCACGGGCGTCTTACCCGTCGTGTAGCCGATGAGGGCGCAGATGCCGCCGATGACGACACCCGTAGGGATCATGGGGTGCGTGTGCCAGAAAGGGTCGATCCTCTTGAGCTGATAGGCCATTTATCTCTCCTTAATACATGACACGACAAGAGTGCCGTCTGCGGAAACTCTAACAGATACAAATGGCAGGATGCAAGCGATGTGACGGCCTATTGACGATTTCACCATTTTGGTGAAAGCACTATCGTCGCTCGTCAGTCCTTAGTCGTTCTAC
>CAZEAE010000003.1:0-231788 GCA_964510095.1 uncultured Elusimicrobia bacterium | reverse complement strand
AGTCTTGACGATACTACGGCTGGCTTGACCGGCTCGTCCATATCAGTCCGGGAACTTGGAGTTGGACCCCCATTGCGTGCGAAGAGGATTCCAGCTAACCTAAGGCCGTGAGCGTTTGGACCCTGACTTTCCTGCTCGCCAGCACCGCGGCGGCGGATCCCGATTACAACAAGATCCGCGCGGCTGAGAAATGGTGCCAAGGCAGCTGCCTGGGCATCAGCCGCGGCCGCCGGCCGCAGAACAAAGAGGAATGGGCCCAGGTCTGTGCCGGCCTCAGCGCGGAGGAGATCGGGGTCATCCAGCGCCGCTGGAGCATGCCGGCCGAGATCGCGCGCGCGCTGACCGGATCGGCTCCCGCCGCGACGACTCCCGTACAAACCCAAGATGCCGCCGCTCCGCCCCAGACATCCAGGACGGCGCCGGGCAAAACCTCGCCGGGCAGGACGCCCCCGCCCGCCGGCGGGGCGGGACAGCCGCGCGAAGACCCGCTGGGAGGCTCAAGTCCCGGCGCCGGCCCCGCGCCGGCCGCCGACCCGGACGCCCCGCGCGATGAGAACGAGCCCCAAGAAGGCGCCGCCGCTCCCGAGCCCGAGCACCGCGGCCTGGCGCCGGGAGCCTTGAACAAGGCCTCGGGCAGCATCCAAGGACTGCAGGACAAGAAGGGCTCGCTCTTCGGCCCGGCGCTCGAGGAGCAGGCGCTGGGATCCGCTCAAGCCCGGTCCGCCCCCTCCGGTGGAGGTCATGAGCATCATCATCAAACCGGTTCGGCGGCCGCTCTAGCCGCCGGCAACCCGCAGCCGGGAGTCGCGGCGGCGGCCTTGTCCTCCGGAAAAGCGGCCGCTCCCCCTGCCCGGGACGCCGCGACGCCCTCCTCTTATAGTCCATCGGCCGCCGCGCGCAGCCCGCTGACCTACCGCGACGCGGCCGTCCCGGCACCCCGGGGCCGCGCGCAGGCGCTGGCCCCCGGTCCCGACCCCGTCGCCGCGGCGGCCCTCAAGACGCGGGCGGCGGCCGGCAAGACTAAGAAGCGCAAGAGCTCCCTGACCGCAGAGGAGCTCAAGGAGTTCGAGGAGTTCGACCGCCTGCTCCAGCAGGCCGCCGACAGCGGACAGCTGGACGCCAAGGGCCTGGCGGCGGCCAACGGGCGCGCCGGCGGAGTCGAGCTCGACGCCGCGCGCCGGCAAGTGGAGCTGATCCTCTCGCGCGCCGGGCTCGACCTCTCGGAGATGCAGGGGCAGGAAGTGCTTTCCGCGGTCTGGGCGCTGGGCCTGCGCCTGGAGCCCGCGCAGCAGGAGCGCCTGCTCTGGGGCCTGCGGATCGCCGAGCCGCCGGCGCCGCGTCAAGCGCCGACGACGCTCTGGCAGCGGATCGTGGCTTGGGCGAAGAGCCTTAGGCGCTAAGGCGCGGGCACGCCGCGCAGCAGGGCCAGCACGGCCTCCTGCGACTCGCTGATGCGGGCCATGCCGTAGAGGCTGGTGTCTAGGAGCAGGCGGTGCGATAGGACCGGCACGGCCACGGCCTTGATGTCGTCGGGCACGCAGTAATCGCGCCCGTCCACCAGCGCATAGGCCCGCGCCGCCCGGGTCAAGGCCAGCGCGCCGCGCGGGCTCAGCCCCAGCTTGACCGAGCCGGACCTCCGGGTGGACTCGGCGATGCGCACGATGTAGTCGAGCAGCGCCTCGTCGACGCGCACCGCCTCGGCGGCGGCCTGGAGCGCGAGGACCTCGTCGCGCGAAAGGGCCGGCTTGGACTCCCTGACCTGGGCCGCCAGGTCCTTCTCGCGCAGGATCTTCTTCTCGTCGGCCGGCGAGGGGTAGCCGATCTGGATGCGCATCAGGAAGCGGTCGAGCTGGGCCTCGGGCAGCGGGAAGGTGCCGTGGTACTCGACCGGGTTCTGCGTGGCCAGCACCAGGAAGGGCAAAGGCAGGGCGTGGGTGCGGCCGTCGATGGTCACCTGCAGGTCGTTCATCGCCTCCAAGAGCGCCGACTGGGTCTTGGGCGTGGAGCGGTTGATCTCGTCGGCCAGGACGACATGGCTGAAGATCGGGCCCGGCTTGAACTCGAACGTGCTTCCCTGCTGGTTGAAGACCGACAAGCCCAGGATGTCGGAAGGCAGCAGGTCGTTGGTGAACTGGACGCGCTTGAAGGAGGCGTCGATGGAACGGGCCAGCGCGACTCCCAAGAGCGTCTTGCCGATGCCGGGAACGTCCTCGATGAGGAGATGGCCGCGCGCCAGGAGGGTCACCACCGTCAGGCGCACCACCTCCTCTTTGCCCACGAAGAGCCCGTTGATGCTGCGGGTCAGGGCAAGGATCTGCTCGGCTTGGGTCATAGCGCCTTGCGCAGCAGGAAGTCCATGCCTTCCAGATAAGACCCGACCCCTTTGCCCGAGACCTGCCTCAAGCAGACCGGGGCGATGACGCACTTCTTGCGGAAGGCCTCCCGCCGCATGATATCGGACAAATGGACCTCTACGGTGGGGATCTGCGAGCCGGCCACCGCGTCTCTCAGGGCGTAGCTGTAGTGGCTGTAAGCGCCGGGGTTGAAGACCAAGCCGCCGGCCCACTTGCGGTGGCGGTGGATCAGGTCGATCAAGACGCCCTCGTGGTTCGACTGGAAGATCTTGAGCTTGGCGCGCCGGCCGGCATGCTTGCGGAGTTTCGCGTCGAGCTGGCGCAAGGTCATCGTCCCGTAGACCTCGGGCTCGCGCTCGCCCAGAAGGTTCAAGTTGGGCCCGTGCAGGATCAAGAGGTTCATGACTGCTCCAAGAGTCCGCGTGCGACCTTCAAAAGGTCGGCTTGAGAGATCGTTTTGACCACCGGCCGGCCGGGGCGGCGCAAGAGGACGAAGCGCGCCTTCCCGCCGCGCGCCTTCTTGTCGCGCAGGCAAGCCGCGGCCAGCTTGAACGGCGAGACGGATCCGGGCACGATGACCGGCGCCGATGCGAGGAAGCACTCGAGCTCCGCCGCCCGGGCCTTCGAAAAGCCCGCCCGCAGCACGGAGAGCCTCAGCGCCGCGCGCATCCCCCAGAAGACCGCCTCGCCGTGGCGCAGCGCGCCGTAGCCCGCTTCCTTCTCCAAGGCATGACCCAAGGTGTGGCCGAAGTTTAGCAGCTCGCGGCGGCCCTTGGTCTCGCGCTCGTCTTGGGCCACGATCTTGAGCTTCCAGGCGCCCGTGCGGCGCACGACCGCCTCGGTGGCGCGAGGGTCGCCTTCCAGCAAAAGCCCCCACCTGCGAGTGAGGAAATCATAGAAGGCCGGCTCGAAGACCAGCGCCACCTTCACCGCCTCCGCCAAGCCCGACAGGCGCTCGCGCAAAGGCAGGCTGGCGAGGAAGGTAGTGTCGCAGACGACGACGGCCGGCTGATGGAAAGCTCCGGCTAGGTTCTTGCCCTGGGCGAGGTTGACGCCCGTCTTGCCGCCCAAGCCGCTGTCGAGCTGGCCGAGCAAGGTCGTGGGCAAGCAGGCCCAGGGGATGCCGCGCAGATAGACGCTGGCCGCAAAGCCCGCGGCGTCGGTGACCGCGCCTCCGCCCAAAGCCGCCAGCGCGCCGTCGCGCCCGACACCGGCTTCGGCCAGGGCGCTCAGGAGCCGCTCGACTCGCTTCCAGTCCTTAGCCCCTTCGCCCTGCGGCAGCAGATGGGTGGAGACGGCCCAGCCGGCGCGGCGAAGGCCCTTGAGGAGCGCGGGCCCGAAGCGCCCGAAGGCTCCCGGCTCGGAGACAAGCATCAAGCGCTTGGCCGGCGACAGCCCTTTGGCCCAAGGCCCGCGCGAGGCGCCCGGCCCTACCAGCAAGCGGCTCATCTCTTCTTCAGCCACGCGGCGATCATGTCGGCCGCTTTTTTAGGGCTGCGGCGAGTCGTCGATAGCGAGAAGGCGGCGTCCTTGTAAGCCCCGCGGCGCGCCCGGAGCAGTCGGCTCAAGGCCCTTCGCGGCGCGGGACCGTCGAGCAGGGGACGCACGGCCAAATCGGGCTTGAGCCGCCGCCAGAGCTCCGCTTCCCCGCAGGTCAGCCGCACCAAGACGCCTGATAGCGCCACGCGCTTGCGGTTCTCCGCGTCGAGCAGGGTCCCGCCGCCCAAGGCGACGACGCAGCCGCGCCGGATGGAGACGCGCCGCAGGACCTGCCCTTCCTTGCGGCGGAAGACCGCCTCGCCGCCCTCGAAGATCGCCGCCACCGTCAAGCCGACCTCTCGCTCGATCTGCCGGTCCAGATCGACGAAGGGCCGGCGCAGAAGGCGCGCCAGCGCCGCGCCGACGACGCTCTTGCCCGAGCCCATGAAGCCGGTCAGGTAGACGTTCACGGCTTCCAGCTCCTGAGGCGCGGCAGGATCTCGCGCATCGAATCGCCGCCGAACTTGGCCAGCACGGCGTCGGCTAAGACCAGCGCGGCCAAGGATTCGCCGATGACGGCGGCCGAGGGCACGGCGCAGGCGTCGGAGCGCTCGATATGCGCCTTGGCGGCTTTCCCCGTGCGCCGGTCGACGGAGGCCAGCGGCTTCATCAGGGTGGCCAAAGGCTTCATCGCCGCGCGCAAGACTAGCGTCTGGCCCGTCGTCATGCCGCCGTCGATGCCGCCGGAGCGGTTGCTCTTGTAGGCGACCTTCCTGCCGCGCGGCCAGAGCTCGTCATGCACCTGCGAACCGGGCAAGCGGGCCGAGCGGAAGCCCAGGCCGACCTCCACGCCCTTGATGGCGTTGAGCGACATCAAGGCCGCAGTCAAGGGGGCTTCCAAGCGGCGATCCCATTGGACGTAGCTGCCCAGGCCGACGGGCAAGGGGCCGGCGTAGACCTCGAAGACGCCGCCCAAGGTGTCGCCCTCGGCCTTGGCCGCGTCGATGGCGGCCACCATCGCCGCCGAAGACTTGGCGTCGGTGCAGCGCACCGCGGAGGCGTCGGCGCGGGCGTTGAGGGAAGAGACCTTTGCCGTCCAGGCCGAAGCGTCGAAGACCCCGCCGATCGACACCACGCGGCTGGCGACCGAGACGCCGCATTCCTCAAGGAAGCGCCGGGCGGCCGAAGCCAGCGCGACCCTCATCGTCGTCTCCCGGGCGCTGGAGCGCTCGAGCACGTTGCGCATATCCTCGAAGCCGTACTTGAGGGCGCCGACCAGGTCGGCATGTCCCGGGCGCGGCACCGACACGCGGCGCTTGTCGCCGGCGGCGTCGGGCGCGACCGCCATGATGTGTTCCCAGTTCTTGAAATCCTGGTTGACGATGAGCAAGCCCAAAGGGCTGCCCAGCGTCTTGCCGTGGCGCACCCCGGAGAGGATCTCCACCCGGTCGGCCTCGATCTTCTGCCGGTTGCCGCGGCCGTGGCCGCGCTTGCGGCGTATGAGTTCACCCTGCAGGTAGGCGGCGTCCAAGGCCAGGCCGGCGGGCAGGCCCTCGAGTATGCCGACGAGAGCCGGCCCGTGCGATTCTCCCGCCGTCAGATAGCGCAAGTTCATGGCAGCCCCCTGATGATAGCGGTTTTCAAAGCGCGACGGCGCGGCGCGGGCAACGGCTTGAACCAGAATTCCCAAGCGCGCAGGGCCTGATAGGCCAGCATGGATAAGCCGTCGACGGTCTCGGAACCCGACGCCCGGGCCTGTTTTAAGAACGGCGTCTTGCGCCCGTAGACGAGGTCGAAGGCCAGTTCGCAGCCGCCCAGCCCCTTGGGGGCCGGCGAGCGCTGGGGAAAGCCCTTCATGCCCAGCGGCGTGGCGTTGACCCAGAGCGGCGCGGAGACGGCCTGGCCCGCCGAGAACCGGGTCTTGGGGAACGCCTTTCCCAGATCCCGCGCCGTCTGACGGGCGCGGGGCGCGCTCCGCGCGCAGAAGCGGACCCGGGAGGCGCCGCAAAGCCCCAGGGCATAACCGACCGCTCTGGCGGCGCCGCCCGCGCCGAAGACGAGCGCCGGCCTTTTCGCGGGCGAAAAGCCCGTCTCGAGCAAGGCGTCCCGGAAGCCCGCGGCGTCGGTGTTGTGGCCCACGGCCCGGCGGCCGAGCTTGACCGCGTTGACGGCGCCGATGGCGCGAGCTTCGGGCGTGAGCGCGTCGAGCTGGGAGATGATGGATTCCTTCAGCGGTATGGTCACGTTGAATCCAGCGTACTTGCCGCGGCGCAGGAAGGCCACGGCGCAATCCAGGTCTCCCGGGCCGACGCGGATGGCGTCGTAGGCCACCGCAGTCTTCAGCCGCCGTCCTATCCGCTCGAAAAGCCGCGGGGACAGCGAATGCGAGACGGGATCCCCTAGGAGCGCCGCTTTGACGCGCTTCATGCCTGCAGGGCCCTGGTGAAGTCCTCGTAGAACATCGGATACGAGATGTCGACGCACTCCGCCCGCTCGACGGTGGTCTCGCCTTCGGCCAGGGCGCCGGCCACGAGCGCCGTCATCGCCATCCGGTGGTCGCCGCCGGAGTCCACGCGCGCCGCCTTCAGCCGGCAGGGCCCCGTGACGACGAGGTCGTCGCCTTCGACGCGGGCGTCGGCGCCGAAAGCGGTCAAGAGGGCGGCGATGCCGGCCAAGCGGTCGCTCTCCTTGTGGCGCAGCTCCGAGAGCCCCCGGAAGCGGCTGACGCCCTGCGCCCGCGACGCGGCCAGCGCGAGGATGGGCACCTCGTCGATGAGGCCGGGCACTTCTGCGGCCGCGACCTCCACCGCCGTGAGCGCGGCGGGGCGGACCAGGAGGTCGGCCAAGGGCTCGCCGCCTTCCTTCACGGGGGCGGTGTCGCGCCTTCGCACGGCGGCGCCCATGCGGGCCAGCACATCCAAGAACCCTATGCGCGTCGGGTTGGCGCCCACTTCGACGATATGAAGGTCGCTGCCTTGGAGCAGCGACGCCGCCACGACCCAGAAGGCGGCCGAGGACGCGTCGCCCGGCACGAAGACCTGGGCGCCGGCAAGATACAGGCCGCCGGTCACCGTCACCTTGAAGCCCTCGCGCTCGGGCACGATGCCGAAGAGCGGCAGCATGCGCTCGGTATGGTCGCGGCTCAAAACAGGCTCGGTGAAGGACGTCTTGTCGAGGGCCAGCAGCCCGGCCAGCAGCACGGCGGACTTGACCTGGGCGCTGGCCACGGGCGAGACGTAGTCGATGCCTTTGAGCGCGCCGCCTCTGATGGTGACCGGGGCCCGGCCGTTCTTCATCGTGATGGTGGCGCCCATCAGGTTCAAAGGCTGGGCCACGCGCTCCATGGGCCGGCGGCGCAAGGAATCATCGCCGGTGAGCTCGGTCAAGATGGGGTTGCCGGCCAAGACGCCCATGAGCAGGCGCATGGTGGTGCCGGAGTTCTCGGCGTCCAACGCCACCCGAGGCTCCTTGAGCCCGCGCCAGCCCAGGCCCTTGAGCGTGACGCGGTTGCCGCGAGAGGTGATGGGCACGCCCAAGGCAAGCAGGCAGCGCCAGGTGGAGCGGACGTCCTGCCCGGGAGCCAGGCCTTCGATGCCGGTGGTGCCTTCGGCCATGGCGCCCAGGATGAGCGCGCGGTGCGAGATCGACTTGTCGCCCGGCATGCGCACCTTGCCGAGCAGGCGCCGGCCGCCGGATATGCTTCGGTTCATGCCTTGGCCGCCAAGCCTCCGCCCAAGGCGGCGGTGATGCGGCCGAGGTCGCCCATCAGCAGGGTGAAATCCTCGGGGCTCAAGGCCTGGGCGCCGTCGCAGAGCGCCCGCTTCGGGTCGTCATGCACCTCGACCATGATGCCGTGCGCCCCGCAGGCGGCGGCGGCGCGCGCCATGGGGGCGACGCGGCTGCGCACGCCGGTGGCATGGCTGGGATCGACGATGATGGGCAGGTGGCTGATCTCCTTGACGGCGGGGACCACGGTCAGGTCGAGGGTGTTCCGGGCATGGTCGGAGAAGGTGCGCACGCCGCGCTCGCAGAGGAAGAGCTGGGTGTTGCCCTCGCTGAGCAGGTACTCGGCCGACATCAGCCACTCCTCGAGGGTGGCCGAGAGGCCGCGCTTGAGCATGATGGGCTTGCGGATCTTGGCCAAGTCCTTCAATAAAGAGAAGTTCTGCATGTTGCGCGCCCCGACCTGCAGGACGTCGGCGTACTCGGCCACGTCGTCGAGGGAACGCTGGTCCAGGACCTCGGTGACGATGGGCATGCCGGTCTCCTTGCGCGCCATGGCCAAAAGCTCGAGGCCCTTCTTGCCCAAGCCCTGGAAGCTGTAGGGCGAGGTGCGGGGCTTGTAGGCGCCGCCTCGCAGGAGCTGGGCGCCGGCCTTCTTGACGGCGCGCGCGATGCGCAGCATCTGCTCCTCGCTCTCGACGGCGCAAGGCCCGGCGATGACGAGAAAGCCGCTGCCGCCCAGCACGTAGTCGCCGATCTTGACGGTCGTATCCTGGTGCTTGAAATCGCGCCCGGCCAGCTTGTAGGGCTTGGTGACGGGCACGGCGTCGCGCACGCCCGGAAGCGAAGTGAAGTCCAGCGGGTCGAGGGCGCCGCCGTTGCCGGTGATGCCGATGGCCACGCTGGTGGCGCCCGGGATGACGTGGGGCTTGAGGCCCAAGGCTTGGACCTTCTCCAAGACCCCGTCGAGCTGCTCACGGGTATGGTCGGCGTTCATCAAGATCAGCATAGTCCCCCCAGACCGGCGACGAGGCGCCGGGACAGTCTCTTCAAGCCGGCATTGCCGGATAAGGCGGCCGCGGCGACCAAGGCGCTGCCGACGACGACGCCGTCGGCGACTTTGGAAAGCAGGCGGGCTTGCTGAGCGGTCGACACGCCGAAGCCGACGATGAGGGGCTTGCCCGTGAGGCGGCGGACTAGCCTCACGCGAGCGGCGAGGCCCGCGGACAACCCGCGGCGCGCTCCGGTGACGCCTTCGCGCGAGACGTAATAGACGATGGAGCCCGACGCTCGGCCGATGGCCTTCAGGCGCTCGTCGGAACTGGTGGGCGAGGCCAACAATACGGATTCGACGCCGTTCTTCTTCAAAGCCGACAGGAGGCCGCCGGCCTCTTCGACGGGGAGGTCGACCATGAGGACGCCGTCGACGCCGCTCTTGGCGCAAAGGCGGGCGAAGGCGCCATGGCCGAGGGCCAAAATGGGGTTGAGGTAAGTGAACAAGACGATCGGGGTCTTGAGGCCGCCCCGTCTGAGCTTAGCAACGAGGGCGAGGACCTTGAGGAGCGTGGTTTTGCTCTTAAGGGCGCGCTGGTCGGCGGCTTGGATGGTGGGGCCGTCGGCCATGGGGTCCGAGAAGGGCACGCCGAGCTCGATGATATCGGCCCCCGCTTCAGCGAGGGTACGGACATATCTCGCCGTAGCGGCCAGACTGGGGTCTCCGGCGGTGATGAAGGGGATGAAGCCGCAGCGGCGGCGGGAGGCGAGGGCTTGAGCCAAGCTCATGAGAGAGCTCCCATGTCCTTGTCGCCGCGCCCGGAAAGGTTCACAAGCACGACGGCGTTCTTGGGGAAGCGGCTGCGCAGGACGTAGGCAAGAGCATGGGAGCTTTCAAGAGCGGGCAGGATGCCCTCGAACCTGCAGAGGGCCTTGAAAGCGGCCAAGGCTTCTCTGTCGGTGGCGCTGACGTATCGGGCGCGTCCCAAGGCGCGCAGGCCGGCATGCTCGGGCCCGACGGCGGGATAGTCGAGACCAGCGGAGACGCTGTGGGTGTTGAGGACCTGGCCGTCTTGGTCTTGAAGAAGATAGGTATAGGTGCCGTGGAGGACGCCGGGACGCCCTCCCGAGAACCGGGCGGCATGAAGGCCGGTCTTGATGCCATGGCCGCCGGCCTCGACGCCGGTGAGGCGGACGGCCTTATCCTTTATGAAGGCGCTGAAGAGGCCGATGGCGTTGGAGCCGCCGCCGACGCAGGCGACGGCTTCGTAGGGCAAGCGGCCAGCTTCCCTTAATATCTGTTGGCGGGCTTCGGTGCCGATGATCGCCTGAAAGTCTCGGACCATGGCGGGGTAGGGGTGGGGGCCAAGGGCGGAGCCAAGGACGTAGTAGGAATCGGCAAGGTTGGCCGACCAGACGCGCAGGGCCTCGCTGGTGGCGTCTTTGAGTGTTTTAGTGCCGGTGTCGACGGGGATGAGCTCGGCGCCCAAGAGGCGCATGCGCTCGACGTTGGGGGCCTGGCGGCGCATGTCCTCGGTGCCCATAAAAACAGAACAGCCCAGGCCGTAGCGGGCGGCGGCGGCGGCGGTGGCCACGCCGTGCTGACCGGCGCCGGTCTCGGCGAGGAGTCTGGTCTTCTTCATTCGCAGGGCCAGGAGCGCTTGGCCGACGGTGTTGTTGATCTTGTGGGCGCCGGTGTGGGCCAGGTCTTCGCGCTTGAGGTAGAGCTTTATCTTCAGGTCCTTGCTCAAGCGTTCGGCGAAGGTGAGAGGGGTGGGGCGTCCGACGAAGGTGGCGAGCTCATGGGAAAGCGTTTTCTTGAAGCGAGCATCCTTGCGGGCTTCGGCGTAGGCGGCTTCGAGGGCGCGCAGGGGACCTACAAGCGTTTCAGGGACGAAACGACCGCCGTAGGCGCCGAAATAGCCGGGCTTATCAGTCATCTTGGATATTGTAGGACTTCGACGGCTCAGTGTAACAGGAGGACGCCGGAGGGGCAAGGGGGCCTGCCGGAACATGCTGGCCCCGGGGCCAGCGCCGTTACTGGGTGCTCTACGGACAGCCTTAACCAAAAGGCTACATCAACGCTTCGAAGAACGCCTTCATCTTCCGTTCGTCCTTGATCCCCGCCCCGCTCTCGATGCCCGAGCTGACGTCCACGGCGAAGGGCTTGCCCAGCTGGACCGCTTCTCGCACATTATCCGCATTGAGCCCCCCCGCCAGCACCACGGAGGACGCCCGCGCCCGGTAGGCCAGCTGCCAGCAGGCGCGCTGCTCGGAGATGGGCGGCAGCCGCCCCGCCTTGCGGTCGGCCAAAGTGCGCTTGGGCTCCAGCAGCACGCGCTCGACGGTCTTATAAGTCCGGATCAGCGGCAGATCTTCCGCCCCGTTGAGCGTCAGCGCCTTCCAGACCGGCACCGGATAGCCCTCACACTCCTCCGGCGTCTCCTTACCGTGGAACTGGAGCGCATCCAAAGGGCAGTCCCGCAAAGCCAGCAGCACCTCTTCCCGGTTGGCGTCGGCGAACACCCCCACCACCTTGATCCCCGGGATCACCTCGCCGCGCAATTTTCGCGCCTGGTCGCGCGTCACCTGCCGGGGGCTGGGCGCAAAGATAAAACCCACCGCCCAGGCGCGCAGCTCGCAAGCCAGCTTCACGTCCTGCACCCGCGTCAGCCCGCAGACCTTGATCCTCATGCGCGCAGCAGGTCCGCCAAAGCTTGGCCCGGGTCCTGCGTCTTCATCAAAGTCGTGCCCACCAGGAATCCCCGGTAACCGCAGGCCGTCAGCTCGTCTAGGTCCTGCCGGGTCGAGATGCCGCTCTCGGCGATCAAGAGCGAGCCCGGCGCCATCGGCCCCAACGCCCGCGCCACGCCCAGATCCGTCTTCAGGGTCTTGAGATCCCGGCTGTTGACCCCGATGAGCTCGGCTTCCACGGCTTGGGCCGCGCGTAATTGGGCTTCCGTATGGACTTCGACCAGCGCCGAAAGCCCCAGCGCTTTGGCCGCCGCATGGAACTCCCCCAGCTTCTCGCCCAACAAGGCCGCGATGAGCAGGATGCAGTCCGCCCCGCAAGCGCGCGCCAGCTCCAGCTGATACGGGTCGATGAAGAAGTCTTTCATGAGGATGAGCGCCTTCGGATGACGGAAGCGCACGCCGGCCAGATGATCCGGCGCGCCCGCGAAGAAGTGGCGCTCCGTCAGGATGGACAAGGCCGCCGCCCCGTTGCTCAGGTAAGAGCCCGCCACCCGCAGGGCCTCCTCCGTCGAAGGCTTGCGTTGGGTCAGGAAGCCTTGGGAAGGAGAGGCGAACTTGACCTCGGCGATCACCCGCGGCTGCGGTCCGCAGAAGGCCGCCGAGAAGGCCTGCGGCTCCCGCTTGTAGAGGAACCCCTCGCGCAGGGCCTCCACCGGCGTCTGCTCCTTGAAGCGCCGCACCCGGGTCTCCGTGTGCATGGCGATGCGCGTCAGCACTCCGCCCGCCTCACTCATGGCTCAGCCTTTTGAGGTCCTCGAGCGCCTTCAAAGCCCGGCCGCCGTCCACCGACTCCCCGGCCTTTTCCAACGCCTCCGGGAAATCCCCCGCCAGCCCGGCGGCGATCAGGGCCGCCGCCCCGTTGAGCAAGGACAGGTCCCTGGCCGCGCCCTTCACGCCGCGAAGCACGCCCAGCAGGATCTTCGCGTTGTCCTCGGCGCCGCCCCCCGCGAAAGCCTCGCGCGGGTATCGGCTCAAGCCCAGCGAGGACGGGTCGAATTCGTACTCGCGTATCTTCCCATCCTTCAGATGCGCCACGCGGGACGGGGCCAGCAACGAGAACTCATCGAGCCCGTCGCAAGACGAGACCACCAGCGCTTCTTCGCTGCCGAGCGCCTGCAGCGCGCGCGCCACCACCGGCACCAGGGAGACCGCGTAGACGCCCAAGAGCTGCCGCTTGGCTCCCGCCGGGTTGACCAGCGGCCCCAGCAGGTTGAAAACCGTGCGGCTGCCCAGCTCCTTGCGCGCCGGGCCCGCATGGCGCACGGCCGGATGCAGGGCGGGCGCGAACAAGAACCCCACCCCAGCCTCCTCTACGCAGCGCGCGGCCTGCTCCGGAGCCACCTCGGTCTTGACGCCCAAGGCCTCCAGCACGTCGGCCGAGCCGCAGCGAGACGACACCGAACGGTTGCCGTGCTTGGCCACAGCGGCTCCGGCTCCCGCTGCAATGAACGCCGCAGTCGTCGACACGTTGAAGGTCCCCCCGCCGTCTCCCCCGGTACCGCAAGTGTCGAGCAAGGGCGAGCGGTTCACCTTCACCGGCACGGCGCGCTCGCGAAGGGCCTCGGCGAAGCCGACCAGCTCCTCGAAGGTCTCGCCGCGCAGGCGCAGGGCCGCCAAAAAAGCCCCGATCTGCGCCTGGGTGGCCCGGCCTTCCATCAGCTCGCCCATGGCGCGGCGGGCTTGGGCCCGGTCGAGCGCTTTACCGTCGAGGAGGAGCTTGAGCGTCGGCAGCATGAGGTATTATAACAACCTAGAAGGACGGCCAGGGGCGCTTGGTGACCCGGAAGCTGGCCAGGAAGCCGTCGACGGCCTTCTTCTGCCGCTGCAGCTCGCCGCGGTCCGAGCTGACCTTGATCAGGTAGGTCTGCCCGGCCCCCGGCACCAAGACCAAAACACCCGAGAACTCCAGGCTTTCAAGGCTCGGGTGCAGACCGCCGGCGCTGGAAGACGGCATGACGACCCGCCCGCCGGAGGCCGACAGGCGCGTCGCTTTCAAGCCGTCGATGTCAAGCGTCTCGATGGACTCCAGGCGGGGCTGGGCGCCGTTGAACTGCGCCCGAAGCAGGGCGGCGGCGCCGTCTTTGGACGCGGCCTCCTCGAAGAGGTCGCTGGGGCCGACCACGACGGAGATGTTGGTGGCTCCCTGGCCCAGCCTGAGGACCTCGGCCGAGGCGCCCCGCGGCTGCGCCGTATGGTCGACCACCCAGCCGGCCGGCGCGATCACGGTGAAGTGGTAGCGCAGGTCCTCGACGGCGCCCCAGGGCGGCGGGCCGACGGCCGGAGACAGCTGCTTCCAGACGAAGGCCATGGCCAAGAACGCCGCCGCCGCGAACGCGATCCCCACGCCCGGGCCGCGCGCGTCGGACTTGCGCGTGCGCGCCACCCGGGGAACGACGCTCGACGCCGCGCGCGCCTCCATGGCCGCCAAGACGTCCACGCCGCACTGCGCGCAAAGTGAATCGGTCGTCGCCAGCGCCGTGGCGCACTTCGGGCACTTCAAAAGTTCATTTCCCGCATGCCGGCCAGACCAGCCTGAAGACGGCGCCTCCGCCCGGGCCCTTTTCGGCGCTAAGGACGGCGCCATGGGCCTCGGCGGTCCGGTGGGCCGATGCCAGGCCCAGGCCCAGACCCTTGGGCTTGGTCGTGAAAAAGGGCTCGAAGATATCCTTCTCTTTTCCCGCGGGAAGGCCCGGTCCGCTATCGGCGACGCGCAGCTCCGGCCGCCCCCCCGCCAAACCGACGGCCACGCTCAAGCGGCCCTTGCCGTCCATCGCCTCCACCGCATTGTCGATCAGGTCGCGCGCCGCCTGCGTCACGAGCGCCACGTCGAGCGCAAGCATAACATCCTTGAGCTTTTTGTCGAGCGTGACCCCGTCGGGCAGCGGAGCTTCGGCCAGCGCCGCTTCCACGCAGGCGGCCAAGGACCCCGAGGTCGCCTTGAACTCGATGGGGCGCGAGTACGCGACCATCCGGCCGATGATCTTGTCGGCGCGCGCCACCTCGGCGGCGATGATGCCCAGGTGTTTCTCGACCTTGGCGTCGAGCTTGCCCTGGAAGAGCTTCGTCTTGACGAAGTAGGCGGAGTTGTTGATGACGGCCAGCGGGTTGCGCAGCTCATGGCCGACGACGGAAGCGATGCGGCGGATCAGCTCGCCTTGGTTCAGAGCCACGCTAAAGACCGGGCCTTGTCATCTCTTCCGGCTTGATCCAGGCGTCGAACTGCTTCTCGTCGACGAAGCCGAGCTTGAGCGCCGCTTCCTTGAGCGTCAGGCCTTCGCCGTGGGCGGTCTTGGCGATCTTGGCCGCCTTGTCGTAGCCGATGTGGGTATTGAGGGCGGTGACCAGCATGAGCGACCGGCGCATGAGCTCGTCGATGCGCTTCTTGTCGGCTTCCAGGCCGCGGGCGCAGTGCTCTTCAAAACCCCGGCAGCCGGCCGCCAAGAGCTTGGCCGAGGACAGGAAGTTGTGGATGATGAGGGGCTTGAAGACGTTCAGCTCGAAGTTGCCCGAGGCGCCTCCGATGTTGACGGCCACGTCGTTGCCGAGCACCTGCGCGCAGATCATGGTCACGGCCTCGCTCTGCGTGGGATTGACCTTGCCGGGCATGATGGAGGAGCCGGGCTCGTTCTCGGGGATGCGCAGCTCCGCCAGACCGGCCCTGGGTCCGGAGGCCAGCCAGCGCACGTCGTTGGCGATCTTCATCATGGAGCAGGCCAAGGTCTTGAGCGCGCCGTGGGCGAAGACCAGCGCGTCATGGCCGGCCAGCGCCTCGAACTTGTTGGGGGCGCTGACGAAGGGGAGCTTGCTCAGCTTGGCGATCTGCGCCGCCGCCTTATCCGCGAACTCGGGATGGGTGTTGAGGCCGGTGCCCACCGCCGTGCCGCCGATAGCCAGCTCGTAGAGCTGCGGCAGGACGAGATCGATGCGCTTGAGGTCGTTGTCCAGCATCTGGCACCACCCGGAGATCTCCTGGCCCAAGGTCAAAGGGACGGCGTCCATGAGATGGGTGCGCCCGATCTTGACCACGGAGTGGTACTCCTTGGCCTTGCCGGCGAGGGTCTTGAGCAGGGCCGCCACGGCGGGCTTGAGCTCGTGGACCAAGACCTCGGCGGCGGCGATGTGCATGGCCGTCGGGAAGGTGTCGTTGGAGCTCTGCGACTTGTTGACGTCGTCGTTGGGGTGCACCGGCTTCTTGGAGCCCATGGCGCCGCCCGCAAGCTCGATGGCCCGGTTGCTGATGACCTCGTTGGCGTTCATGTTGCTCTGCGTCCCGGACCCGGTCTGCCAGACGACCAGAGGGAAATGCGCGTCGAGCTTGCCCGAGACGACCTCGTCAGCCGCCTCGTCGATGAGCTTGAGCTTGTCCTTGGGCAGCAGGCCCAGCTCGGCGTTGGCGATGGCGGCGGCTTTCTTGAGCAGGCCGAGGGCGCGGATCATCTCGCGCGGCAGGGTATCGCGGCCGGCGCCGGCCTGGAAGTGATGCAGGGAGCGCTCGGTCTGGGCGCCCCAATAGCGGTCGCAGGCGACCGGGATCTCGCCCATCGTGTCGGTCTCTTTGCGGGTGGTCATAGCGGGCTCCTTTTGGAGAATCATATCAATTGCCCTTCAGGAAATTCTCGATCATGCGGACGCCTTGCGGCGTCATGATGGATTCCGGGTGGAACTGCACGCCCTCGACCGGATGCTCCTTGTGCCGCAGGCCCATCAGGCTGCCGTCGTCGGCGCGGGCGGTGACGGTGAGGCAGCCGGGCAGCGAAGCGCGCTCGGCGACCAGGCTGTGGTAGCGCATGACGCTCAGGTCCTGCTTGAGGCCCAGGAAGAGCCCTTTGCGGTCGTGGCGGATGCGGCAGGTCTTGCCGTGCATCAGGCGCTTGGCGCCGACGACGCGGCCGCCGTAAGCCAGCGCGATGGCTTGATGGCCGAGGCAGACCCCCAGCGTCGGGATATGCGGTGAGAGCGCCTTGAGGACCGGGAGCATGACGCCGGCCTGCTCCGGCCGGCCGGGGCCGGGTGACAGGATCAGCTTCGCGGGCTTGAGCGCGCGCAGCTGCTTGAGCGTGATCCGGTCATTGCGCACGACCTTGCAGACGGCGCCCAGGCCGCGCACGGCCTGATAGAGGTTGTAGGTGAAGGAGTCATAGTTGTCGAGCAGGAGGATCATAGCAGAGCCAGGGCGCGGCGCAAGCCGGCCAGCTTGTTGAGGACTTCCTGATATTCCCGCTCCGGGCTGGAATCGGCGACGATCCCGGCGCCGGCCTGCAGGCGCGCGACGCCCCGCTTAAGGCTCATGGAGCGGATGGCCAGGCAAGAGTCGAGATTGCCGGAGAAATCAGCCTGGATGACGGCCCCGGCGTAGAAGCCGCGGGCCTTGGGCTCCAAGGCCGCGAGCAACTCCATGGCGCGCACCTTGGGCGCGCCGCTGACGGTGCCGGCGGGAAAGCTCGCCTTGAGCGCGTCCCAAGCGCCGACGCCTTCCTCCAAGCGGCCTTCGACCTCGCTGACCAGATGCATGACGTTGGAAAAGCGCCGGACTTTCAAGAGCTCGGAGACCTTGATGGTGCCGGGCCGGCAGACGCGGCCGAGGTCGTTGCGGGCCAGGTCGACCAGCATGAGGTGCTCGGCGCGCTCCTTCGGCGAGCGCACCATGGCGCGCTCCAGGCGCTTGTCGGAGGCGGCCGTTTTGCCGCGCGGGCGCGTGCCGGCGATGGGGCAGTTGCGGGCCAGCCCCCCTTCGACGGCGATCAAGCGCTCCGGCGAGGCGCCGAGGATGTGGCTTTCCCCATCCTTGAGCAGGAACAGGTAAGGCGAAGGGCATTCACGCCGCAGCGTCCGATAGACCTCGAGCGGGGCCGCCTTGACCGGCAGCGTGAAGGACTCCGACAGCACGCCCTGGAAGATGTCCCCGGCGCGGATGCGGCGCTTGAGCTCACGCACGCCGTCTAGGAAAGCGGGGCGGCCGAGGGTGCCCTTCATCTTAGGCAGGCGGACGGCCTGGCGGGAGGCTTTTTCCGAGAGCGCCGGCGGCAATTGGCCGAAAGCCGCGACCAAGGCCTCGGCTTTGACCTTGCCGGGGCGGGTCTGCGTCAGGAAGGCGCGCCCGGCCCGTCGGTCAAGGACCAATATCTGCGGGAAGAGCATCAGAAGGGCTTCCTCGGCCAGGTCCAGCCGGGCGGGGAGCGCCTCCAGGTGGCGCGACATCTCATAGGCCAGATAGCCGAAGGCTCCGGTCGAATAGGGCGTGGCGGAAGTTTTATAGGAGGCCAGCTTGCGGCCCAAGCGGTCGAAAGCGTTGCCCTTGGTCTTGGGCCCGGCACGCAGGACCTCGAAGGGCGCGGCGGCGACGAAGGCGAGGTCCTGGCCGGCGTCGGTCTTCTCGATGACGAAGCCCTGGGAGGAGCCGGAGAGCTTCAGCCAGCGCGCCAAGGCAGAAGCGGGGTCGAGCCGCGCATGGGCCAGCTCGTAGCGACGGGCCTTCAGCATAGGGGTATGATAGCGAAAATGAGGGAACTTTTTTGGGGGGTAAGTCGTATATAGGGTATGAAGGGCCTGATGGATTTCAATGACCCGGTCCGAGACGCCATCGCGCATGGCGAGGCGACTCCTGCCGCTTTCGCTTCATGGCCGGTGGGCGAATCCTTGCGCCGCCTGCGCATCCGCTTTTATCTTAACCGGAAGCAGCTGGCCGCGAAGGCCGGGGTCTCGGCTTCACTGGTCGGCCGCGCTGAGAAAGGCGCCGACGTCCGCCTCAGCACGCTCAAGAAGCTCTATGGAGCATTAGGCTGCCGGCTCTTGACCCTGCCGGCAGGGGGCCTGTATGAGCTCGACCGGTGCCAAGCGCAGCTCGATAACGATTGGATCGACCGGAAGCGCAAGGCGCGCATCCCCTGATTGCGTTTCCCTTCATTTCACCTTCGCCGCGAAGGTGGAATTAATGGAAACGCTATTTCACTATTACCGGTAACAGCCGCCGTCACAGGGACTCAAGCTGTCCGCTCCGCGAAAAATGTTAGACTGCCGACATGCACAGCGTCAGCTTCGGGGCGGCTTTTCTGGCCGGGATCGTCTCCTTCCTGTCGCCCTGCGTGCTGCCCCTGGTGCCGGGCTACATCTCCTTCATGTCCGGGCTATCCTTGGAAGAGCTGTCTAAGGGGGTCGACCGCAAGACGGTCATGCGCAAAGCCGGTCTCGGCTCCCTGTTCTTCGTGCTGGGCTTCGCCTGCGTCTTCACCGCGCTGGGCGCTTCGGCCTCCGCCGTCGGCGCGCTTCTGGCCTCGCACATGGACGTCTTGAGCAAGGTCGCCGGCGTCATCATCATCCTCTTCGGCCTGCACACGACCGGCCTCCTGCCCATCAAATGGCTCTATTATGAGAAGCGCGTCAACGCCACCGGCGTGGCGCCGAGCTATTTCGGAGCCTTCCTGATGGGGCTGGCCTTCGCCTTCGGCTGGACGCCCTGCATCGGGCCGATCCTGGCCGGCATCCTGGCCTTGGCGGCCACGCAGGAGAGCGTCGGGCAAGGCATGACGCTGCTCTTCGTCTACTCGCTGGGACTGGGGCTTCCCTTCATCCTCACCGGCTTCGCCCTCAACGCCTTCCTTGAGTTCTTCCGGCGCTACAAGCGCTATATCCGCTGGGGCGAGGTCGCCGCCGGCCTGCTCCTGATCTGCGTCGGCAGCCTGATCTTCGCGGGCCGGCTGACCAAGCTCATCTCCCTCTTCCCCAGCTTCTTCCAAAAGTTCGCCCTTTGACATGCGCGAGCTCGCTCTGGCCGGCTTCCTCGCGCTGGGCGCCTGCGGCAAGGCTCCCGAGCCGAGGCTCCCCGCCGCCGCAGTCGGCCAAGAAGCGCCCGAGCTCAAGCTGCCGGACCTGACGGGCAAGGAGATCTTGCTGTCGAGCTTTCGCGGGAAAGTGGTGCTGCTGGACTTCTGGGCCACCTGGTGCGATCCTTGCCGGGAGGAGCTGCCCGACCTCATCTCCCTGCATCAAGGCTTCCAGGGCCTGGGGTTTTCCGTCGTCGGAGTGGCGATGGACGCCGACGGCCGGCCCGTCGTGGCGCCCTTCGTCAAGAAGCATCAAATCCCTTACCCCGCCCTGCTCTCCGAGGGGCTGAGCGTGCCCGGCTACAGGATCTTCGGCATACCGCTGGCCCTGCTGCTGGACCGCGACGGCGTCGTGCTCAAGGAGTACCTCGGGCCCAAGGCCTTGGCCGAGGTGAAAAGAGACGTCAAGGCGGCGCTGGCTCTCCCTCAAAAAGAACCGAGCTCAAGAGCCGCAAGATCAGGCTCCTGAGCTCGGTCTTATCTTCGAGCTATGACGGTTCGGCGGCTAGCGGCCGCTTCCCGCCAGCGCCTTGCGCAGCGCTTCCAGGCTTTCGCCGACGGTCTTCACGCTAGGCGCAGTCGACGGACGGGAGACCATCGCCGGAGCTTCCTGGCCCGCGGGCGCCTTGTACCAGCAGCGAGGGCGGATGCCGGCGGTAAAGCCGTTGGCGACGGTGCAGGCTCCCGGAGCCGGGGCGCTGTTGGAGACGTCCTCGGAGACGGGCTTCGTGCAAAGGCCGCCCTGGAAGTAGGTATCCAGCCGGCACTGCGTGTCCGGGTGGGCATCGTTGGTCCGCGTCACGACGGAAGGGTCCGGCGTGCCGAAGGTCGGGGGCGTCGGCTGCTTGCGCAGGGCCTGGAAAAGGACCGCGACCGACATCCCGGCCATGCCGTTGCTCTCGCAGAGCTTGCGGGCGCCGGCTTCGGGGAAGAGCTCGCCGCAGGCTTTGACGGCGACCGGGTCCAGGGCGGCGGTATTCTCGCTGCCGGTGAAGACCTGGCGCAGGCACTTGAGCGTGGCGAAGTAGTCGGCCCCGCCCTCGTTGGTGGCCCAGCGGCCCGAGATCTTGGGGAAGCCGCCGATGTGGTGGCCGATCTCATGGCAGGCGACCAGCGCGAAGCCTTCGGCCGAGATAGCCTGATGGCGCGCCAAGCCGCCGTACATGTTGATGAACCAGGTGCTGCCCTGCTGGTTGGCCGAAGCATTGACCGTGGCATCGTCCCAGCGGCGGTTGACGACGAGCTTGCCGCCCTTGGCCGCGATGATGGGCGTATAGAGCTTCTCGACACGGTCCAAGACGGCGTTGAAGGAGGCCTGGTCGATGCCCAGGGCGTTGACGTCGCCCACGGGGATCTTCAGGTCGTTCTCAGGCAAGAAACCGTCGCAGACGCTGTGATTCTGGGGAACGAAGACCAGCCCCAGGAACGCCAAAGAGAGCAACACCGCCGCCGACACCAGATGCTTTTTCATATACCCCCGCGCGTCATGGGACCAAAGGGCCTAGTCCCTTAGTAGGTCCAATGGTCCCATATGGGACAGGCCGCTGTCAACACCCGCCCTCGCCCGGGGGCTTCCCGTAGTCGTAAATCTGCTAAAATACGGCATGCCCCCGACGGATGCGCTGCCCGACACGCCCGTGATGCGGCAGTACCAAGAGCTCAAGGCCGGCACGCCCCAGGCCATCCTTTTCTTCCGCCTCGGGGATTTCTACGAGATGTTCGGCGCCGACGCCCAGGCCGCCGCGCCGCTCTTGGGCCTGGTGCTGACCTCGCGCCAGGGCGTGCCCATGTGCGGCATCCCCTACCACAACAGCCGCACCTACATCGCCAAGCTGCTCAAGGCCGGGCATAAAGTGGCCATCGCCGAGCAGATGGAGGAAGCATCCAAGACCAAGAAGATCGTCAGGCGGGCGGTGACGCGCCTGATCACGCCCGGCACCATCATCGAAGACGACCTGCTGGAGCCGACCGCCACCAATTTCCTGGTCGCTCTCAAGCACGATATCGTAGGCTGGGGCGCGGCCTGCATCGACGTGTCCACCGGCGAGTTCTGGGCCACCCAGACCTTGAACGACCGCGGCAGCCGCAAGCTCTTCGACCTGCTGGCCCGCATCGGCCCGGCGGAAGTCGTGGCCGGGCCGCAGACGGCCCAAGGCCTGCGCCTGCGCGAGCTGCTGCCGGCCGGCGTCTGCTTGACCGTCGATGAGGCGGCGGCCGACGAAGGCGCGCCGCCGGCCTGGGTCAAAGAGTCGGTCTGGACCAACCACCACCTGGCCGCCCGCGCCGCCCTGCGCGCGCGGCGCTACGTGGCGCGCTCCCAATTTCACCTTAAAGAACTACTCACTCCCTTATACCGCGAATCCGGCTCCCAGATGCAGCTCGACGAGACGGCGATCCGCACCCTGGAACTGGTCGATTCCGCCTCCGGAGACCGAAAACACAGTCTATGGGGGCTTTTGAATCGGTGCCGCACCGCGATGGGCAGCCGCAAGCTCAAGACCTGGCTGCTGCACCCCTCGACGGACCTCTCCGAGATCGAGCTGCGCCAGAATTGCGTCGAAGACCTGCATGACAAGCCCTCCGAACGCAAAGCCCTCTCCGACATCCTTGAGCAGGTAGCCGACCTGCCGCGCTGCATCAGCCGCCTGAGCACCCGCCAGGCCGGGCCGCGCGACCTGGGCGCGCTGCGCAGCTCGCTCGGCCAACTGCCCGCCCTGGAGACCTGGCTGTCCGAAAGCCGCTTCTCACCGGGCCTCTCCGAGCTGGCCAACCACCTGCGCCAGACGGCCGAGAAGGTCAAGGAACTGCACGGCTACCTCGACCGCACCCTGGAGGCCGAGCTTCCGGCGCGCCTGTCCGACGGCCGGCTCATCAAGGACGGCGTCCACGCCGAGCTCGACGAGCTGCGCAGTCTCAAGAACGACAGCCAGGGCTTCTTGGAGAAGCTCGAGGCCGCCGAGCGCCGGTCGACCGGCATCGGCTCGCTCAAAGCCGGGTACAACTCGATCTTCGGCTACTACTTCGAGGTGACCAAGACCCATTGCGCCAAAGTGCCGGCGCGCTACAGCCGCAAGCAGACGCTGACCAACGCCGAGCGCTACATCACCCCCGAGCTCAAGGAGCTGGAGAACCGCATCCTGGGCGCCGAGGAGAAGATCCTGCGCCTGGAGCAGCGGCTCTTCGAGGAAGCGCGCGAGGAGACCCTCAAATGTCACGACGTGCTGCTGCGCCTCGGGGGCTTTCTAGCCGAGCTCGACGTCTTCCACTCGCTGGCGGAAGCCGCCGCCCTGCACGAGCTGGTCCGCCCCAAGGTCGACCTGAGCCACGAGCTCGACATCCTTGAAGGCCGCCACCCCGTCCTCTCCGCGCTGCTGCCCTCCGGCACCTTCGTGCCGAACTCGCTGCTGGTCAACGCCCGGGACCCTCAGATCATCATCCTGACCGGGCCCAACATGTCCGGCAAATCCACGTTCCTGCGCCAAAACGCGCTGATCGCCGTCATGGCCCAGATCGGCTCCTTCGTCCCGGCCCGCTCGGCGCGCATCGGCATCGTCGACAAGATCCTGACGCGCATCGGCTCGCAGGACGCGCTGGCGCAAGGCTCCTCGACCTTCATGGTGGAGATGAAGGAAACCTCCCACATCCTGCGCTCGGCGACGGCGCGCAGCCTGGTGATCTTAGACGAGGTCGGCCGCGGCACCTCCACCTTCGACGGGATCTCCATCGCCTGGGCGATGATCGAGCACCTGCACCAGAGCTACGCCGCCCCCGGCCCGGACGGCCCGCGCGGCCCGCGGGTCCTCTTCGCCACGCACTATTTCGAGCTCACCGAGCTGGCGCGCCTGCTGCCCGGCGTCGAGAACGCGAACGTGGAAGCGCGCGAGTGGACCAACGCCGAGGGCCGCACCGAGGTGGTTTTCCTTCATAAGATCTCGAAGGGGCCAGCCGACCGTTCCTACGGCATCCACGTGGCCGCCCTGGCGGGGCTGCCGGCCGGGCTTTTAGCCCGCGCCCGCGAGATCCTGGCCAATCTCGAGAACGATTCCGCGTCCGGCAAGGTGGCCGGCGGCCGCAAGGAGCCCGGCGCCGCCCCGGAGCTGCCGCTCTTCGACGAGCATCCGATCCTGCATGCCCTGCGCCTGCTCGACACCGACGTGATGACGCCGATGGACGCGCTGTCGGCCTTGAACGCGCTCAAGAAAAAACTCTGACCATGGCCCGCATCGCGCGCCTGCCCCCGGACGTCGCCAGCCGCATCGCCGCCGGCGAAGTGATCGAGCGCCCGGCCTCCATGCTCAAGGAGCTGCTGGAGAACTCCTTGGACGCGGGCGCCGACCGGATCTCGGTGGAGGCCACGGGAGCGGGGCGGAAGTCCTTGCGCGTATCGGACAACGGCTCCGGGATGAGCCCCGAAGACTGCGCGCTGAGCCTGGAACGCCATGCCACCAGCAAGATCAAGACGCTGGAGGACCTGCAGAGCCTGGGCACCTTCGGCTTCCGCGGGGAAGCCCTCTACGCGGTGGCGGCGGTGTCGAAGCTGACGCTGACAAGCTGCCTGCGCGGCGCCAAAGAAGGCTGGAAGGTGGAAGCCAAGGGCGGCAAGATCGTCTCCCAAGGCCCGGCCCCCGCGGCTCCGGGGACCACGATCCTCGTGGAAGACCTCTTCTTCAACACGCCGGCCCGGCTCAAGTTCCTTAAATCCGACGCCTTCGAGAAGAGCCGCTTGTCGGCCGTCGTGGAAGAAGCGGCCCTGGCCAACCCGCGGGTCCACTTCTCCTACAAATCCGAGAGCCGGATGGCCCTGCAGTTCCCCTGCGAGAAAGGCGCAGACTCCTTCACCGATGACCTCAAGCGCATCGAAGCGGTCCTGGGCCGCGACTTGGCCAAGGGGCTCCTGCCGGTGGACGTGGAGCGGCCGGGCATCAGGCTGCGCTTGTTCCTATCTCCGCCGGGAGCCCTGGCGGCGACGCGGGGCTTCCAATACTGGTTCATCAACCGCCGGCCGATCTCGGCTAGGATCCTGCAGCAGGCCCTTTATAAAGGATACGGCGAGCATCGCTCGCGCGACAAGCACCCGGTCTGCGTGGCGCACCTCGAGCTCTTGCCGGAGAATTTCGACGTGAACGTGCATCCGGGCAAGCGGGAGGTGCGATTCCATAGCGACCGGGAGATGTTCGAGGTGATCTCGGGGCTGACGGCCAGCGCGCTCTATAAGTCCAAACCGGCTCCCCCCATCACGCTGGAGCCCAAGGACAGCCGCCTGGCCGAAGCTCCCGCGCCTTATTACCTGGGCGGGCGGTCCTTTTTCCCGGAGGAGCAGGCATTCAAGTTCGGCAGCGCTCCGGCCCAAGACTTCTTCGCGCCGGCGGGCGCGCCGCGCTGGTTCACGCCGCCCTACCGCTACGTCGGCCAGATCGAGAAAAGCTATCTGCTTTTTGAAGCCGCGGGCGGGCTTTTCGTCCTGGACCAGCATGCGGCCGCCGAGCGGATCTTGTTCGAAAGATTCCTGGGCGAGATCGAGAAAGGAGCCGTCCGGTCGCAGAAGCTGATGCTGCCCTTGCCCATCGAGCTGCCGGCCTCCTCGGTGCAGAAGGTGCTGTCGCAGAAGAAGCGCCTGGAGGCCTTGGGCTTTGCGGTGGCGCCCTACGGCAAGACGACCTTGCACTTCACGGCGGCCCCGGCCTTGTTCCACAAGGCGAAAGACTTGAAGGAGCTCTGCCAGCGGCTCCTGGAGTCGGTGGAAGACACTCTAGGCGCGGCGCAGGGCGTGCGGCACGACGCCATCGCGACGATCGCCTGCAAGGCGGCGGTCAAGGCGCATGACGCGCTGGGCGAGAAAGAGGCCATGAAGCTGCTCGAGGACCTGAAGGACTGCGCCGACGGCTCCTGCTGCCCGCACGGGCGCCGCGCGATGCTCGCGCTCAACCGCGACGAGCTGGCCCGAAGATTCCAGCGCCCCGGCGCCGTTCCCTTATAAGCCGGTCAGCCCAGATACTGCAGACTTTCGCGAAAAAACGGCACGCCCGCGATGACCATCACGCATCATACAAAATCGCGTTTTCTCGACGGAGACCTAGATTATTTCAACAAAAACAGCATGCGAATCTGCTCACCGCCCATTTTCGGGCTGGCTTGCGGAATTACTGTACGAGCTGCCTTCTGCTTGACATACGCGGGCGTAAAGTATAGTATGCCCTTATGTGCGTATTTCGGTCGATCCGATCACTTTCTCGGAGCGAGCCGATCACCCCGTCTCGGTCGGGTCGATCACCCTGTCAGAATGGGTAATTCTGCCGCTTTCTTCGATCAAAACGCTCTTCGCCTCATTGCGTCGTACCGTAAGTGATCGGGGACTCCGACAGGGTGATCGGGGAGGTCCGAAAAACGCACTTATGTTCGTAGGCCGTTCTATCACCCGCCCCTGCCCCCCCATTCCCGGAGGTCCTGCGATGAAAACCTACCGCTTCGCCAAGCTCGCTTCAGCCATCATGGCCGGTCTGGCCTTGTCCATAGCACTGGCTCCGGCGCGCGCAGAAAAGATCGATTTCGATCAGGGGGTGGACGCATCCCAGGTCTTAAAGGATATCCAGAGACAGATACCGTTAGAACCGATCGACAATGCCGTAGTAATCCCCGCGCTCAGCGCCACAAAGGAGCCGGATTTTGTCGTTACGGGCGCTGTCATCGGCATGGACCTTCTAGCTCGGATGGAACAAAGCGAGCCCTATAGGACGGCAGCACAATACCCGCCGTTGATCGAGGACTTGCCGCCGGAGGTCCGCGATCCCCTAAAGGCGGAATGGGCGAGCATCAGCACCTTGTGGGCCGGCCTTACTTCCGAGGCGAATGGCTTGGAGGCGGAGGACGATCGCCTCTATGCGCGGGCCGAAGCGCTCGACCGCAACGCGGAACGCCTGGAGCGCAAAGCCCAGGCGCTGAAAGGCGAGATCGACAACTTTAACAGGCAATGCGTCGGGCGTCCGCTTCCGCCGGATGAGTACCAAGCCTGCCTGCGTTGGCGAGACGATCTGCAGCAGAGAATTCGCGCGCACAACGCCGAGGTCGAGCAGCACAATAATGCCGTGAACCAATGGCGGAGCGAAGTGACTGACCTGAGAAGGCGAGCCGGAACAGAGAGCGCCAACGGAAAGCAAAAGGCCTCCCCGTGGCTTCCTCGCGTGATGGGAGCGGAAGGGCAGAGGCTTATACCCTTCAGCAACGCCGCCAAGAAGGCCCTTGAGGAGCGGGGCTGCGGACGGCTTACAGGATTAAAAATACATCCCGTCGCGCCGCCGGACCTTCCAACGCGATCCATCCAGAGATTTACGGCAACGGCTTCTTTCGGACCACCGGAGGACAAGCCATGCCCGGTGACCTATCTTTGGATGACGAGGAACAGCGTCGGCAACATAGGGCGTCTTGAAGTTCAAAGTAACCAAAAAAGCGCAGACCTCATTACGGGGAATAATGAAGCAAAGGGGTTGGTGGTCGTAGAAGCGGATGAGGTCATCGGGAAGAATACGAGATTTCAGGCAGAGGCTCACGTGACCGTAAAGGACCTGGGGAACGTGTTTTGCGGATTGCTGCCCAACCAGTCTCATCCCGATGTGCCAAATATCTGCGCCTACGAATGTGGCGATGGGTCTTCGTTGCGCGGGTCCCTGGACCAGTTCGGCGAGGCTGACCCAGCGAACCCAGGCCGAATAAGATGCAAGAACACTATCCCGAAGCCATAAGGCGTGCTCGTTATGTTGGGTGAAACGCCATTTTTCGTCGACCCGAGAGATTGGACAGCAGATAGACGTCCCAGGCTTTCCCCTGCACTTCAGGACATCTATATCCTGCCTCCCGAAATAATCCGAATGGACGCGCGCGTTCAGCGAGATCTCGTAGCCGCCTTGAAATCAAGCAAATCGTTGCCCCTTCACAATGCACTCAGAAATGCGGCGAGGGCTTATGTGCCGCACAAAGACTGGGCCTGCAATTTCTTTTTTAGAGCCACGTTCCACGTCTATTGGTGCCATGATTTGGCGTGGTACGGAATCGGGCCACCGGTGACCGTCAAGGGCCAGACTTATGATCTGCTGGACTTGCATGCCTTTCAGCAGCCGTTTAAGCGTCAATGCCACCATTGCCGCTCAGTATACGGATTCAAGGGGCCGACCATGCGTCAGGCGAAGAAAGACCCTGGCGATGTTCTAAAAAAAATACCGATTCCGACGGGCATCAAAGAGGCTGATCTCTTGGTTCAGAAGGAGATACTGCGATTGCGCGCTGATGGCGGACTGGACAAGTCCATGAAGAAAATCTCGAAATCATTAGAAAAAATAGGACGCGGAATCCTCAGCTATAGCATCGTGCCAATCAGTCTCCATTTCTTTAAAGGAGATCCAGTTGCTATCGCCGCTTCCCCCTGGCTGTCACCGGCCGTCCGCGGGCTCGAAACGCTAAACGCCCCGCATCGCGAACGATCTCAGCCGCGGGACTACTTTAGGCCCTGCTCCTTCTGTCGAGGCGAGGGCGGAATCCTCTAATAAGTCGTCGGCCGAACACCGCCACCATGCATCAGGTCGCGGTAACTTCTCAATAACACCGGGTACGAAAGCGCTCCGACCGCTATGTCGCCGCGTGCGTGATGCACGATGCTATGACGCTGCGGCAGTAAAATCCGTGATCGAGCCGAGCGGTTGCCTTGCATTGTGCGAGCAGGGAATTAATGGGTGGGCCGGTCCGAAAGTCGAGGAACGCAAGTCAGCTACAGAGTTGGCGGCGGAAGTCCTTGGCGAGGGGATAGACCCATATGGTCTTTTTCGGAAGCTCTGCCTTGTGCCCGACATCCAGTTTTCCCCGCCCCTGAGTGTTGCCGAGATACATCCAGTTTGCTGCTTTGTAACAGGTTCCGAGAAAACGTGGCGTTTCGACAAAGGTCTCAAGCAGCACGGGACGATATCCGTAGCGTTGTTGCCAATCCTCGGCAATCCTACGAGCTGTCATGCTTAAAAGTCGAGAAGCGAGATTGCGCCAAGTTGATATCCCGTTGCTCCATCGCCGCCATCGTCCCACATTCGCTTCCGCAAGTCGATAAACGTCGGTTTTGCGGACACCGCGCGCGATTTCCTCGTCGAAGAATCGGTTCATAGCGTCGGTTTTGCGGACACACCCTCCCGCCGACGTCGCCGTGCCCGAACTCGCCGGCTGTTGTCGCGCCGCACATAGGACGGATGTCTTCTGCGATTTTGTCGCCAGTAAAACGGGTATGCCTTTGCCCACACGCAGACCCTTTGGTTTCGCTGCGCGCGCCATGTCGCCGAGCGCCGATGCTGCCAACGCCTCTGCCTCGTTCGCTTCAGTTTTCGTTGGCACGCACGTCGACCACATGTTACTTGTCGAATTGCTCTTGCCGGGTATGGGTTGAAAGTTCTTCGGCAAAAACAGACAGCGCTTCCTGGGCATGGAGCCGCCTCCACTACGTAACGAGGAGGATAGGCCCTTTCTGTTGAGTTGCTATGAAAGGAAGGCCGTAACAACGGCAACGACGCCGTCGTATTGTCGGCGTCGGGGTTTTCATCCCGCCAACAGCGGCGGGCTGAAAACCTTTACGACACCAACTGTCGGGGGGCGCAGCAGGCGGACCGTTTTTGGTGGTCAAACCCGGGTCGTTTTTAGTGATCGGCAAAGCACTACAGACTTTCGCGAAAAAACGGCACGCCCGCGATGACCATCCCGCATCATACAAAATCGCGTTTTCTCGACGGAGACCTAGATTATTTATGGGTCTTGACAACGGGAAATTTCCAGCTATACTCACATTGCCGGGCGGTAGAGTCGCAAGCCCATCCCGAATCCGGTGCCGGATGAAGTGGACGTGAACGTCGAAGTGACGTAGCGGTTGTCGGATGCGGTCGCTGGCAGTGTCGCGCCGAGCAGTGGTCGTTCGTACCGTTGCAGTCGCCGTGCGTTCCGGACTCGGGATGGGTGCCCGGCCTAGTTTGGGGCCCTAAGGCAGTCGATTAAACGACGCTAGCCTTGGGGCCCCCTTCTATTGCCTCTTTTTAAGGAAGGCTCCAGACCGGATGCCACTGCGGGATCAGGCGCACATCCTTGATGAGCGAAGCCGCCTGCCGCATGAAGCGCACCGCCGTTCCAGGGTCGATCGTCTTCACCCCGCCGAAAGGGGTGGAAGGCTGCAGGACCAAGGGTATGTTGGTCGAGACCTCCTGCATCAGACGGATCACCTGCCGCCACTCCGCTTCCGTGGACCTTTCGGTCAAGACCACCTTGGCGAAGGTCTTGTCCGGCGCCACCCGCAAGAACTCCAGGTGCTCCGACCAAAAGGCCCGGCCCACGGCCGAAGGCAGCTTGATGTCGACGGCCACCGTGTCGCAGAGCGGCGCCAGCCGCCTGAAGGCCTCAAGCCGCGTGCCGTTGGTCTCCAGATAGTTCTTGAGGCCCTTCTTGCGCGCCCAAACCATCATCCCGGCGAGAAAGGCCTCATGCAGCAAAGGCTCCCCGCCCGTCCAGGAGACCGCCGCATGCGGACGCTCCGCCGACAACGCCGCGATGGCGTCTTCCAGCTTGCGCCTGGCCCAGAGCTCGCCGGCGGGGATCGGTATCGACGCCGGCGTGTCGCAATAGTCGCAGTTGAGGTTGCAGCCGCCCAAGCGCACGAAGACCTGCCGCTGGCCCAGACAGACGCCTTCGCCTTGGATCGAGGAGAAGACCTCGATGATCCTTGCCGAGCCCGCGTCGGACAACGCCAAGGGCTTCCTCATGCCGGCGCCGGGTCGTTTGCGCCCGCTTCCCGGAAGCCCTTGGCGCGCAGCTTGCAGGAATCGCAGCGCCCGCAGGGCCGGACGCTGCCCGCGTAGCAGGACCAGGTCAGCTCGAGCGGCGCCCTCACCTTCAGCGCCAGCCGGACGATGCCCTTCTTGTCCAGCAAGGCCAAGGGAGCCAGGATCTTCAGCGCCCGCCCCTCGCTGCCGCGCTTGGTGCCCAGCCGCGCCACTTTTTCGAAGGCATGGGTGAAATCCGGCCGACAGTCCGGATAGCCCGAGTAATCCTGAGCGTTGCTGCCGAGCACGACGGCCTCGGCGCCGATCGCGTCGGCCAGGGAGATGCCGAGCGCGAGAAAGATCGTGTTGCGCCCCGGCACGTAGGTCGAAGGCACGCCGCCCCGGCCTATCTTGGAGAGGGGCAGGTTCGGCAGGGTCCGTTTACGGTCGACGAGCGAACTGCCTTTGAGCCAAGGCAGCGGCAGCTTCACCTCGTGGAGCTCGCACCCCGCGCGGCGCGCCACGCGCTTAGCGGCGGAAAGCTCGCGCGCATGGCGCTGGCCGTAATGGACCGACAGCGCGGTGACGCGGTAGCCCTGGCCCTGGGCCCAGGACAGGCAGGTCGTCGAATCGAGCCCCCCCGACAAGAGGACGACGGCCTTCCTCATCCGGGCTGCGCCGGCTTGATCGGGAATCTGCCCGCCAGCGCGTCGCGGCAGATCTGCTTGGTCTCCGGCGACATCTTATCGGCCTTGTTGACGACCCAATCCAGATAGCCCGGGCCGCCCTCGCTGGCGATGACCTCCTGCAGCGTCTTGGTCCGGTACTTGCCGAAGTTGAAGGCGGCCTGCCCGTTGCGCCAGGCGAACTTGCCCTCGGCGTCGACATGCTTGGCTTCGCGCAGCGAGAAGCGGCCGGCGAGGCCCGCCATGTCTTTGGGCAGCTCCGGGTAGCGCTCGAGCTGGGCCCAGAACACCGAAGCCGCGGCGCGCGCGTCGGCTTCCGCGCGATGCGCGCCCTCCAGCGACTTGCCGCAGTAGAACTTGAAGGCCGCGCCCAGATTACGCGGCTCCATCTTGTGGAATATCGTCAAGGCGTCGACGACGCGGCGGCCCTCCATCGGCAGCTCGAAGGAAGCTCTTTTGAGCTCGGCCTGCAGCATCGGGATGTCGAAGCGGGCCACGCCGAAGCCGGCCAGGTCGCAGCCGCCGATGAACTCGAGGATCTTAGGGGCCAGCGCCTTGAAGGCCGGCGCGCCTTGGACCATGCCGTCTGTGATGTGGTGGATGGCGGAAGACTCGGGCGGGATCGAGACGCCGGGGTCGACCAGCGAAGCGAAGACCTCCTCCCGGCCGTCGGGCATGCGGCGCAGGAGGGCGATGTCGATGATGCGGTCCTCCAGCGGCGCGACCCCCGTGCTTTCCAGGTCGAAGAAGACGACCGGCTTGTCGAGAGGGATCACTTCGGCGGCTCTTGGGGTGCCGGCGCCGCCGAGGGTTCGCGCAGGACGCAGTCGAAGACGATGTGCTCGAAAGGCGCCACCGTGTAGTGCTTCATCCCTTTGGCCAAGTTGTCCTTCACATCTTCCCCGGAATAAGGCACCTCCACGTCTTGACGCGTGAATTCATCCGTGATGACGGCCTTGAGCTTGCCGCAGACCCGCCGCATCCGGCGCAGCGCCGTGCGCCTGCGGGCCTTGACCCAGAGCGGCCAGCCCTCGATGGAGTACTTCACTTCGCCGCCGCCGGTATCGATATAACCGACCTCGGGGATGGGCCCCTTGCGCGGCTTCTTCTTCTCGACGATCTCGGCCACGCAGCCGGAGAACAGAGGCAGAAGAACGAGCAGGGAAAGCGCTAGGCGATGCACAAGTGATTATACCAAAACGCGGGGGTCAGACCCCCCGCTCTTCCCGCTTCGAGCGGCAGCCTCGGCCAATCGGGACATCGTTGATGAGGAACGTGCGAGAAGCCGCCCCAGCTGCGCGGCAGTGCAGCCCCGCTCCAACAGGCGCAGAACGAATCTTTCACGCGCTCTTAGGATGGGACGAAGACGGCTGCGCCCACGCAGTGATTCCAATGAAAAGCCGGTCTCCGCTGCCGCCTCCAAGGACTTCCGGACCAGCCCTTGGTCTTCATCGGCACGGGAGACCGGCCGATCGACCGAAACACCTTGGGTCGACTGAGGCATCGGTATCTCCGCCCCCTCTTCCGCCACAAATTCCTCGTATGTCCGCCTGGCTTGGCCCCCCTCGGCACCAAAGAATGTCAACGGGTACGCCGTATCAGTCAAAGTAGGACGACGCCTCAAGTAGTCATGATGCCCCGACCATGGCCAAGCCCCGGGATGATCGACCATGCAAGCGCGGACAGGATTGCGATGAATATAGCGGATCAAGCCGATAAAATAGGAATCACGCTGACAAAGCTCCGCCTTGAAGCGTCCTTGGAACAGATGCCCTACCCTCTCATTCCGGATGTTGAAGTATTGGGTATAGCCGGTCAACAGGCACTGCATGATAGAAGAAGCGGGGCACTGATCCACCTCGATCAACAGATGAAAATGGTTCGACATCAGACAATAGGCGTACAGCTTGAAGGGATGACTCGTCTTGAGGAGCCCGAGCTTTTCCAGAAAACTCCGGCGCTCACGATCATCCAGGAAGACATCCTGCTTATTGTTGCCTCGGCAAATGATGTGGAAGATCGCGCCTGGGAAATGGACTCTTGGTTTTCTAGGCATAGTCTCACTATATATACGACTACACCCCCGAATTTGTTCCCTGCACCTTCGAAGAGCGGGAAGAGCGGCGGGTCTGACCCCGGTTACTTTAGAGGCGTCAGTTCTTTCTGAGACTCATTGGCCTCAGAGACGACGCCCGCCAGCCGCTCGGCGCAGCGCTTGCCGTCCAAGAGGGTCTCCTCCATGAAGGAATATTTCCAGCCGCCATAGCGGCCGATGGACTCGACGCCGCGGCTTGAAAGGTCCTTGAAGATCCTGTCGACCGCCGGCGTGCGGTTGAAATCATAGACGACGTAGCCGCAGCGGATGGGCATCCAGACCTTCGCCAACAGACGATCCGAAGCCTTGAGGACGCCCGCTTGGCGCAGACCGCGCAGGACCTGGTTCTCCAGGGGCACAAGGTCGACCGCCTGCCCGCCGCGGCGCGTCACCTCGATATAGAGCGAGCTCGCGCCCTTCGGCGCCAGGGTCTTGGCGAAATTGCTGGAATACCCCACGCGGTAGAACGGATACTTCGCCTCGGGGAAGTAGACCCAATGCTTGTCCGACATGTTCGAACGCGCCACGCCGAGGTTGAGGTTGTAGACCGTGTTGTAGCGCAAGCGGCGACGGGCGGCGAGCACGTCCTTGGGCCAGGGTCCCGCCAGGTCGATGAAATCGACCAGCGGCAGAGTGTTGACGAGACGCTCGAAGGCCACTTCGCCAAGCCCCTCGACGACGGCCACCTTCGCCTCGAGGTCGACCGAGGAGACCGCGCTGCCGAGCGAGACCTGGCCGGGCTTGAGGCGCGCCGCCAGCGCGTCGGGCAAGGCCTGGATGCCGCCGCGGATGGGATAGCGGAAACTCGCGTTATAGCCGAAGAACTTCTTCTGATCCATCAAGGCGCCGTAGAGCACCTCGGAGGCGGCGGGCTTGGGCACGAAACGTCCCTGCCATTGCGTCGTCATGCGAGCCAGCGGCGTCTGCCATAACTTCTGGTTATAGGGGAACATGAAATGCCGGCTGATCCCCGGCCCGAAGTGGCGCAAGCTCCAGTCGCGGAACGAAGGGTTGGGCCCCAGGGGCGCAGCCGCGGGCCAGTGCACCGTGTTGAGGAAGCCCGCCAGGCAGTCGGCGACCACGGCCGGCTTGAGGCCGTAGGTATTGGCCTGGAATGGATAGCGGGCGTAGCGGCCGTCCAGATGGATCCAGGAGCTGCGCTGATGGGTGGCCAGGTTGCCGCGCAGGAGGTCCAAGACCAATCTCTTCCCGTAGGCGTCGTGCAGGTGGAGAAGATGGCCCGTGTGATCGAAAAGGAACCCGCCTGTTCTGACCGTGCCCGCCGTGCCGCCGACGCTGCCGGCCTTCTCCACCACCAGAGAGGAAAGCCGCGTCCGCTCGTTGAGATGATAGGCCGTCGACAAGCCCGCCAGCCCTCCGCCTAGGATGAGGACGTCGGTCTTGATCATTTCATGGTCACCTGAGCCAGCGCCCGGCTCAGGAGCAGGATCTCGGCGAGCACCAGCAAATAGATGACCAGCGCCCAGACCCAGGTCATCTGGGTGACCAAGAACGCGCAAAAGCTGAGGACGGCGGCCGCCGCCGCGGCCATGACGACGATCTGGACCCGGTCGTAGCCCATCTCCTCCATCCGCAGGGCGAAATGGTCCTTAGAGCCCAGGAACGGCGACTGCCCCTTGCGCAGGCGCAGATACATGACGAACAACGTGTCATACATCGGCACCAGCAGGATGAACAAAGGCGCGAAGACGCCCAGGTCGTTGACCTTGCTGTATTTGGTGCCCAGCGACACGCTCGCCAGCATGAAGCCCAAAAACAGGCTGCCCGAATCCCCCATGAAGATCTTCTTCTTGGAAGACATGTTCCACGGGATGAACCCCAGGGCCGCGCCGGCCAGGGCCGCGGAGGCGAAGTTCACGTAGAGGGCCTCCGACGGCAGCGAGATCATCAGGAAGCCCGCCGCCGCGATCGCCGCCTGGCTGGCGCTCAGGCCGTCCATGATGTCGATGATGTTGAAGGCGTTGGTGATGCCGACGACCCAGAAAAAAGTCAGGAGCTTCGCCAGATAGTCCGGCGCGATGAAGTGGATCTGCAGGTCGAAGCTCATCAGCACGACGGCGGCCAATCCCTGCACCAGGAACTTGGGCTTGAAATGCAGGCCCGCGGGCTTCTTGAGGTCGTCGACGATGCCCAGCAGGAAGACCAGCGCCCCCCCCACGAGCAGCCCCCGGAGGCTGCGCAGCGTGCCGGTCGGGAACTGCGTCATGAAGCGCAGGAGCAGGAGCGTGCCGGCGAACCCCGCGAAGATCGCGACCCCGCCCAGGCTCGGCGTCGTCACCTTATGCGTCTTGACCGAAGAAGACGGCGCATCGACCCAGCCGAAGCGCAGCGCCAAGGCGCGCACGATGGGCGTCAGGATGAAGGAGATGGCGAAGGCCGTCGCGATCGCGATGAAGTAAAGCCGGCCGTTCTGCGTGAGGTTGCGCATCACTTGAGCGAGTAGACCGCGCAGGCCGGGCCTTTGAAGAGCGGTTCGATGTAGCCCGGCTCCAAGCCCATGAGGTTCTGGAAGCCGCGGTCATCCCAAGGCTTCATGGCGGGACGGATGCGGGCCAATTCGCGAGGCACCAGCAGGATGTGCGTCAGGCCCTCGGCCTTGAGCCGGGCGGCGTAAGCCGCGGGACCCGCGGCCTCCTGCGACCAGGACAGATAGGCGTTGGGCGCGTTGACCGTCGTCGCCACGTGCGCCTGCTCGACGTAGTAGCCGCGCTGCTCGCCCACGAGGAGAAGCCTATCATTTTTCCCCAAAGACTCCCGCGCCCAGCGGGCGCAGGCGTAATAGTCGAGCCGCTTGGCGAGGAACTGCTCGGGGGTCTCCAAGCCCAAGAGCGCCGCGCCGCTGCCGAAGACGCCGTGGACATAGAGGAAGAGCGCCAGGTGGCAGGCCGTCAGGACCGCCACGGCCGCGGCAAGCGCGCCGCGGCCCGCGGCAGGCAGGCGCGCCCAGAGCGCGTGCAGGCCGACGCCGGCCAGCAGGCAAAGCAAGGGGGCCAACACGGTCAAGAACCTCAGGACGACGCCGGTCGAGAACCAAAGCGCCGTGTACAGGAGGCAGAAGACGGCGAGGCTGCGCAGGAACCGGTTCCCCCACGCCGCCCACAGCCCCAGCGGGAGGCACCAGAACGACAGGTCCCACCCCAAGCTGCCCAAAGCGTCCATGCCGCCGCCGAAACGAAGGCTGTTTCCCAGGAGCTGGAAAGGCAGGCGCGCGAGAGCGCTGAGGAAGCCGCCGCCAAGCTTGTACTCGGTCATGACATGGAAATAGCCGCGCGCCGCTTCACCCTGCCAGCCGCCGGCGCCGCCCGGGAACAACGAGTAGAAGAACGGGAACAAGGGATTGCCCACGCAGAACGCGTTCTTGATGAGCCACGGGCTGAAGACGGCTGTCGTGACCCCGACGAGCAGCAGCAGTTCCGACCCGCGCGCGCGGCGCCCCTGCGGGCCTCCCGCGGCCCAGCGCAAGACGAGCTCGGCACCCAGGATCCCCGCGGCGATGCCGGCGTAGTACTTGGCGCCCAGCGCCAAGCCCAGGAACAGGCCGGAGACGATCAGCCAGCCGCGCCGGCCGCCTTGCTCCGGGGCCGTCTCGCGCCAGCGGTAGAACGAGAGCACGGCGGCCGTCAGCCAAAGCATGACGAAGGGCTCGTTATAGGTGGTGCCGGCCAGCAGCATGACGGCGGTATGCGTCGAGAGCAAGACGCAGCCGAGCAGCACGGCGGGCAGCGGCGCCGAACGCCTGCCCATCTCGAAGACCCAGCCTACCGTCAGCGCCAAAGCCAGCCAGGAGAACATCTGCGCCAGGAGCTCGCTCTTGAGGGCCAGCGCCAGTGTGAAGAGCATCTCCGCGTTCTGCGGGAAATGCGAGAAGAGAAGATGCGGCACGGGGGCCAGGCTGCCCTGACGCAGATAGGCGGCGGGCAAGGGCAGATGGTAGACCAGCGTATCGTATTGATGCGGGGGCACCAGGCAGGTCCAAAGCACCGCCAAGAGCGCGCCCGCCACCGCCAGCACCGGCGCCGGCCGCTCGCGCAGCAGGCTCCAGGGCGCCTCGAAGGAGGCGAAGACCGCTCGCAGCTCGGCGTAGCTGACGAGCCAAAGCAGCGCCACGGCGACGGTCAGGACCGTCGCATTGAGCATGCCGGCGGCGGCCAAGGCGAAGGTGAGCAGGCTGAGGCCCCCCAGCCCAAGGGTGGCGCCAAGAAGGGTCTTCTCCGAATCGCTCACGCCGGAGAGGTTCAAGAGACCGATCAGGACCCGTCCGACGCCCGCCGCGGTCAAGGCCAAGACGGCCAAGAGCAGCACGGCCGCCAGGCCGGGCTGGAACACGGTCCCGAAATAGCCATAGGCCGTGACGAGCGAAAAAGCCAGGCTTGCGCCGGCGAAGCAGGCGGGCCCGCTCATCTCTTGCGGGGCGTCAGCAGGTCGAAGCGCACGAGCCCCATCGTCTGCAGGACGTATTGGGCCAGGTAGTAGAGCGCCGTCAGGCCGTAGGTGCAGCTGCGCTGGAAGCTGATGGAGGAGGCCTCGGAGAAATAGCGCACGGGCACGGGCACGTCGCCCATCCTGAAGCGCGTGGCCGACACCTGGATCAAAAACTGCTGGTCGAAGACGAAGTCATCGGAGTTGACGGGCCAATTGATCGTCTCCAGCAGCTCGCGAGAATAGGCGCGCAGGCCGGAGTGCCATTCGCCCAAGTTCTGGCCGGTGACGGAGTTCTCGAACAACGTCAGGGCGCGGTTGAAGAAATATTTATACTTGGGCATGCCGCCTTCCAAAGACTCCCAGCGCGTGCGGATGCGGCTGCCGCAGACCATGTCGCAGATGCCGTTGGAGATGAGGCCGGTCATGATCGGCGTGACCCGGGCGTCGTACTGGTAGTCCGGGTGGATCATGATGACGATGTCGGCGCCGCGCTTCAGGGCCTCGCTGTAGCAGGTCTTCTGGTTTCCGCCGTAGCCCTTGTTGGTCTCGTGGACGATGACGGTCAGGCCCAGCTTGCGCGCGAGGGCGACCGTGCCGTCCTTGGAGCAGTCGTCGACCAGGATGATCTCATCGACGGAGCCGGGCGGGATGTCGCCGACGGTCCGCTCCAGGGTCTTTTCGGCGTTATAAGCCGGCATAACGGCGATGATCTTCATCGGCGGGCTATTTTACCTTAAAATCCACGACAGTTCAGGGCCGGCGCAGGCGGTAGACGCGCATGGAGGCCCCGTAGATGCGGCCGGGCTCAGGGAGGAACTCCATGACCAGCTCACCCTCCCGCGACAGCTCCGAGAAGAAGCTCGTCAGCTCGGGCGCCCGTTCGGGGCCGGCGCCGAAACCCGACAAGACGACGTATTCGACCCGCGCGGCCCGCGCAAGGTCCAACCCGCCTCTAAGATCGAGGGAATCCGAGTCGGCCTGGGATCGGCTGACCAGCCGCGGCGCCGTCCAGAGGTCCTTGGCGGAACGCTGGATCCGGTACAAGCGATACCCGCCGCCGGGATGCGTGGCGGCCATGGCTTTGAAGAGCCGGGCTCGGGGCGAACCGGCGGCCTCCGTCCTATGCCACAGCTCCTGAGACTGCTCCTGGGTCATATCCAAGCGCGGCCCGGTATGCGGCAGGTCCAAAAGGATGACCGAGCCCGCGGGGACGTTGGTCTTGATCCAGCCTTCGACCAGGGTCCGGGTGTCGGGCAAGCGCAGATCGCGCACATAAAGAGAGCAGAACACGACTCCGGGCGCCAAGGTCAAAGCGGCGGCGGCGATGAACGTCTTCCTGCGTCCCGCCAAGGAGCGCAGGCCCTCCGAGGCCAGCAGCGCCAGCCCGGGAAAGCAGCCGGCCAGGTAGCGCATCCAGCCGCCGTCGGGGTTATGGGCCAAGACCGCGAAGTAGGCGGCGATCGGCGCAAAAAGCAGCAGCGCCTTTCGCGGGTCCCGGCGCAACAGCAGCCCCAGGCCCCCTAGGACGAAGACGATCGCCAGCGAGCCTTCCCCGGCGAAGGTCGCCATGTTGAAAAGGATGGTGCGCCTCACGGCGCCCTGGTCGCCGTCGCTGAAAAGATAGAGATAGTTCATCTCGGAGACGCTGGTCCAGAACTTGGGAAAGTCGAGCAGGACGTACGGCGAGCCGGCCAAAAAACCAAGGACCGCCGCCGCCGCGCCTTGGCCGAAGGCCTTCCAGGGCTTGGGCTTGAGGCGGCTCAGAAGATGCGCCAGCGGCAGGAGCAGCAGCGTCGGCGCCGCCGTGTATTGGGAAGACAACCCCAGGCCCAAGGACAGGCCGCACCACCAATAGGCGCGTGAAGAGCCCTTTTGGTATATCCGCAGCGCCCAATACCAGCCGGCGCAGACCCAGAAGAACATCAGGGAGTCCGGCTTGCAGGAGTGGGCCAGTTCTATCAGGACCGGACAAAAGGCCAGCAAGAGGGCGGCCCAAGGCCAAGGCTTGAGCGTCCCCGCCGGATGCTCGTCGGCTTCCAGCCTTGCCAGCCAGTACAGCGCGGCCAGCGAGAACGCCGCCGAGAGGATGCGTCCGATCAAATAGAACGCCGTCGGCTGCCAAGCGTAAAGGCCGATGAACTGCGTCACGGTATGCAGAAAGCCGAAGCCGGACCATAACACGAAGAAGAGGCCGTAGCAGAAGAAGAGAAGGTAGGGCCAGAGAGTCGGGTACTTGAAGGAGTAGGGGCTCAAGCTTCCGCCGCCGAAGGCCACCGCCGTGTTGACCAAGTGCGGTTCGTCGGCGTTGAACGTGTTGGGCAGGCCATAGTCGATGGCGATGAGCCGCAACAGGACGGCGGCGAGCAAGGCAAGGCCCAGGAGCCAAGGCCGGCGGTAGGAGGGCACAAGGCATTTTACTAAATGGAAACGTCGACGGCTGCCGTTTGGAGCCGGAAAACGATGAGCGCCGGACAACTGTGTTGACGCGCCACGTCAAATAAACGCTGGGCGCGTACGCGGCGCGCAACGGACCGAAGACCGGCCGAGGCCGGGTCGAACGGCCGTTTCGCCCAAGGACGGCGCCCCGCATAATATGGCTACGAGCCGCATCGTAAGGAGAAATAACATGAATACAATCGCAATCAGCCTCGGGAAAACGGCGCCGCCGCGCCGCGCGAGACCGTCCATAGCGGCGGCCGTCTGGGTGTTGGGCACTCTGGCCGCGACAAGCTCGGCCCAGGTCTCGGTCGATTGGAACTCCACGGATCCCGTGCTGCAGCTTCGGCAGCATCTGGCTGAACGGCCGCCGGCCGTCGTCATACTCTCAGGCAAGCCGGACTCGGAACAGCTGCGTACTTCAAAACGCTCGAACAGACGCCGGCTCACCCCCGGCGAGATCGAGATGCTCAAACCGATCTTCCGGGACGGCATCGACTACTCCAAGGTCTACATCTACCCCGAGACGTGGAACATCTTCCAGCCGAATAACGTGATCATGGCCCCCAATGGAAACATCTACTGGCCCCTCGGCGCCGGCTACAACGGGGATTTTTCATCCTCCGGGACGCGTGGACATCTCGATCTCGTTCATGAAATGACGCATGTCTACCAGTACCAGCAGGGGATCAGCGTGATCGGTCGGCGGCTCGAAGAGGGAGGCATCTACGCCTACGTCTTGGACCCGAAAAAGACCATGAACGACTACACCCTCGAGCAGCAGGCCGTTATGGTCGCAACCTACTTTTACTGCGTGCAGAATGGAAACGTCGACGACTGCCGAAGACGATTTAGCCCCACCATGGCCGGGTTCTTCGAGGACGCCGGCTGGCTCGGAAAGGACGAGGTGCGACGTCTCCAACTTCAGGAGCAGGAGCTGAACTCGAGCTCCTAGCCCGACTTTTGGAACCGGAAACCGACAAGCGCCGGATAACTGGGAGTTGACGCACCGCGTCAACTAAACGCCGGGCGCGCACGCGGCGCACAACGGACCGAAGACCGGCCGAGGCCGGGTCGAACGGCCCTTTGGCCCAAGGGCGACGCCCCGTATAATATGGCTACGAGCCGCATCGTAAGGAGAAATAACATGAATACAATCGCAATCAGCCTCGGGAAAACGGCGCCGCCGCGCCGCGCGAGACCGTCCATAGCGGCGGCCGTCTGGGTGTTGGGCACTCTGGCCGCGACAAGCTCGGCCCAGGTCTCGGTCGATTGGAACTCCACGGATCCCATGCTTCAGTTTCAACAGGCCTTGGCGGCCGATGACTTGGCGGCGAAGATAAAGATGGCCGCGATAGTGAAGGATCTCCGTGAGACGCGCCTTGCGGGTGAGAGGGCGGGATTATCCCCTGAGGATGCTCAATGGGTCAAGGACATGTCTTCCTGGACCGAGGGGATGTCCGTTGCGATGATGTTCGACATCGTCGAGGAGCAAGTCGCCTACCTGGAGAAGCTTTCCCGAAAATTGGAGGAATCGCGTCAGCTGAGCCGGGAAGGCCGCCTGAGTGGAATGCCGGATTGGTCCCTCTACGAGGATTTCATGCCGGCCCTCGTGCAGTTAAAGGGCGCCCTCGCGCAGGCCCGCGCCGAACTGGGGACGGAACCCGTCTCCTCCCGGCGGCACCTGGCCGCGGCCCAGTCGCAGGCGGCGCGGCTTTACACCCTCAGCCGGCCCCTGTCAAAGGTCGCAGACGCGCCCCGCTGGAGCGGCCCGGAGATCAAGCGCATGGCGGTCATCCTTCACATATTCCTGCCCGCCATCGAGCGCAAGATGCCCGCCGAGGCCTAAAGCTGGACTCGCTTATGGTGGCAATCAAAACATGTGGAACCTAGCGCTGTTGCTCGCGCTCGCAACTCCGCTTTACGCGGGAGAGCCGGCCCTGCCGGACGCGGCCGCCACGGCGCGGGTCAAGGCGTTTTATGCGGCCTTGCCCATCGACGCCGCGCGCCGCGAAGGCGTTCTCGTGGAACTCCTCGAGCGCCACGCCCGGCGACGCGGCGCCGCGCCCGGCGCCCTCGGCTGGATCCAGGGCGCGCCGCCCCAGACCACGGAGGCCGGACGCAAGACCGTGCCGGAAGCGGTACTCGCCGAGCCCCCGGACGCCGAACCGCGGTCGCTCGCCCCCTCCGAGACCGTCGCCGCGTCCGAGGCCGCCGAGCGGGGCCGACTGGCGCTGAGCGTCGCGCGCGACACGGATTTCGACGGCTCAGCCGCGCGCCGCAACGAGGACGCTCTCCCCGGTCTGAACCTGAGCTGGGGCTCGGCCCCGCGCGCAACGGTCCACGCGCGCAACTTCGAATCGCTGTATGGTCTTTACGGAGCCGGAAGCGACGGCCTTCTCAAAGCGCTGAATATCGACGGCCCCGCCGCGCGCCTGGTCAAGTCGCCGGTCGATCTGTTCCTCGGCATGGCCGGTACTTTGGCGGGACATGAACTCGGCCACTTCGAACACGCTAGGCTGGGCGGGGCCAAGGACGTCGCCTATGTTCCCGCGCCCGGCCCCTACGCCTTCGGCCGGATCACCGAGGTCGGCGCGGACGACTGGGGCAAGATGAGCCCGGCCGCGCGCCAGGCGTTCTACGCGGGGGGCGTTCAGGCGAGCCAGGCCGCGGCGACGCAGCTGCGCCGCGACCTTTTCGAGCGCGGAGAGGCGCATTGGTCGCAGTGGCCGCTGCTGTTTTTTCAGAAGCTCGACATCACCCAATACGCCCTGAACGCGCCGAAGCCCTCGACTGCGGGCACCGAAGACCAATTCAACGACATGACCAATTACGCCCGTCTGTACGGGGAGCGCTCCGGCCGCGGGGGCGCCGCGGTCCACGCGGACATCGTGCGCGGGGCGGTGTGGAACGCGCTTGACCCGCTCGGGGTCTACGCCTTATGGGGCTACGCGCGTCGCTACGTGCTCGGCGGCGAGGAGCGTCAGAGCGTTCCCGGCGTCGAGCTCGGCGGGCGCGCGTGGATGGCGGGAACGGGCTTCTGGCTCTCTGAGACGGGACCGCGCTATTCGCTGAGCATCCTCTCACGCGGTCGCGACGGCGACCTCCTGGAGGTGACGCCGTCCTGGGGCGAGGGGCAGACGGGAATGGGCGTGTCCTACTCCGACCAGCTGGCGCCGGGGTGGCGCGGGCGGGCGGGCCTGAATGCGTGGCGCCAACGCACGGCGTCCGAGCCGGGACCTCTCCGGACCGGGGGCGCCGTCGAACTCGGATTGCGGCGCGAGCTGGCGCGGTCATTTTATTTGGACGCGTCGATGGGTTATAAGACCGACGGCGCGATGCTCGGCCAAAGTCAGGACGCAGGCGCGATATGGACGCTGAGCGTCGGAGGCGCTTTACGCTGAAAACCATGGGGACTGCACCGCCACCGGCCACAGCCACGGCAGCTGCGCATGAAACAAGAAAGGCCGCGCGGGTCATCTCAGACGGGTATTGACGCGCCGCATCAAACAAGCGCTTTGCGCGCACGTGACGCGTGACGAACCAAAGACCAAGCGTTGCCGGGTCGAACGGCCGTGGCGCTCCGGGCCGGCGCGCCGTACAATAGGGGAATATGAAAAAACTCAGCATGATCGCAGTACTGTTCGGCTTCACCGTGGGGCAAGCGTCGGCTCAATCCTTTGAGAATACGATGGCCCGGGAATTCCAAGAGATTTCCAAAAACGCCGGGCAGATCCGAGCGGCCTTCTTGAGGCGAAGCCCGCTTTCGAGTCAATCCGCCGCGGCCCCCGTGACGCCGGCCAAGGGGTTCAACGGTACCTTTAAGTGCGGCAATCGCCCGCAGTTCAGCATCAAGCTTAACAACGACGGAACCGTGACGATCAACGGCGATCAGCTGGCGACGGACGGAGCCGACCATCCTTACCAGGGCATTCAGTACAACAATACCTTTGTCGATGCGAACACGCTCAAGATGCGCAGTTTCGGGAAGCTCAACGGCTATGACATCGACGGACATATCACCCTCAAGATTTCGGAGGACAGTAAAACCCTTGCGGTATCAAGAAACGACAAGACCTCCGTTAACGGCAGGCGAATCGGAGTTGATGAGAGCTTCACGTGCTCTCGTTCATTCTGGAATACGTGGTAGGCATTCTGACGTCCCGAGGCAACCCTATGAAGAATAACATCGCCGCAATCCTCATGATCGCCGCCCTCTGCGCGCCCAGCGCGCGCGCCTTCGCCGTCCCGGCGCAGGAGCCCTTCGCAGCGTCCGTCGGCTCCATTCTCGCTCAGACAAACTCCTCCGCCGAGAAGCTCCGCTGGAAGGCGCGCAGAGAGCACGTCCTCGGCGGCATAACGCGCGTGACCGATATCTACACGAACGGGGCAGGACCTATCACGCGCTGCATGGGCGAGATGAACGTCCCTTCCTTTTACGGGAGCGTCGCCTCGCTCGCGATCCTCGGCATGCGCATTCAACAAGGGCGCTATGCCGGCGCATCCGGCGACCGGGAGATTTCGGAACGACTCTACCCCGCGGCCGGCAGGCTGCTGGATTTCGCGAAGAGGAACTGCCTGGCATTCTCCGACCCTAAGGCACGGGCCGCCTGGATCGACACGCTCGGCTCACTGGCGGAGCCTGAATAACGGCATGGATGGCAAAGACATGAAAACAATCATGCTCATCGGGCTTCTCTGTTTCGCCGCGGGACAGGCATCGGCGCAAGAACTATCCTTCGAGACGCAGTTGTCGCTCGAATCACAGAAGCTCGTCAAAAGCATCGAACAGGTCCGCGCGTCCGCCGCGGCGGGAATCGCCGCTCACGACGAGGGGCGCGTTCTTCTCATGGAACTCAAGCCCGGCGCCAAGGTGACCCTCTCGCGTGCGCTGTCGGAACAGATCGCCCGGGATGACTCGAGCTTCTCCTTGACCACCTTTATCAACGGCATCAAGGTCGACATCGAAAACCTGAGGGACGCCATCGGCGCGGCCGTGCTGCCCGGGCCAGGCCTCTGGGCCAGCGTCAATACCGTCCCGGGCGCCGCGCGCGGCGAATGCGCGGCCGCGCCGGCGGCAAAAGTCCTTTCCGTCGTCGCCGTCCGGGTGAGCGAGGCAAACGGCAATGGCGCGAGCCTCGTCCTCGATTTTGGAGGCCGAGCCTGCGTCGAGTCGATCGCGCTCCGGATTATTAATGGCGCCTCGCGCGCGCCCGCTCTTCGCGGGATCACCGTAAAGGATCTGGAGGAAAGCTTCGGAGCCGATGTCGATGGAACTCCGAGGCTCAAGGTCGCCGGGATGACCACGCCGAAGGACCCGTAAGCGCGGGGCAGAACTTCCAGCAGCGCGCGCGCCAGGCGGCGCACCATCGTGCGGATATTATACGATGGTGATGATGAAAGAAAATAACCATTGTGTTCCCGCGCGAACGCGCTTCTCAAGCGTCCTGGCGCGGCTGCGGCGGGAGCAGGGCTTCGCCACGGCCCACGCGTTCTACAAGGCGCGCGGCGGGCGGCGCTCGTTCGGCGTCGCGTTCACCAACTACCTCGGACTCGAGCGCGGGCGCAGCCTGCCGAAGGGGCACCGATTAGAGGGGCTCGTCGCCGCGCTCGGCTTCGAGCCATTCTCGCGCGCGGCGCGCGAGCTGGTCTTGGCCTATATGAAGGACACCTTGGGTTCGGAAACCTTGACCCGGCCCTTCGAGGTTCTCCCGCTGCCTGATCCCGCCCCGCCGGGATGGCAGATCGCTGAGAACGCGGCGCGTCAGGCCCTCGGCGGACGCAGCCGCCGCCTGACGCCCGAGCAGTACGCCTTGCTGGCCCGCGACGAGGCGACCTACGCCTGCCATGTCGTCCTGGCCAACACGAGCGGCTGGATCGAGATCCGAGAGTTGTCGCGAATGCTCGGCCTACCGCCGGCGGACCTCGGCCGGCGGTTGGCGGAACTGGCCCGCGCCGCGCTGGCCCAGGTTCGAGGCGACAAGGCCCGCAGCCCGCTGGCCGGAAAATACATCATGCCGCCCCTGTCGAGCCCGGCCGCGGCCTTCTCCGCCTCGCGGCTGCGAAAGCATCGCGACGAGTGGCTGCGCCGGCGCGGCAAGTCGGTGCACCAGACCTATCTGATCCTGCGGGCTCCCGAGTCCCGGTTTCGCGATTACTTGGCGCATCTCTCCGACGTCGTCGCCATGTCGGCGCTCTACGGCGACGTGGAGCGCTCGGCGGATTCCGAGCTGTACTTAGTCGAGGGGAAGGTGACCCGCCTGTTCGACCTCGCCTGCAAAGGGGTGTAAGCTCCACTTATGAAGATCTTCGCCCGCTTCTTGACCCTTCTCTTGAGCGTCTCCGTCATGGCGGCCCCGATGGCTTCCGCCGGCAAGCTCGACCTCGACATCTATGCCTCGCCGATCATCCTGCCAAAGCCCGCCGCCGAGCCCTTGATGATGGGGCATCAGCGCCGCGCGCCCGGCGACCCGCGCGACCTCAAGGGCGCCAGCCGTCCCGTCGCTATTTGACCCACCTCGGCTACGCCGGCATGGGGATGGCCGGACTCGTCGGCATGGTGGCCACCGGCGGCTTGGCGCCGGCCATCGGCTTCGGCCTGGTGGCGCTGATCCACCTGGTCGGCGCTTGGCAGGTGCACAAGACCCCCGAGGCGCGAAGTTAGCATGCCGGGCCGGCTCCTGGTCGTCATCGATATCCAGAAAGAATACCAGGCGGCCGGGCGCGCCTATCACATAACGGGAGTCGAAGCCTCTTTAGCCAACGCCGAGCGCGTGCTCGCCCATGCCCGCAAGAGCGGCTGGCCGGTCGTGCACGTGAAGCACCTCCAGGACGGCGACCTCTTCGGCAGGACTTCGCCCTTCTCGGAGTACATCGCCGGCTTCGAGCCTCTTGCCGGAGAGGCGCGGTACGTCAAGGGCGATTATTCCTGCTATTCCAACCCCGAGTTCGCCCAGCGCCTGAAACGGCATCTGCCCGACGAGGTCGTCGTCATCGGCTACGGCTCGACCAAGTGCTGCCTGGCCACCATCGTCGACGGCTACCACCGGGGGCAGAAGTTCCTCTTCGTGGCCGACGCCTCCGCCGCCAAGCGCAGCGAGGCCTTCGACGAAAGCTCCCTGCATGCTCACGCCACCGACATCTTGGCCGGCTACTGCCGGCTCACCGAGACCGCCGCGCTGACGACCTAAGCTCGGAAGGCGTCAGCGCTTGCGCACGACCATGACCGGCATCGACAGCTCCGCGGTCAGCTTCTTGTCCTCTCCGCCCGGCAGGGAGACGACTTCGAGGCCGGCGGCCTCGAACCAGCGCCCGTAGAGCTGGCGCCAGCCGGAGGCGGCCTTGTAGACGTTGAAGGCCGCCGTGCCGCCTGGTTTTAGGATGCGGGCCAATTCATTTATCCACTCCGGCGAGCGCACCAGATGGAGCACAAAGGCGCCCACCGTCGCGTCGACGCTGGCATCGGGCAATTCGATGCGTCCCCGCGTCTCGCTGACCGGCGTCATCCCTTTTTGGGCGGAGAGCTCGCGCATCTTGGGCGACAGGTCGAAGGCGTAGAGCACGGCGCCCGGGAAAGCGCGCCTGAGCACCGGCGCCGAGACGCCCGTGCCGGAGCCAAAATCGAGAACGGCGTCGACGGGAGCCCTCTCCCGCGCCAGGGAAGCCGTCTCGGCCAAGCCGGCGTAGACCTTCCGGTTGAAGCCTACGCTGATCTCCTTCTGCTCGTAGTCGGGGGCCAGCACGTCGAAAAGTCCGGCGATGTCGCGGTCGGTGGCATGGGCGCCGATGTAGAAGCCGTTGCGCAGGTGGCGATAGGCGCGGCCTTGATAGGAGACTTGGCTCGGGAACTTCACCTGGGGCGCGGCTTTGGCGATGACGCAGCCGGGAGGCGTGCCCTGGAAGTCCGCCGGCGGCCGGAAGCCTTTCTCGGCGTCGAAGAGCCAGGTCGGGGTCTGAGAGACCTGCGCTCCTGCGAAAAGCGCGTCGAGCGGTGCGGTCTCCCCGGGGTGGCGCGCCAGTTCCTGGGTCGCCGCTTGCAGCCCGCCAAGGCTGCCGAGCCCGTCGGACGGCCGCGGCTCGACGGCAGTGTCAGCCAAAGGGGCGGCGGGCAGAGGGGCCGCGGAAAGCGCGGGAGCCAGCAAGCCGGGAGCCGGCGAGAGGGCGAGCCCCGGACCGGACAGCTGGGGAGCCGGCACAAAGCGGACCGCGCTCGTCAGGGTCAAGCCGGCCCCCGCGGGGACGATCATCTTCGGCGCGGCGGCGGACGCCGAACAGGCGATCAGGAAGGCGAGCGCGGAAAGCGTCATCGACCTAAGGATAGCCTGACCGCGCCCGGCCGGCAAGGGTCTTTCGGTCACCGCGGCCTAGGCCCAAAGTCTCGCGCTTTATCGACGCGCGAGGGAACTTTTGAGGCCGCTCGGGCCCTGACGGCCGGCTAAGGAGCCTTCGCCCCGCAGTAGGCCCTGACCGCGGACTCGGCGGCGTCCAGGCGCAGGCGCGAGAAGCTCGTAGAGCTGTCCACCCGAGACTGCCCGGGGCAGGAGAGCGAGACGATCTCGATTCCCCAGGGACACCAGCCTCCGCTGCGCGTGTTCAGCCAGAGTTGACGGAAGCGGGGCACGGAGAGCTCTTCGACGGCGGCGTCGCAGATTTCCATCTGCATCCGGTTCTCCATGAATTCGAAGCCGAGCGCGGCCGACCAGCCTTGGTTGGGGTGCAGGCTCCCCCCCTCGCTGATCCGCCCGGAAGCGGTACGCGGGACCAGGCGATGCCCCCGAGCGTTCATGCTGGCGATCAGCTTGTAGTCGGCCAAGGTGAAGACCTGCCTCCAAATATTGCGGACCGGACGGGCGGAGCCGTCTCGGCAGTCGATGAGGGAGACGGACGGGTCCTTGCGCTTCCACTCCTTCTCGATCTCAGGATAGTGACCGAGGCTGTCGAGGGCGTCTGCGCGCCGCATCGTCTGGACGGTCACCTCGCATTGCAGTTGGACGCTCCGCTCGTTTTCCATGAACGGACAGCGCTCCAATACGATCGACTGCGGCCGGGCGGGTTCTCCGTGTGAGATGATGATCCGCTCTCCGCTTGCCTCCGCGCCGAGCACCGTGATGAGCCCCGCGCCTTTGAAGCGGCCGGCGCGCGCGCGCAGAAGCGCTTCCTGCCGGGGGATCGAATAGCAGTTCTGCCAAGGGCGAGCGTCGTCCCTTTGGAAGTAAATCCCGGCTTCCTCGGCGGGCGCGGCTGCGACGGGCGCCGCGATCAGCATGAACGCCGCGAATACGATCATCAGGCTATGATAGCTTATCGGGCGGGCGTCACCACCGCACCGATTCCCATGACGCTTGGGTCGTCACGGTCTCCTTGCCCACGGCGGTGACCGTGCCGATGAGCTCCCGGCCCGAGGCCAGCTTCGTCTTGATCTGGACGCCGAGAGCCAAGCCCCTCGCGTCGCCAAAGGAGCTCAACGGGACCTTCTTGACGAAGAGCTCCGGCCGCGGCCAAGCCAGCACCGGTTTCTCGAAATAGGGAGACGGCGCGGTCCGGGTGAAGGTCCCCGAGAGCAGACGCAGCGCCAAGGCCGCCGGCAGGACGCCGGCGGGCAAGGCCGCGGCCAGGATCAGCAGCAGCCGCGCCGCCGGCAGGGGGGGCGCCTCGCGGGCCCCGGGGTTCAGGAGCTCGAGACCGGCCAAGCCGGCCGCGAAGACAACGAGCCAGACGACGCGGGCCCCGAAACGGTCCGTGACGAGCACCCCCGCGCAGACGAGGGCATGGACGACGCAGAACACCAGCGCGTAGCCGAGCAAGCCCTTGACCTGGGAAGGAGGGGCGAACGGCAACGGCAGCAGGCTCAGCGCCGCCAGCGCCAGCGCCAAGCCCGCCAGCAGCGCGTGCAGCTTCGACAGCGGGGCGATCTCGCCGAGCAGCGCGCCGCGCTGCTGGCGCGAGGCGTCGAACGCGGGGGCGCCACGAGGATAGCGCTCGTGGATCACGCGGCTGACGAAGCTCACGGCCTCATATCCCCACAGCCCATCGCCGGTAGCGTAGGAGAAGAACTGCCGCACGCCGTTGGCGGCGATCGAAGTGAAGTTGGCGATCGGGAAGTACCGCCCGGCGTCGATGAGGACGGGCCAGGTCGCCGCCCCGGAATGCTCCCAGCCCCCGATCCTTTCCAGGGGAGAGTCGGAGGACCAGAAATACGCTGAGTAGCCCGTGCGCATCGGCGGCCCTTTATGCGGGCAGAGCGCGTAGTTCTTCTCGGCGCAGCGCTCCTGGAGCAGCCGGTCGGCGAGGCCGCTGTCGATGAGCCGCGCCATCAGCCAGACGTGCGTATACCTCGGGCGGTACTCGTCGGTCTCCAGAGCGCGGCTCACCATCCGGGCGGCGACCAGCGCCGTCAAGAGCAGGACGGCGGGCAGGCGCAGGCCGGCGCGCAGCCGGCGGTCCAAGGCCAAGAGTCCCAGCAGGACCGCCGCGACGGGGACGTTCGCGGAGTGCACGAGCAGGGAGAGCGTGAAGAGCGCGCCGACGAGGAGCGTCTCGCGCCGGCTCAGCGACGCCCGCTGGAAGATCAGCAGGTAGGCGGAGAGGGCCAGCAGCCCCGCGAAGACGTCGGCCATGAGCTGGCCGCAGAACCAAGGCAGCGCCGTGCCGAACGCCAGGAGCAGCAGGATCGCGGCTCGCTCCAGCGTCGTCGCTGCCGGCCGGACCGTCCGGATCACGAGGAGGACCAGCCAGGAGACGATCAGCGCCTGGGCCGCGATCGGAAGCCACAGACTCCGGCCCAGAACCTGAGTCGCGCGCAGGAAAAGCCCGTAGAAGATGGGTCGGTCGAGCGGCAGCGCGAGGTCCAGTCCGCTGGAGAGGTAGGTCCCCGTGTCGTTGTAGACCAAAGGGAACCCGTTATAGAAAGCCCCCCAGAGCAAAAGGAGCGCCCCGGCGCATAAGAGCAGCGCGGTCGTCAGGGACGGACCCGCCCCCTTCGTCTCAGGGCTTGGCAAGGCGATAGCGCTTGTCCTGCTCGTACCGGCCACCAGGCTATGATAGCTTACCCAGGCCCGGTTGACATGGTTGCCGCGCCCGCCTTTTCCTTTGAGTGACCCCAAATTAAGTAAAATGCCGAAAGTGAGCCTCGAACTTCTGATCAAGAAAGGCCTTTCCTGCCTTGGCTACCAGATCTCCCAGATCCCGGTGGCGGTCTGGAAGGACGACGCGCGTTTCCAGGACGCGATGAAGGAGATCCTCGGCTTCACGCTGGTCGACACGACGCGCTGCTACATGCTCTACCAGTTCGCCCGACAAGCAACGCTTCTTCCCGGCAACGCGGCCGAGGTCGGCGTTTACAAAGGCGGGACCGCCCGGCTCATCGGCAAGACGCTGGCCGGGACCGGCAAGACCCTGCACCTCTTCGACACGTTCGCCGGCATGCCCGACACCGATGCCGTCCGAGACCATCACAAACAGGGCGACTTCGCCGACTCCTCGATGGGATTAGTGGAGGCCAACTTGGTCGGCATCGAAAAGCTGGCTTTCCATCAAGGGTTCTTCCCCGAGACGGCCAAAGGGCTGGAGGCGGAGCGCTTCTGCTTCGTCCACGTCGACGTAGACATCCACCAATCGGCGGCGGCGGCCTGCGAGTTCTTCTACCCCCGCCTGGAGCGCGGCGGCGTGCTGGTCTTCGACGACTACGGCCTGCCCAGCTGCCCGGGCTTGAAGCTTGCCGTCGACGACTTCTTCGCGCGGAAACCGGAGAAGCCGACCTACCTGCCCACCGGCCAAGCCGTCGTGCTCAAAAGCTGATGCGGCGCCTGGGCCGCATCCCCGACTGGGCCTGGGTCGCACTCGCACTCGCGCTGCGGCTGGGCTTCGCGCTCAAGCTCGGCAGCCGTTTCTACCAGGTCGATGAGTCGGCTTTCGACGCCGCGGCCTGGGGCCTGGCCGCCCGGCATATCCTCGGCGCCGATGCCCCGCAGATCATCGCGCCCGTGCCGGTGAGCTTCTTCGGCCTTTTCTACCTGCTCGGGCACGACCCGCTTTACCCGCGCCTGGCTCAAGCCTGTCTCGGCGCGGGCTTCGTCTACCTCTTAGGCCGTCTGACCCGCCAGCTGAGCGGCTCGCGCCTGGCCGGCTCCATCGCCATGGCGCTCTCGGCCATATACCCGTTCACGATCTACTACGGCGGCATGCTGATGTCGGAAACGCTGTATGTCGCCACGGTCGTGCCCGGGCTCTGCTGGCTGGCACTCAGCTTGAAGGAAGGGAAGCTGACGTCCTGGCGCGCGCCGGCCGCGGGCTTGGCCTTGTCCTTGGCCGCGCTCTCTCGGATGGAAGCCATGCCCATCGCCGGCCTCCTGTGGGTTTTGACCGCGCTGCTCTGCCTGGCAGGCCGCTGGTCGTGGAAGTCCTGGGGCCTGGCCGTCTTATGCTGGATCCTGCCGCTCGCCTTCTGGGGCCTGCGCAACCAGAAGGTCACAGGACGCTTCACCTTGGACAACCACGGCGGCATCACGCTGCTGCACGGCACCGTGCTTTACGACCGCGCCGAGGAGCTCGACACCTTGGACGCGATGAAGCATGCCGCCACGCTCCCTTGGTACCAGGAGGCTTTGAAGCTGCCCGAGGCCGAGCGCGACGCCGTCTACGTCGGACAAGCCCTCAAGTTCATGCGCGAGAACCCCGGGCAGACGTTTCTTCAGTGGTGCAACAAGCTCGTCGCCTTCTGGCGCTTCTACCCTAGACTCAACAAGACCTATTTCGCCAGCGACCGCAGCCAGCCCAACGTGGGGTTGGGGCGCAAAATGATGGCGGCCATCAGCCTGCTTTTTGAACCCGCGTTGATCCTATTGGGTTTCGCCGGACTCTGGCACCTGCGCCGGCTGGGCTGGGCGCTGCTGCCGTTCTGGGTCTTCTTGGCGAGCTCGACGGCCATCCACATGCTCATCGTCAGCATGATGCGCTACCGGCTGGCCTGCATGCCGCTCTTGATCCTGAGCGCCAGCGCGCTCTTGGCGTGGACGCAAGGCCCCGCCGCGCAAGAGCCTTAGTGTTCTAGGCGGTTGCCGGAGCCGCCCGATCTTCCCCAGAAGAAGCGCTAAATGCCAGCCGGATATGAATTCTGAAAGCCCTTCCCCTCGGCGTACTTACAAATGGATTTCTGTTCACGCGAAGTAATCACTGTAACCCCAGCGGCGTCAACAGCGGCTTCAATTGTGCCTGAGCAAATGTCGTCCACTGCGCCCAAGCCACGCATCGCCCGGGTGAAGCCATCCGGAGGGCTCACCACACTTCGAATAGCCGCCGCAAAGGGTGTCGGATTTGCGACATCCAGAAACTGACAAGGCGCCCCTTTATTAATGCAAAAAAGCTGGTTATCGCTAGCTAGGATTCTATTAAGTGTGGTCTCCGTTGGATGACCGTATTGATTGTCGTAACCACAAGAGATGATAGCCGTCGATGTCCTCGGCGGACCATGAGATATCGCACGCCACAGCTTGCGTGAATTCCCAGCACCTCCATGATGGCTGACACTGATAAGGTCAGCCTTTAGACTAACTGATTGCGCCCGAGCCCCAAGCAGCACCTGCGTCCATTGGGGATCCAAAACATCCCCACACACGAGCACTCGCGCAGCCCCAAAACGCAACAGAAAAGCGAGAGAAACCTGATTCACATTAACCTGCTGGGGCAACTTCTGAAGAACCGCCCCGCTTCTAAGCTGCGCGAGTGCGAAAGTCACATTCGCCGTTATCGCCGTCTGGAGCTTCGTATGGACGTCTTCAAGTGGCGCAACAAACTGGACCGAAAGATCCTGGGTTAAATTCAGTTCCCGAAAAGCATACCCTAGGGGGAAGGCGGGCGCGCCGGGATCAGGCTTCGCCTTATCCCGAAGCTCTTCAATGGCCTTCAATTCCCGAGCACACGAGTTGAGCTCTTGAATGGGGATTCCCGCTCGAGCGACCTGCGTAGCGTATTTATGAAGTCTGGCAACATCTACCTTTAGGGTACTCTCAATAAACCGCTTAAACAGCCGCCCCCCAGTTGAAAAATGCTCTAGGACTTTTGACATCCCCAAAAAATGATCCTTATCGGGATGGGTCAGAAAAACAAACTCCAAGACATTAACGCCCCTAGCCTTGAGGTAAGTAAGCACCGCCGGCTCCGAGAGCTCGGAGGGAGAATAGAAGCAGTCGATAACCCCAAAACGCGGGCTCCCAGCTGAACCCGCATCAGGAGGGAGCTCAATAAGAATCGAGTTCCCTTGTCCTACGTTAAAAAAGCGGACTTTCAGTGCCCACCTTCGGGCGGCGGATTCTCCCTTAGGTACCGCTCTAAGGCTTCAACGCTGGGGGTCAAAGGAATCTCAGACTCTGAAACGACAGGCATCGGACGCACTTTTCTTACGAAACGACCGAAATAACCGCCGAGTGATTCAATCACACGAAACTCATATTGTTCATTTGCGGCGGGGTTAACCATTCCCGCGTTTCGCAAGGCTTCGATGGGTATGTACTTTTTTTCGACAGCCCCCTCCCGCTGAAAGCGCAAGTAGACCACTTGGGCGTCAGGAGAAATGCCCAACACATCAGTCGTGACCGTTTCTACAATTTTTATTGGAACAGCCTCGGGCTGAATCCCTGGGGCTCCTACAAATCGCGTTTCCTTGGGAACCTCGCCTCGAGTGTCATCATATTGGCCAAAATGCGTTGACCTATAAGCTGCCTCTACCGGGAGGACTTCGGTCCCACGCTGCGATCCTGACAAATCACGACCGGCATCAATCGATCGGCTTGAATCCGTCCCTGAGTCATCAAACTCCACTTGTAACACCTCCCAGTGAGCGAAAGTGTCGTTTTGTCATATCGATAACCTTGTTATATGCATCCTTGATATGAACTGCCGCGTCAAACTCCTGCGGCCGGAACCCTTTCTCAGCGGACGATCCTGTCGAAAGCCCCTCTTTAAACAGATCGATGTCATAGACCAATGAGGGGGCGTTAAACAAAGCCTCCTTATGGTGTTTGTGGTATTTCCTCATGACACCCTCATCTGAAGAAAAAACCCCAAATCTCATCTGCCAATCACCACAAGCTTGGCGCACGACAAACCCTGCCGATGTCGAATCCGTTGAACCCACCGCCTCGAGATTTATCTGGGGCGCAAGCATTCTTGCGTAATCAGCCTGGCTTTTCGCACCATCCGCCATGGCCATGACAAACAAACGCACTCCGAGGCGGTTGAGCGTTGGTGTCTTGTATTCCCGAACTACGAAGTTAAAAAAATCTGCCGCTTTTTTGGCGACCGAATCGAAATCGGACAGATTTTCTACATTGTAGTGCGAACGATTCAGTTCCGCGGCGTACTCACTATAGTCACCGACATCACCAACAACCCCAAACTCATTCATCCCCAAACGATTTGCAGGGAATTTCTCAGGGATGTCCCAAAGCCTTCGGGGAAGGTGATAGTTTGGCGGGTAACGAATCTCGGTTACAAAACGCTTGATACGATAGTCTTCGCTCACACCTGCCCCCCAGTCAAAAAAGGACCGTCCAAATTAAAGAAATTATCGCAATGAATATCTAGCTTTTTATAAAAACAGGCGAGGACCTGTCCCAACAACGAGGATAACCCAACTACCCCCGGGCGTCAAGGCTTTTCCCAGTACATCTCTAGCGCTAATCGCAGAAACGGTAGCGCAATACCGCGATGAGGACCAAGGTCCCGTCGCGCCAGAAGCGGATCTTCTTGCCTTCCGCCCGGCTGCGGGCCTTGTAGGTCACGGGCACGTCCTCGAAGACGCGGCCGGCCTTGGCCAGCTTGCCGGCGATCTCCCAGTCATAGTCGAAGCCGTTGCTCTTGAGCGTGAGCGCCTTCAAGTGCTCGGCCTTGAAGACCTTGAACATCGTCGCGCCGTCGGTGAGCTTGGTGCCGTAGAGGAGATTGAACAAGCCCGTGAAGAACACGCCGCCGAAGTTGACAAACAAGCCGTAGATCCGCTCGAAGCCGGCGAAGCGGCGAAACTGCCAGTGCTGCGGAGAGGCCAACGTCCGGGATCCGAAGACGACGTCGCAGCGCCCCGCCAAGAGCGGCTCGAGCACCTTCGGGTATTCAGAGGGCTTGTATTCCAAGTCGCCGTCCTGAATGAGGACCAAGTCGCCGGTGACCTTCGACAATCCCGTGCGCACGGCCGCGCCCTTGCCGCGCGGCGCGTCCTCGTAGACCACGACCACGCCGGGGCGGCCTTCGTAGCCCTTGACTATATCCCTGGTGCCGTCGGTGGAGGCCCCCTCCACGATGATGACCTCCTTCTCCACCCCGGAGAGCTCCTGCGAGAGCACGGCATCGATCAGCACGGCCGCCGTAGGCCGCTCGTTGTAGACCGGGATGATGATGGAGAGCTTCACGCGGCGCGCGGAGCCTTGAGCTGCTTCAGATAGAAGGTGACGATATGGCAAACGGCCATGTGCAGGTCCTCGATCACGCCGTACTGGTCGGAGGCGACCAGGATGGGGAGGTCCACCAAAGACTTCAGCTTGCCGCCGTCGAAGCCCAACAGCGCGGCCGTCTTCGCCTTGCGCGCGCGCGCCAGCCTCGCCGCCTTGAGCAGGTTCCCGGAGTTGCCGCTGCCGGAGACCAAGAGGACGACGTCGCCGGGACGCAATAGATTCTCCAGCTGGCGAGAGAAGATGTCGTCGAACGAGAGATCGTTGCCGATGGCCGTCATGTAGGCCGCGTTGTCGGCCAAGGACAGGCAGCGCAGACCCGGGCGGCCCTTGACCTCGGCCGTCTTCGAGAAGTCGGTGGCGATATGGGACGCCGACGCCGCCGAACCGCCGTTGCCCATCACGTAGACCGTCTTGCCCGCGTCGCGCGCGCCGACCACGAGGTCGGCCAGGCTTGCCACGGCTTCCAGGTCCAAAGCTTCCCATTGAGCCACCGACCGAGCTCGGTACCACTTCGCGAAATCAAGAGGTCCCAGGCCGCCCGGCCCCGTAGCGTGAAACCCTCCGGGTCTGGTGCCGCGAGTCTTTTTATTGGCTGACATGGATGATCTTGGACCCCTCTGGTTCGAAGTTGAAAGCGATCTCGCGCCAGCCCTTCAGCGCGGCCAGCATCCGCGAGCGCTTCTCGGGCGGGCAGAACATGAGCAGGAAGCCCCCGCCGCCGGCGCCCAGGATCTTGCCGCCGGTGGCGCCCTGCCTTCGGGCGGCGGCGTAAGCGGCATCGATGCGCGGGTTGGAGATGCCGCCCGACAAGCTCTTCTTCAGCTCCCACCCCTCATGCAGAGCGTCGCCCAGGGCGTCGACGCGTCCAGCCTGCAGGTCGGCGCGCGAACGTTCCGCCAGGTCGCGCATGCGCCGCAAAGCCGGCGCGTTGGCGCCGAAGCCCGCCCGCGCCTTGCGCAGGACGGGCCCGGCCTTGCGGGTCACGCCCGAGTAGAGCAAGACCAGGCTCCTGGACAAGCGCTCCCAGACTTTCGGCGGGCAGATCAACGGGTCGACGCGGACGGTCTCGTCGGGCAGGAATTCCATGAAGCGAAACCCCCCGTAGGCCGCGATGTACTGGTCCTGCTTGCCGATGGGCTCCTTCAGGCGTTCGATCTCGACCTCGCAGGCGTCTCGCGCCAATTCCTCGGAGGTCTTGAACTCGCCCTTGAAGGCGTAGAGCGCGTGCAGCAGGCCCACCGTGAAGCTCGACGAGGAGCCAAGGCCGGTGCCCCCCGGGATATCGGCCATGGAGGTGACTTCGACCCCTTTGGTCAGGCCGGTCTTGACGAGGCAGTGGCGCAGGATCGGATGGCGGATCTCGGAGACTTTTGAGACGAACTCGGTCTTGCGGTACTTGAGGATGATGTGGTCGTCGAAATAGCGATTGACGGTGACGTACATGTACTTGTCGATGGCCGTCGAGAGCACGGCGCCGGCCTGGTCTTCATAGAAGGCGGCCAGGTCGGTGCCGCCGCCGGCGAAGCTGACGCGAAAAGGCGTGCGCGAGATGATCATGCGCGCCGCCGGCCGAACGCCTCGATGCGCTCGGGCGTGCCCAGGTCGCAGACGAGTTCCGAGGTCTGATACCCCATCAGCCGCTCGCCGCGAGCCAAGGCGGCGGGAAAGACGTCTCGGCCGAAATCGCTGGGGCGGTCGGCGGGCACGGCCTCGACGAGGCGCTTGCGAAGGACCCAAACGGCGGCCAGCCCCATGTCGCCGCAAGGCACCCCGGGCTTGGCGCGGTAGAGCGCCGTCACGCGCTGGTCGCCGTCCAACTCGGCCAAGTCGGAGTCGCCGGGGTGGTCGGTCTTGCATAGGACGAGCGTGGCCGCGCCGGTATGGGAACGGTGGAAAGCGAGTAAAGGCGTCAGGTCCAGCTCGACGAAAAGGTCGCCGTAGACGACGAGCGTGTCCTCGCCGAGCTTGTCGATGGCGTCGCGAAGGCAGCCGGCGGTCCCGCGCGGCTCGGTCTCGACGTGATAGCTCAGGGCGACCCCGAAACGCTTGCCGTCGCCGAAATGCCCGGAAACGGTTTGAGCCTTATAGCCCAGGAGCATCAGCACGTCGACGACGCCTTGCGAGCGGAGCCAGGAAAGCTGGTGTTCGAGGAGGGGTTTGCCGGCGACCGGGAGCATGGGCTTGGGGATGGCGTCGGTGGCCGGGCGCAGGCGCGCGCCGCGGCCTCCAGCGACGATGGCGGCTTGGATCGGCCCGTGGTTCAAGGCCGCAGTATAGCAAAAGGGCCTCAGCCCTGGGCGAGGATCCAGGCGGCGGCGGCGGGCAGGTCGTCGAAGACGGCGTCGGGCCGCGCCCCATAAGAGCCGTCCTTGCCGCCCTTGCCCGTGCGCACGAGGATCGCTTGGCAGCCGGCGTCTTGGGCGGCCTTGAGGTCGACGGTCGTATCCCCTATGAAAAAAGACCTCTCCAGGTTGAGCTTGAACCGGCGCGACGCCTGACGGATCATGCCGGTGCCGGGCTTGCGGCAAAGGCAGGTGCGCCTGTAGCGCGCCACCGCCCCCTCCGGATGATGCGGGCAGAAATACAAGGCGTCGAGGCGCGCGCCGCCGGCCTTGAGGTCCGCGCGCAGGCGCTTGTGGATCTGGCCCAAGCGCGTCAGGCTCAATAGGCCGCGCGCGACGCCGGACTGATTGCTGGCCACGACGACCTTATAGCCCGCCGCGCGCAGGCTGACCACCGCTTGCGCGGCGCCCGCGATCAGCTTGAGCCGGTCCGGGTCGCTCAAGTAGTGGACATCTTCGATGAGCACGCCGTCACGGTCAAGGAAGACGGCCCGGGTGGTCCTCACGCGGGTATTCTATCAAAGGGGTCAGGCCTTGCGTTATTTTCGTTACGGACCCAAGCCTAAGAGCTTGCCCCAAAGCCGGTTCCGTAACAACACTCTGCCAATCATCCGCAATAACGAAAATAACGCAAGGCCTGACCCCGGACCCCGGCCCCATTTTGTTAAACTGAAGGCATGAAAAAAGCACTCGGACGCGTGAGGATGTCCGTCGCCTCCTTGTTCTTCGGCGGCGCCGAGGTCGTGCGCAAGCTCAAGGAGGGCCCCATGGCCAAGGACCAGACCACCGCGGAGAAGGGCAAGATCTACTCGATCGAGGCGGCCACCATCGACGGCAAGCCCAAGAGCTTGGCCGACTACAAAGGCCAGGTGCTCCTGATCGTCAACACCGCCTCCATGTGCGGCTTCACCCCGCAGTACGACGGCCTGGAGGCCCTGCATCAGAAGTATAAAGACCGGGGCCTGCGCGTCCTGGCTTTCCCGGCCAACGAGTTCGGCGCCCAGGAACCGGGCAAGGATGCCGACATCAAGCAATTCTGCCGGACGCGTTTCTCCATCTCTTTCGACCTCTTCTCCAAGATCACGGTCAAAGGCGAAGGCATCCACCCGCTTTACCGGTTCCTGACGACGGAGTCCGGCCACAACGGCGACATCTCCTGGAACTTCTGCAAGTTCCTGGTCGCCAAGGACGGGGCGGTGGCCGCGCGCTTCGCGCCGACGGCCGACCCGATGGGCAAGGCGGTCACCAAGAAGGTCGAGGAACTGCTCTCCGCCTAAGTGGCTCCCGCCTTCTCCGTCGTCCTTCCGACCTACAACCGCGCGCCGATGCTGCGCACGGCGCTCAAGACCGTGCTCTACCAGACCTGCGGCGACTGGGAGTGCTTCGTCGTCGACGATGGATCCACCGACGATACGTCGAGGGTCCTAGCAGAGCTCAAGGACCCCCGCATCAAGGCCCTGCGCAACGCCTCCAACCTGGGCATGAACGCGTCTCGCAACCTGGCCATCGGCCAGGCGCAAGGGCGCTTCATCACCTTCCTGGACTCCGACGACCTCTGGCTGCCCAAGCGCTTGGAGGCCTTTTTGGAGCGCGCGAAAAGGTCGCCTGAAGCGGGCTTCTTGTTCTCGAACGCGTACCTATACCGCTTCGACCGCTTGATCGGCCTGCTGTTCTCGCCCGAACGCAAGCTGCCCGAAGGGGTGGTCCCCGGCCATTACGCCGTCGGCGACAGGCACCTGCCTTATGTCACCACCAATGTGGCGATACTGCGCGACGCCTTCAGCAAGTGGGGCGTCTTCAAGACGCAGATGAAGACGCTCGATACCGAGCTCTTTGCCCGATTCCTGGCCGCCGGCCTGCCCGTGGCGGCGCTGAGCGAGCCATTATCGGTGCGCCGGCTCCACGGCGGCCAGCTGACCGACCGCTATGCGGAGAACTTCGACGAAGCGCTGCAGGCCTTGGAGTCCAGCGGCGCGGCCGGCGAGACCAAGGAAGACATGCGCCAGGAGCTTGCGCGCGAGGTCGCCGTCTACCTGCTCAAAGCCGGCCGCCCCGCCGAGGCGCGCGCCTTCCTGGTCAAGCAGCTGGGCGGCGAAGGCCGCAAGGGCGCGCTCTACAAGCTGACGTTCGCGCCGCGCGCCGTCCTAGCCTTGGGCCGCGGGCTCAAGCGCCAATGGACCAAGCTGCGCCACCATCCAGCCTGGGCGCCGCCGGAGTTCACCGCGGTGCGCCGGCTGATCGCCCCGCTCTTGGCCGAAGAGCGCCCTTAACGCGGCGCGTCGGGCCAGCCTTCGCCGTATTGAGACCGGTAGGAGGCTTGCGTGACCGCCGGCACCAGGATGCTGCGGTCCACCTTCCCCCCCGCAGCCAATCGCTCGATCGAGCGGTCCATCAGACGCACGGCGTCGCCGGTCAGCCCCATGTTCGGCCCGCCGAGCTTGGCGTCGACGACCAGGTCGGGGCCTTCCTGATGCTGGCGCATCCCGAGGAGCCCCTGCATGGCGAAATCCGGCACCGGCTGCGCGCGCGCGCGCAGCACGTAGCGCACCACCTGGATGAAGGGCACGCGCGGCACGAAGGGCGGGCTCTGGCGCTGCGCCGCGACGCTCGGAGGCGGCAGGATGGGCAGCTTCTCGGGCTTGGCCTCGGAGCGCTGCAGCTCGATGTCCTTGAAGAGCAGGCTTGGCACCACGACCGACGTGGGCACGCCGTTGGAAAGATTGGTCAATGTGCCGTCGTCGCCGCCGCTGATGATGTTGCCCATGAGCGTCAGCGGCGTGCCGACGATGTCCAAGTCGCGCACGAGCGTCAGCTTGCCGGTCTTGGCTTCGACCATGTAGATCATGCCCATCAAGCGGATCGAGCCTTGGCTGCCGGTCGACTGCTGCTGGCTCCAGGAGCGCAGCTTGCGCACCCACAGACCGTAGGGCTTGCCCCGCTTGCGGCACTCCTCGCGCAGGGCCAGAAGCAGCTTCGCCTCCGGCACCGGCGCCCGCGAACGCAGGATCAGCACGCCCGGCGTCGCCCCCGGCAAGGTGCCGGGATTGCCGCGGGCATGGCCGTTGGAGAGCGGGAAGCCGATCACCGGATAACGGGAGAGCAGGAGGCCCTTGAGAAGCCCTCGCTCGATCAAGGTCACCGCGCGCGCCGGCACCCCCTGGTCGTCATAGTCATAACTCCCGGAGAGCGCCTGGCCCTTGTAGTCCGGCAGGGTCGGGTCGTCCTCCAGGGTGAAATCCTCCGGAAGCACGGCCTTGCCCATCTTATCCCGGAATATCTGCGCGCCGTTGGGATTGCGCTGTTCTTCCCCGGTGAGCCTCGTGCCGATCGCCAGCACCACCGCCGCCGAGACGCTCGGGTCGAGCAGGGCCGGAGCCGAGAAAGGCGAGGTCGAAGACGCCGCGGACAGCGCGCGAAGGTCCGCCAGCATATCGAGCGCCGCCGCGCGGACCTCACCCGTCTTGGGCAGGCTCGCGCCTCCGGCCGCCAGCATCCGCCGCGCCGCGAAGAGGCGCAGGCCGTCGGTCGAGATCGCCACCGCCTCGAGCTCGATCTCGGCCGTGTCGCGCCCGAAATCCACATGGCTGCCCTCGGAATCGCGCAGGCGCGACCATTGACGCTGCATCTTGACGCCCACGTCCACCTGCAGCAAGGACGGCTCGCCGCGGAACTCCCGGCTGGCCTCCAGGCAGAGGCCGCGCAGGACCTCGCCGCTCCAAGGAGGCGGCGGCTGCACGCCGGGACGCACCCTCGGCGTCTCGCGCGACAAGTCGTCGAAGTCGTACTCCGTCTTGCCGCGCCGCACCCGCAGCGCCTGCTTGCGCAAGAAATCCGCCGAAGCCGCTTTATAGGCGCCGTCGAGCAGGCGCCAGAGGCTGTGCCGGAGCGCGAACTCGTCGTCGTCAAGGCTGACGGAGCGGCCCAAGAACGCGCCTCCGCCGGACACCGGGTGGTTGTCCAGGCCATGATCGCCGACGCGCACGTCCGGCGTGATCAACCGCTGCTCGAAACTGCCGCCGGCCCTGAAGGCCCCCATGCTGCATTTTTGATCGAAGAGGCTGAGGTCCGAGGCCGTCAGGGAGACGTAGTACGCCGGCCGATAGCCGTCGCCTTTGAGCTCGGTCATGGCGCGCCCAAGCTCGGCGGACATGGCCCGCTCGAGCGCGGCCTCCGGCTCCTGCGCGGCCGCGGCGGCCGCCAGCAGCAAGCAGAGCCCCAACGCCCTCATCTTGCCCTCAAGCGGTCATAGCCCGCGACCAGCGCCGGCGCGCAGAGGATGATCAAGGGGATCATCATGGGCAGGCGATAGCGCACGATGGCCGAGAACGCCGCATAGGTCAGCGTGCCCGCGCCCAAGAGCACCCCGAACAAAGCCACCTCGGGCTTGCGCCGGTGGAGGATCAAGCCGAAGAAGCCCAGGGGGATCAGCCAGCCGTCGGAGGCCAGGCTCAGCGCCTTGATCAAGCCGAAGGAGTGCTGGTAGGCCCGCGGATACGGGTAAAGCCGCCACAGCTTGACCGCCTGATGCCAGCAGTGCGCGAGATAACGTCCGGGATGGGCCTTGATCCACTCCACGGCCTGCGCGAAGAAGGCCGCCTGCTGGCTGCCGTCGTCGACCATGATGTCGGACATGTCCATCAGACGCCGCCAGTGCGGGTCCGCCGCCTCGAACTCGTATTCGCGGGAAGAGCCGCGGAACTCCTCGGGCACGATCAGCGCGGTGTAGAAATTAAACCCCCCCAAAGTCGAGCCGGGAATGAGGCGGTGGAAGACCGCCGCGTTGCGCAGGGCCCAGAGCGACGGCAGGAGCGCCGCGCAGGCGAGCAGCGCCAGCAGGCTCTTCTTCGGCAGACCCTTCGAGGCGGCCCGCCAGACCGCCCAGAGGCCGATCGCGCCGCAGATCGGTATCCAGGACGACAAGGTCGCCGCGCAGAGCCCCGTGGCCAGTCCCGCCGCCGCCGCGCGCCGACCGTCAGGGCGCTCCAGCATCAGGCTCAGCAGGTAGAGCGCCAGAGAGACGGCCCAGCAGAGGAAGGTCTCGCGGTAGAAGTAGCCCGTGTAGAAGATGAAGTAGGGGTAGAAGAGGCTGACCGCAAAGGCCGCGTCTCCCGCGCGGCCCCCGAAAAGACGCGCCGTCAAGGCCCGTATGAGCAAGCAGGTCCAGGCGCCGAGCAAGGCATGGGCCAAGATGACCAGCAGGGGGTGTTTTCCGAAGAGCAGGTAGAGCCCCGCGATGAACAGGGGATAGGCGGGTTCCCGAGCGGCCGTCGGCTTGCCGGGGGCGAACTGGAAACGTCCGTGATCGACGAGCTGGCGGGCGATGGTCTCGTACTCGTCCATCGAAGGATGGCTGACGCCGGTAAGGATGACCCGGCTGCCGTAGCCGGCGCGCACGGCCAGCCCGATGAGCAGCAGCGCCCAAAGCGCCTTGGACAGGTTCACGGCGCCTCGTGGATAGGAGACGGCAGGATGGGCGTCCGGGCGCGGTCCTCGGGCAGACGCTGCAGCTCCACCTCGCTGACGAGCACGCTCGGCGTGATCTGGCTGACCGGCACGTGGCCCGATTCCGCGCCGCAGACGAAGCCCGTGGCCGCCGTCTGGTCGTCGCCGGCGGCCAGGATGCGGTTGAGGAAGACCAGGGGCGTGCCCACGACCTTGACGCCGCGCATCAAGATCTTGGCGCCGGTCTTGGCGTCGACGCGGTAGACCAGCCGGGGCCGGACCTCGAGGGTCTGCGCCGAGTCGCGGTAGTTCGGGTTCTCCCCCCCGGAAGACCCTATCAGGAGGAAGCCGTAAGGCTTGCCCGCCTTGCGCGCCAGCGCCATGAGGCGGCGGGTGAGCTCCGCGAGGGGCACGGCGCCATGCGCCTCCACGATGAGGTTGGCCATGCGGCCGCTGGCATGGCGGGAGACGTCGGCCCGGCCATGGCCGTTGGACCGAGGAAACCCCTTCACCGGCCAGCGCGACATCAGGAAGCTGCGCAGGATGCCGCGCTCGACGAGGACGACCCGCTGCGCCGGGACGCCTTCGGAGTCGTACTCATAATAGCCGCCCAGCGGACGACCCTGGAACTCGCTCAGCGTCGGGTCGTCGATCACGCTCAAAAAGTCAGGGATGACCTTCTTGCCGGCCATGTCCTTGAAGATCTGGCTCTGCTGAGGGTCGCGCTGGCGCTGGCCCTCCAGCTTATGGCCGAGCGCCTCATGGAAGAGGACCCCGGTGAACTCGGGATCGAGGATGGCGGGCGCGGCCGTCGGCTCCTGGACCGCGGCGGCCCGCAGGCGCCCCAACTCCTCGGCCAGCGCGCGCGCCGCCTCCAGGAGCTCGCCCTCCGGCGGCAGCTCGCCCGGCCGGCGCACGGCCCAAAGGCGCTGATGGTCCAAGCGCATGCCGTCGTCGGCGCGCGTCGTGGCCGACAGCCGGAGCACGCTCGGCAGCGCATCGGCCGCGGTGGCAAGGCGAGTCTTCTCGCTGGTCAGAAGGTAGCGCCGGCCCCAGCGCACCTGCACGCTGGCCAGCGATTCGTAGATGAAGGGGTACCCGCTGAAGACGGCGCTCAAGCGCTCGGTCAGCCCGCGGAGCGCCGGACGCTCGGCCTCCTCGAAGGGCTGGGCGGAGGCGTAGCCCGTGGAGGGTTCCACGCTGAAGTCGTCGAGGACATCGGGGACGAACTCGGTGGCGCGCTTGGCCTTCTTCTCAAGGAAGCCCGACAACGCGCTTTTATAGGCTCCGTCGGTCAGGCTCCAGAGCTGCTGGCGCAAAGCCTGCGGCGAGCGCCCGCCGAAACCCTGCCAGCCATGATAGCTCAGGTCGGTGTTGTCGAGCTCCCGGCCGCCGAAGCGAGCCTCCACGTAAAGGGCCCGGTAGTCGTCGTCGCCATCCTGCGTCACCGAGCCGAAGGAGGCGGCCAGCTCGTAGCGGCGGACCTCGTGGAGCCGGTAGGCGAGGAAATAAGGAGGGCCGAAGTCGTCCTGCTTGAGGCGCGCCATGGAACGGTCCAGCTCCGCCTGCATGGGCCCGAAGACCTCGTCGTCGGAGAGCGGCGGGCCCCAAGCGGCCTGGACCCGGCCCGCCCATAACGACAGGACCAGGCCGAGACTAGCTCTTCGGAGGCAGTATCTCATAGCCGGTGAAAGGCACGCCCGGACGCGGCCCGCCGGGGGGCAAGGACACGGACTTGAGCCGGCCCAAAGACTGCATCTTCTGATAGAGCACCGTCAGGTTGCGCTTGGCGTTGTCGAAATTGGCGTCCAGCGCCAAGGCGCGCAGGTAGGCCTTTTCCGAGGCGGTCCAGTTCTCCAGCAGGAAATAGGCGTTGGCCAGGTTGGTGTAGGCCTCGGAGGACTCGTGCTTATGCTGCAGCGGCTCGTCGGGAAGCTTGACGTATTCCTGGTAGGAGAGGATCGAGGTGCGCAAGAGGTCCTTGGCCAAGAGCGTGGGCGCGACCTCGCAGCCCCGGGCGTTGACGAGGTCCTCATAGACCCGGGCCGCCTCGGCGTAGCGCTTCTGGATCATATAGACCTGGCCCATGCGGTAGTAGTTGGGGGCGAAGACCGGGTCGATGGCCTGATACATCCGGAAGCGCACCAAGGCTCGCTCCAGATACTTCTGCGCCTCGTCCGGCCGGCCGTTGTTGACCGCCCACTCCGCGCGCTTCATGTGCAAAGCGCCCACCTGATGATGCATCTGCACGTAGTTGGGAGCCAGCCTTCGCACCTGGTCGTAGACGTCCATGGCCCGTTCGTAGTCGTCCCGGGCGACGTCAGGCTTGTCGCCCCAGGCCGGGTTGGAGAGCTTGCGCATGTCGAAGCGGTCGTTATAGACGTTGCCCATGAAATACATCGACATCACGAAGTTGGGATTGAGCTCCCGCACCTTGAAATAATTCGCCAGGGCCTGGTCCCAGTTGCGCTCCTTGGAGAAGAAGATGGCGATGTTGTGATGGACGTCGGCCTTGAAGTAGCCCCAGAACAGGTACAGGGGAGAAAGCGGCGTCCCCACGGCCAGCAAGACGGTCAGGCCGACGGCCGGGTTCTGGGACAAGAGGACGAGGCGGGCCAGGATGCCGCCCAGCACCAAGACGCAGCCGGCGAAGATGCCCCAGGCGACCCACCACTGCAGGACCTCGCCGCCCAGCCCCAGGCGGCCGACGGACCCCTGCAGGAAGTCGAACTCCTTGAGCAGATGGAAGCAGATGTAGGCCAAGCCGCCCCAAGCGGCCAGGCGGGCCGGCCAGACCAGGAACTCGGCCGCCGCCGACCAGGCGGAGGACGCCTCCGGCGCCTCGGAGGAGGCCGCCTCGGTGCGCAGGCCGTGCAGCTCATAGAGCCCGCGGCCGCGCGCCAGGTTGACGATGACGCCCGAGAGCAGCCCCAGGTAGACGCCCGAGGATACGAACCGGAGGCTGACGTCGAAGAAGTTGTGGCCCAGCATCCCCATGAAGGCGACGAGGTAGCCGATGAGGTCGTAGGCGCGCGGCGGCGGGCGGCCGTCTTTGAGGCTCATCGAGGTGGTGAGCTGGCCCAAGGACCGGAAGCCGACGACCAGGGTGCTGAAGACCAGCCAGATGAAGATGCCGAAGCCCAGCATGCCGTTATCGAAGAACTGCTCGATGTACTCGTTCTCGGAATGGTCGGTCTCGGTATTGTGCTTGCCCTCGATATGGAAGATCGGCGGCCGGCGGAAGGCCGGGTAGATCGGGGGAAAGCTCCCGATCCCCGTGCCCAAGAGCGGCTGGGTCCGGATCATCTCCCAGGTGCCCTCCCAGGTGAAGAGCCGGAAGTTGATCGACACGACGCGCGTGCGCAGGTCCTTGGCGACGAAGCCGGTCAGCCCCAGGACGCCGGCGGCCACGATGGAGAAGAGCAGGCCGCGGTAAGGGGCGATGCGCTCCTTGAAATAGACGAAGGCGATCACGCCGAAGAGGAAGACGACCATGGCAAACCCCAGCCACGCGCCCTTGGTGCCCGTCATGATGAGGTCGACGAGCAGCATCCCCATCAAAGGGATCAGGCTCCAGCGCTGGGTCTTGAAATACTGCGTGAGGAGCACCGGGAACATGATCACGAGGAAGTCGGCGAAGAAGTTGGGGTTGCCGTAGGTGGAGAAGATGCGCTTGCCGAAGGCCCCCCGCCAGATGAAGGGGTCGATGCCCTTGCCGACGCCGCGCGGGAACCAGGTGTTGTCGACGAACTGCAGGAAGCCGTAGCCGACGGCGATCCAGGCGGTGAAGATCAAGATGCGCGTCAGCCGGTCGACGCCCTCGGCGTCGAACTCGTAGATGACGATGAGCGCCACGACCATGAAGAAGACGTGGCGCAGGAAAAAATCCACGCTGGCCATGTGATAGGGGGCGTGCAGGAAGGAGAACACGCCGATGGCCAGATAGGCGAGGAACGGCGACAAGGCGAGGAGGTCGTCCTTGTTGAAGGCCGAGCGCCCGGCCTCCAGCAGGCGGCAGACCCAGAGCGACAGGAGCGCCATGCCGCCCATCTGCATGATGGTGATCTTGACCTGGGCGGAGTCGTAGGTGCGCAGGTAGAACAAAGACGAGATCAGGCAGTAAAGGAGCGGCAGCCACCAAAGGATGGCGCGGTGGGCGAAAAGCTCGGCGGTGAGCTCGACCGGGGAGCGCCTCTGGCCTTTAGGGTTCTTGTTTTCCGACATTTCTTACCTTATAGTAGGTCTCATGCCCCGACTTGTCAATGCCGGGGCGGTCAAGAGGGCTTGCGCGCGCAGAGCTCCACCGAATCGCGCGTGTTCAGATAGAGGAACTTATCGGCTATGTCGAAAGTCTGGATGACACGCTGGACCGCGGCATGAACAGGCGCCGGGTAATGCCGCAGCCGGCTGGCCCAATAGCCGTAGGTGAAGATCCGGCCGAAGGACTTGGCCAGCGTCGTCTTGAGCCCGGCCTTCTCGACCATCGCGCCCAGCGTGCGCCGGTCGAAGTAATAGATATGGGCCGGCCGCAGGCCCCACCAATGCCCCCTCAGCAGCCAAGACGACAAGCTGTCGATATCGGGCGTGACCATATACAGCAATCCTCCCGGCTTGAGCAGCCGGGCGGCCTTATGAAGGGCCGCTTGAGGGTCGCTCAGATGCTCGATGACGTCTATGAGGGCCACGACGTCGAAGCTGCCGTCCGCAAACCGGGTCGTACTCTCCAAAGATTCCGCATGGACGTCGAGCTTGTAGCGCTCTCGCGCCAGCCGGCAAGCCCACTCGGAAGGCTCCAGACCCGCCACGTCGAAATCGACCCGGGCCGCATTGAGGAAATACCCGGAGGACGACCCGACCTCCAGCAGGCGGCCCTTGGCGGCGAAGCGCTTGATGGTGCTCAGGCTCAGATGGGCGTTGATGGAGCGGCTCGAGCCCTCGGCAAGGTAGGCCTCATCGACGCAGGAGGCGTAGCCCCGCAGCAGCTCGGCCGGAGTCGGCCTTGGGTTGGTGTAGGCCAGCCCGCAGTCCAGACAGCGCACGACGCGGCCGTAGTCCGAGAACTCATCGGTGGTGGCCACGAAGGCCGCGCACTCGGACAGCCCGCCCAGGCGATAAGGCCGCTCGTAAAGCGGCCGCGCGCGACGCGAGCCGCAGAGGTTGCAAGGGACTTCCTCCAGGCCGGCTAAGGGAGCCACAGCTCTCGGCACAGCTGCTTGAGGAACACGACTCCCGTCGGCCAGGACTCCGCCGTGCTCTGCCCTCCGAGGCGCTCGCCCTCATAAGTGGGCAGCTCGAAGACCTTGAGCCCGCGCTTCATGGCCCGGATCGACATCTGGTACTCGATGACGAAGCCGTCGGCCAGGCCGCCGCCCAGCTTCGCAAAGGCGTCGCGCCGCACGGCGCGGAAGCCGTTGATGGTGTCGGTGACGTAGGGTCCCTGGTTCCAAAGGAGGTTGGCGACCAAGGTGAAAGTCTGGTTGACCCACTTGCGCGGGCGGAACCAGTGGACGTCCTCCTCGTTGAAGGCCCCCGTCATCATGCGCGAGGCGATGACCACGTCGTAGCCTTCCTCGGCCTTGGCGAAGAGTTTTGGGATATCGGCGGGGTCCTCGTTGCCGTCGGGGCTGAAGAACACGAGCACGTCGGCCTGGACCTGCTCGGCGGCCACCTGGAAGGCGACGCCGCGGCCGCGCCTGGGCTGGCCCAAGACCTTGACCCCTTTGGACTCGAGGTATTGCACGGTACCGTCCTTGGACCCGCCGTCGACGGCCAGGAGCTGCTCGGCGCAGTCGCGCGGGATGCGGTCGAAGATCTTCGGCATGGCCTCGATCTCGTTGAAGGTCAGCAGGACGATGGCGCGCTTCATCGGTTCTCCCGGTACCATGCGACGGTCCGGCGCAGGCCTTCCTCGAGGGGGACCTTCGCGAAGAACCCCACCAGCTCGCGCGCCTTGCGCGTGTCGCAGGCCCGCCGCGGCTGGCCCGCGGGCTTGGAAGCGTCGAACTCGAGCTTGGCCTTGGAGCCCGCCGCCTTGAGGATCAGCTCCGAGAGGCGGCGGATCGTCACCTCTTCATCGGCGCCGAGGTTGACCGGGTCGCATTCGGCGTAGCGCTCGGTGACCTCCAAGAGGCCGCGGACGAAGTCTTCGACGTAAAGGAAGGCGCGGGTCTGCGTGCCGTCGCCCCAGACCCGGACCGGGTCCTCTCCGCCCACGATGCGGCGCACCAAGGCGGCGATGACGTGGCAGTCCGGCGAGCTGAAATGATCCCGCGGCCCGTACGCGTTGTAGGGGCGGGCGATGGCCACCCGCAGGCCGAACTCGTCGCGATAGGCTTTTGCCTGATATTCCGCCATCCTCTTGGCCCAGCCATAGCCCTCGTTGGTCTCCGCGGGGCTGTCCTTGAAGCCCTCGGACTCCGGCGTGGGGATCGTGCAATGCTGGGCATAGACGCAGGCCGAACTCACCACCAGGAAGCGCTCCACCTCCGCCTTGCGCGCCGCCTCCAGCAGGTTGAGCGACAGCTGCATGTTGTCGCGGAACATCGTCCCCTGGTGCTTCGAGTTGTAGCCGACGCCGCCGACATGGGCGGCCAGGTTCAAGACGACGTCCTGGCCCTTGCAGGCCTTGTCGCAGTTGGCGGCGTCTAATAGCTCAAGCTTCACGATCTTTACGTACTTAAGCAAGGCCTTCAAGTTCTCGCGCTTGCCGGCCGACATGGAGTCGGCCACCGTGACCTCGGCCGACGGGCTGCGCCGGAGGAGCTCTTCGACAAGATGGCTGCCGACGAAGCCGGCGCCGCCGGTGACCAGCACCTTCTTCTTGTCCCAAAAACCCTTCACAGCGTCCTTCCGGAGGCCTCGGCGTCGGGCAGATGATCGAGCAGGCCCAGCATGAGCCCCAGGCAGAGCAGCACGGTGCCCGAGATGACCAGGAGGCTTCCGACCAGCACATAGACCCAGTGGATCGTGATGCGCCCGCTGGAGACGTATTCGAGGATGGTGTTGGAGTTGAGCAGGACGCCGACGGCGCCCAGAGCCGCGCCCGCGGCCGCCGAGCCCTCGCGCAGCCAGCGCGCGTCGATCCAGCCGGGCGCCCTGCGCACGGCGATGTCGGAGACCTTCTGGCTGATGAGGCCGAAAGCCAGGGCGACGAAACCGCAAACCCCCAAGGTCGTGATCGTCAGCAGGCGATAGATCATGTCCTCCTGAAGGTGCCGGAACTGGGAATAGAAGACCACCGGCTTCATCCCCAGCGCCAGCGCCGCGACCAAGAACGTCAGGCCGATGGGGCCGAAGACGCGCAGCGGGAAGTAGGCGAAGATGATGCCGAGGATGACGCGCAAAAAGCGCAGGCCGTCCTTGACGACGCTGAGCTTGGACTCGCCCTGGCGCTCGGCATAAGAGATCGGCGTCTCGACGATCCGGGCTCCCATGCAGACGACGCGCGCGGTCATGGCGGGCGTGAAATGCAGACCGTTGGGCAAAGGCGCCAGGCGCGGCAGGAGCTTGCGGGAGAAGACCCGCATGCCGCTGGCGGTATCCTCCACGTGGACGCCCGAGAGCACCGAGATGATCAGGGCATAGATCCGGTTGCCCAGATAGCGGATCTTGGGCATCTGCGAGCCCGCATGCAGGCGGTTGCCCACCGACATATCGGCCTTGCCGGCCTCCAAGGCTTTATAGAGGTCGATGAACGCCAAAGGGTCGCAGGTGCCGTCTGCGTCCAGGAAGCTCAGATAGTCGCCGGAGGCGTTGGCAAAGCCCGTCATCAAGGCCTGGCCGTAGCCGCGGTTCTTGGGGTGGACGACGAGCTTGGCCTCGGGGAAGCCCTCGGCGATCCGGCGCGTCTTGTCCCGAGAGCCGTCGTCGACTGCCACGACCTCGACCTCAGAGAGTCCCGTGGCGGCGCAGATCGGCGCGCGCGCCGCCAGGCACTTGGTCAAGATCTCGGCGATGGCGTCTTCCTCGTTGAAGGCGGGGATGATGATGGAGAGCTTGCCGCTCATAAACCGGCTCCCGGGCGGGCCAGCAGGCGATCGGCGGCCTCGTAGCCCATCTTCATCGCCACATGCGTGTTGACGTACTGGAAGCGGCCCTGACGGCCCGCCGTCTCCACGTTCTCGAGGCCGGCGAAAGCCCCCAGCAGGGAGGCTAAAGCCTTCTCGTAGCCCAAGGTGTACATCGGCTGGCCATGACGGGTGCGGAAGACGTGCATCTCCTCGACCTCGTCCCTCGAAAGGATGTTTTCCTTCACAAGATCGGCCACGACCGACTCCTTGACCAGCGCCTCATCGCTCCAGACGGCGTCCTTGGGGTCGCAGGTGACCTCGGCTACGAGCAGCGTGCGCCCCGGCGGGTCGATCTGGAAGCCGAAGTGCGCCAGGTCGGTGACGCGATTGAAGGAGTGCTCTCGGAAATACATGAAGGAAGCCTGCAGCACCTTCGGCCGCCGGACCTTGAGCCCCACGAAGACGATGGCCCGGAAGCGCAGCGCCGCGGCGCTTTCCGCCGCCTCCGGACCCAGCGGCGGCTGGAAGGCCATGGCGAAGTCGTTGATCGGCAGCGTATTGACCAGCGCGCCGCAAGCGAGGGTCTCGCGGCGGCCGCCCCGCTCGACGGTGACGCCGGTGACGCGGTCGCCCTCGCGCTGGATCTCGACGGCCCGCGTTTGAAAAGAGATCACGGCGCCCGCCTGCACCAGCCGCTCCGCCATTTTGCGCGTGATCAAAGAGAACCCTTCCTTGGTCGTATAAAGCTCGCCCTCCACCTTCTCCACGTAGCCCTGGGTCGCGATCTTGCGCCGGCCGAGGCCCTTGCCGAGAGCGGCGCCGGCCCTCTCCCACCATTCTAGGATATTGAAGCGGGGGATGCGTTCGCGGGCGAAGGCCGGGGAGAACGCGCTCGGCCCTATGCCCCAGACGCGGGTGATGTAATCGCGGAAGAAGAGCCGGTAGAGGACGTCTCCGTAGTAGCGCTTCAGCACGGTCTCGGAATTCTCCACCGGGGGCTTGATGAGCGCGCCGCGGACGAACCAGTACGCGAAGCTCAAGGCCGCATGCAGCACCGTCAGGAGCGGCAGCTTCTGCAGCACGTCGGGGATCGACAGCGGGAACTGGAAATAGTTGCCGAGGAACTTGATCTGGATCGTCCGCTTATAGGGCAGCAGCTCGGCCCCCATCAATTCCTTGACGTCGGCCAGGATCTCGGGGTCGGTGGTGTGGAATATGTGCGGGCCGTACTCGTAGACGCTGCCTTGGATGCGGATGCCGCCGGCCAGCCCCCCGGCATGGTCCTCGGCCTCGATGACCACGACGTCTCGCCCCTTCTTGCGGAGGCGATAGGCCGCCGCCAGGCCCGCGCAGCCGGCGCCCAGGATGATCGTAGGGTGGCTTTGCGTCATGCCTTGAACTTCTTGATGGAAGCGATGACCTTCTCGACGTCGGCTTCCTTCAAGCCCGGGTGCAGCGGGATGCTCAAGGCCTCCTCGTTCAAGCGCTCGCAGTTGGGCAGGCGCGCTTTGGAGCCGTAGATGGGGTTCATGTGCAGCGGGTGATAGCGCAGCGTCGTATAGACGCCTTCCTGGAGGAGGAATTTCGCCAAGGCGTCGCGCCGGCCACCGTTGATGCTGATGCAGTAGGTGAAATAGGAATGCCGGTCGCCGGCGGGCGCGTCCTGAGGGCGCTTGAGCCAGGCCAAGGAAGCGAATTCCTTTTGATACAGCTCCCATATCCCCTTGCGGTAGGCCTGCATCGCGTCGAGCTTGCGCAGCTGGGCCAGGCCGATCGAGGCGCTGATGTCCGACGGAAGCATCTTCGGGAAAAAGTCCGTGACGTTGTACTCCCACCAGCGGTCCTTCTTGGCCGAGGCCTCGAAGCCGGACTTGCCGATGCCGCAGTAGCGCAGCTGCCGGGCGCGGGCGACGCGCGCGGGGTCCTTCGCGGTGAGCCCCCCGCCTTCGCCCATGGCCAGGTTCTTGATGGCGTCGAAGCTGTAGATGCCGACCTCGCCCAGGCCCCCGCAAGCCGCGCCCTTGCGCCGGGAATCGACCGCATGCGCGGCATCTTCGATGATGGGCAGTCCCAGCTTGGCGACCTCCTCGACGGCCACCGGCAGGCCGCCGTAGTGGACAAGCATGATGGCGCCCGTCTTCTTGGTGACGGCCTTGGCGGCGAGCTCGGCGGTGACGTTGTGCGTGTCCGGATCGACGTCGCAGAAGACGGGTACGCAGCCCGAGAGGACGACGGCGTGGGCGCAGGAGATCCAGGTGAAGGAGGGCACGACGACCTCCGAGCCGGCCGGCAGGTCCAAAAGCTTGACGGCCATGTGCAGGGCGTTGGAGCCCGAGTCGAGCAGGACGAATTCGGGCAAGCCCAGGCGCCGGGCGAAATCCTTCTCGAAGGCGGCCGTCTTGGGGCCGATGCCCATCCACTGGGCCTCGAGGCTGGTGCGGATCTCGTCTAGCTCCTCCTTGCCGACGAGCGAGCCGAAGACGTTGATCATATCAGGCCTCTATCCTGGAAAAGCGCAGGGGCTTGAAGCGCGAGACGTCCAAGCTCATCTGGACGTAGCCCTGCTGCTGGGAAGCGATCCGGTAGCCCTGGCGCTCGTACCAAGCCACGGCCTTGTTGCCCTCGACGACTTTGCAGCCGATCTTCCTGGTGTGCTTGTCCACGATGAAGCTGCAGAGGAGCTTCATGCCCTGGCTCATAGCCCTCGGGCTGCGGCCGCCGGGGGCGCCCATGATGTTGTAGCAGTCGGCGGCGGTGCCTTCCATCCGGAAGCCCAGGCTGCCGGCCTTGCTGTGGCCGTGCATGACCATGAACATGAAATCGCGCGGCCGCTCCAGGTAGCCCGAGAACCAGGTCTCCTGCATCTCGGGGGTGATGTCGCCTTTGAAGAAGAAGGCTTCCTTGTTGGCGTTTTTCCATGAACGGAGCTCTTCAAGATCGTCCGGACCGATGGCGCGGAGCGTGATCGGCAGGCCCTCGGCTTGCAGCGAGAATGATTCTTTCATGCTCCCTTGGCCCCCTTGCGCCGGTAGACGAACACCCCGCCGTTGATGAAGGCCGACCCGTCGTCGAGGCGGGCCCAAAGGACGCCCGGAGGCAAGAATGAGACGAGAGCATCATATTTGTTTTGAGCCCAGTTGTCTATTACGGACCGGCCCTGGTCGTCTACGAGCAAGTATTCCGGCTCCTGGCCCGGCGCGACGTCTTCGGGGCGCTCGAAGAGCCGCAGACGGTAGCGGTCGAAGCGCAAGGGCGGGACATGGGAAGGCTCCGGGAAGCGCACGAGGCCCAGCTGCGAGCCCGGGGGGACGTTGGCCTCGATCCAGTCGGCGGCCAGGGCCTGGTTGGAGCGCGGTCCCGCGGCCAGGCTCAGGTTGCGAAGGACAGCCGCGGACCTGCTCCCGCTGTCGAGGAGCAGGAGAGCCAAGACGATGAGCTGCGCGGACGTGGGCCAGGGCAGGGCGCCTATGAAGTCTCCGACCAGTAGGCAAGCCAGGGCCACCAGCGGATAGTACAGCCTGAGCGCTCCGGCGTCGGCGGAGAAGCCGGCGAAGCGGCTCCAAAGCACAAGGAAGCAGACGGTCATGACCAGCGCGACCGCCCGGCGCCATCCGGGGCGGCATGCCGCCGCCAAGAAGGCGACGGCCGCGGCCATGAGGAGCAGCCAGCCCATGCCCTGTCCCGTCGTCTTCAGGAAAGAAGGAAGTCCGCTGAGCCCCAGGCTGAGGCTCGCGGGAGCATACACCTGGGTCTCCCAGGCAAAATCCTTCGGCGACAGCAGCAGGAAAGGGTTCAGGGCCAGGCAGACGAACAGCCCCAGGCAGGTTCCTTTGACGGCGGCGCCGAGGTCGCGCTTGCGCCACCCGCCCAGCGCCGGCAGGCCCAAGAACGGGATCAAAGAAAGATTGGCCCCGGCCGCCAGGCCCGCGGCCGCGCCGCAGAGGGCGTTGCGTCCGAGCAGCATATAACGCAGGCCGGCCAAGGCCCAGAAAGCCGCATAAGGATGGGGCTTGAGGATGTGCGAGTTGACGACCACGACGGGGCAGAGGGCGAACAAGAGGGCGGCGGCAAAGCCGGTCTGCCAGTTGGACAGCCGCGAGCCGAGATCGAAGAGCAAGCAGAGCGTCCCCAGATTGAAGATCAGCAGGAAGACGCGTCCGGCCAGGTAGAGCCGGCCCATGTCCTCGGGGAACTGGAGATAATGCGCCATGTCCGGCACGAGCTTGGCCAGCCCCAGCAGCGAGGCGCCCTTCAGGAAAGCGCCCAAGGGATAGATGAAGGCGCCTCCGTACTGAAGATAGAGCGGCTTGAACTCGAACTTCCAAGGCCGCATCTGCGAAAGGATGATGAAGGACTTCTTCTCATCGGGGTTGACGGACTGGACCATGAAGGACCGGTAGGAGTTGACCAAGGCCTCCGGCGGCGACGGCCAGCCGGCAGAGATGTCCATCGTCCCTTTGAGGTAGGTGACGGGCTCCTCGGACCGCATCTGCTTATGCGCGGCGCCGATCTCCTGATAAAGACGCTTCCAGCTGTCGGTCATCGCCCGCGCCTGCTCCGCGGTGGGGCGGCCTTGCGGCAGCATCTTCAAGCGGGCCGCGCCCGGCAGGCCCCAATCAAGGCCGCAAAGCCCCGTCAAAAGACCGACGGCCAGCACGACGGCCAAAGCCGCGGGCGACTGGAGCCCGCCGCGCAGGCGCCGGGCGTTCCAAAGCATCTTCAAGTAGCTGGGAGCCAGCGCCCAAGCGTCGGCCTTGGATTTGCCGCCGAGACGGGGCGCGTAGTGGAAAGGCACCTCGGCGACGCGCCCGCCCGCGGCCAGTATGCGCACCAAAAGATCCTGCTGTACGGAAAAATCAACGGCCGAGGCTGCCAGGAGCCGCAGGGCTTCGGCGCGGTAGAGCCTAAAGCCGCTGGAGCTGTCGCGGACCGGAAGATCGAGGAAGCCTCGCGAGACGCAGTTGAGCGCGCGGCTGAGCACCTGCCGCTCCAGGGGCATAGCGGCCGTGCCGCCGGGGGCGTAGCGCGAGCCGATGACGAGGTCGCAGCCGGCCTTGGCCGCCCACATATCCTTGAAAACCCCTGGCGGGTGGGAGCCGTCGGCGTCCAAGGTCAAGATGAAGCGGCCGCGCGCGGCGGCCAAGCCCTCGCGCACGGCGGAGCCGAAGCCGGGGCCCTTCTGCGGCAGCACCCGAGCGCCGCCCTTGCGGGCGATGGCAAGGGTGTCGTCCTTCGAGCCGCCGTCGACGACCAAGACCTCGAAGTCGGGGGTGATGGCGCGCGCGGCCTCGGTGACGGGGCCCAGGATCTTGGCGAGGCTCTCGGCCTCGTTCAAGGTCGGCAGCAGGACGGTCAGCTCGAGGCCGTCCATCAGTCGTTGAACAAGCGCAGGCGGAGGTCCTTGAGGCGCCCGGCCTGGGCGTAGGAGGAATAAGCGGAGAGATAGAGCGTCGGCGACAGCACGGCGAGCAGAACGCTGGCCAGGCGGAAGGCGGAGAAGGAGGTCCCGCGCAGCCGGAGGAAGCCCTCCCACCAGGCCTGCCAAGCCTCGACGGGGCGGGCGCAAAGCGCTTGATAGAGCACCTTGCGGCGGAAGACCTCCAGGTCCTGGCGCTGGGTGAAGGCGGGATCGAGGAATCGCTGATACTCGGCCAGCCAGCGGTCCAGGTGCTCGGCGAAGATCTCGCGCATGCGGAAATCGACCTCCAGCTTCCTGGGGCTTTCGTAGCCGCCGGCGCACCAGTTGCCGCCGTGGACGCGGTGGGCGCCCAGCACCTTGGGGAGGTTGGCCGCTTCCGAGTCGAAGAGGACGCGGACGCTGAGGAAGTCGTCGAGATAGTAGAAAAGGTCCTTGGGGATGGGCAGGGCCTTGTCCAGGTTGGTTTTGCGGAAGCACAGCCCCGAGGTGGCGGTCCAATGCGTCTGGCCTTTCAAGAAGTCGTCCAAGACGTAGCGCTCGGGCCAAGCGGGAAAGGACTGGGGCAGGGGGTTCAAGGCGACGTCGGTGTCTTCCAGGAAGTGCTCGACTTGGCCGACCTTGGGGTCGTCGAACAAAGGCGCGATGGAAGAGAGCTTCTCCGGGCGCCAGACGTCGTCGGAGTCGAGCAGGCAGACGAAGCGGCCCTTGGCCTCGGAAAAACCGCGGTTGAACGCCGTCGCTTGGCCGCAGTTGGGCTGAAGGATCCCGCGGACTTTGGCGCCGTAGGAGGCGATGATCTCGCGCGACTGGTCGGTCGAGCCGTCGTCGACGACGATGAGCTCCACGTCCTTCCGGGGAAAATCCTGGGCCAGGACGCTGTCGATGGCCGCTTTAAGATAGCGCCCGTAGTTATAGTTGTCGATGACGACGGAGAAAAAAGGAGCGGCCATCTAGGGGATTCTATTAAATTCCAGGAGCCCCGTGAGCGCCCGGAGCCGACGAATCGTTGGGCTAGGGTAAAAGCGGAGGAGGAACGACGAACCAGATGTTCTCGTACCCTGCTTCGGGAGTCTTGGCGACACCGCAGCCCCTCTTAGGATCGTACGGCGCACGCAACCGGGCGGCGAGCTCTTCGCGTTTCATAACCTTGTCCGAATCGGTCTAAAGACAATGTTAATATAACAACCTTGTCCGCGGCGCGCCAGGGGCAAGGTTGCGCCAGCTCGCCTAGATCAGGCAGCGGCGAAAAAGCTATCCCCTGTAGTCCACAGTGGACTACAGGGGATAACTTTTTCGCCGCGGGCCGTTCAAGCGCATGCTAGACGCCTCGCCTTACTTGGGATTGCCATTGATCTTCGGCAGTTCACACTCAGAGAGAAGTGACTCGATGAAAGTGTCGGCGTTTCCCCACATGCTCATAGGCTTCCCCTCGATCCCATCGGATGGGGCCCGACCTTGGGAGAAAGGCTTCAGTATCACGGATTCCTTCCCTTCACAGTCAAAGTAGGTGATTTGGTAGCCATTCTTGCACGCTGCACAAAGGATGTTTGCTCGGCCTCCGCCTGCAATGCTCACCATGGCCTCGCTGCGGTGGTTAAGGGAAACCTGAAAGGCTCCTGACGGATTGCTATGTGTGGTAGCAAAGGCAAGCGGCCTATCATAGGGTTCGCTCGTAGCGATGATCGCCGTAACCATTGCATCTGGGATTGGAATTCCTGCCTGATCCACAATTATACCTGCTGAGTTCACATGAGCCCGATAGGGGTAATAGACCATGCAACCCGAAAGCAACATGGACACCAGTAAGGCCAACGCGCGAATCATCGACAGAACACCTCGGAATCTGGCGGCCATCCACGCCCAGCTGAGACGGGAAGGTATGGGGGTTCTTCATCCGTACGCATCACGACTGTTTGTCTTCGGGGCAGAAATAAACGATGCATCCGATGCCCTGGCTTGCAGGCAAAATATACCACAACCTCGCCTTCGTATCTGGCCTCCGCTCCGCGGTGAGAGCGATCCGGCCGGACCAGCCTCATCGAATAGTTCCCGTCCGAATCAGTCGTGCAGCTTGAACGGTCAACATGTTTCCATGTCTTAAGCAACTTGTCATCCTCAAGATATTTCAGTCGAACGGCGTGGATGGTGACATCCGGCAGTGGGCGGCCTGCGGTGTCGACCACGTGGCCTTCCACGATTTTATTCTCACTGTATGGATAGGGAATCGTCACGCAGCCCATTGTAATTAGGGCTCCAAGAACTACAAAAAATGAACGGTTCCAGTAATCCTTCATCCTTGTAATTGGGTGGCTAGGGCGAAGAGATATGCCCGTTCTTTCTTTTCTATCGGACGTCCCAAAATTTGTTGTCCGCCACCATATACACCGTCGTTAGAGTCCTGTGCTCGTTTATGCAATTGACCCCCGATGTTCGTCCACGAACAAATACTGCCTTGGAATCTGATGCCCAGCCCCATGAAAAGCCAGGAATCCCGGAATCCGGGTTCTGCTCGGACAGCTTGATTATTCTCTTTTGCCGGCCATCTTTGAAGTTAATCCAAAGCTCGTGACAACCCTCCATCGAGTGCGTGAAGGGCGCACGCTTCGATTCAAGCTCAGCAGAACCATCGGGGGCTATCCGAAGAAAGTCCTCACGCTTCTTAAGGCAAGAGATAAATTTTGCTCACCTTCGAATTGTAACGGTAATACCTACTTCCCGCAATCCCCCCGGTCAGCCCATCCGCGCCAGCCGATCTCGGTCAGCCTAACTCGCCGCTCATGCCCATTTCAACCTCAGTTTCTTATGGTGAAGGGCGCAGTCTCTCGGGTAGAGGTTGATCAAATTTTGGTAAAAAAAACCGGGGCGCCCCGCAAGGGGCGCCCCGGCGTTACGAGAACCTAAGCCGCTCAGTAAGCTACGTCGTTGCCTTTGCCCCTGCGGATCACGGAAGCGTTGCTGATGCGGCTGTTGACGCGCGTGAACTCCCAGGACTCGATGAAGACGCTGGAGCGCACCGCGTTGGCGGGCTTGGGCGCGCTGGCCGGGCCCGTCAGGTCCGTGACGCTCTGGGGGTTGGTCGCGCCCACCACGATGTCGAGCGGCGAGCTGGCGATGACGGTGTCGACGTTCTTCTCATTCCACCCCCAAAGCAGGCCCTTGACCTTGATGACGACGCGCCGCACGACCCGCGCGTTGACCCGGAGGGTCTCGCCCTCATAGTACCGGCTCCGGTCGTCGTTGATGACGAGCTCGACCTTGCCGGCGTCGACCCGGAGAAAGGCCTGCACCTTATCGGCCTCGGGCACGCGCAGGACCTTGGCGCCTGCGACCAGCGTCACGCTCTCGCTGCCGGCTTGCCGGTCGTCGAGGCGGGCGGAATACCTGTAGGCCGCGCCCGAGTAGTCGTAGCCCGGAGCGCCCTGGCCGTCGTAAGTGACGCGGATGACGTCGGACTCCCAAGGAAGGTCCTGGCCCGCGACCAGGTTCATGTCGAAGGAGACATGCGTCGTGTAGACCCGGGGCTGGCCGTACTCCCGCGGCAGGCGCAGGCAGCGCGCGCTGTAATGATCGAAGCGCTCTTCCCAGTGCGAGCCGTAGATGCCGCCTTGCGCCCAGTCGTAGCGATACACCGCCTGGTAGTAGCACTCCTTGGCCTCACGGTAGGCCTGGCTGGTCAAAGAGCGCGTGTGGACCTGGTCCTGGTTGGCCGCCGTGCGGCTGATCGCAGCCGAGTCCTGCGTCCTCCCCCAGTTCGTCACGAACACGTCCCGCCAGCGGTACCAGCCGCTGTAGTAAAAGAAGGTGTCTTCGTCGCGGCGATCCGTGCGCGGCCGGTCGTAGCCGGAAGGGATGCTGTTCCACCAATCGTAATGGTCGAAGTCGGTGTTCCACCAATTGGGCGCCGGCGGCGGGAAGTGGCTGCGCCAGACCGGAGCCGGGCGCGACGGCGGCGTGCTGCCGCCGGGAGGAGTCTGCCCCGGAGGGGTGCCGCTGCCAGGAGGCCCCTGACGCGGCGGATTTTGGTCGCCGCCGCTGCCCGGGGGGCCTTTGCGCGGCGGCTTTTGCGGCTCGCCGCCGCCGCTGCCGGGCGGGCCCTGCAGCACGAGGGAGGCCCTCTGGACGCCCTTCAGGTCCTTCCAAGTCCCAGCAACCGCGTCCACGAGGCCGGAGCGGGAAACGCTGTTGTCGAAGTTCGCTTGGGCGGCCTGCGCCATGGCCGGAGAATCCTGCAAGCCGACCCGCAGCGGCGCGGTTTGACGCCGCGCTTGCGCCTGAGAAGGCTGGAGGATGTCGAGCACGACGGCATGCCCGAGGTAGGTCTGGGCCGGGAAGAGCTTCTCCCGGAGGGTCTGCAGGTCGGAAGCAGAGACATCCCGCAAGACCAGCCCGGAGGCGGTCGCCTCGCAGCGCAGGGTCTGCGACATCAGGCGGGCCTGCGCTTCGAGCTCTTGGCAAGCCTCAGGCGCGGTCAGGACCGGCTCCGAAGCCCGAAGCGGGGCCAGCGTCAAAACCAACAACAGGGCAGCGGCGCCCGAGATCGTTTTTCCTGTTCTCATATTTTCTCCTGAAAGGGCCATCGTCAGACCTCGAAGCGGTCCTTGAGCCATTTGATGATCCAGCCGTAGGCGGTCTGAGCGTCGAGCCCGCCGTTCTGCGCGCTGCCCTTGCCGTCGGAGCCGTAGGCGACCTGCGCGGCGCGGTCATAGGTCGCTTTGTCGATGCGAGGAGCGCCCGGAGGCAAGGGCTGGCCGTTCTTGGCGTCGCCGGGGCGGTAATACTTGCCGTCGTACTGCTCCCAGAGGGAGTACTGGAAGGCGGGGATGGCGCCCTTATCCTGGGGCGCGGTGAAGTCCCGGATCCAGGAGAAGAACTGGCTGTCGATGAGGTGGCCGGAGTTGGTGCCGACGCCGCGGGCGGCGTCGCGGGCGGCGGCCACGAGCTGCTCGAACCAGTTCCACTGCGTGTAGGTGGACCGGTCGTTGGGGACGGCCTGGTAGTCCTTGTCGGTGGCCCAAGAGCGGGAGGTGCCGTTGGTGAGGTCTACGAACACGCGCGACATGTTCATGAAGGAGATGGCCAGCTTCTCGGCGGCCGCGGGGATGACGCCGTACCAGCCGTTATAGAAGACCTGCTCGCGAGCGACCACGGAAGCGATGAACTCCCAGGGGGCGCCGCGGTAGATGTCCTCCGAGCGTCCGTTGTAGCGGTTGAGCAGGTCGTGGGTCAGGAGGATGACCGGCCGGCGGCTCTGGTCGACGGCGGCGGCGGCCATGTAGCGGGCGTTCGGGTTGCTGTCGAGAAGATAGTAGCCCCCTTGGCGTTCGAATTCGGCGTTGAGCTCACGGAATACCTGGGAGCCGTTGGCCCCGTTTCGCAGGGTGAAGTCGAGCTTGCCCTGCTCGCTGCCGCTCAAGCGGCGGTACGAGCCGTAGCTGGACTCGACGAGCGGGACGCCGGAGCGCTCGCCTCCGGTCCCATCGAAGCGCCGCGCGCCCTCGGACCAGCTCGAGGACGCATCGGCCGAGCCGGGCAGCCTGCCGGCTGACTGCGCCGGGTCCTGAGCCCTGAGCCCTTCGATCAGCGAAGAGGCGGCCATGGCCTCCGCGCCCAGGGGAGCCGCCAGAACGAGAGCGGGAGTGATGCCAAGCGACGGCACGGGCGAGAGCCCTTCGGCGAGCACCGGCGCGGCCGGCGTCTGGAAGGCCGCGGGCGCGAGGCTGGGAGAGAGCAGGAGGGCCGGAGACTGCAGCGGATTCATCCCACTCAAGCTCGGCGCCTGCAGGCGGATCGGAGCGACGACGGCGGCGGGCAGCGCCACCCGCACGCCCAGCCGCGCGGCATTGGCGGCAAAAGCCGTCGAGGGGGCCAACAGGAACAGCAAAACGGCGGTCTTCATGGTTGCGACCTCCACCTTCAAAGTCTCCGGAAAGGAAACGACCGCTGACTTTATTAATTGAAGGCCGACCTGCGGGAGGGTCTCTTGGCCTAGAAGGAGGGAGTCAAACGGCCCAGGGTGAATCGGGACCTTTGGCGACGCGGCGAGACTACGGCAAAGGGTCTACGCTTTTCCGGGCCCTCGGCGAGGCCGACAGCGCCGGCTTGCCGAGGCGAGGCGCAAGACGAGAGGGCTCGGCTTCCGCGGCCTGCATCTGCCTGGGCGATGCGGACGACGGCGGCGCACCCGGCAGATCCTCCGGAGGACGCGGCAGCTCGCCCAGCGCCCGAGCCATGCAAACCAGCTCCCGCGCCGGACCGCGGGCGAAGAGCTCCTGGGCGGCCGGGACGTCGGTGCGCCACGGCCGCGCCAGCGCGGCGGTCAGCGGGATGAGCAGCAAGTATCGGAGGCTGTCCCTCGGCACCATAGAAAGAGGATACGGCAGATCCTGAATTAATCCGCAGGTCCAACGGCCCAACGAGACGCCGGCAATGGCTCTATGCCCTTCTAGGCCCTCGGCAGGCCGCCCGCCGCGCCTATTTGCTTTAATGATTCCTGTGAACAAGCGGCTTCTCGTCGACACCAACATCGCCGGGCATATCCTCCTGCCCAGCCCGCAGAAGCTCCAGGCCGCCCTGCCGCTGTCGCAGAAGAGCCGAGACACCGTGGCCGGCGGCCGCCGCGCCATCCGCGCCATCTTGGACGGCAAGGACGACCGCCTCTTCCTCGTCGTAGGCCCCTGCTCGATCCACGACCCCCGCGCCGCCCTGGAGTACGCCGAACGCCTGCGGGCCCTGGCCGAGCAAGTCAAGGACCGCTTCCTGATCGCCATGCGCGTCTATTTCGAGAAACCGCGCACGACCGTCGGCTGGAAGGGGCTCATCAACGACCCGGCGATGAACGACTCCTTCCACGTCGAACGCGGCCTTAAGACGGCGCGCAAGCTCTTGAAGGACATCACGGCCATGGGCCTGCCGACTGCCACCGAGGCCTTGGACCCCATCATGCCGCAGTACCTGTCCGAGCTGGTCTGCTGGCATGCCATCGGCGCGCGCACCATCGAATCCCAGACCCACCGCGAGATGGCCAGCGGGCTGTCGACGCCGATCGGCTTCAAGAACGGCACGGACGGCAACGTCCAAGTCGCCATCGACGCCATGCGCTCAGCGTTATCGAGACATCACTTCCTGGGGATGGACCCGCAAGGCCGCGTCGCCGTCTACAAGACGCGAGGCAACCCTTACAGCCACGTCGTCCTGCGCGGCGGCAAATCGCCGAACTACGGCGCCTCGGACATCGCCGCCTGCCGAAAGCTCCTGGAGAAAGCCGGCCTGCGCCGCAAGGTCATGGTCGACTGCAGCCACGGCAATTCCAGCAAGGATCCGCTGCGCCAGCCCGCCGTGTTCGCCGACTGTCTCCGCCAGGCGAAAAAGACCGGCTCGATCATCGGCATGATGGTGGAGAGCAACCTCTATGAAGGAAGGCAGGACATCCCCAAGGGCTTGAAGGACCCCAAGCGCCTGCGCTACGGCGTGTCGGTCACCGACGGCTGCCTGGGCTGGGATGACACCGCCAAAATGATCTTGACCCGCTGACTCGATGGCCCTGCGCGACCATTCGACGCTCTCCGAGATCCTGGTCATATTCCTCTTCGCGTTCTCCTTGTTCTTCGTCTTCTACCTCCAGGCCCGCTGGCTGCTGCATGTCTTGCTCAAGCGGTCCGCCCCCTTTTGGCCCGGCAAGCGCCAGCGCCCCTACACCCTTGCCCTCAACGCCGTCGCCTGGACCGGGCTTGCCTGTGTGCTCTACGGATTTTTCATAGAACCCACGAACCTCGAGATCACGCAGGTGAACCTGACCTCTCCAAGGGTGAGCCCCAAGACCGGCCGGCTGCGCCTGATCCATCTTTCAGACATCCACGCCGACCTGAACGCCCGCAACGAGCCCCGGGCCGCGGCGCTGATCAACGCGCTCGACGCCGACCTGGTGCTGCTGACGGGCGACTACCTCAACGACGAAGCGGCCATCCCGGTGCTGAGGACCTTCCTTTCCTCGCTTAAAGCCAAGCACGGCGTATTCGCGGTCAAAGGCAACATGGACCTAGGCAGCGACCTTCCGCCTTCCGCCTTCGCGGGCCTGAGCGTGCCGCTGCTCGACAAGCAGTGGCGCGACGTCGACATCCGCGGCACGAAAGTCCGCGTCAGCGGGATGGAGGTGGGAGACGAGCCGTTCTTCAAGCGGTTCTGGGCCTCGCGCAAGACGCCCCCGCCCGCCTTCGAGGTCTTCCTTTTCCACTACACCGACCTGGCCTATGAGGCGCAATCGGCCGGGATCGACCTATACCTGGCGGGGCACACCCATGGCGGCCAGATCCGGCTGCCTTTCTATGGCGCGCTGGTGACGCTGGCTAAGTTCGGCAAGCGTTTCGAGGCGGGGCTCTACCGCCTGGGAAACATGTCTATGTACGTGAGCCGCGGCCTGGGGATGGAAGGAGGCGCCGCGCCGCGCGTGCGCTTCCTCTGCCGTCCCGAGATCACCGTCATCGACGTGACGGCGGCGGCCCCGTGAGCCCGATCTCGCATCTCCTGGCGTCGTGGCTGACGGCGGAAGCGGCCGGGCTCGAGCGTCGGGACCGGGCGCTGGTGACGATTGCCGGCATCGCCGCGGACCTAGACGGCTTGGGCTACTTGGCGGAAGCCATGACGAACGAATCCGCGGAGCCGCTCCTTTGGTATTCGCGCTGGCACCACGTGCTGGGGCACAACCTTGCTTTTGCGGTGGTCCTGGGAGCGGCCTGCGCGGCGCTGGGAGCCTCGCGCCTTCGCGCGGCGCTGACGTCATTGCTCGCGTTCCATCTTCACCTGCTTTACGACGTGGTCGGCTCGAAGGGGCCCGACGGCGATCATTTGCCGATCGCCTATCTATACCCCTTCTCGTTCGGCTGGCAATTGGAGTGGTCCGGCCAATGGGAGCTCAACGCCTGGCCGAACGTCCTCTTTGCCGCGGTGCTGCTCGGGCTGTCGCTTTTCTGCGCATGGTCGCGGGCCCGTTCGCCCGTCGAATTATTCTCCGCGCGGGCCGACGGCCTCTTGACCGCCGCGCTGCGGCGACGCTGGCCGAGACCCGTCTTTACACCCTCGAAGCCATAGGCTAGAATCGTCGGATGAGCGCGCCGCCGACACTCACCTGGGACGGCCTCTATAGCGAGACCGAGCTCTACAAGACCGCGCTGCGGGTCTACACCAAGCCCTTGTTCTCCTGGCGCAAAGCATTATCGGCCTCCACCGACCAGGCCACGCTCTACGACTTCGCGCGCAACGGGCTTTCCAACCTCGAGCGCCTGCACAAAGCGCTGGTCCAACGACGCTTCCACTTCAGGCCGGCCCGAGCCCTGCACCGCCGCTTCGGAAAGAAGGACCGCATCATCTATCTCTTTCCCTGGGAGGAGCGCATCGTCGACCTCCTGCTCTACCGCCTGCTCAACCACGAACTGCATCCTTGGTTCTCCCCGAACTCCTACGCCTACCGCGAAGGCGGCTACAACCTCGACCTCTGCCAGTCCAAGGTCGGCCGCGCGCTGGCCGCCAACCCCGTCTGCTTCGTGCTCAAGCGCGATATCAAGGACTACTTCGCCTCGATCGACCACCCTCTGCTGCTCCGAAAACTCGCCACGCTCATAGACGCCGACGACTACCTGTTCCAGCTATTAAAGGAAAGAGCCGCCTTTCGCTTCGTCGAACCGAACGGCGCCGCATCCACGGCGGAGCGCGGCGTCCCCTTCGGCACGGCCACCGCCTGCCTGCTGGCCAACATATTCCTATCAGACTTGGACGACGCCCTGGCAGAGGTTCCCGGAGCCCGCTATTTCCGCTACGCCGACGACATCCTCATCGTCGCTCCAGATAAAGAGACGGCCGGCGCCGCGGCCGAAGCGGCCGACGCCGTGCTCGCTCGTCTCAAGCTCCAGAGCAAGGCCAGCCATCACCAGGACCTCGTCTTCTCCCCCGCCCCCGTCGAAGTCCAAGGCTTTGCGCCCGCCGGCCGCCTGCGCCACCTAGGGCTCGAGTTCCGCGCCGGCGCGCCCACCGCGCTGTCGCGCGACAAACTGCGCAAGATCTGCAACCTTTTCAAGTTCGCGCTGCGGCGCCAAGGCGCGAACCTGCGCAAATCCCAAGACCCCGCGCGGCGCGCGCTCCTCGCCGTCAAGATCGTGCGGCAGACCCTCGAACGCGGCGTGCGCAACGTGGCGCTCATCGACTACTACCTCAAGCACGTCGAGGACGAGGCGCAGCTGCGGCTCTTGGACCGCTGGCTGGCCGAAGAGGTGCTCTCGGTCGCCTTCCAAAAAGGCCACAAGAAGAGCCTGTTCCGCGCCATCAGCTTCAACGCCCTGCGCGCCATGGGCCTGCCTTCCTTGGTCCACCGCGCCCGCCTGCTGCGCCACGGGCATCTGGAATCCCCCTTCTTCATCTGGAAAAGCTATAAATGTCGTCGAGCTTCTCAAGGGACGGCTGCCAGGCCGCGGAGCCTCAAAGCCGCGGCTTTCTCTCCAGGCCCAGCAGCAGCGACCGTGGTCTACTCGTGAGAGAGGGTGGTCGCCTGTCGATGGGCGTTATTGAAGTAATGCTGCTAAAGCAGCATTGACGTCCGCACAGCCGTCCCTTGAGACGCTTGGCCGCCAGGAGGCGCTATGTTCGATTTCTTATGGAGTGACGGGACCTGTCCGCTCTGCCGCTGCCGCGCAGCGCGCCTGGCGCCCTGGGGCGACAGGGTCCGCTGCCGCAATTCCTCCTGCAAGAACGCCGACATGGAGCTGCAGAGGCAGCCGATGCCGCCGCTTCCCCCCCCGGCTCAGGCTCCGTTGACCGGCGACTTCCAGCCCGGGACCGGCGGCGTGACGATCAAATACGTCAACCGCGACGGGGAAGAGAAGGCCTTCGACGCCGAACGCTCGAGCCTGAAGCAGAAAGGCGAGCACATCACGGCGAGAGTGGCGCCCACCGGCAAGCGCATCGCGCTGGCGACCAAATGGATCCGGAACCTGTCGGACGTCCAAGGCCTGCTGGCGCGCTCCGCCAAGACCGAGGATGCCCTGGGCGCCTTGACCTCCGTGGAGCGCCAGCTCCTGGGCTATCACCGCAAGCGCAAGTCCACCTCGCCGCGCTACGAAGCCCTGCTCAAGAAATACCCGGACCTGGCCGGAAAGTAGCCGTCAGCGCCGGCCGAGCGGATAGCTGCCGAGGACCTTCACCTGACGCGCGTCGAACTGGAGCTGCGCCAAGGCTTCCTTGACCTGCGCGTCGTCCAGCCCGCCCAAGAAGTCCACGAAGAAGACATATTCGAAGGGGTTCTCCGGGATAGGCCGCGATTCCAGCTTGGTCAGGTTGATCTTATGGTCGGCGAAGCGCTTCAGGCAGTTGAGCAGCGCTCCCGGATGATGCTTGACCGCAAACGCCAAGCTCGTCTTCTCCATCTTGAGGCCCTTGGGCACCTCTTTTTCTCTCTGGAAAGCCAGAAAGCGCGTGAAGTTGCCTTTCACGGCCTGGATGTCCTCGGCCAGCACCTTCAAACCGTAGGCCTCGGCGCAGGCTTTCGATGCGATGGCGGCTTCCTTTTTGTCCATGCGCCCGGCGACAAGCTCGGCGGCGCCGGCCGTATCGTACTCCGGCACGGCGCGGATATGACGGCCGTTCAAGAATTCGCGGCACTGGGCCAAGGCGACCGGGTGAGAGTAGACCACCTCGACGTCCGCAAGCGCCGCGCCCGGCGAACCCAAGAGGCAGTGCTCGATGTGCAGATAGGACTCGGCCACCGCGAAGACCGGCCGCGCCAGCAGCAGGTCGCAGTTGACGCCGACGCCGCCGGCGATCGAGTTCTCCACCGGCACGAAGCCGTAGTCGGCGCGGCCCTTCTCGACGGCCTCGAAGACCTGCTCGGAGAACGGCATGCCCAGCGGCTCGGCCCCTTTAAAATGCCGCAGCAGGGCCACCTCGCTGTAGGCGCCGCGCAGGCCTTGGAAGGCTACTTTCATCTTCGGACCCTCCGATCGGTAGCCCGCATCGCGCTCAGGAGCTTGCGGCGCATCGGCGCGGCGAAGGCGTTATAGCGGTTCATGTCTCGGAACAGCTCCCAGCTGTCGTTCTGCACCGTCTCGAGTATGCGCAGAAGCCTCTTGTAGCCTTCCGTGTCGATGCCTGTGGTCTTGGCGCCGCCGGCGATCAGCGCGCGGCCGATGAAATGCGTCAGCACCAGCGAAGCCGCCGCCTTCTTGTCGTGCTCGGCCGGGCTCATCTCGACGATCTCAAGTCCTTTGCCCTTGAGCACGCCCAGGAACTTCCGATAGCGGCTGTCCTTGACGCGGACCTTGCAGACGACGAGCTTCTGCCCCTTCAAGGTGACCGCCGCGCTGTCAGGCCCGAAATTAGGATGCGTCGCCAGGATCTCGACCGACCGGGGCAGATACCGCTTCATCACGCGCACCGGATGCTCCTTGACGGAGCAGACGTCGATGACCAACGCATCTTTGCGCAAGAGACCGCGGATGCGGCGCACAAGGCTTTCGAACCGGCCGATCGGCACGCAGAGCAAGACGGCGTCCTGGGCGCAGGCGGCCGCAAGCGCGGCGGGCTTGGCCCCCAGCTTCATGATCTCGGCGGCCTTGGCCTTCGGGTCAAAAACGGAGATCTTGAAGTCCGCGGCGAAATAGCGCGTCAGCAGCCTCCCCAGGCGGCCGAAGCCGATGAGCCCGACGGTCATAGCGCGCGCTCCATCCGAGCGAACCCCTGACGCAGGTCGTTTTCCGGGCCGGAGAAGCTGATGCGCAAAAAACCCTCGGCGCCGAAGGCCGAGCCCGGGACGACGGCGACCTTGGCCTCTCTAAGGAGATATCCCGCCAGCGCGGCGGAGTCCTTGCGCTTGGGGCCCAGGTGCCTTCGCGCGTCAGCGAACAAGAACAGACCGCCGCGGGGCTTCAGACAGTCGAAGAGTCTCGAACCCAGCCGGTAGGCCAGGTCCCGTCTTTTCTGATAGACCGCGCGTCGGCGCTCGCCCTCGCCCGGCCCCAGCCTCAAAGCCGCCATCGCCCCATGCTGCGCGAAGGTGCAGACGTTGCCGGTCATGTGCCCATGCAGGCGGGAGGCCTGCTGCACGAAAGCGGCAGGCGCGGCCAGATAGCCGACCCGGAAGCCCGTCATCGAGAAGCTCTTGGACAAGGTCTGGATCGTCACCGTGCGCTCGAAGGCCTTCTTGCCGAGCGACGCGACGCTGCGGTGCCTTCGGCCGTCATAGACCAAGCGCTCATAAGCCTCATCGGAGATGATCGTCAGGCCGCGGCGCTCCGCCAAGTCCGCGACGGCGCGCAAAGCGGCCTCGGGATAGACCGCTCCGGTGGGGTTGTTCGGCGTATTGAGGATGATCGCCTTGGTCTTGGCCGTGACGGCTTTGCGCAGCGCGTTCACATCGAGCTGGTGGGCTCGGGTCGGGACCAAGACGGGCTTGGCTCCGGCCAGCTTCACCGCCTCCGGGAAGGTCACCCAGCAGGGAGAAGGGATGAGCACCTCGTCTCCGGGGCCGCAGAGCGTCTGCAAGGTCTCGTAGAGCGCCTGCTTGGCCCCGTTGGCGACCAGGATGTTCTCCGGGCCGGCGGGGATGTCGTTCTCGCGGCGGAGCTTGCGGGCGATGAGCGCCTTGAGCTCCAGGAGGCCGGAAGAGCTCGAGTAGCGGGTGCGGCCCTGACGCAGGGCTTGGGCGGTCGCCCGCAGCGCGGCCGCGGGCGCCGGCAGGTCGGGTTCGCCCTCGAGCAGGCTGACGACGTGCTGGCCCCGCGCGCGCAGGCAGGCCACCTCGGAGAACAGCCTCAACGTCTCGGACTCGGCCAAGCCGCGGACGCGGCTAGAAAACTTCATGGTACTGCACTTCTTTGGAGTTCATGATGATCAAGCGGAAGAGCACTTCCACGAACTCCTCGTTGAGCTCGTGCTCGGTGCCCCATTTTTTCACTCGGTCGATCAAGGCCTGCTCGCGTTTGCGGTCGTAGACCGGGATGTCGAGCACCTTCTTGATCTTGGCCAGCTCGATGACCAGCGCGCGGCGCTTGGCCAGCTGGCGGACGATCTCGTTGTCGGCGGCGTCGATGCCGGCGCGGATGCGGTCCAGGTCCTTCGTCATCTCGGGAGTCACCGAAGCCATCATAATATATTTCGCTTCATGGTCAGATTCTAATAAATCGGCTAAACTCTGGCATGTCTTGGAGAGCGACGGCGATCCTGGCCGCCTTGGCCTTGAGCCTGCTGCGCACGACGCTCGACTCGCGCAGCCACAGCGTGCTCTTGGCCCAAGCCCGGCTGCATCCCGAAAGCCTGGCCGCCGATCCGCTGGTCCGCGCCGCCGAGGGTGCGCCCTACACCCAAGGACCGCGGCGTCTGGCGCCGGTCTTGGCTTGGCTCAGCCGCAAAGGCCTGCCGCTTGAGACCGCCGGCGCGGGCTTGCTGCTGGCGCTCTGGGCGCTGCAGGCGGGGCTCATGTTCCGCCTGGCCCGGCGCGCCACGGGACGCGACGATGCCGCCTTCTTGGCCTGCTGCCTCTTCGGCCTGGAAGTGCCGCTTTTCCCGGGCGCGGTACCCTACGGCATGACCGGCCTCGACCGCTCGCTCGGCCTTGTCCCCCTGCTCTGGGGCTTGGGCTGTCTTTTTTCCGGGGACCGCTGGCTGGCCTGGGCGGGCCTGGGCGCGGCCACCTACCTGCACGCCAACCCGGCCATCCATCTTTGGCCGCTCTTCGCCGCCTCCGAGGCCTGGAGCGTCTTCGCAGACCCCGCCTCGCGCCGCGGCGCGCTGTCTCGGCTGTCGGCCGCCGCCGTGATGGGGGCGCCGCTGCTGCTCTCGGCCGGAGGCGACCCGTTTTCCGAAGGCGCCGCGGAAGCCGCCCGCGTCAGCCTGATCGCCTTCGGTCCCTACGTCGGCGGCTTCGGCATGACGCCCACGGATTATCTTTTCTTCCTAGAAGGACTGCTGCTGCTGGCCGCCGCGGCGTACGGCGCGCGCGCCCTGCCCGGCCGCGAACTGGTGCTGCGCGCCGCCGCCCTGAGCCTGCTGATGCTGGCCGCCGGAACCCTGACCTACGCCTTTTACGCGCCAGGCCACCGTCTGCTGGGCGCGGTGGTCAAGCTCCAGCCGTGGGTCTCTTTGTATGTACTAGAGCTTTGCGGGCTGCTGCTGCTTTCCTTTTGGCTGGCCCAGGCGGCGGAGCGCGACGAACCCCTGTGGCTGGCGCTGCTCTTCACGCTGAGCCAATCATGGCAGCATGATTGGGTGCTGCGCCTCTTATCCATCGCGTTGGCCGCCTGCGTCCTGGCCAAAGCTCGACGGCTGGGCACGGCGCTGGCCCTCGGCTTTGCCGTCCTGCCCCTGCTCAATTGGGCCGCGCCCGCCGCCCTGCGCGGGGCGGCGGCGCTGGTCCATCTGCGCGGCGGCTTCCTGGCTCTGCCGGCCTTCGCTCCGGCCACGACCGTCCTGCTGTTGGCGTCCTTGGCGACCGGAGCCGCGCTGGCCCGCCGCGGCGAAGGGGCCCGCAAGCCGGCGCTGGCAGCCGCCGCGCTGCTGCTCTTGCTGGTGTCCTGGCGCCAGCCGCATGCCCAAAGCGACGGCGATCTGCTGCGCATGGCCGCCTGGGTCAAGCAGCACACTCCAGAGACAGCTTCGCTAGCGTTCTTCCCGCTGCATCCGCCGGACTGCGTCTGGTGGATGAGCCATGCGGCTCGGCCGGTCTTGGCCTGCGTCGACCACATCGAAGGCCCGATGCTCTACGGTGAGCGCGGCCGCGAGATGGGCGAACGGCTGGCCTGGACCGGCTACGACTTCTCGCGCGTGAAGCGCTTCTCGGACCTGGGCGCGGAGCTCGACCGCCTGGACCGAGAGCTGACGCCTGAAAAAACCCTGGCTCTCTACCGCGCCGGCCGGGCCGATTATCTGCTGACCCGCACCACCCGCCCCTGGCCTAAGCCGCCGATCCATGTCGAAGGGCCCTACGCGCTCTATGCTCTAGGGGGAGGCGCTTGAAGATAGGCCTGGACATCTCGGCGGCGCTGGCGGGGCCCAGCGGCATCCGCTTCTACATCGAAGAGCTCTTGGCGGGGCTCTCGCGGATCGGCCAGGCCCATCGCTTCACCCTCTATGCGGCGTTCTGGAGCGATCCAGGCCGCCTGGAGGCGCTGCGGCTGCCGCGCGGAGGCAACTTCCGGCTGCTGCACCGACGGGTGCCCCAGCGGCTGCTCCTGCGGGCCGAAGAATCCTTGGGGCTGAGCTTTCAGGAGCTGTGGCTGCGCGACCTTGACGTGTTCCATGGCCTCGGCAATACCGTGCCGCCGCTGCGCCGCTTGCCTTCGGCGGTGACGCTGCACCACGTAGGCGGCGGCGTGGACGCGCCGGACGCCTGGTCCGAGTTCTATTTCACGACGCTGACGGCGGCCTCGGCGCGCCGGGCCAAGGCGGTGCTCGCGGTGTCGGATTTCTCGCGCCAGGAGGCGATCGCGGCCTACGGGCTCGACGCCGCCAAGGTGACGACGATATTGGAAGGCGGCCCCGGGGATGAGTTCCAGCCGCCGGACGCGGCTTCGGCCAAGGCTCCGGTGGAAGGGCCCTTCCTGTTGGCGGTGGGCGCCATCGTCGAGCGCAAGAACTTCGCCGCCTTGGTGCGGGCCTTCCGCCTGCTCCTGGAGGAAGAGCCCGGCCTGCCGCACCGCCTGGTGATCGCCGGCGCCAAAGGACACTACGCCCCGGCGCTGGAAGCCCTGGTGACGGAGCTGCGCCTGGGACCTCGCGTGGTCTTCTTCGGGCCGGCCAGCCGCGCCCAACTGGTGGCGCTCTACCAGAACGCCTCGGCCTTCGTGTTCCCCTCCCTCATGGAAGGGTTCGGCTTCCCTCTTCTGGAAGCGATGGCCTGCGGCGCGCCGGTGGTGGCGTCCAACGCCAGCGCGCTTCCCCAGGTGGCCGGAGACGCCGCGGTCCTGGTCGACGCTTCCGACCCCAAGGCGTTGGCGGACGCCATCGGGCGCATACTGAAGGACTCGGGCCTCTCGGGGACCCTGAGGGCGATGGGGCCGGCGCGCGCGGCGCAGTTCTCCTGGCTCAAGACGGCCGAACAGACGCTGGCCGTTTATGAACATCTGCTGAAAAGCTAGAATCCCCCCATGGTCGAGTACGCCCTGCTGACCTTCGGTTCGATCTTCGCGATCGTCGACCCCTTCGCCGCCATCCCCGGTTTTCTGGCGATGACCGCGAGAGATTCCGTCGAGCAGCGCCAAAGGATGGCGCGCACGGCGACGCTCACCTGCGGCTTGGTCATGGCGGTCTTCGCCGCCCTGGGGCCCGCCATCTTCAAGCTGCTGGGCATCACCCTGCCCGCCTTCCAGATCGCCGGCGGCCTGATCATGCTGCTCTCGGCGCTCGACATGCTGCGCGCCAAGCGCACGCCGCTCAAGGAGACGGCGGAGGAGACCGCGGAAGGGATGAACAAGGACGACATCGCCATCACGCCCTTGGCCATCCCGATGCTGTCGGGCCCCGGCGCGATCACGACGGCCATCGTCTTAGGCGAGCGCGCCTCCGGCTGGCCGCACAAGCTGGTCTTCTTCGGCTGCATCGCTCTGGTCGCGGCCGTGTGCTACGTCATCCTCTACGTCGCCGCGGCCGGCGCCAGGAAGATCTCGTCGACGGCGATGAACGTGATGTCGCGCCTGATGGGCCTGCTGCTGGCCGCCATCGGCATCCAGTTCATCATCTCGGCGCTCAAGCTGGTCTGACGCCCGCCAAAGTTATCCCCATTACTTTCAGCGCTGAAAGTGCTGGGGATAACCCTTAAGGCTGCGGCGCCTCAAGTCTAGGGCTTCCCCATGGACTCGGCGGTATTGGTGATCCCGCCCGAGATCTGCGTGAAGAGCCCGGGCATGTAGCGCTTCATGGCGGTGCCGGCGACCAGGACGACGCCGACGACGACGGTGAGCATGAGCAGGTATTCGACCGTGTTCTGGCCGCGGCGGCTGGAGACGACCTTCTTGATGTCCATGTGACCCCCTGACGCAAGAGCGTCGCAGGTCAGACACGGCTGGGCCTAAAAAGTTCTTGGGGCTAGCCCCCGGGGCAAGTCCGGCTACTTACCCATCTCGTTGGCCGCGCCCGAGATCATCCCTTGGATCTGGGAGAAGAGCCCGGGCAGGAAGCGCTTGAAGGCGATCCCGGTCAGCATGAAGAGGCCCACCAGAGCGGCCAAAACCGGGACCAAGACCTTCATCCGGGACCGAGGCTTGACGGCGGCCAGGACCTTGGCCGGGACCTTCTCGACGCCATGCGTCTTGAACTCGACCCGCGCCTTCTTCAGCCGCTCGACGTACGCCGCGCAGCCCTGGCAGCCGCCCAGATGGACGACAAGCTCGGCCTGCCGCGCGGGCGTCAATTCTCCGTCGATGTAGGCGGAGAGTTCTTCCTTGTTCAATTCATGGGACACTGCGGTCCTCCTCGGGAGCGAGCTTCTGAGCCAGCACGTCGCGCGCCCGGGCCAGGCGCGATTTGACCGTACCCAAAGGGATGTCCAGGATCTTGGCGATGTCGGCGTAAGGCACGTCGTCCAAGTCCCTTAGGACCAGCACGGCGCGCTCCTCCGGCGTCAAAGCCTCCAGCGCCTCTTCGATCAGCCGCTTCTTCTCGGCCGCCTCGACGCCGGCTTCCGGCAAGGGATCGTCGCCGGCCACCTCGAAGGGTTTTTCGTCCTTCCAACCGTCCAAGGACAAAAAACGCCCCAACCCCCACTTGGATTTCGAGCGCAGCTGGTTCTTCCAGGCATTCGCCGTGATCCGGTACACCCAGGACCCCGGGTCGGCCTCGCCGCGGAAGGACGCCCAGCCCCGCACCGCCTTGAGCAGCGACTCCTGCGCCAGGTCCTCCGCGTCGGCGCGGTTGCCCGTCAGCCGCAAAGCCAGATTGAAGACCATGGCCCCGTAGCGCCGGACCAGCTCCTCTTCCGTCATTCAGACACAGCAGGCGCCCGCGGAGTTCTTGTCGAAGCACTCCAGGTGCCAGAGCTCGAGCATGAGCAGGGCCCAGAGGCGGTAGCCGTCGTCGCGGCGGCCCGATTGATGAGCCTCCCAGCGCGCGCGCAGGGCCTTCTCGTCGAAATAGCCGCGATTGAGGGCCGCAGGTCCCAGCACGGTCTCCTCGAAGAAGTTCTTCATCGGCCCGCGCAGCCAGCTGCCCAGCGGCACGCCGAAGCCCATCTTCGCGCGGTGGAGGATGCTGTTGGGCAGCTTGTCCTTGAAGGCCTCCTTCAAGATCCATTTATGCCCGCGCAGACCCCTGAGCTTCCAATCGCCCGGCATCGGATAGACCAGCTCCATGAACTCATGGTCGAGGAAGGGCGACCTTCCTTCCAGGGAGTTGGCCATCGCCGCGATGTCCATCTTGGCCATCAAGCATTCGGGCAGATAGGTCTTGAAGTCCACGTAGAGCAGCTGGTTGAGGAAGTCCGAGCTCTTGCAGCGGGCGAAGGCTTCTTCGAGATACCGTTCCGCGCCCTCGCGTTGGGCGCCTAAGACGGTCTTGAACGGCGTCGAATAAAGCTCGTCTTTCTCGTCCTGCGAGAAATAGCCCACCATCTTCAGGTGCCTGCGCGGCAGGTCCTCGTAGAGGACGGCTCTCAAGAACCGCTTCAGCCGCCAGGAGAAGCCGAAGGGCGCGTTGCCCTCCGGCAGGAGCTCGGCGCCGGCGCGCATGAGGTCTCGCCCCGCCGCCGGCACCAGGTCCAGCCTGCCCGCCAGCTTCATCGCGAAATAGCGCGTGTAGCCGCCGAAGTTCTCGTCGCCGCCGTCGCCGTTCAAGGCCACGGTCACGAACTTGCGCGTCTCGCGCGAGACGTAATAAGAAGGCAGGGCGGAAGCGTCGGCGTAAGGCTCGCCGTAGTGCCAGGCCAGCTTGGGCAGCACGTCGGCCATCTCGGGCTTGACGACGAACTCGGTGTGCTCGGTCTTGTACAGCTTGGCGATCTGCCGCGCGTAGGGCAGCTCCGAGAAGCGCTCCTCGTCGAAGCCGATCGAGAACGTCTTCACGGGCCGGGAAGAGAGCTCGCTCATCAGCGCCACGATGATCGACGAGTCGATGCCGCCGGACAAAAAAGCCCCCAGCGGGACGTCGGCGATCATCCTCAGCTTGACCGACTCGCGCAGCTTGTCGACGATCAGGCGCTTGGCCTCTTCCACGTCGGTGGTCACGGGCGCCTGGCCCAGCGGCAGGTCCCAATAGCGCTCGATGGTGGCCTTGCCGTTCTCGTAGGTCAGGGTGTGCCCCGGCGGCAGCTTCTTGACGCCCCGGTAGATCGTCATCGGGCTGGGGATGTACTGCAGGGACAAGAAGGCGTCGATGGCGCCCGGATCGATGTCGCGCGAGATGCCCGGCCAAGCGAACAGGCAGCGCAGCTCCGAGGCAAAGGCCAAGAAGCCCGGCTGCTGCGTGTAGACCAAAGGCTTCTTGCCCACGCGGTCGCGCGCCAGGAACAAGCGCCTCTTTTCCTTGTCCCAGATCGCGAAGGCGAACATGCCGCGCAGCCTGGAGACGCAGCCGGCCCCCGATTCCTGATAGAGCGCCAGGATCGCCTCCGTGTCGGTAGCCGTCTTGAAGCGGTGGCCGCGGCCCTCCAGCTCCTGGCGCAGCGCCTGGTAGTTGTAGATCTCGCCGTTGAAGACGATCGTGTAGCGGCCGGAGGCGTAGGAGATCGGCTGATGGCCCGTGTTGAGGTCGATGATGGCCAGGCGCCGCATCGCCAGAGCCGCCGGGCCGTCGATATAGAAGCCCTCGTCGTCGGGCCCCCGGTGGCGGATCAGGTCGTTGGCCGCCTTCAGCCGTTCAGGGTCCGGCCGGTCGTTGTTGCTATAGACGATGCCGCAGATGCCGCACATGCTAGCGATGATCCCCCGGCTCGGCGTAAAGCACCGAGCCTTCCTGCGTCGTATGGTAGCCCCGGGCCGAGACATAATCGCGGACCGCGTCCATGTCGGCGGGCGTGCCCTCGACCTCCATCACCAACAGCGGCTTTCCGGCCAAGGTCTTAGCCGCGCCCTTGAGGACGATGAGGCAAGCCCCCTCCACATCGATCTTGACCAGGTCCGGCCGCGCCGCGTCCTGCTCGGCCAGGATATTATCCAAAGTATCGGCCCTCACCGCCAACGGACGGCGGCCCTCCTCCCTGAAGACCAGCGACTGCCCGCCGGAGACCAGCTCCGTCGAGTACATCGTCGCTTCGCCGGAGAAATCCATGGCCGCGGCGGCCACGACGACGGCCTGGGACAAACCGTTGGCCTTGAGGTTCTTCTCGAGCAGCAGGCGGTTGCCCGGGAAGGCTTCGATGGCGATCAGCCGGCCGGAGGGCCCCACGCGCCGGGCCGCGTCCACGGCGAAGAGCCCCTGATGCCCGCCCACGTCGACGACCGTCCAGCCCGCGCGCGGGATGAAGGCTTCGCGCTTGGTGTAAACGCCTTCCAGCGCCAGCTCCATGAACAGGAAGCTCGCCGAATAAGCGTCGAGCTCCATCGTCATCCCCGGCGGATGCGCCACTCTCACCAAACGATTCGAGATGCCCCGCCGAGCCAGCTCCGAGAGCGAAAGCAGCCGGCTCTCGCTCTGGCTCAGGCCGCGGCGCCGGCCCGCCGCGTAGAACCAATAATAGCCCAGCACGCACTTCAAGCGCGCGGCGAGCCCGCCGCGCAGGCGCAGCTGGAAGAGAGCATCCTTCAGGATGTTGAGCAGCGCCGTCACGCCGCCTCCCCGGGCCGCTGCCAGCGCATGAGCTTGAGGACGACTTCCCGCTCGTCGCCGTCGAGCAGGAGCCAGGTCGACCCGTAGTAAAGAGCGCAGCCGGCTCCCGACAGCGCCAGCAGGCGCGGCCAGCTCGACGCCCAGGCATGAGCGGGAAAAACGACGGCCAAGAGCACGGCCGCGCTGGTCAAAGGCGCATAGAGGCCGCCCTCCAGGAAATCCGGCCAGCTCAGGCGCAGGATGTTCTTGTGCACGGCGCGCAGATAGAAGACCGCCGGCAAGGCTTGCGCCAGCAGCGAGCCCAAGGCCGCGCCTAAGATGCTGTAGCGCGGGATCAGCCACCACCAGGCCAGGACGCTGACGGCCGCTTGGCCCCAGGCCGCGGCCGACAGATACCAAGGCTTGCCCCGCCCCGCGGCCACCGAGTTCGGGATGAACGTCAAAAGGAAGAACGCCTGCGACATCACCAGGAGGCGCGCGGGCCAAACGCTGCGCAGGCCGAACTCCGGGCCCAGCCACAACGTCAGCAGCTGCGGCATCAGCGCGAAGAACAGCACCAGCGCGGGCAGCACCGCCCAGAGCACGACGCGCGTGGCCTTGAGATACATCCGCGTGAGCGCGGCCTGCGTCTGGGGCCCGGAGAGCTCGCTCATCATCGGGATCAGCGTCGTCGAGATCACGGCGGGCAGGACCTGCAGACGCTGGAGCAGGCCCGCGGGCACGGCGTAGAGCGTGAGCTCCGAAAGCGGCAGGGCATTGGCGATGAAGAGCTTGTCGCACTGGAAGGTCACGATCCAGGCCACGGGTCCCAGCGCCAAGGACAGGCTGTAGAGGGCGAAGCTCCGCAGCGACAGGTCGCCTTGGCCCCTCGCGGCCGGCAGGCGGCGCGCCAGCCGGAAAACGGCAAGGAGTATCAGCAGGCAGCCCGCGGCGTTGGCGGCCGCGTACCAGACGCCCGCGGCGCGCAGGCCGTGGCCGGCGGCGAACATCCCGGCGGCGCCCAGCGGGATGGCGGCATTGAGCGAGAGCGCCAGCATGTTCTGCCAATCGAAGCGCTGCAGGCCCTGCAGAGCCGAGAAGCCGAATTGGCAAAGAGCGGCGAAGACCGCGGCCGCCGCGGCGCAGCGAAGGACGAACACGGCCGCCGGCTGCATCTCCAGGGGGATGTTGAACAGCCCTCGCGCCAAGAGCGGCGCGGCCAGCGCCAGGACCGCCGCCCCGGCCAGCACGCCCAAGCCGTGGAAGGCCGCGCCGTACTCCAGCGCTTGGCCCAACCGCCTCCCGTCGCCCGCTCCGGCGAACTCGGCCGTGAACTTGACGGTGGCGCCGCCGCCGCCCAAGGCCAGCAGCAAGAGGTAGCTCGTCGCCGCATGCATCAGGATGTAGAGGCCGTAGGTCTCGATGCCCATGCTGCGCACCAGATACGGGATGGTCAGCAGGTTGATGGCGAAGATGCCGATCTGCCCCAAGGCGTTCCAGCCCACGTTGCGCGCGAAGCGCTGAGCCTTGCTCACGACGCGGCCTCCAGGTAGACGGCCAAGGTCTCCATGGCCGTCTTGTCCCATTGGAAATCCGCCGTGCGCGCGAAGCCCTTCTTGCGGAGATAGTCGACGAGCGTCGGGTTGGTCAAAAGCTGGCGCATCGACTCGGCCATCGCCTGCTCGTCGCCCGGCGGAAAATAAAGACAGGCGTCAGCTCCCAGCTCCGGCAGCGCGCCCACCTTGGACACGGCCACCGGCGCCCCGCAGGACATGGCCTCCAGCATGGGCATGTTGTAGCCGTCGTACCAGGAAGGATAGACGAAGCCCGAGGAAAGGCTGTAGAGGCCGGTAAGCTCCTCGGGCGTCACATGCCCGGTCCAAAGCACGCCGGTCCGCAAGCCGAGCGCCTGCACCTGCTTGCGCAGGCCGTCGCAGTAGGCCCCCTCGGCCTGCCCCGTCAAGACCAGTCCGCAGTCGGCCGTGTCCTTGCGCGACAAGAGTATGCGCAGGGCCTTGAGCTCGGTCTCGAGGTTGCGGCGCGGCTCCCAAGGCCCCGCCGAGATCAGAAAGCGCTCCTTGAGCTTGAACTTCGCGCGCAGCGCGGCGCGCTTCTCCTCATCCTTGAGCGGGGCGAAGGCTTCATGGTCGATGCCGAGATAGACCCGACGCAGCTTGGGCTCATACTCCGGCCGGCGCTCCAGCAGGTCGCGCGCCGTGCAGTCGGAGTCGACCAAGATGAGCCTGGCGCGATCGAGCTGCTTGTAGACGAAGGCCGGGAGGCTGCCCCGGACCTCGGGCGGCATGAACTCCGGATGGACGGCCCAGACCATGTCGTGCAAGGTCAACACCCCGCGCGTCTTGGACAGGTGCGGCAGCCGCGTGCCCGGCGCATGGTAGAGGTCGGCCTTCTCGCCGCGGCAGAAAGCGTCGATGAGCGGCAGGTTCCAGCCCCACTCCGCCTTGACGACCAAGGACTCCGGCCAGCGCTTGAGCGCCAGCTTGAAATTAGGCGCGTCGGGACAGTGGACCTGCGCGGCCTTCTGCTCGAACTTCCGGAAGAAGAAGCCGAAAAGGATGAATTCATGCTCGGGCGCCACTTTCGCCAAGGACTTGGCCAGGTTCATGGCGTAGTTATGGATGCCGCGCATGCCGCCGGCATAGACGCCCTGCTCGATGACGACGCGCATCAGGCGAAGCTCCTCGGAGCGGGGCCCAGTCCCCGCCAATGGAGGATGGCCGCAAGGATGCGCTCGGCGGCGCGGCCGTCGCCGAACGGGTTCTTCGAAGGCGCCTTGGGGCCGAGACCGGCGGCCAAGAGTCCGACCTCCTTGACCAGGCGCCGGGGAGAGAACCCGATGAGCCGGCCTCCGCGCGCCAGGAGCTCGGGGCGCTCGGTCTTCTCGCGCGCCACCAGCACCGGCTTGCCGAGCGTCGGCGCTTCTTCCTGGACGCCGCCGGAGTCGGTCAGGATGAACTCGCAGCGCTCCAGGAGGCGCACGAACTCGGGGTAGGGCAAGGGAGGCAGCAGCAGCACCCGGTCATGACGCAGGACGCGTCGGGCCAGGCGGCTGACGTGGGGGTTGGGATGCACGGGATAGACCCAGACCAGGTCGGGCAGCCGCTCGACCGCCCGCAGCAGGCCCTCGAAGAGCCCCTGGAGCGGCGCGCCGAAGCTCTCGCGGCGGTGCAGCGTGACGGCGGCCAGGCGCGCGCCGGGGATCCCCCGCAGGCGAGGGTGGTCCCACCGGGGGCCGAGCCGGGCCCACGACAAGGCGTCGACGGCCGTGTTGCCCGTCACGAAGACCTTGTGCGCGGGCACGCCCTCGGCCAGCAGGTTGCGCCGCGCGGCCGAAGTCGGCGCGAAGAGCAGCGCGCTGGCATGGTCGACGAGCAGCCGGTTGCCTTCCTCCGGGAAAGGCCGCGACCAGTCGAAAGACCGCAGGCCGGCTTCCACATGGCCGACGGGAATGCCCAGGCGCGTCGCAGCCACCGCCGCGCCCAGCACGCTGGTGGTGTCGCCTTCGACCAAGACCAGGCCGGGGCGCCAGCGCCGCAGCGCGCCGTCCATGGCTTGGGCGACGCGGCGCAGGACTTGGCCGCAGGATTGGCCGTGGCGCATGACGCCCAGATCCCAGTCGGCCCTCAGGCCGAAGGACCGCAGCGCCCGCCCCACCAGGTCCCGGTGCTGGCCGGTCGAACAGAGGATGAGGCGAAAGCGCCGATCTCGCTTGAGAAGCCGGACGACCGGCGCCATCTTGATGGCCTCGGGGCGGGTCCCGACGACGGCTAAGACCCTCATGAACGCTCCTCGTAAAACCCTTCATAGGCCTCGGCCACGGCCTCGATCGAGAAGCGCTCCAGGGCGCGCCGGCGCGAGGCCTGGCCCATCTTCTCCGACAACGCCGGATGGTGGAGGAGCTTGTTCAAATGGGCCTTGAGCGCCTCTTCGTCGAGGGGTTCGAAGAGGAAGCCCGTGACGCCCTCGACCACGGCTTCCGAAGCCCCGCCGACACGGCTGGCCAGGACCGCCAAGCCGCTGGCCATCGCCTCGAGCAGCGCGTTGGACAAACCCTCCGAGACCGAAGGCAGGACGAAGACGTCGGCGGCGGCGTAGGCCCTCTCGATGTCTTCCATCGCCGGCCTGACCAGGACGCGCCCCGAGGGAGCTCGGGCGGCGGCGTCTTTGACGCGCTGGCTCTCGGGCCCCTCGCCGACCAAGACCAAGCAGGCGCCGGTCTTGGCCCTGCCCTCCACCGCGCGCCAGGCGTCGATGAAGGCGTCGAGCCGTTTCTCCGCGGAGAATCGCCCCACGTAAAGGAAACAGAGGCCCGCCGGCCAGCCGAGCGCCTGGCGCAGCGCGGCCTTGTCCTGCGCGCGCGCCGGCCGATAGCGGTTGATATCCACCCCATTGGGCTGAAAACGGACGGACACCGTCCCGAGATACCGCTCCGCTTCGCCGGCCAGCTCGCCCGTGACCGCGACGAACTGCGGCTGCAGCCAGGCGAGCAGGCAAAGCTTCAACCGGCCGCCGAGCGTCTGGGCGGAGGCGGCCAGCTCGCCGATGCCCTTGCCGCCGCCCAGCTTGATGAGCACGCGCTTGCCCAAAAGCCGGCCCGCCGCCGCGGCGGGCAGGGCCGGCGAGCCCGCCAGATGGACGTGGACGACATCATAACCGGAGGCCCCCCGCAAAAGCCGCCAGGACAAAGAGAGCAGGAAGGTCAAGGAGTCCAAAGGCCCCGCGCCGGAGCACCAGAGCCGCTCCACCGGCACGCCGCGGACCTCTTCGAGACGCGGCAGGCCCGGCCGCCGGCGCGTCAGCACGCGCACGTCGCTGCCGCGCCGGCGCAAGGCGATGGAAAGCTCCAGCGCCTGCTTCTCGGCGCCCCCGACGGCCGGGTGGAAACTGGCGCTGACCATAAGGACGCGCGCGCCCTTACCCAAGTTTTTTCCCCAGCACGCCCGGCTTGGGGACCAGCCCATGCGGCAGGACCTTCTGGACCTCGAAGCCCTCCTCCTCGAACCAGCGGCAAAGCTCCTCCTTGGTATGGTGGTATTGGAACGGAGGCGAGATCCAGTCGAAGTTCTCGATCAAACGGACCTTGAAATCAGGATGCACCGAGTAGGTCAGGTACTTGAGGCCGGGGACGATGCCGAGCAGCGTCAGCGGGTAACACAGCGCGTAGGTCAGCGGCACCGGCAGGCGGGTCGTGAAGAGGCGCAGCAGGTCGCTGAGCGCGTGGCGCAGGCCCACGATGAGCCAGGCCAAGCGGCGGTGCTCTGCCACCCAGCCGCGGCCCGAGCGCAGCGGGTTGGTCGAGAACTCGGCGAATCGGCCGGCCTTGCCGTAGAGCCAGACATTGAGCAGCCCGCCCGCCTTGACCAGGGCCGCCACGCTCTTGAAGGCGGCGCGGGTGTCCGAGGTGTGATGCAGGACGCCATGGCTGTAGACGATATCGAATTGCTTCGGCTTGAAGGGGGGCGCGAGGAGGTCGGCCTGCACGACATGGAGCTTGGGCCAGCGCGGGGCTTCCTCGGCCAGGCGCAGCAGGGCGTCCGAGAGGTCGCAGGCGGTCACCTCCGCGCCGAAGGCCAGCGCCACCTTGGCGTAGCGTCCCATGCCGCAGCCGGCGTCAAGGACGAGCTTGCCTCGAAAGTCGGCGGCTTGAAGCTGGGATTCCTCAAGGAAGATCCGCTCGTCTTCCTCCAGGGACCCGGGATAGCGCTTCCATTCCCAGGCGAAGCTGTCGCGCGTCTTGACGACGCGCGCGTCCTCTTGCGCCTGGGCCAGGAGCGGCACGCCGGCCGCGATGGGATATTGACGCTTGCATGAGACGCAAGCCAGCGAGCCTTCCTCGATCTCGGCGGAGTCTCCCGGCAGCTCGGCCAAGGAGGCGAAGCGCAAGGCGCCCGCGCAGCAGGGGGAGACCAGCCGGCTCAGCAGCGAGAGCTTCACGGCTTCTCCAACGACTGCCGCAGGCCGCCCAAGGACAAGCCGATCTTATACAGGAAGCCCAGCCCCAGCGCCGTGACGAAAAGGTACATCGTCATGTGGTTGAACACCGCGTAGGCGAAGGCCTCATGCGCGCTGGCTCCCATCTTGACGAGGATCGCCTTGACCATGGCTTCATAGGTGCCGATGGCGCCCGGAGCGGCCGGCAGCGCGGATCCGGCTCCGGCCCAGGATAGGATCAGGATCGAGCGGGGGTAATCGACCACGGCCCCCAGGCCAAGCGCGCGGGCCGCCGCCCAGCAGATGCTGGCATCGGAAAGCCACAGGCCGACGCTCAGCGCCGCGGCGGGCAAGACCGCGGAGGGGCGGCGAAGGACGGAGGCTCCCAGCACGAGCTGCGAGACCAGCTTCCGCGGGCCGGGCCAGCGCGCCAGCCGCCGATCCACGGGCCCTTCGGGTTCAAGGAGCTTCTCGGCCAAGACCAAGACGAGCAGGGCCGCCAGGACACCCATCAGCAGCACCCCCGCGCCATGAAGGACGTTGGGCTCCACCAGGGGCGAGCCGGATCCCGCGATGACGAAAAGCGCGAGCAGGGCCGCCACATCGAGGGCCCGCTCGATGGCCACGCTGGCCAGAGCGACGGCCACCGGGATGCCGAGCTCTCGGGCGGCCAAGGCCGCCCGCGCCAGCTCCCCGATGCGCGCGAAGAGCACGTTGTTGACGGCCAGCCCGATGGTTTCCAGGCGGAAGAACAGCCAAAGCGACCCGGTGCGCCCCTGGGGCTCAGAGGGCACGGCCTGGGAGAGCAGGATGCGCCAGCGCAAGGCGCGGATGGCCAGGTCGACCAGGAACAAGGGCACCATGACGAGCAGCCAGCGCCAGCGCGCCGCCTTGAGCACCTCGATGAGCTCGGCCCCCTGCACGTTGCGCACCGCCAGCCACAGGAACAGCGCCGTCACCGCCAGCCCGGCCGCGATGGATAATCGCTGCTTCAAGACCGCACCTCCAGCGGAGCCGCGAAGGCTCCCGCGGAGAGACCGGCCAAGAGCAGCCAAGACGCCGCCGATAGGCCGGTCAGGAGCGCCCAATGGCTGGGTTCGAACTCGATGTCCAGGCTCACCGGCGCATGCGCAGCCCGCGGCTCATCAGGCAGCGTCAAGGAGACGAAATAGTCGTGGGGTTCGAGCGCCACGGAAGCGCCGTTAAGCCAGGCCCGCCAGCCCGGGTAACGGGGCAGGGAGACGATGATCTTGCGCGCCGCCGCCGGAAGGCGGCCGCGGACCCGCCAGCGCTCCGGACGCGGCAGGCTCACCGCCAGGCCGGAGAAGCGCCCGCCCGCGTCTACGGCGTAGGCCAGGGGCAGGGCGCCGGGGTTTTCGGTCAAGCGTCCGGAAACGTCCAGATAATAGACGACGCCGGCGCGCTTCATCTCGGGGGAGTCGTAGCGCCGCAGATAGGTGCGGCTGGAATCGCTCGCCGCCCGGCCCTCGCTGCGAGCGACGAAGGCGGGATAGCCCTGCAGATAGAAAGCATCATAGCCGTTGACGTTCATCGCGCGGTAGAGCATCGTCTTGTTCGGATTGGCAAGCCCGGGATCGGTCAGGACGCGCAAGGGCTCGCCTGCGATGCGCTCGACGAGCTTGTGGTTGGCGTCGATGAAGGGCCCGGCCGCTTCGCCGCGGACGAAAGGCCGGTCCCAGAGCAGCAGCTGAGCCATAGCCGCGCAGACAAAAGCCGCTTTGACCCCCGCGCTCGGACGCAAACGGCTTTCCAGGAAGCTCACGCCCGCCCCCGCGGCCGACACCAGACCCCAGAGGCAGAGCAGCCCGTAGCGCGACGGCGTGCGCAGCCAGCCCGCGGGACCATGCTCCACGGCGAAGCGGTAGAGCGGGTTGTTACCGCCCAAGGCCAACAGCAGGCCGAGCGCGATGAGCCAGGCGGCCGCCGGCGAGCGGCCCTTGAGCAGCCCCGCGGCGGCCGCGGCCAAGCCCGCCCAGCCGATGAAGATCCCGGAGGTCTCGAAGAAGACCGACGGCACGCCGGCCCAAGTGCCGTCGAGCGGGTTGCCCAGGGCGTTGGGCCAGAGCCAGGTCCAAAGGGAGGCGGCGTCGATGGAGTAGCCCAGCGCGAAGGCGCGCGGCCAGTCAAGACGGATCGAATGTCCGGCGAACTCCCCGGTGGGGATCCATTGGACCGCGCAAAGCGCCAGCGCGGCGGCGCCCTCCGCCGCCAAGCGCAGCAGCCAGGTCCGACGGTCGCCGCGCAGCGCCGCCCAGACCGCCATGGCCAGCACGTTGACCGTCAGGAACTGAGGGTGTCCCGAGAAGAGCTGCAAGGCCAGAGCCGCGGCCAAAAGCCCCCTGCGCTGGGACAACAAGGCCAGCCAGCACCATGGGACCCAGCTCAGGCAAGCCAGCAGGGTGGGGATGCCGGAGACGATCCGATAGACCACGAACGGGGAGAACATGAAGAGAGAGGCGAGCAGGCAGGCCGCCGCCGACGAAAGGCGCTCGCGCCGCGCCAGCAGGAAGAGCCCCAAAGCGCCCCAGAGCATGTGCAGGGCGTAGTCCCAGCTGAAGGACAGCGCCAGCGGCAGGAAGGCGCTCAAGAGCGATCCGGGGTAGAACAAAACGGCCTGAGAGTTTCCCGCCAGCGGCAGGCCGCAGAAGATATAAGGGTTCCAAAAAGGCAGCTGCCCAGCCTGGAGCGCGCTGACCACAAGGTGCCGCATGGGATAGTGATAGGTGTAGAGGTCGCCGAAATTCGACAGCGCCCAGCGCGGTTCGAGCAAGGCGCGGCCGATCAACGCCAAAGCGGCGGCCGACCAAAGGGCGAAGAGGAAAAGATCCTTACGCGTCATGAGGGGACCGGAGGGCGTGATTATAGCAATATAGGGCGTACGCCATCAGGAAGACGACGGTCAGCAACCGGCCCCATCGAAAGCTCGGCGGGTCATAGACGAACGACAGCCTCCAAGGCCCCGCGGGAACGGCCACTTTTTGGAAAGCGAGCAAGGCCGGCAGGCTTTGCGCGTCCCGGCGCCCGGCGGGCGTCTCAAGGGCGATCTTCCAGCCGGGAGCGGGCGGCTCGGCGACGTAAGCCCAGCCGGCCCCCTCGCCAGCCACCTCGAACCGGTCTTCCCGCGGCCAGACCAGCTTCAACGGTCGGGCGGCGGGCAGCGGTCCCGCGGGCAAGCCCTCCGGCAAGGCAGCTCCGTCCTGCGGGGAAAGCCAGTACGCCAAGGAGACCGGCGCGCTCAAGCGGTAGGTCTGCCACAGCCGGGCGCCCTCGTAACGCCACAAGGAAGAAGACGGCAAGGGCTCCGGCGTCAGGAGGAAGCCCGCCCCCACCCACGGCAGCAGCCGCGCCGCGGCCTCGGCGCTCTTCTGCGAGAACAAGAAGTCCATCATGCCGTAGGAGGCACGCAAGGTCAAAGGCTCTCCGAAGTTGCCCGCCGCCCTCAGGCGATAGGGAGCGTTGGTAAGCCCGTAGAGCCGGGTCTTCCAGTCGAACACGTCGGCGCCGGCATGGCGTTCGAGCGCCAGCGGCGACAGCAGGTAGCGCACCCCGCCGCTTTCGCCTTGGAGCCAGCGCACCAGCGGCCCAGCCGTGGTGAAAAGCTCCCGGGGCGCGGCCGGCGAAGAAGCGAACCCATAGACGGTCAGCTCCGCCCCCAAAGCCAAGGCAAAAAACGCCTTTCTCCGGCCGAGCGAGCGGGTCCCGGCCGCAGCCAGCAGCGCCAGCACAGGCAGAGCCAGATAGCTCATGTTGCCGGGATAGCGGACGAAGTGAAGGGGGGTGAACTTCTGCCAGACCAGGCGCGACAAGGCCGTGGTGTCTCCGAGGATGACGATCAAGACGACCCCCAAGAGCGCCGCCAAGCCCGCCGCGCGCCGCCAAGGCAGGCGCGTCAAACCCGCAGCCGCGGCTGTAAACCCCAAAAATCCTAGATAGCTCGATTTCCACCATTCCGCCGCAGGGGAAAATGCGGTCCACGGCACCAGGACCGGGCTGACCCACTGGACCAGGTCGTGGAACGAATAGCTATAGCGCAGGATCTCGGCAAGCTCCATGCCGCCCGAGCGCCGCGACAACCCCATGAGCTCGATGCCCGGCAAAAGCTGGCAGGCCGAAAGCCCGGCCGCGCAGAGGCCTCCCGCCAGCCAAGCGCGCAGACCCGGCAGCACCCTGCCGCCGATCGCCAAGCGCAGCGCCCAGACCAAGACGACCGATCCCAGCAAGAACGGCGGATAGCCGGCCAAGAAGGAGCAGGCCAGCGCCAGACCCAGGAGCACCGGCCGGTCGAAGAAGAGCAGCAGAGCCGGCACCAAGCTCAAGGTCGACAGGTGGTTGAGCAGAGGCAGGTGGCTCATCATGCCGCCGCCCAAGGCGAAGAGCAGTCCGCCCGTCCAAGCGCTTCCGCGTGAAAGCCCCAGCGTCCTAAGCCAGAGCCCCGCCAGCCAGCCGGCCAGCCAGCAGTGCAGGAACTGGAACGCCGCCGCCGCGGCGGCGAAATCGAATAGATAGAAGAGGACCTGCCCGGGATAGAAAACGCCTCTTTGCATCGTCGCCGCCATCGGCATGCCGAAATAGAGCGTGGGATCCCATAGCGGAAGACGGCCTTCCTGGAAATACTGGGCGGCCAGCGCCTGCCAAGGGTGGTGGATATAGGTCATGTCGCCCCAAAACGGCGACAGCCCGCGCAGCCAGAATGGGAGGAATTGCGCGAGGATCAAGATCGCCAAGGCCGCGGCGAGGGGCTCCTCCCGGCGGACCGGCCAGCGTCCGCTCATGGCAGCCGCAGCCCGGGGCAGGTGGCCGCGCCGGCCAAGCGCGCCTCTCGGGCGAGGTCGGGCCGGCCGAGCTGGGCGTACACGCCCTCCAGCGCCCTCCACGTCGACGCGCGGTAAGGATCCAGCCGGACCGAGCTCTGAAGATGTTCGGCCGCCGACAGCAGCAGGCGCTCCGGCCGCGGGTCGCTTTGGGCCAAGCGAAGCTCCACCTCGGCGGCCAGCCTGGTCGTCTCGGGATGCTCCGAGACCTGGCGAGAACGCTCGAGCAAGGCCATGACCCGCTCGGCCGGGGCGCCCGCTCGGGCCTCCTCGACGGCGCGCGCGCGCAGGAGGTCGGCGTCCCATCTCAGCCAGAGGAAGCGGCAGGCCACGCCGGCGACGCCCAGGACCAGCAGGCAAGCCGGCAGCTTCCAGCGCGCCGGGACGTTGACCGCGCGCGAGCTTTCAGGGACCGTCGAGGCCGCGCAATAGCTGAACAGCCAAAGATTGCCCGGGATCGACAGGGAATAGTCCCACAAGGATTGGACCAAGACCGCCAGCGCGGCGAAACGCTTATGCGGGCTTCCTCGCTTAAGACAGCGAAGGATCCCGAACGTCCAGATCGACATGAACGGCAAGCCCAGCTCCGCGGCCGTCTCCAGGAAATGCTGATGGGCGAACAGGCTGGTCAGGCCGCGACCTGGCTCCTGATAGGCCGGCAGCACGTAAGCGAAGGTCCCGGGCCCGAAGCCGAACCACGGGCGCTCCCAGGCCATCCTCGCCGCCGACAGCCACCATTGCCACCGATGCAGGACCTCCGGGGACTGCAGCTTGCCGTAGATGGCCACCAGGCAGATGAAGCCCGCGGCGCAGCCGGCCCAGAAACCGGCGGCGCCGGTACGCCTGACTACGACGAGCGCCGCCGCCAGCCCCAGCCAGGCCCCCACGCTGTGCGACCACCACAGGCAGACCAAAAGCCCCCCCGCCAGCGCCCAATCCTGCTTCTGCGCGGCCAGGGGCAGCAGCATCAAGATGGCTCCGGCGAAACAGTTCTGATTGAGCAGGCTGGCGTAGGGGCGGTCGATGCCGTAGCGGAAGTACTGATAAAAAGCCAGCAGCACCATCACCCAGCCCGCGGCGCGCACCGCCTGGTCGACGCCGGAGCGGTCGTCCTTGGAGAGCGCGGCGATGACGCCGAAGATCCAGAGCGCCGCCACCCAGACGTGTCCCGAGGGCACCGCGTAGGCCGACAGCGGCGCGGCGTAGGCCGAAACGCCCGCCAGCGCCGCCAAAACCCCCACCCAGCGCAGCGTGCGCAGCGAAGGCAGGGGAAGATAGCCGACCGCCAAACGGCCGCAAAGCCACAACGCAAAGCCTATGGTGACGGCCAGCATGAGCGCGGACTGCGCCCAAAGGTCCCAGGACCCGTTGAGGAGGGGCCCCCCGGCGACCAGGAGCCCGACCAGAAGCGGGAGCAAGCGGCTCCCTTAGTCCGGCAGTATCTTCGGCGTGACGAAGATGAGCAGCTCGGAACGGTTCCTTACGGTGGATTTCCGCCGGAACAGCCAGCCGAGGATCGGGATGTCCCCCAGCAAGGGGATCTTTTGGATCTGGACGTCCGAGCTGTCCTGGATCAAGCCGCCGATGATGATCGTCTCGCCGTCTTTGACCAGGACGAGGGTCTTGGCGCTGCGCGCGTTGATGAGCGGCGCCGTTCCCGGCGCGGCCTGGCCCGGCGAACTGATGTCCGGGAATATATCAAGGGTGATGCGGCCATCGGCGTTGATCGTCGGCGTGACCGTCAGCTTGATGCCCGTGACGACATAGGTCACGGTCCGAGACTCCGAGCCCGTGGCGCTGATATTCGAGGTGACGTAGGGCGTGGAGTTGCTCACGGTGATGTTGGCCGGCTGGTTGTTGAGCGTGGCGATCTTGGGGTTGGAGAGGACCTTGACCTTACCCTGCGCCGCGGCCGCCGTCAGCGAGGCGTTCAAGATATAGCTGTTGGTGATGCGCCCGAGCGACAACCCTCCGAAAGCCGCGGCGGAAGGCAGGTTGACGCCGGTGCTCCCGGAGGTATACCCGGCGCTGTTCTGGGCATTGAGGGCGGCGCGGTCGTTGAAGCCCGTCCCGATGGCCATGGCGCTGTTAAGAGAAGTGGGGGCGGTGACCTTGCCTCCGATCAGAGTGCTGCCCTCCTTGCCCAACGCCTTGCCCTGCTCCAGCCCGAAATAGTCCCACTGCACGCCATAGCTCAGCGTGTTGCCCAAGGCGATCTCGACGAGCTTGGCCTCGATGAGCACCTGCTGCGGGCGCACGTCGAGCTGCGAGATGACCCGCTCGGTGGCGGCAAGCCCTTCCAGCGACTCGGTGATGATCAAGGAGTTGGTCTTTATATCGGCGTTCGTCGTGCCCGTGCGCCCCTCGGCCGCCCGGACCGCGTTGACCGCTAACGCCATCTCGGTGGCTTTGCTGTAGTTGAGCGGGACGATCTTGGTGACCTTGGCGTCGCTGGCGCCGGACTTGGCCAGGTTGGCCGGCGTCAGGACCCGAAGGATGTTGTCTCCGACCTGGACGGTGGCCAAACCCATCATCGAGAGGATCGTGCGGAACGCCTCCGTGAAGGGAACGTCGGTCAGGTGCAGGCTCAAGCTTCCCATGACATCGGGCCCATAGATGATGTTCACCTTGGCCTTGGCGCCCAACAGCTTGATGATATCGCGGATATCGGTGTTCTCGAAATCCAGCGTCACGAGATCCTTGGGCAGCCGGCTCATGATGTCGGGCCGCGCCGTCCGGAAGCCCGGCGCCACCGCCGGAAAACTAGGCTTAGGCAGCGCCTCCGCCGGCCGTGAGGCCGCGGTCTTGTTGATGTCGCTCTGCGTCGCCATGGCCGTCATGTCGGGATCCATCTCCGTCGATCCGCTGCCGGCCTCGGGGGCTTTGGCGGCCTTGGGCGAGACCCGAGGCAAGGCGGGCTTCGGCGAGACCTTCGGCAAGGGCGGCTTGGGGGCGGGGGGCGGCGCGACGGCCAAGACCTGCTCCATCTCCCGCGCGGCTTCGGCCGGGATGGGGGCGGCCGCGGCGACAGGGGCCGGTATCGGCGCCGGGGCCGCGGCGGCGGCAGGCTCCGGCTCGGGGGCCGGAGCCGCGGCCGGGGCGGCCGTCTCCTCGGTCGAGACGAGCCCCACGACCAAGCCGTCGGCCAATTCACCGACGCGATAGCCCGCCATGCCGTTAAGGTCGATGACGATGCGAGACACCATCCGCGGGGCTCGCTCGAATTGCCCGGACCGCACCTTCTTGAGGAACCTGCCCTTGCCTTCCAGGGTCTTGGCGCCCGCTTGATACTCCGTGTTGAGCAGCTCGATGACGAGCCTCGGCGGCGTGGCCGTCAAGAAGCTGTTGTACTGCGCAGCCCCGCTGAGCTTGATCTTGAGCTGGTCGTCGGAGACCTGGATCGACTCCAGGATGACGGGCTTTTCTTGAGCCCCCGCAGGCAGGACCAAGCCATGCGGCCAGGCCAGCAGCGTGGACAAAAAAGCGGCGCCGAATCGCTTGCAGATCGTTTTCATCATGGAGTCCTCTCCGCGGTCCCGCCTCATTTCTTCTCCTCTTCCTCGCCCAGGCGGAACACCTGGACGTCCTTGTCCAGCGTCACCAAGTCGACGGTCTTTTGCTTGACGTCGATCCTTCCCGTGACGCCGGGAACCGTCTTGTTCTTCGAATCGTAAAGCTTGCCTTTGCGCAGGATGAAGGTCACGCCGAACTCGGGGTCGCTGAGCAGCGCGTAATCGGAGGAGGCGTCCTTCATGATCCCGCGCAGGGAAAGATTGTGGATGTTGAAATCATCGGGAGAAAAGAGCTTCGCCGCCGCCGTGCCCGCCCCCCCTCCGCCGCCGTGCCCGAAAGGGTCGCGCAGCTTCTCGACCGTGTAGATGCTGCCGATCGTCGCCGTCGGAGTGGATGCCTGGACGACGAGCGGCGCCGGAGCGGCCGCCGCCGCCGAGGGAGCCGCGGCCGGCTGAGCGGACAAGAGCAGCGGCCCGCGCAGCGCAAGAGCGCCGGCGACGACAAGCAAGCGGAAGCCTACGGGCGTGTTTTTCCTGCTCATCCCTTGTATTGGTACGAGACCAGCGTGAAGCCGATCGACATCTCCTCGAGCGGCACGACCGGCTCCGGATAGGTGACGTTGAGCACGTTGAAGATGCGCTCCTCCAGAGCCAGCGCGGCCAGGAACTTGCCGACGTTGTGGAAGCTGCCGCGGGCCGTGACCGGGAAGGAGAGCTCCGTGAAATAGGTCTGGGACTTCTGGACCGGCGGCGCGCCGAAAGACAGCACGACGACGTGGTTCTTCGCCGCCAACGCGTTGATCGTGACCAGGATATCCGGGACGGATTTGGTCTTAGGCAGCCGCTTCTCCGCCTCGATGGCCTGCTCATTGAGCGAGACGAGCTCCGCCTCCACGCGCGGCAGGCGGGCGGCCTGCTTGGTGGCGCGGTCGATCTTCGCCGTCAGGTCCTCGATCTTCGCCTTGGTCTCGGAGATCTTCTTCGCATAGGGCAGCCAGAAGAACTTGAAGTAGAGCACCGCGCCGGCGATCAACACGACGGCGCCGACCGCCAGGTATTGTTGCTGCTGCTTCGTCAGTTTGATGGCCATGGGTTGTTCTAGAGTTTGGGCGTATAGGTCGTCGTCACCGTGAAGTTATAGCTGCGCGTCTCGCCGGCCTCGGCGGTCGCCACCGGCCCCAGTTCCACCTTCTCGAACTTGCCGGTCTGCTCCATGTTCCGCACCCAGGTCGCGATATCCTCGTTGCTGCGAGACTCCGCCGCGATGTTGAGCATCATGGCCGTTCCGGCCCCGCCCTTGGTCCCCATATTCTTGACCCTTATGCCGGCCGGCACCGTGCGCACGAAGTCCGACATGAACACCGGGTAGGAGGTGCGGCCCTTGAGAAGGTCGGTGATGACCCCGAGCCGGGCTCGGACCGCGGCGGCCGTGCGTTCAGCCTCCTCGACCTTGGCGACGATGACCGACAGCCGCTTGAAATCCGCGTCGAGCTTCACGACCTGCTTCTCCAGGCCGACGTACTTGGCCCAATGCATGAAGGAGGCCAGGGCGACGACGATCAAGAAGGCGCTCAGCGCCAGGGCGGCCTGGATGACCTGCTGCTTCTGGTGCGCTTTGGCGAGGATCTCGCCCGGGACCAGGTTGACCCTTATCGCCATATCAGAGCCAATCCTTGTTGTGGCGCAGCGCCAGGCCCACGGCCACGCCGAAGGCGGGCGCCAGGTCGGCCGGAAGGTCGGCCGGCGGAGACTTGAGCCAGGCGAACGGCTCGAGCACGCTGACCGGCACCTTCAATTCGCCGGCAAGATGCTTGGAAAGGCCCTTGAGCCGGGCCGTGCCGCCCGAAAGCACGATGCGGCCGATGGAGCGCTCGGGGCCCTGCGAAAGATAGAAATCGACGGAACGGTGGACTTCTCCGACAAGGTCCTTGGCGACGGTGGTCACGGCCTGCGAGACGCCGAGGGCCTCGCGGTTGCCGGCGGCCAGCGCCTTCTCTTTCTCGGCCGGGTCGACGATCACGCCGTTGGCCTTCTTGATCTCCTCCGCCTTGGCCGCGTCGACCTGGAGAGCCTTGACGATGGCCTTGGTCAAGGTGTTGCCGGAGATGAAGATGTCGCGCACCACCCGCGTCACGCCGTTCTCTAAGATCGAAAGGTTGGTGACCATGTGGCCGATATTAAGGTAAAGCGTGGCGCCCTGCTCCGCCTTGGGGTCGCGCAGCTTCTCGAAGACGTTTTCCAGCGCGAAGGAGTCGACATCCATGATGGTCGGCGCCAGGCCGGCCGCCTGGAGCATCTCCAAGCGCGCGGCGACCAGATCCTTCTTGGCCGCCACCAGGACCGTCTCCATCTTCTTCTGCCCATCCTCGACGATCTCGTTGAGGATGTGGAAGCTCAACTGGACCTCGTTGATGTCGAAGGGGATGAAGGGTTCGGCTTCCGTGGCCAGCGTGGCGGAAAGCTCGCTCTTGGTCAGCCGCGGGAACTTGACATAGCGCACGATCACCGAGTTTCCCGACACCGCGGTGGCCGCCTCCTTGACCTTGATGCCTTTTTGGATGATGAACGCCCGAAGGGCGTTCACCGCGGCCGTCTTCTTCTCCTCGGGGCTGGCGTCGGCCTTGCCGCCGATGGGCAAGTGGCCCCAGGCCGATAAGGTCCTCTGGCCGCCTTCCTCATGAAAAAGCACCACCTTCACGGCGTAGCTGCCGACGTCGATGGCGATGACGTCTTTAGGGCCGATCAAAAAGGAGCCAAGGCCCTTGAGGGCCTTGAACTTTTCCATGACCAAGTCCATTTTAGCTGGCATTTATCCCTAAACCACCCATTAAAAAAGCGCCGCCGCCTGGGTCCATGACGACTGGAACCCTAGGCGAACTCGGCGCGTGTCGAAAGAAATAAGGCAAATGTCACGCCGGCATCATACGGCAAGCCGGCTGACGTAGAGGTTATAACAGGAATATCTGATTTTGTCAAGACCCTTGTCGCGAAGCCCTCAAATCACGGCCTGGGAAATGTAGTATAATCACTCAGTGAAGTCGATTCTTTTCGATTATGGCGGCACCCTGGACTCCGATGGGACCACCTGGCTGGAACGTTTCCATGCTATTTATAAGGAAGAGGGCATCGAAGCCCCCGCCGAGCGCTTCGATCGGGCGTTTTACGACGCCGATGACGCCCTGGCGGACCGATTCCGACTCAAAGGCCTTTCCCTAGAACAGACCCTGCGCCTGCAAGTCGATTGCGTGATAAAAAACTTGGCCCCCGAGAAGGAGGCTTGCGCCCCAAGGATCGTCGAAAGCTTCCTGGCCGACTGCCGCTCCCACTTCAAGCGCAACCGCCCGATGCTGGAGCGGCTCAGCCAGCGCTACCGGCTGGGCATCGTCTCCAACTTCTACGGCAACCTCCAGGGCATACTAGCCTCCGAAGACCTGCTCACCTTATTCTCGACCGTCGCCGACTCCGGGGTCTTGGGCGTGCAGAAGCCGGAGCCGGCCATCTTCCACCATGCGCTCAAAGAGCTGGGCGCCGCGCCCGTCGACTGCGTGATGGTGGGAGATTCCTTGCCTCGCGACATGCGCGGCGCCGAAGGGCTCAAGATGCGCCACGCCTTCCTGGCCCCGCCGTCGCGCCCCGCCTGCTGCGCGCAAGCGATGCGGCTGGGCGCCTTGACCGAACTCGAGGGGCTTCTCTCATGAACCTCCGAGCCGGCATCATCGCCGCCGGCGACGGCGCCCGGCTCAAAGACAGCCACCCGAAGCTCATCAAGCCGATGATCCCGGTGGCAGGCGTCCCCCTCTGCCACTGGGTCGCCGCGGCGCTCAGGGCCGCCGGCGTGACCGAGCTGACCGTGCTCCTCAACAGCCGAGGCGGCGAGGCTCGTCAGAGCCTAAAAACGGCTTTCCCTGAGGTCAAGTGGACCTTCCTGATGAAGGATACCGCCTCTTCCTGGGAGAGCTTTCGGCTCGTGGCCCAGACCCTGGCTCAAGGCGGTCCGGATTTCCTCCTGAGCACCGTGGATTGCCTGATTCCCCCAGAGGAGGCGCGCCGCTTCGCCCAAGAAGCGCGCCGCATGGCGCCGTCGGCGGCGCTGGCCCTGACGACCTTCGTCGATGACGAGAAGCCGCTTTGGGCGGACCTCGACGCCTCGGGCGCCGTGATCGCCCTAGGAGACGCCGCGCGGCGCAAGGAGCATGCGACGGCCGGGCTCTATTACCTGACGGCGGCTGTCGCCGCCGTCATGCCCGCGGCCCAGGCCCACGGCTCGCTGCGCGAATACCTCGCCGCCCTGGTGCGCCAAGGCAGCGTGACCGGCATCCCCCTTTCCAAGACGCTCGACGTGGATCGTCCCGAAGACGTGAGACAAGCGGAGGAGTTCGTCACATGGTCACCTGCCTAGGCATTTTCCGGGAACTGCAGAACTCGCCGAACCGCGAGAACGATGACGCCATGGTCCTCAAGGCCGTCATGGAGCAGCTGGAGATCATCAAGGTGAAGACCTCCTTGATGACGCCCGAGGAAGCCGACCGCGCCGACCTCTCGGGCTGGGACATGATCGTGCCGATGTGCGAATCCTACCCCCGGCTCATGCGTCTCAAGAACTCGGTCGACTCCTCCACGCTGATGGTCAACCCGCCGCAGTCGGTCCTCAACTGCTACCGCCTCAAGATGGTCGAGGAGTTCCTCAAGAATCCCGCCATCAACCTGCCCGCCACCGAGATCCGGACCGTCGGCGGCGGCGCGTCGCTGGACGCGCCGGCCTTCGGCTGGACCGGCGGCGTCTGGCTCAAGCGCGGCGACGTCCACAACACCTGCAGCCACGACGTCGTCTACGCCCGCGACGCCGAAGAGGCCGCGGCCGTGCGCCGCGATTTCGCCAGCCGCGAGATCTCCCACATGCTGCTGCAGAAGCACGTCGACGGCGACCTCATCAAATTCTACGGCGTGGGGCCGGGGCGCTGGTTCACCTGGTTCTACCACGACCCGCAGACGGCGCGCCGCCTGCAGTTCGAGCTCGACGACCTGGCCGCGATGGCCGCCGCCGGCGCCAAAGCCTTGGACCTGGAGATCTTCGGGGGCGACGCCATCATCACCCCGGAAGGCGCGATCCACCTCATCGACATCAATTCCTGGCCCAGCTTCGCCCGCGTCCGGACCGAAGCCGCCGTCCAGATCGCCTGGCAGCTGCGCACCCGCCTGAAGGCCCGCGAAGCGGCCCGGAGGACCTCATGAGCGCCCCCGTCCAAGAACCCCTCTTCAAAGCCGGCCCCAAGTCGCGCGCTTTGTTCCAAGAGGAGCAGAAGTTCATCGCCCCCGGCCTGCAATCGATCGCGCTCTTCTCGGAGCTCTCCATGGAGAGCGGCTGCGGCAGGCGCCTGAAGGACGTCGACGGAAAGGAGTATCTGGACTTCGTGGCCGGCATCGGCGTCGCCTCCCTCGGCTACGCTCACCCCGACTACGTACGCATCCTTGGCGCCCAGCTGGCCAAGACCTGCGTCGGCAGCTTCACGACCGCGCATCGCCTGAATTTCGTCAAGACCTTGGCCGGCGTGACGCCCAAAGGCCTGGACCGCGTCCAGCTCTACTCCTCGGGCGCCGAGGCCGTCGAGGCCGCGCTGCGTTTGGCCAAGAGCCGCACCAAGAAGTTCGAAGTGGTCGGCTTCTGGGGCGGCTTCCACGGCAAGACCGGCGGCGTCTTGGGCCTCCTGGGCGACTCCTTCAAGTTCGGCCTGGGCCCGCTGATGCCAGGGCTCTATTCCTCCCCCTACCCCAACGAGGACCGCTGCCCGCTGGGCGCCGCCGGCGAGCATGACTGCGCCGCCCACTGCCTGAGCTTCCTGAAAGACCTGCTCAAGCGCACCACGACCGGCGCGCTGTCGGCCGTCATCGTCGAGCCCATCCAAGGCACGGCGGGCAACATCATCCCGCCGGCCGGCTGGCTCAAGGGCCTGCGCGAACTGACCCGCGAGCAAGACGCGATGCTGCTCTGCGACGAGATGATCACCGGCTTCGGCCGCACCGGCAAGATGTTCGGCTGCGAGCACGAGGGCGTGACGCCCGACATCATGACCGTCGGCAAAGGCATGGCCGGGGGCTTCCCCGTCTCGGGCGTGATCTCCACCACCGAGATCGCCAACTCCAAACCCTTCGCCAACCCCAGCGGATCATCCTCCAGCTACGGAGGCAACCCCCTGGCCGCCGCCGCCGCCGATGCGGCGCTGTCGATCATCATCAAGGAGAAGCTCGTCGAGAACTCCCGCAAGGTGGGCGCCGCGCTGCTCAAACGCTTGACCGAGCTCAAGGGACGCAGCCCCTTCATCGGCTCCGTCCGCGGCCGGGGGCTGCTCATCGGCGTCGACCTCGTCGATCCCAAGACCAAGAAGCCGCTGGAGACCGGCGTCTGCCGCCAGATCTTCGACGAAGCCCTGCGCCGCGGCCTCATGACGATGGCGTACAACCCCAGCCTGCGCATCAATCCGCCGCTCACCATCACCCTCGAGGAGGCCCTCGAGGGCGCGGACATCCTCGAGGAGTCGCTGAAGGCCGTGGCGGCCCGCCGGGCCGGCCGCTAGGACGCCGTGCCATGAAGCTCCGGGGCGCGATCATCGGGTTCGGCCAGGTGGCCGAGAAGGCCCATGCGCCGGCGTTCGCCGCTCATGACGCCTTCCAGCTGACCTCAGCGGCCGACTCCAGCCCCGCGCGCCGAGCCGCCGCGGCGGCCGCGGGGCTGCGTCCCTACGCGAACCTGCCGCAGCTGCTCGAGGCCGAGAGGGACGTCTCTTTCGTCGTGATCGCCACTCCGCCATCCACCCACGGGCCGCTGGTCAAGGACGCCCTGCGCCGCGGCCTTCACGTCCTTTGCGAAAAACCCCTGACCCTGGACACCGCCGAGCTCTCCGAGATCGAGTCCGAGGCCCGGGCGCGCAAGCTCTGCGTCTTCACGGTGCATAACTGGGCGCATGCCCCGATCTGGCTGAAGGCCCACGCCCTGCTGGCGGGCGGCGCGCTCGGGGACGTCCGCCACGCGGAGCTGCATGCGCTGCGGCGGCAGCCCGCCCAAAGCGCCGTCCCGGGAGATTGGCGGCGCGACCCGAGGCTTTCCGGCGGCGGCATCCTCGTCGACCACGGCTGGCACAACCTCTACCTGCTGCGCCGCCTCATCTCCCAACCGCTGGCCTCGGTCTCAGCCGAGCTGCGCTCCGGGACAAGCGGCGTCGACGAGGAGGCCACGCTCCTTCTCGGATTCTCCTCCGCCACCGCCTCCCTGCATCTGACCTGGCGGGCGGCGGCCCGCGCCAACTGGGCGGTCGTCTACGGCACCCGCGGCGTCCTGGAGCTGCGCGACGACCATCTCATCCTCAAGCGCGGCGACGCCGCCGGCGAGCGCTTCGACTTCCCCGAAGCGCTCTCCGCCGGCTCGGCCCATCCCGGCTGGCTCTCCTCGATGCTGGGCGATTTCCAAGCCGAGGTCTCCACCCCCGCGGCGCGCGGCGCGAACCTGCGCGAAGCAAGCTTCTGCTTGTCGGTCATCCGCCAAGCCTACGACGGCGCCCCCAGGCTTTCGGCGGCCGCCGCATGAGCGCCCCGGTGGTCAACGCCGTGCTGTGGGTCTCCCATCCCGACATGATGCTCCAGCGCGTCGGCGGCATGAGCGTCATCGAGCGGCAGCTTTTCACGGCCGCGCGCGCCGGTATCGAACGGCTTTGGGTGGCGGCCCAACAACCAGACGCCCAGACGCTGGCCCGCCTGCGCAAGCCCGAAGGGCTCGTGATCCACTGGATCGCCAAAGACGGCGAAGCGCCCAGCGACTGCAAGCCGCCCTACGTAGGGCTCTCCGGCGACCACTTCATCCGGCCCGACTCCCTGCGCCATATCGTGGAAGCCGCTTATGCGGCCCACACCGCCTTCCAGGACGCGCAAGGCGCCGCCGTCGTGCAGGCGCTGCCGTTCCGCTGGGAGCGTTCCGTGGCTTTCGAGAAGCAGGCGTTGCCTGAAGGCGCCGCCATCCGCCTTTCGGAGCCGTTGGCCGAGGGACCGGCCCTAGGCTGGCTGCTCTCGACGGGCCCCAAGAGCCAGGACGGCTTCATGGCGCGGCATTTCGACCGCCACTTGTCTTTAGCCCTGTCGCGCTCCCTGCTCGACACCTTCATGACGCCCAACATGATGACGGTCATCAGCTGCCTGCTGGGGCTGGCCGGCAGCGCGCTGTTCCTGCGCCCCGACCTGCATCTGGCGGGCGCGGGGCTGGTCTGGCTGCACTCGGTCTTGGACGGCTGCGACGGCGAACTGGCGCGCATCAAGTTCCAGGAGAGCCCGCTTGGCGCCGCCATCGACTTCTGGGGCGACAACCTGGTCCATCTATCGCTCTTCGGCTGCCTAGCCTACGGCTTCTACCGCGCCGACAACTCCGTGATCCCCCTGGCCCTGGGCTTGGCCGCCGCCCTTGGGACCTTGGGCTCGGCGCTGCTGGTCTACCTCGGCAAACAGCAGCGCCGGGCCAACCCGCTAGCGACGCCGGTGAGCGGCGCCCCGCTGGGCACCGCCCTCTCGCGTCTGGAGAACCTGCTGGCCCAGCGCGATTTCATCTATCTGCTGCTGCTTTTAGCCTATCTGGGGCGGACCTACGAATTCCTCTGGGCCGGCGCCGTCGGCGCCCTGCTTTTCTTCGTGATGACAGTGTATCTGGGGAGGGTCAACCGTGAACAAGCATCAAGCCAACCGCATTATCCCGGCTAAGGGCAAGCTGGGCGTCCTGCTGCCCGGCATGGGCGCCGTGACGAGCACCTTCATCGCCGGCGTCGAGCTTTCCAAAAAAGGCTTGGGGCAGCCGATAGGCTCTTTGACCCAATTGCAGTGCATCCGCCTGGGCAAGCGCTACGAAGACCGCAACCCGCTGATCAAGGATTTCGTCCCCCTGGCCAAGCTCGCCGACCTCGTCTTCGGCGGCTGGGACCTGTTCTCCGACGACATGTACGAGGCCGCGCTCAAGGCCGGGGTCCTCGACCGCACCCAGCTCGAGCCGGTCAAAAAAGAGCTGGAGGCCGTCAAACCGATGGCCGCGGTCAGCGACCCGACCTACATCAAGAACCTCAAGCCGACCCACTTCAAGAAAGCCAAGAGCAAATGGGACCTGGCCCAAGCCGTCATACGCGACATCGAGGAATTCAAGAAGAAGTCCGGGGTCGACCGCTGCGTGATGCTCTGGTGCGGCTCGACCGAGATCCTGCCCGAGCCCTCGCCCGTCCACGAGACGCTGGAAGCCTTCGAGCAGGGCCTGCGGGACAGCGACCCCGCCATCCCGCCCTCGATGATCTACGCCTACGCCGCCCTGTCGCTGGGCCTGGGCTACGGCAACGGGGCCCCGAACCTCTCCGTCGACGTGCCCGCCCTGATCGAGCTGGCCGAGAAGACCGGCGCCCCGGTCATGGGCAAGGACTTCAAGACCGGCCAGACGCTGATGAAGACGACGATCGCGCCCATGCTCAAAGCCCGGATGCTCGGCCTGACCGGCTGGTACTCGACCAACATCCTCGGCAACCGCGACGGCGAGGTCTTGGACGACCCGGGGTCCTTCAAGACCAAGGAGAAGAGCAAGATGTCGGTCTTGGACTCGATCCTGGACCCCAAGCTCTACCCGACGCTCTACGGGAACTACCACCACAAGGTCCGCATCGACTACTACCCCCCTCGCGGCGACGCCAAGGAAGGCTGGGACAACATAGACATCGCCGGCTGGCTGGGCATGCCCATGCAGATCAAGATCAACTTCCTCTGTAGGGACTCGATCCTGGCGGCGCCCATCGTCTTGGACCTGGTCCTGTTCTTAGACCTAGCCAAGCGGGCCGGGCTCAAGGGCATCCAGGAGTGGCTGTCCTTCTACTTCAAGAGCCCTCAGTGCCGGGAGGACCTCAAGCCCGAGCATGACATCTTCATCCAGCATCTCAAGCTCAAGAACACCCTGAGGCTGCTCATGGGCGAGGAAGTGCTCGACCACTCGGGGCTGGACTACTACGACGCCGAGAAGGGAGCCGCCTCCGCCGCCCCGGCGCCCCGGCCCGCCGCTAAAAAGGAAAGCAAGGCGAAGAAGCTGTTGGCCCGCAGCCGCTAAGACCGTCTCGCAGGCCCCGGGGGACGCATTCCCCGGGGCCTTTTTTTGCCCGCGGCTAGTATGGGCGACCACACCAGTCGCCTCGACTGTTACCGGTAACAGTCGCAACTGGCCCCGGGGCCAGTCCGGCGACTCTTTCGAATATCGGGCTGAAAGACTTTCCTTATAGGCAGGTCCATTTTTAGTATAATCACGCGACGTGAAAAGGCTTTTATTTGGCATCCTTTTAGCCGCCGCATGGGCGACTCCCGCCATGGCGCAGACCGAGACAGCGGCTTCCACCTCCACCGCTGTCGAGACCGCCGTTTCCGTCTCGACCGAGGCTCCGGCGCTGCCCGCCATCATCCCCCGGCCTTGGGTCCTAGGCGAGATCGCCGTCGAAGGCAACAAGAACGTCAAATATAACGTCATCCGGGGCCAGATCAAGGCCAAAAAGGGCGACCTCTACGACCGGCCCGACCTCGACCGAGACGTCCAGGGCGTGCTGGGCCTAGGCAACTTCGAGCGCGTGGCCGCCGACATCAACCTGACCGAAAAACCAGTCCCGGAGCAGTACCGCAAGGCCGCCGGCTCCGACCGGATGATCAAGCTGACCATCGTGGTCAAAGAGAAGCCCGTCATCAAGAAACTCAAGTTCGTGGGCAACAAGAAGCTCGGCAAGGGCACCCTGGAAGACGTCGTCACCCTCAAGAACAAAGACCCCATGGACGCGCTCAAGCTGCGCGAAGACCAGGACAAGATCCTCAATAAATATCACGAAAAAGGCTTCTTGGACGCCTCGGTGGAATCCCAAGTCTGGACGGACACCGGCACCCAGTTCTCCTATGTCACCTTCGCCATCGTGGAGGGCCCGAAATCCCACATCGAGGTGGTCTACATCGCCGGCATCGAGTCCTTCAAGCCGAAGAAGCTCCTCAAGCTGATGAAGAACCGCAAGAAGGGGTGGTTCCGCGCCGGGGTGTTCACCGAAAAAGAGCTCCACGACGACTTCAAGAAGGTCGAGACCTTCTACCTCAACCACGGCTTCCTGGACGTCTCCCTCAGCACGCCGGCCGTCACCTTCAGTGAGGACAAAAGCCGGGTCTACATCCGCGCCGGGCTCGTCGAAGGCCCCGTCTACCGCTTCGGCGACACCTCCTTCTCCGGCAACCTCATCTACACCTCCACCGAACTCGTCAAAGCCATCGAATACCGCCGCGGCAAGATCTTCAGCCAGGAGAAGTATGAAGACACCGTCCGGGGCATCCAAGAGCTCTACGCCGACCGCGGCCGCCTGCGCGCCCGGATCTCCCCGGTCAAGACCTTCAACGCCGCCACGCTGCTCATGGACGTCAACTACGCCATCACCGAGGGCGACATCGTCTACATCGACCACATCGATGTGGAAGGCAACAAGGCCACCAAGACCCACGTCCTGCGCCGCGAGATCGTCGTCAAGCCCGGGCAGATGTTCTCGGCCTCGCGGGTGCGCAAGAGCCGCGAGCGCATCATGAACCTGGGCTTCATCGACGACGTCGACATCGACATCCAGAGCCCGACCGACCCGAACAAAGTGGACCTGACTTTCGACGTGGCCGAGGGCAAGCCCGGGATCCTCACCGCCGGCGCGGCCTATTCGTCGATCGACGGCCTCATCGGCACCCTGTCCCTGCAGCACCTGAACCTCTTCGGGCGCGCTCAACGCGCCTCCCTGCAGTGGTCCTTCGGCAGAAGGGTCCAAGACTACTCCATCAGCTGGACGACCCCCTGGGTCGGCAGCCACCCCACCAGCCTCGGCTTCGACCTCTTCAACACCCGCCGCATCAGCCCCTTCGGCAGCTCCACCAACGCCTACGTCGAAAAACGGCAGGGCGGCACGATCCGCCTGGGCCCCCGCTTCGAGGAGGACAAGTATCACCTCAACTTGTCCTACACGCTGTCGAGGATCTCGCTGACCGAGGTCCAAGACGAGTTCCGCGGCCAGCTCTCCGAGGGCACCAGCATCTTCTCCTCCGTCGGCGCCGAGTTCGCCCGCGACACCCGCGACAATATATGGGACCCGACCCGGGGATCGCGCAACGCGCTGAGCGTCCAGCTCTCCGGCGGCCCCCTGCGCGGGGACATCCACTACATCAAACCCTCCTTCAGCAACGCCTGGCACCACAAGCTCTTCTCGATCGGGGATTACCCCTTCGTGCTGACGGTCGCCAACCGGGGCGGCTACGTCACCCCCTTCGGCGAGACCAAGGAAGTGCCCGTCTTCGACCGCTACTTTCTGGGCGGGCAGGACACCCTGCGCGGCTATTCGCCCACCGGCGAAGTGGGATTCCCCTCGGGCGGCAAGGTCTATGACGTCTTCAACGTCGAATTCGGCTTCCCCTTAGCCCGGGAGCGCAAGAAGACCATCGTCAAATTCGTCACATTCTTCGACATGGGCACCGCTTGGGACCGCGTCAAGGACATCAGCGGCCGCATCGGCTCGGGGACTCGCGACATCAAGACCGACGCGGGCTTCGGGATACGCTTCACCACCCCGGCCTTCCCGATCCGCCTGGACTGGGGCTACGGCTTCAACCACCGCGACGGGGAAAAACTCTACCAGATCAACTTCGGCCTAGGAAACCTCTTCTAACGGAGACCATGAACAAACATCATATCGCCGTGCTCTTGCCCGCTCTCGCCGCCCTGGCTCTGGCCGCCGGCTCCGTCCGGCCGCTGGCCGCCATCGAGCTCTCCCTTGAAGAGAACCGCGCGGAGCGCGGCAATATCGGGTATATCGACATGAAACGCGTCTTTATCCTGTTCCCGGAGACCCAGCGCGCCCGGGAGAGCTTCGAGGAGGCGGTGCGCCAGGCCGAGGAGGGCGTCAATTCACGCAAGGCCGAACTGTTGCGTCTGAAAACCGAGGTGGCCGCGCTCAAGGTCGACCGCGAAGCACTCGCCAAAACGCCGCTGCCGGCGCCGCCGCCTGCGCCCATCCCGGCGCCGCCCAGCCCAAAAGCCGCGCCTGCGGCGGAAGAGCGCAAGCCCGAGCTAGACGCCCTCCTAGCCTCCTCCGGCCCCGCGACAGCCGTGCCCGCCGTGCCCCCCTCCCCGGTCGGATCGCTCCCCGGCTTCGCCGGATCCTCCAAAACGGCGCCCGAGCTGCCTGGCGGCCCCGCGCCCGAAACGCCGGCACTGAGCGCCAAGCTCCCACCCCTGGCGCCGGCGCCGGCCCTCGTACCGGCGCCCCCGGCCGCGCCGGCGGAGTCAAAGGCCCTCGAGGAGCGGACGAGATCCCTGCAGGAGCTCGACGACAAGATCGGCCTGAAGCTCAAGGAGTTGAGCGTGAAGGAAGGCTCGTTCCGGGAGCATCAGGCCGCCGCCGAGAAGAGCCTGCTCGATCTCGAGGGGCGCAAGAGCGAGATACTGCTCGGCAAGATCCACAAAGCCGTCCAGGAGGTCGCCCGCAAGGAAGGCGTGAGCGTGGTCGTAGACAAAGGCAGCATCCTCTACGGCCACAACGCCGTCGATCTGACCGACAAAGTGCTCAAGCACCTCAAGGGGGCCTAGGATGATACCGGCGCTGCCTAAGATCGGCAAGAGCCTTTCGGAGCTGACCGCGCTCGTCGCGGGCAAGCTCAACGGCGACGAGAACTACGTCATCGAAGGCGCCGCCGGCCTAGTCGAGGCCGGCCCCTCGGACATCTCCTTCCTCGGCAACATGAAATACACCGCGCTGGCCGAGGGGACCAAGGCCGGCTGCGTCCTGATGCCCAACTCCAGCGCCCAGACACCCTGCGGCGCCAAGAACCGCATCTTCGTGGACGACCCGCAGTACGCCTTCTCCCAGGTGCTGGGGCTCATCGAAGCCCAGCGCCCCAAACTGCCGCCCATGCTCGACTCCAAAGCCGCCATCCACTTCCAAGCGCGCCTGGGCCCCGGCGTCAGCGTGGGCGCCTTCACGGTCATCGAACGCGCCGCCGGCATCGGCGAGAACACCTTCATCGGCCCGCAATGCTACATCGGCGAGAACGTGCGCATCGGGCGCCACTGCCTGCTCCACCCGCGCGTGACCATCCACGAGAACAGCGTCATCGGCGACCGCGTCGTCATCCACTCCGGCGCCGTCATCGGCGCCGACGGCTTCGGCTTCTCCACCGACCGCAAGACGGGCAAGCACCGCAAGATCCCCCAGGTCGGCAACGTGGTGCTCAAAGACGACGTCGACATCGGCGCCAACACCACCGTCGACCGGGCCACCGTGGGTTCGACGGTCATCGAGGCCGGCACCAAGATCGACAACCTGGTGCAGATCGGCCATAACTGCCGCGTCGGCAAGGATTGCCTGCTCGTCTCGCAGGCCGGCGTCGCCGGCTCGACGAGCCTGGGCGACCGGGTCATCCTGGCCGGGCAGGCGGGCCTGGCCGGACACATCCACATAGGAGACGGCGCCGTCATCATGGCCCAGACCGGCGTCATGTCCGACGTGGAGAAGGGCAAGGTGATGTTCGGCTACCCCGCCAAGCCTCACCGCGAGGCCTTCAAGCTGCAGGTCCTTTACGCGAAGCTGCCGGAGATCTACGAAGCCGTCAAAGAGCTCAAGCAGAAGCTCGACCAGCCTGGCGCGGCGCCGGCGCGAGACGCCTGAGATGAGGAGAGATGCCATGACGGAGCTCCAAACCACGATCAAGACCGAGGTCAGCCTCGAGGGCGTCGGCCTGCACACCGGCAATCGGTCTCGGCTGACGTTCCGTCCGGCGCCGGCCAACACCGGCATCCGCTTCTTCCGCAGCGACCTGGAGGGCTGCCCGATGATCCCGGCCCGCCTGGCCTTCGTCGTGGCCACCGTGCGCGGCACCAACCTCGGCCTGGGCGAAGCCAAGGTGCACACCGTCGAGCACGTGCTCTCCGCCTGCACGGGCCTCGGGATAGACAACATCGACATCCTGGTCACCGCCAACGAGCCGCCCATCATGGACGGCTCCGCGATCCCTTTCGTGGAGGCCCTCCTCAAAGCGGGCGTGGAGTCCTTCCCGAACGCGCCCAAGCGCTGGCTGCAGCTTCCCGGCGAGATACGCTATCAGGACGGCGCCGCGAAATACCGCGCGATGCCCTGCGAGCACTTCGAGATCCAGGCCACGCTCATCCATGATCACCCGATGATGCCGAAGATGACCCAGACGATCCGTTTCGACCGCGACACCTACCTGTCGGAGGTGGCCAACGCCCGCACGTTCTGTTTCGAGCACGAGGTCGCCTATCTCAAGTCCCAGGGCCTGGCCCAGGGAGGCTCCCTCGACAACGCCATCGTCATCGGCAAGGACCGCTACCTGACCGGCCCGGAGGGCCTGCGCCACCCCGACGAGTTCGTCCGGCACAAGATGCTCGACCTCATCGGCGACCTCACGCTCATCGGCCGCCCGCTCTTCAAGATGCGCATCGAAGCCGAATGCCTCGGCCATGCGCACAACATCGAATTCGCCAAGCGGCTCAACGCCGCCGCCGCGAAGCTCCGAAAGACCGTCTCCCAGGAGGCCTGACCATGTCCACCGAGACCACCGCGCAGCCGCAGCCGGCCGTCCTTCGCACCGTCGAGATCAACGCCATCCGCAAGGCGATCCCGCACCGGTACCCGTTCCTGCTCGTCGACCGCGTCGAGGTCCTAGAGGAGGACAAGAGGGCCGTCGGCACCAAGATGGTGACCATCAACGAGGAGTTCTTCCAGGGCCACTTCCCCGGCCAACCGATCATGCCCGGGGTCCTGATCCTCGAGGCGCTGGCCCAGACCGCCTGCGTCATGCTGCTCTCCAAGGGCGGCTTCGAGAACAAGATCGCCTTCTTCATGGGCATCGACGGGGCGAAGTTCCGCACGCCGGTCCTGCCGGGCAGCGTGCTCAAGCTTCATATCGAGGTCCTGCGCCTCGGGCGCGCCGGGAAGTTCCGCGGCGAGGCCTTCGTCGACGGCAAGCTCGCGGCCGAAGCGGAGATGACCTTCGCGCTGGTGGACAAGCAAGCATGAGCGCCACGATGTCTGCCGTCCACCCCACCGCCATCATCGACCCCGGCGCCAAGATCGACCCCTCGGTCAAGATCGGGCCTTACGCCGTCATCGGCGAGGACGTCGTCATCGGCGCCGGCACGACCATCGGCGCCCACGCCGTCATCGAGTTCACCCACATGGGCAAGGACAACCGGATCCTGCCCGGCGCCTTCGTGGGGGGGCCGCCCCAGGACCTCAAGTACGCCGGCGAGCGCACGCGTCTGGTCATGGGCGACAAGAACCTGGTGCGCGAATGCGTGACCCTGAATCGCGGCACCTCGGCCACCGGCGAGACCCGCATCGGAAGCGGCTGCCTGTTCATGGCCTACTCCCACGTCGCCCACGACTGCCGCGTCGGCGACGGCGTCATCCTGGTCAACTCCGTGCCGCTGGCCGGCCACGTCGAGGTCGGAGACGGCGCCATCTTGGGCGGCAGCTCGGCGGTCCATCAATTCGTCCGCATCGGCCGCATGGCGATGATCAGCGGCGGCAGCATGGTGGGCAAGGACGTGCCCCCCTTCTGCACGGCACAGGGCGACCGCGCCATGCTGAGGGGCCTCAACTCCCTCGGGCTGCGCCGCGCCGGCCTCAAGGCCGACGTCCTGCGCGCGCTCAAGGCGGCCTACAAGACCCTCTTCTTCTCGGGCCGGACCCTGGACCTGACCTTGCCCGAGCTGCAGGCCCCGGGCAACCCCAAAGAGGTCGTGGAGCTGGCGGCCTTCATCGCAGCCTCCAAGCGCGGCATCACGCGGCCGGCCGCCGGCGCCCAGCAAGAGGACGCTGAACTCTAGGATGAAGAAGGTCGGGCTCATCGCCGGCTCGGGACGTTTCCCCCTCCTCTTCACCGAGGAGGCCCGGCGCATGGGCGTGACGGTCGTCGCGCTCGGCATCAAGGACGTCACCGACAAGGCGCTGGAGGCGCTCGTCTCCGAGGTCCATTACTACCCTTTGGGCCAGATATCCAAGCCCATCGCGCTGCTCAAGGAGCAGGGCGTCAGCGAGGTCGTCATGGCGGGAAAGGTCCAGCACGCCTCCCTCTTCGGCGGCATCCTGCCTGATTTCAGGGCCGTCAAGCTCTTGGCGCGCCTGAAGGACAAGCGCACCGACACGATCCTCTCGGCGGTGGCCGACGAGTTCCAGAAGGACGGCATCACCCTGCTCTCGTCTGCGACCTACCTCTCGCACCTGCTCATCACCGAGGGGCCGGCCACCGCGCGCGCGCCCAGCGCCTCCGAAAGCGCCGACATCCGCCTCGGCTGGAAGGCGGCCAAGGCCTTGGCCGGCTTCGACATCGGCCAGACCGTCGTCGTCAAGGACGGCGCGGTCATCGCCGTCGAAGCGATGGAAGGCACCGACGCGGCCGTCCTGCGCGCCGCCCAGATCGTGCGCGCCCGCGGCGAGAAGCCGTCTTTGACCGTCGTCAAGGTCGCCAAGCCCAAGCAGGACTTGCGCTTCGACATCCCCGTCATCGGCCTCGACACCCTGAAAACCTTCGCCGAGGCCGGGGTCTCGGCCCTGGCGCTGGAAGCCGGCTGCACGCTGGTCTTCGACAAGGACCAGTTCCTCAAAGCGGCCGACGCCCAGAAGCTGGCCATCGTGGCCTTCAAGCCGGAAGGCCCGCGATGACCAAGGACTCCAGGGTCCGCATCGGGGTCGTCGGCGCGGGCAAGATCGGCGCGCTGCATGCGCGCGTGCTCAGCAAGATGCCCGAGTTCGAGCTCGTCGGCGTCTGCGACACCAACCTCTGGCGCGCCCAGTTCGCCGCCTGGCAATGCAACACGGTGGCGGTGCGCGACTACAAGGACATCCTCAAGCAGGTCGACGCGATCGTAGTCGCCGTGCCGACGCCATTCCATGCCGAAGTCGGTATGGAGGCCCTCGGACGCGGGGTGCACTGCCTCATCGAGAAGCCCCTGGCCGCTTCCGTCGAGGAGGCGCGCCTCCTGCTGGCGGTGTCGGAGGATAAGAAGGTCGTCCTGCAGGTCGGCCACGTGGAAAGATTCAACCCGGCGGTGCTGGAAGCCATCAAGCACATCCGCAACCCCCGCTATATCACCGTCGAGAGGCTGGGCCCCTACGACCCCCGGGTCAGCCACATCGGCGTCGTCATGGACCTCATGATCCACGACCTGGACATCCTGCTGACCCTCGTGGGCTCGCCGGTGGAGTCGATAGAAGCGGTCGGCGCGCACCTGCTGTCCCAACACGAGGATATCGCCAACGTCCGCGTCCGCTTCAAGACCGGCTGCATCGCCGACCTGACCGCCAGCCGGATCTCTCTGGAGATGAGCCGCAAGCTGCGCGTCTTTCAGCAGGACAGCTACATCTCCCTGGACTACGGCCGCACGGCGCTCAAGATCTACAAGAAGAAGACCCCCATCATCAAGAGCCTCAAGGACATCGAGATCCTCAAGCCCAAGCTCGGGACCACCCAGCCGCTGCAAAGCGAGCATGCCCATTTCCTGGACTGCATCCGGCACAACCGCAAGCCCTGGCCCAGCGGCGAGCACGGCGTCGAGGCGCTGAAGCTGGCCCTGCAGATCTCAGATGAGCTTGAGCGCTACGAGGTCTCCAACTACGCCGGCGCGCGCCCCCTGGTCCCCAGCTGGGTCTCGGATCTTGGCAAGATCGCCAAAGGCGTCGGCAAGGACATCCTCCGCGACTGAGACGGGGTCAGGCCTTGCGTTATTACCGTTATTTCGAAAAGGCCTGATGAGATCGCAGAAATAACGGTAATAACGAAAGGCCTGACCCCTTTATGCTGATTCTAATCGTCGCAGGCGACCCCTCGGGGGACGTCCACGGAGCCAAGCTCATAGCCGAGCTCAAGCGCGGCGGAGCGCGCGTGGCGGCGGTGGGCGGGCCGCTGATGAAGCTGGCGGCCGACGAGTTCCTCGAAGATCTGGCCTCGCGCGGCGTCACCGGCTTCTGGGAGCCGGCCGCCAAGCTCGGCTTCCTGCTCAAGCTCGGCTTACGCCTGCGCCGCTTCATGAGCGAACGCCGGCCCGACGCCCTGGTCTGCATCGACTTCTACGGTTTCAATCGTAGGGTGCTTGGCTTAGCTTATTCAGCCAAGATCCCAGCCTTCTACTACATCAGCCCTCAAGTTTGGGCCAGCCGGCCCGGCCGCGTCAACGTGCTCAAGCGCCTGGTTCGCCGAATGCTAGTCATCTTCCCGTTCGAGGAGACGCTCTACACGAAGGCCGGACTGCCCTGCAGCTTCGTGGGCCACCCGCTGCTCGATTCGGTTCCGCCGCCGCGCGAGGATGGCGCGCTGGGGACGCCCCTGACCGTCGGCCTGCTGCCCGGCAGCCGCGCCGCGGAGGTGCGAAAACACCTGCCGCTCTTCCTTGAGTCCTTCCGCCTCTTCAAACGCCACTTCCCCGATTCGCGCGCGCTGGTCTTCGCGGCCGACAACCTGCCCGACACGGCTTATGCCCTGCCCCCGGACGTCGAGCTCGTACGCGAGAGCGACTACAAACGCCGCCGCATGACCGACTTGGTTCTATCCTCCTCGGGTACGGCCACTCTCGAGAATGCCCTTCTCGGCCTGCCGATGGTCGTCATTTACAAGCTCTCCTGGCCCACCTATTTGATCGCACGTGCAATAATCAAGGTGCCGTACATCGCCATGGTCAACATACTGGCGGGCAAAGCCTTGGTGCCGGAGCTCATCCAGCACGAAGCCACCGCGCCGCGCATCGCCCAAGCCGCCGTGGGGCTTCTGGAAGACCCTCGCCGCCACGAAGCGCTGCGGCGCGAGCTCAAGGCCCTGCGCGCCTGCCTGGGCGAACCCGGCGGCGCGGCGCGAGCGGCGGCCATGATCCTGGCGGAGGCCCGGCCATGACCGCCTACGGCCGCGTGCGGCCGTACCTGCGGCCGCATGCCGCGCGCTTTTTCTACGCCTGCCTGGCGATGGTCCTGGTAGCCGCCTTCAACGGCGGCTCGGTCCTGCTCCTCAAGCCGATCGTCGATCGCGTCTTCATCGCCAAGGACCTCGACATGCTCTGGCTGGCCGTCATCGGCGTGCCGCTCCTGGTCGCGCTCAAGACCTGCGCCTCCTACGTCCAGAACTACCTGATGAGCTGGATCGGCCAGACGGTCACCCAGAAGATCCGCGAGGACCTCTTCCGGCATCTGCATGAGCTGTCGCTGGAATTCTACGACCGCCACCGTGCCGGCGAGATCCTCTCGCGCGTGACCAGCGACCTGACGATGGTGCAATCGGCGCTGACCTCGGTGCCCCTGTATCTGATCCGCGACACGATGACGGTCATAGCGCTGGTGGCCTCCTTGTTCTACCTGGACTGGCGCTTCGCCCTGCTCTCGCTTCTGGCCATGCCGCTGGCCTTCACCACCCTCTTCATCCTCAGCCGGAAGATGCGCGACGCCAGCCTGCAGAGCCAGCTCATGATGGACCGCCTCTGCGACCGCTTCGAGGAGAGCATCCGGGGCATGCCCGTGATCAAGGCCTTCAACTACGAGGAGGGCGCCATCGAGAAGTTCATCGACGAGAACGACTCCTTCTTCGTCCCGATGATGCGCTACCTGCGCGCCACCGCGCTGGCCGCCCCCTTGACCGAGCTCTGCGCCTCGGTCATCGTCGCCTTCATCATCTACTTCGGAGGCCGCGAGGTCATCCAAGGGCACATGACGCCGGGCGCCTTCTTCGCGTTCCTGGGCGCTTTCTTGGCGGCTTACGCGCCGCTCAAGAACCTGGCGCGCAGCAATTCCGAGCTCCAGCGCGCGCTGGCCTCCGGCGAGCGCATCTTCGAGCTGCTGGAAGAGCGCCCGGGCGCGGCGATGCGCATCGGGGGCGGAGAGTTCGCCGGCCTCAGCGAGGGCATCCGCCTGTCGGACGTCGGGTTCCGCTACCCCGGGACCGCGGAGGCCGCCTTGAGCGGCCTGACGCTGAGCATCCGAAAAGGCGAGAAGGTGGCGCTCGTCGGCCCCAGCGGGTCCGGCAAGAGCACGCTGATCCGGCTGCTGATGGGGCTGCTCGAGCCGACGCAGGGCAAGATCTATTTCGACGGGATCGACAGCGCGGACCTCTCGCCGAGGTCCCTGCGGTCGAAGATCGGCCTGGTCACCCAGGACACGCTCCTCTTCAACGACACGGTCTTCGGCAACATCGCCCTCGGGCGCCGGGTCGTGACCTTGGGCGAGGTGGAGCGCGCCTGCAGGATCGCGGGGCTGGAGCGGTTCATCGCCCGCCTGCCTCAGGGCTACCAGACCCTGCTGGGCGAGCGGGGGCTGTCCTTACCCCCGGGGTTCCGTCAGAAGCTGGCGATGGCCCGCATCGCCGTCAAGGACCCGCCGATCCTGATCTTAGACGAGGTCGCCGCCAGCCTCGATAGCGCCGATGAGGGCGAGCTCGTGCGCGCGCTGGAGATCCTCGTCGAAGGCCGCACCGTCATCACGGTGGCGCACAAGCTGCGCGTGGCCGCCAAGGCCAACCGCATCTTCGTCCTCGACGCCGGCGCCGTCGCCGAGACCGGGGAGCACCACGCGCTGCTGGCCCAGAACGGCCTCTACCGCCGCCTCTTCGACCTGGAGCAGTCTGAGCCCGCTGGACGCCCCTAAAAATTCATACGATAAGGGCTTAGGCCCGGCCTATGGAGAAACAGAACATCATCGAGCAGTTCGCCGCCTACGCCCCCCACGTCGATACGGGGATCCTGGCGAAGGCCTATGATTACTCGCTGAAGGCTCACGGCGATCAGGAGCGGGCCTCCGGCGAGCACTACTTCGTCCATTGCGACGCGGTGGCGGCCTCCCTGGTCGAATGGAAGATGGACCTGCCGACGATCTGCGCGGGCCTGCTCCACGACGTCCTGGAAGACACGCCCGTCAGCCCCGACAAGATGCGCGAGGAGTTCGGCGAGGAGATCACGATGCTGGTGGCCGGCGTGACCAAGCTCGACCGCCTCCAATTCGAATCGCATGACGACGCCCAGGCCGAGAACTGGCGTAAGATGCTGCTGGCCACCGCCCAGGACATCCGGGTCATCATCATCAAGCTGGCTGACCGTCTTCACAACATGAAGACGCTCAACTATCTGAGCGAAGACAAGCAGAAGCGCATCGCCCACGAGACGATCTCGCTCTACGCGCCGCTGGCGCACCGCCTGGGGATGTTCCAGCTCAAGGGGCAGCTGGAAGACCTGGCGTTCATGTACCTCTACCCCAAGGAATACGCGGAGCTCAACGTCAAGGTCAACGCGATGATGACGACGCGGGAGGCCACGCTCAAGGAGTTCAAGGAGTCCGTCGAGAAGGCGCTGGCCAACTCCAACATCCCCCACCGCATCCTGGCGCGCACCAAGAGCCTCAACTCGATCTACCAGAAGATGCTCCGGCAGAACAAGCCGTTCGATGAGATCCAGGACGCGCTCGGCGTCAGGATCATGACCGACACGGTGGCCAACTGCTACGCGCTCTTAGGCATCGTGCATACGGCCTTCAGGCCCGTGGCCGGGTCTTTCACGGACTATATCTCCATACCGAAGATGAACCTGTATCGCAGCCTGCACACGACCGTGATGGGGCCGGGCGGAGAGCTCGTCGAGATCCAGCTGCGCACCGACGAGATGAACCGCACCGCCGAATACGGCATCGCCGCCCATTGGCGCTACAAGACCGGGGAGTCGGCCAAGGACGCGCACCTGGAGGAAAAGCTCAACTGGCTGCGCCAGTGGATCGAGTGGCTGCAGGACCTGAAGAGCCCGCGCGAGTTTCTAGACAGCCTAAAAACAGACTTAGAGCTCAACCAGGTCTTCGTCTTCACGCCGACCGGCGAGGTGAAGGCGCTCCCCGGCGGCGCTACGCCGTTAGACTTCGCCTTCGCCGTGCACACGCAGATCGGCTTCACCTGCGTAGGCGCGCGGGTCAACAACAAGATGGTCAAGTTCGACTATCAGCTCAAGAGCGGCGACATCTGCACCATCATCACCAAGAAAGGCTCCACCCCCAAGAAGGACTGGCTGCTCTTCGTCAAGACCGCGCGCGCGCGCTCCAAGATCCGCCATTACCTGCGCGAGCAGGGCATCGTCCTCAAGGACTGACGCTAGCGGGTCTCCCGCAGGTGACGACGCTCCTCCTCCGCCACCGCCGCCTTCGGGATCTCGCCGAGCCGCAGGGCCTCTTCGAACGCCGCCTCGTCTTTAGGACGGACGTAGCGATACTCGTGCGCCGCCAGCCAGCTCGCCGGGACGGCCCGGCGCGCCACGAAGAGCAGGACCTGGGGGTCCCAGTAGACCAGCGCCCAGCGCTGCGACGGCATGTAGGCGCGGTACCAAGGGCGCAGGAACTCCTTGCGCGAGCCGTCCGGATAGGCCTTCTGCGTGGAAAAGCGCAGCTCCAGGTTGTTGAGAAGAGCGCCGCTCAAGCCCTGATCGTCCATGTATTCCTGCCAGGAGGAGGCGTCCCGGGAGGCTCGCGCAGCCTCGGGCAGGCGGTCGTGGAAAATGTAGCGCCCATCCCAAAAGACGCGGTACCACGGCGCCAGCCGCCAGCCTAGATAGCCGCCCCACTCCCAGGGACTGTAAAGGCGCAGGCCCAGCAAGGCGCCGGACTCCTCCGCCATGAACTCCGCGGCCTGCCTAGGCACCAAGCGGTGGTCGAAGACGCCTCGCTCCAGCCGCGGAAGCGTCGCCGAGAGGAACACGCCGTAGGCCAGCGCGCAGGCGGCGCAGGCGCGCTTGGCCGCGGGAGCCGCCACCAGCCAGCCTGCCATATCGGCCAGGAGAAAGCCCGTCGGCACGGCGCAAGCGAAGAAGAAGGCGCCCATCCGCGCATGCGCCACGGCGCTGAAGGCGAAGTAGAGGCTGGCCAGCAGCAGAGCGACCGGCAGCTGAGGCCGCCGCCGGAGGCGGTGCAGAATAAAGAGGAAGGCCGCGAGGATCGCCCAGAACGGCCAGTGGAACCGGTTCGTCATGGTCATCGGCTGCCACTCCTGGATGAAGCTCAAGGCGGCGCGCTGGCGCAGATGATCGAACATGACGACATAGGGGCCCCAGCCGTAAGGATTGCAGAACGTGCCCGCCAGCCCGGCTAGGCCCCAGAGAACCGGCGGACGCGGCCAACGCCGGCCCGCCAACAGCTCGCCGAGCGCGTAGAAGGCGGGCAGCATCAACGCGAAGATGAAGCCGGCGTGGAGGTTGGCCGCCGCGGCGAAGAGCAGGAACGATCCGATCGACGGGCCCCAAGACGCCTTCAGGCGGCCCAGGCGCTGCTTCTCGAGCAGAAGCAGCATGCTTAGGAACAGGAGCAGAGAAGATAGCTCCGGGCGGATGTCGGAATGCGGCAGCATCCCCGCCGACCAGACGACCACCGCCGCGGCGCGGAAGAAGCGCGGCAGGCCGTGCAGGCGCAGCAGACGGTCGACCAGCCGCGCGCAGGCCAAGAGCAGCAGGACCTTGAGCCCCCAAAGAGCCGTCAAGCCGCCGAGGCGGTGCACCGCGTAGTAAAGGGCCTGGCTGAGCCACTCGAAGTCCGACCAGGCGGCGCCGGCCGCGGTGAAGGAGAGGAAGTCGACGCGAGGCACGGCGTGGTTCTGCCAGATCCACCGGCCCGACGACAGATGCCAGAAAAGGTCGGGGTTATAGGCCGGAAGCAGCAGGCAAGGCGCCGCCAGAGCCGCGGCGGCGGCCCAGGTCCACGCCGGATGGCGCTTCCCCGTCACATTCGGTATTATCTGATAGGTCGGACTGCTTTGCCCGACTTGATGCAGTCGGTGCAGACGTAGGCCGTCTGAGTGCGCCCGGCGAGGACCACTTTCTGCTTCTGGAGGTTAGGCCGGAAGACGCGCTTGGTCGCGCGGTTGGAGTGGCTGTAGCTGAAGCCGGAGACGGGGCCTTTGGAGCAGATCGTGCATTTGAATGCCATGTTTTTTCCCTCGAGGAGCGATTGTACCAAATGTTAGACAATCCCGTCCAGTTCCTCAAGGGCGTCGGCCCCAAGCGCGCCCAGGCCCTCGAGCACCTGGGCATCTCGACGGTCTCGGACCTCCTTTTTCACTTCCCCCGCCAGTGGCAGGACCGGCGCGAGACGACGGACCTGACCTTGCCGACGGCCTCGGGCGTCATCGTGCTCAAAGGCCGCGTCCTGCGCTCCGGGGGCTTCCCGGCGGGCCCGAGCCTGGCGATCTTCAAAGCCACGCTGGCCACGGGGGAAGCCAAGGTGGAAGCCGTCTGGTTCAAGCACCTGAGCCGCCGCTTCGATGTCTTCGCCAAGCTCAAGGCCGACCTGGCGCGCGGCCAGGACCTGTGGGTGGTGGGCCGCAGCGATCCCAGCCTCTTGGGGATCAAAGAACTGCATGTCGACGAGTATTACCCTCTCTCGGACGAGCGCTGGCGCCTGCACGTGGAGCGCCTGACGCCGATCTACGGCCTGAGCGAAGGGGTGAGCCAGAGGTTCCTGCGCGAGCTGGTCCATAGCACCCTGGACCTGGCCGCGGGCAGCGTCCCGGACGTCCTGCCCCCCGCTCTGCTCGGCGCGCGCGGGCTTTTGGCCGCGCCGCAGGCCGTGCGCGCCATCCACTTCCCCGGCTCCTACGCCGAGCTCGAAGCGGCGCGCTCGCGCCTGGCTTATGAGGAGCTGCTGCTCTTGGAGCTGGCTTGGATCATCAAGCGCCGCCAGACCCGGGGGCTGGCCAAGAGCTTCACCTACGAGATCAAGCGCACCCTGCTGACGCCCTTCAAGGCCAAGCTGGGTTTCGAGCTGACGGGAGCGCAGAAACGGGTGATCAACGAGATTTTTGAAGACTTGGGCCGCCCTTACCCGATGACCCGCCTTTTGCAGGGCGACGTGGGCTCGGGCAAGACGGTGGTGGCCTTGGCCGCCCTGCTCCTGGCCGTCGAGAACGGCTACCAGGGCGCCTTCATGGCCCCCACCGAGATCTTAGCCGAGCAGCACATGGAGACGATGTCGCGCTTCCTCAAGGGCCTGCCGGTCAAAGTCGCGCTGCTGACCTCCCGGGTCAAGGCCAAGGATAGGGAAAAAATCCTGGTGAAGGTCCGCCAAGGCGAAGTCGACATCCTGGTGGGCACGCATGCGCTGCTCGAAGAAGACGTGCAGTTCCCGCGCCTGAAGCTGGCGGTGATCGACGAACAGCACCGCTTCGGCGTGCGCCAGCGGACGACTTTAAGGCAAAAGAGCTCCTTGCTCGACCTCTTGGTGATGACGGCGACGCCGATCCCAAGGACCTTGGCCTTGGCGCTCTACGGCGACCTGGACGTGTCCACCATCGACGAACTGCCGCCGGGCAAGGCGACGGCGACGACGGTGCGGGCGCGCGAGGAAGAAGCGCTGGGGCACATCAAGGCCGAGGCGGCGGCCGGAAGGCAGGCCTTCATCGTCTATCCGATCATCGAGGAATCTCGTCTGCTGGATCTGCGCTCAGCCAAGACGGAGCACAAGCGCTTGGCCGAAGGGCCGTTATCCGGGCTGAAGGTGGCCTTGATCCACGGGGCGATGCCGGGCAAGCAGAAGTCCAAGGTGATGGCCGAGTTCGCCGCCGGCGCCTGGGACGTGCTGGTGGCCACCCAAGTCATCGAGGTGGGCATCGACGTGCCCAACGCGACGGTGATGGCGGTGCAGAACGCCGACCGGTTCGGGATGTCCAGCCTGCACCAGCTGCGCGGGCGCATCGGGCGCGGACGGCATGCCTCCAAGTGCTTCCTGATCGCCGAGCCGACGACGCCCGAGGCGGTCAAGCGCCTGGAGACGCTGGTGAGTTCCAGCGACGGGTTTCGCATCGGAGAAGAAGACCTGAAGCTGCGCGGGCCCGGGGAATTCATGGGCACGGCCCAGCACGGCGAGCTGACGCTGAAGGTGGCCGACCTCTTCAAGGATTCCGAACTCTTGGCCGCCGCGCGGCAGGACGCCGAGGGTCTGCTGGAGAAGGACCCGCGCCTGCTGGGGCCCGCGCACTCCCCCCTGCGCCAGCGGCTCATGGAGCTCTATAATAAGAAATGGAGCTGGATCGACCTGGCTTAGGTGCGCTTGTATTGAGGCCCCAGGCCTTGACCGTGCAGCGCTTTGCTGGCGAATAAGTTGTGCAAATTGAAATCCTGTCTTGCAATTTGCATGGTTGTAGCCTATACTAACGGAATGCTCGACAGGACGCTGGCTCCCCAGGTGCTGCGCAGGCTGCGCGAGTCGCCCGCGGTCGCGCTGCTAGGGCCCCGGCAGTGCGGAAAGTCGACCCTGGCGGCGGCCATCCTCAAGACGCGGCCTTCCTGCTACCTGGACCTGGAACGGCCGTCGGACCGCGCCAAGCTGCAGGACCCGGAAGCCTTCTTCAAGCTCCAAAAGGGGCGGCTGGTCTGCCTCGACGAGGTCCAACGGGCTCCGGAGATCTTCCCGGTCCTGCGCAGCATACTCGACGAGAGCGGCAAGAACGGCCAGCTCCTGGTGCTGGGCTCGGCTTCCCCGGAACTGCTGCGTCAAAGTTCCGAGACCCTGGCCGGCCGCATCAGCTACCTGGAGCTCTCCCCCCTCTCGCTGACGGAGGTCGGCGGCGAGGCCGCCCTGCGCCGCCTCTGGACGCGCGGAGGCTTCCCCCGGAGCTACCTGGCCCGCTCCGACGCCGCCAGTCTCGCCTGGCGAGAAGACTTCATCCGGACCTTCCTGGAAAGAGACGTGCCTCAGCTAGGCATCCGCATCCCGGCCCAAACCCTGCGCCGCTTCTGGCTGATGTGCGCCCACAGCCACGGCCAAATGCTCAATAGCTCTCAGTTAGGGCAGTCGTTGGGCCTGAGCCACACGACCGTGCGGTCCTACGTAGACCTCCTCGAACAGACCTTCCTGCTCCGGGTCTTGCCGCCGGTGGAGGCCAACCTCAAGAAGAGGCTGGTGCGCTCGCCTAAGATCTATTTGCGCGACACGGGCTTGCTCCACGCCCTGCTGGAGCTGCGGTCCGCCCAAGACCTGCTCGGCCATCCCGTCTTCGGCGCCTCCTGGGAGGGGCTGATCATCGAGAACACCCTTGGGGCCCTAGGCCGAGGCTGGCGAGCCGGCTTCTACCGGACCGCGTCCGGGGCGGAGCTGGACCTGGTCCTGGAACGGGGCAAGGAGCGCGTCGCCGTCGAGTGCAAGGCGTCCTCGGCTCCGACGGTCTCCAAAGGCTTCTGGACCGCGCTTGAGGACCTGAGCATCCGCAAGGCGTTCGTCGTCGCGCCGGTGGCGCAGGCTTACCCCATCGGCAAGGGAGTGCTGGTCACGCCGCTCCAAGGACTTATCGCCGCGCTCGCATGAAAGATCGGACCACGCCTACAGGAGTGAGCTGGAGACCTTAGCTCGGCGTTATGCGTATAATATGGGACGAACGTCCGAATCGCAAGTTCTTTCAGGCGGAAAAAATTGCCGAAATCGCTGAAGACACCCAGTTGGACAATGAGGCTAAAAACAAGCTCTTCCTTCGTCGCCATCCTATTCACTCTGAGCGTCTCCACCTCAGCCCAGACCGTCGACCATGAGGAATTCGCCCTCATCGGCTGGAACGACGCCTGCTCGGCGGCCTTCAGCCACTACGCCTATCCCGTCCTCGGCGAGGCCATCGTCTCGGAGCCCATCAGGACGCAGGTCGGCACCCTGACCATCGGCCCCGGCCAGCAGAAAGCCGAGGTCGAATGGCTCGTCGACTGGAGCGGGCGCAACACCTGGCAGGAAGGCCCCGCCAAGCAGGCCGTCGCGGCCTTGGCCAAGACCTACAAAGCCAAGGGCTTCGTCGAGCACGTGCGCCCCGACCCCATCGCGACCCGGCCCGGCCTCGAAGAGACCATCCGCTCGACTTCCACCTTCGCCGTGCGCTCCGCCCAATGGCCCGGCCCCGGCTGGCGCTTCGCCAGCGCCTACATCTCGCCTCTGACCACCTGCGCCCTGTTCCTCTTCGAGGATGAGAACGCCAAAGCCCGCTACACCCCCGTCCTGGCCCGCATCTACAACCCCTCGGCGCGCGCCATCCGCGCCCGCGCCCACCTGGCCAACGGACTGCTCCTCTTCAACGACGGCGACCTCGTCGGCGCCTTGGCCGAGACCGGCATCGCCGCGGCCGAAGCTCCCGAGAACGGTCCCGCCCGCTACCATCATGCGGCCATGCTTTGCCTATCGGGCATGCTCGCAGACGCCCTCGACGAGCTGACCGCCGCCCTCAAGCTCGACCCCCGCTACAAGAACAAGGCGCGCCAAGACAAGGACTTCGAGTCGCTTTCCAGGGACAGGCGCTTCAAAGACCTCCTGCGGGGCACCAAGGTCAAGGCCTCGGACGTTCCCGATGAAGAGTCTCCGGAGGAAAGACGGCTCATCTTCCATTGATTTCAGGCCCTTTTTTCGCTAAACTCTCTTAGAAGCGGCGAGGATTTCACCGAATTGCCCCGGCTCAGGGTGCTAAAGAGGATACGGAAGCCACGCCAAAGCGTGGCTTTTTCATTTTATGACCGATAAAAAACGAGCTTTCGACGACCGCGGCCGCGAGGACGAACTGCGCGAGCTGCTCCATGAGCGCCTGCTCGTGCTCGACGGCGGCATGGGCACCATGCTGCAGGCCCACGACCTCAAGGCCGAAGACTTCGGAGGCGCCGCTCTCGAAGGCTGCAACGAGAACCTCATCCTGACCCGGCCAGACGTCGTCCAAGGCATCCATGAGCAGTACTTCGCCGCGGGCGCCGACATCGTCGAGACCAACACCTTCGGAGCCATCCGGCACGTCTTGGGCGAATACGGCCTGCAGGACAAGGCCCTCGAGCTCAACCGCGTCGGCGCCCGCCTGGCCGTGGCCGCCGCCGCCAAGTATGCCAAGCCCGGGCGCCCGCGCTTCGTGGCCGGCTCCTTGGGCCCCGGCACCAAGACCATCTCGGTGACCGGCGGCATCACCTGGGACGAGGTCGTCACCGGCTACGCCGAGGCCGCCCAAGGCCTGCTCGAAGGCGGCGTCGACTTGATCCTGCTCGAGACCCAGCAAGACACCCTGAACGTGAAGGCGTCCTTAGCCGGCATCAACGAGGGCTTTTCCAAGCTCCAGCGCTCGGTGCCGGTCATCCTGTCGGTGTCCATCGAGACCATGGGCACCATGCTGGGCGGCCAGACCGCCGAAGCCCTGCACGACTCGGTTTCTCATGCGGGCCTCTTGGCGCTAGGCCTCAACTGCGCCACCGGCCCCGACTTCATGACCGACCACATCCGCACGCTGTCGGGTCTGTCGCACTCCTTCACCATCTGCTACCCCAACGCCGGCCTGCCCGACGAGAACGGTCTCTACAACGAGACGCCCGAGATGGTGGCCAAGAAGCTCGAGCGCTTCTGCGCCGAGGGCTGGGTCAACATCCTCGGCGGCTGCTGCGGCACCACCGCCGAGCACATCAAGCTGATCTCCCAGATGGTCCAGGGGAAATCCCCGCGCAAGCCTTCCAAGACGCGCCGCTCCTCCGTCTCGGGCCTGGAGTCCTTCACTGTCGACGACGAGAAGCGGCCGGTCATAGTAGGCGAGCGGACGAACGTCATCGGCTCGAAACTCTTCCGCGACCTCATCATCAAGGAGGACTTCGAAGCCGCCTCCGAGATCGGCCGCCGCCAAGTGCGCAACGGCGCCCAGATCCTGGACGTCTGCCTGGCCAACCCGGACCGCGAAGAGCTGCGGGACATGAACCGCTTCCTCGAGCAGCTGACCAAGAAGGTCAAGGCGCCGCTCATGCTCGACTCCACCGACGCCGAGGTGCTGGAAGAAGCGCTGAAGCGCTGCCCCGGCAAGTCCATCATCAACTCGATCAACCTGGAGGATGGGGAGGAACGTTTCGAGGCTGTCATCCCCCTGGTCCACAAGTACGGCGCCGCCGTCGTCGTGGGCACCATCGACGAGGACAAGAAGATGGGCATGGCCGTCAGCCGCGAGCGCAAGCTCGCCATCGCCCAGCGCAGCTTCGACCTGCTCACCGGCAAGTACGGCCTGCATCCCGAGGACATTTATTTCGACCCGCTGGTCTTCCCCACCGGCACCGGCGACAAGAACTACTTCGGCTCGGGCGTCGAGACCATCGAGGGCATCCGCCTCATCAAGCAAGCCATGCCGCGCTGCCGCACGGTGCTCGGCATCTCCAACGTCTCCTTCGGCCTTCCCACGGCGGGCCGGGAGATCTTGAATTCTGTTTTTCTGCACCACTGCGTGCAGGCCGGCCTCGACCTGGCCATCGTCAATTCAGAGAAACTAGCCCGCTTCTCCTCCATACCCGAGGCGGAGAAGAAGCTGGTGGACAACCTTCTGACCTGGAAGGGCTACGGCGACCCCTCGCGCCCCGAGGGCTACGACGCGGTGGCCGAGTTCTCCGCCCATTTCCGAGACGCCAAACCCAAGGCGCTGGCGCCCTCCGAGCGCCTGAAAAAACCCCTGGAAGAGCGCTTGGCCTTCAACGTGGTCGAAGGCTCCAAAGAAGGTCTGCTCGACGACCTGGCCGTCCTCATCAAGACCAAGTCGCCCCTGGAGATCATCAACGGCCCGCTGATGAAGGGCATGGACGAGGTCGGCAAGCTCTTCGGCGCCAACGAGATGATCGTCGCCGAAGTCCTGCAGTCGGCCGAAGTGATGAAATCCGCGGTCGCTTTCCTCGAGCCGCACATGGACCAGACCAAGACGACGTCGCGCGGTCGCGTGGTCCTGGCCACCGTCAAAGGCGACGTTCACGACATCGGCAAGAACCTGGTGCATATCATCTTGAAGAACAACGGGTATGAGATCCATGACCTGGGCATCAAGGTCGCCCCCGAGCAGCTCATCGAGGCCATCAAGCGCATCGCGCCGCAGGTGCTGGGCCTCTCCGGCCTCCTGGTCAAATCCGCCCAGCAGATGACCATCACCGCCGACGACCTGACCAACGCCGGCATCCGCATCCCCATCCTGGTCGGAGGCGCCGCCCTCTCGGCACGCTTCACCGCCAAGAAGATCGCGCCCCGCTACGACGGCCCGGTCTTCTACGCTAAAGACGCGATGATGGGACTCGATCTCGCCAACGACTACTTCAACCCCGCCAAACAGGACGGCATGATCGCCAAGAACAAGGAGATCCAGGACTTCCTGCGCGTGGAGGACCCCGCGCCGGCGCCGGTGCCGGCGGCGCTGCTGGCCCCGCGCGCGGCGTTGGCCCCGGTCTTGGACATCCCGTCTCCGCCCGACCTCAAGCTGCACGCGCTCTCGGACTTCAACGTCGAAGATATCTTCCGCTACGTCAACCCCATCATGCTCTACGGCAAGCACTTGGGCCTCAAGGGCAACCTCGAACGCCTGCTCCAGGAAGGAAACCCCAAGGCCGTCGAGCTGCACAAGAACATCAGCGAGCTTCAGAACGAGATGTTGGAAAAGGGCATGATCAAGGCGCGCGCGGTCTACCGCTTCTTCCCCTGCCAGTCCGAGGGCGAGCGGGTCCATCTCTACGCTTCCGTCGGCGACAAGACGCCGCTGGAGACTTTCGAGTTCCCGCGCCAGCCTTCCGGCGAGCGCCTCTGCCTCTCGGATTTCGTGGCCTCGAAGGAATCCGGCCGCATGGACTTCGTCGGGATGTTCGTCGTCACTTGCGGAGCGGGTATCCGGGAGATATCCGACCGATATCGCGACTCAGGCGAGTATCTGAAGTCCCATGCGCTCCAAGCCATCGCCATCGAGAGCGCCGAGGGCTTCGCCGAGCTCCTGCACGACCGCATCCGCTCCATGTGGGGCTTCCCCGACCCCGCCGCCATGACCGTGCGCGAGAAGTTCCAGGCCCGCTACAGAGGCCTGCGCGTCAGCTTCGGCTACCCGGCTTGCCCCAACCTTGAGGATCAGAGCAAGCTTTTCAAGCTGCTCGACCCCGAGAAGAACGCCGGGGTGACCTTGACCGAAGGCTTCATGATGGACCCCGAGGCCAGCGTCTCGGCGCTGGTCTTCCACCACCCCGAGGCGCGCTACTTCTCGGTGGGATCGGCCGTCCTCGCCGGCGAATAAGCCGGGCCTTGACAAAGTATATATTTTTATATATACTTATGGCATGCAGAAGAAGCTCTTCAAGCACGGCGGCAGCTACGCCATCGACCTTCCCGTCTCCTTCGTCCGGGAGCTGCAGTCCAACACGGTCGTCGTCGAGCAGGACGGCGAGACCCTCGTCATCACGCCCAAGGGCGGCCTCGACGGCATGGAAGGTGAACCCGAGTTCAAGACCTTCGCCGAAGCACTGCTCCATGACGCCATGAAGCGCCCGGCCAAACTCCGCGACGCCAAGCAGGTATGGGACAAGGGGTGGGACGCGCTGCTCAAGGGCGTCGAGGGCGGCAAGGATTAACCACCTCGTCCGCTATCACGAGCTCTACTACCAGCGAGTACGTCTGCTCAAGGCCCGAGTCCAGGAGCTTAAGGACCGCCTGAGCCCGGAGGATTTTCGGCAGCACGAGACGGTCAAACTGGCCTTCCGCATCCGGCAAGCCGAGCTGGAGGTCGCCCAAGACCCCGACCGCCGCGATTATCTCCTCAAGGCGGAGCTGCGCAAGTTCCGCCGCTACAAGCGCGGCCTCGGGCGCTACCGGCTCATCTTCTGCTTTTCCAACAACCCGCCCATCATCGTGTTCCTGTACCTGAACACCGAGGAAAGCCTGCGCAAGGACGGCGGTAAGAACGATCCCTACGAGCAATTCAAGGCGCTCCTGCGCCGGGGACAGGTCTCCCACGACCCAGCCGATCCGCGCCACCACAAGTGGCTGGGCCCAGAATAGGACACTTGTCGCCAAGGGTACTACATCCCTGACACCCCTATTACAGAAGTGCTTCCAGCGTCTTGCGGGCCGTGGGGTTTGCCGTTACACTTCAAGGGATGCTCGCCCTCCTGCTGGCCCTGGCCCTGCCCGCCTCCGCCGCCCCTGCGCCGCGCACCAACGCAGCGGTGGCCGCCGTCTTCGAGAAGATCGACGCGCTCTACAAGAAGCAGTACGACCAGGACGCCGGCACCATCACGGCCTTGGACCGCCAGATCGAATCCCTGGCGCCGGCCGTCACGGGATTCGGCTGGCGCGCGGTGTCGCCTTTGACGCCGATCCTCCAGGACCGCAAGCGGCCGCTGAAGATCCGGCTCTACGCTTTGACCTTCATGGGCCTGACCCATGACGCGCTGGCCCTGGCGCCCCTCAAGCTTCTGCTGCAAGACCCGCTGGAGTCGCCCATCCTGCGCTCGGCGGCCGCCGAGAACCTGCCGCTGCTCGGCCTGTCCCGGGAGGCGCTGCGCCGAGCCTTCTGCCCGCTCATCTCCGAGCCGAGGGTGCCCGCCGCCGTGCTGACCCCGGCCTTGATCCAGCTCTCCAGCCTCGGCTGCGACGACGCCCCGGCCCTGGAGCGTCTGCTGCGCGGCTTCGGCCTGCGTCCCCGGGCCCTGGACCGAGACAACGCGCGGCGGACCATCGCCGCCCTGGGCCGCTCGCGCCCGCTCGAGGGCGCCCGCGCCCTCTTGCGCCTGCTCGACTACTACCCGCGGCGCTCGCCTGAAAAGCAGTTCGTCCTGGAAGCCCTTTGGAAGAAGCGCCAAGACTTGCTGCTCTTCGCCGACACCGCCTCCGGGCGGCTGCTTGGCCAGCTCCAGAAGGAATCCTCCGCGCCCGCCAACGCCTTGGCCTTGATGCCGCTGCTGAGCTTTCTCCAAGACCAGAAAAGCGTCCCGCTCCTGCTCAAGCTCCTCGACCATCCCGATGCGGCCATGCTCGCCGGCGCCGCCGACACGCTGGCCGACCTGCATGCCGCCGAAGCGCGCGCGCCGCTCCAGCGCGTCATCGACTCCGCCCATCTGGACGCACGCATGGCTCCGTCCAAAGGCGCACCGCCTCCGCAAGCGCTCTTGGAGCGGCTTTCCCTCGCCTTGCGCCGCTTGCCTCCAATTGGTAGAGTGGGCCCATGAAGACGGCGGTTTATCCCGGCAGCTTCGACCCGCTGACCAAGGGCCATCTAGACATCATCCAACGGGCCTGCCGCATCTTCGACCACGTCATCGTCGCCGTCTCCAACAACTCCGCCAAGAAGCACACCTTCAGCACGGCCGAGCGCATCTCGATGGTGGAGCAGGCCCTGCGCGACCAGCCCAACGCCGATGTCGACACCTTCTCCGGCCTCCTGGTCGATTACCTGCGGGCGAAAAAGTCCCGCATCCTCATCCGCGGCCTGCGCGTCGTCTCCGACATGGACTATGAGTTCCAGCTGGCCTCCTTCAACCGCCGCCTATATAAGGAAGTCGAGACGATATTCCTGATGCCGGACGAACAATACACCTACTTTGCATCGTCGATGGTCAAGGAAGTGGCCCGGCTCGGCGCCGACACCGACGCCTTCGTCACCCCTTTCGTCGCCCGCAAGCTCCGCCTCAAGTTCGCAGCAAAGAAGTAGCCGGAACCCGTCCTTGAACCTCAAGCCTCGGCTCATCGCAGGCGTTCTGGTCATGCTGTCGGCCTTCCTCTTGGCCGTCCGGGCCCTCCTGCCCAAGATCCTGGCAGACCCGGGCGTCGGCGCGCTGGCCGGACCCCGGCCCGAACAGATCCTGAAGACCTTGCCCGCGCGCGCCGCCCTATCGCAAGGCGCGCCCTTGGAAACCGGCGGCTTGCCCGACCCCAACGCCACGTCCATGCCGCTGGACCTGCAGAAAGCCGGCGAGCAGATGGGGATCTCGGCCATCGTCACCGGGCAAGAAGAAGTCCGCCCGCCTGCCAGCTTCCTCGGCGAACGCCCCGGCGAACCCGGCAGCCGGGAGCAAGCGGAAGCCTATATCCGGCGCTTCGCCTCCATGCGCCAGCAGATCGAATCCGGCAAAGCTCCGCCCGTCACCCTGCCCGGAGAGACCGCCGGCCTCTTGGCCGAGAAGGACCAGAGCGGCCAAGCCATCGAATCAGAGCCTGTCGCGCCGCCCAAGGCGCCTGAACCCGCCGCGCTGCCGACTCCTTGGCACGGCGACTTCAGCGGCGGCCGGGAAGGCAATCATACCATCAGCGATGAGAGCACCTGGAAGGCCGTCTGGAGCGGCCTTTCCAAGGACCCCGCGCCGCCCGTCGACTTCACCAAAGAACAGGTCCTGGCCGTCTTCCTAGGCTACCGCCCCACCGGCGGCTTCGGCGTGCGGATCACCAAGGTCGTCTACGAAGAATCCGCCGTCGTCGTCACCTACCGCGAGCTGCCGCCGGTCCCGGGGCGCACGCCGCCGGAAGGCCCCACCACGCCCTACGCCCTCAAGATCGCGGCCCGCAGCCCTTTGCCGGTGCGCTTCGACCGCGCGGATTAGCCCCCACGGGCCGCGTCGAGCCGGGCGGCGCTAGTCACGCCGTCCCGCCATGGGATAGAGAAAGCTCGGGACCCGTCTGGAGGTAGCCCACGGGTATGAAAAAGCGGGATCGCGCCGCGCTTCCTTGAGTTCAGCCGGCAGATCCGGCTGACCGTAGATCGCCCCCCGGCGGCATAGGGGGTGAAAATCCTCGCAGTCGATGACCGCGCACCTCAGGAAGCGCCGAGCTTCATTCGGACGGATCAAGCAGCGGACCTCACCCCAAGCCACGAGCCGGTAGGATCCGGAAAAACGCGCACGCTCGCCAGAGCCTTGCGCCCGCTCAAACGTCAACCTGAGCCGCGGCGCCTGGTACTCGGCCCTGCCCTCGGCCGACACGTCCTTGTCGGCCCACATCCCTTTATAGCCCGCCCCCAGGAAACGCCCGCTAGGCTGGATCAGGAGCGTCGCCTCGGTCTCGCTGCCGCCGCGCGAGGCGATATAGACGCCGGCCCAGGGATGGCCCTGGCGTTCGGCTGATTCCGCAAGCCGTTGGAAATCGTCCCGATCGCGGCGTCTCTCCTCGGACCTGCGAGTCTCTCCCGATGAGCGGATCGCCCATCCCATGAGACCAACGACTGCTGCCAGGGCGACCCAGAACCTCAGATGTTTCACCGCGCATTCCAAACGTCGCCATAGACGAATCCCGAATCAGCCACCTGTCCGGGCCATGGCAGCCGCTGCGCCTCGAAAGGCTCCATATACCGGTGCTGGACCACTTCGCCGGTAGAGGAATCCTCCGCCACCTCCTGCACTTCTACGAAAGTCCCGCTCCGATAATTGCGCAGGGACAGCGTGGCCCCTGGGTAAAGAGCTTGGCGCCGTCCCGCGCCGATAGCCACCGGGATACGGCGCTCGCCGCCCTCCGAATCGTAGCGGACGGAGCCGACGGCGAGGAGTGTAGTCTGGACGGGATGTTCCCGGAGAAAGGCCTTCTGGTCTTTTCGAAGGACCGGCGCGCCGGCGGCCACTAAGGGCGGACGACCCTTCTTCCGCCACCAAGCCAAGAGACGCTCGCGCACCAGACGGTTGGGCTTGTCCAGGGACCGGCTGTAGTCGCTATCTTCGAGGTCGAGGTCGTAATGAAGCGAGAGGTCCTCCAGCGCGTCCTTGTCGGAAGGGCCGAGAGCCTTGAGCCACCACGGCCGGGACAGGATCGCTCCGGCGGCGCTGACATACGGGTTGCCGCAGGTGCCGATATGCTGCTCGCGGTAGCGGTCTTTAAGTCCCGCCAGCTCCGCCATCGCGTTGCCGGCCAAGACCTCCGCGTCGCTGACGACCCACTCGCCACGGCGCCCGATCAGGAAGCCCGCTAGCCTTGGAAGATCCGACTCCGTCGCCAGAGCCGCGGTCTTCTCCGCGTACCTCCGGGCCAGCCGCGGCTCGGGATCGGCCAGGCCTAAGGAGAAAACAGCCATCAGTTCCCGGTCCCCAAAACCATCTAAATGCTCGAAGACGGCGAACCGCACATGCCGATCCGGGTCTGTCGCCAGTCGAGCGACCTCCTGCCTGCGGCTTCTTGGATACAAACTGGTCAGGTAGCGCAAGGCGTCCCGCTTGAGCGCCGCGGACCGCGACGAGAGAAGGAGGACCAGCGTCGCTTCCCGCGGCTCAGGCTCCGAGTTCCAAGCCAGGATCAGCCGCTTCACGGAGGACGGGACCAAACCGAAGCGGAGGACCGAATCCGGCCAGCCGAACCACCCCGACCGCCGATCCACGGCCGCGGCCACGGCAACGCCAGCCAGCATGAACACCAAGACGAGAGTCCGCCTTCTCATTCTTGATTAGAGTACCCCCCGCTCCCAGGGATTGCAAGGGCTGCGTGGGCCCGACGCGCGGATTAGCCCCTTTCAGCTTGACTTGTCAGCCCCCCCGTGCTTAAATAGGCCTACCCCTTGGGCCCATGCCTCGCATGGGCCCTATGGGTATATCACCCGGAGACCCCATGAGACCCGCTCTTGCCCTTAGCGCGCTGCTGGCCCTGACGCCGGCCGCCCACGCCCTCCCGGACAAGGCCTTCGATGAAGCGGCGCGCACGGTCAAGGTCGAACAAACGACCCCGGCCGGCAGCGTGGCCCACAAGATCATCGACGTCGACCCCCGCCTCTGGGTCGAAGTCGAAGCCCCCGACAGCGAGACCCGCACCGCCGTCTCCGACGCCGGAGTCTCCATCGAAGAAGTGCTGGCCGGCAAAGCCAGCGGCTTCGCCCTGCCGGCCGCAATCGAGGCGCTGCGCAAGACCGGCCTGAAGTTCAAGGCCTTGCCCCTCAAGTCCCGCTTCCACCCCGAGGACTTCCCCAAAGAAGACGCCGCCTTCCACAATTACGCCGAGATGTCCGCCGAGCTCTCCGCGCTGGCCGCCCAAGGCGCGGGGCTGGCTTCCCTGTTCTCCATCGGCAAGAGCCTGCAAGGCCGCGACCTGCTGGCCCTGCGCCTCAACAGCGCCGCTTCAGGCAACGAAGCAAGCGCCCGCCCCGGCATCGTCTTCATGGGCAACCACCACGCCCGCGAACACCTCTCCGCCGAGATCCCCCTGCTCCTGGCCAAGTACCTCATCAACAACCGCGAGAAGCCCGAGATCAAGGCCCTCCTGGCCGCCCGCGACGTCTTCATCATCCCGATGGTCAACCCCGACGGCGTCGAGTACGACGTCGACGGCGACCGCTACCACATGCACCGCAAGAACATGCGGCAGAACCCGGACGGCTCGGCCGGCGTCGACCTCAACCGCAACTACGGCTTCCATTGGGGGGAAGGCGGCGCCTCGACCGACCCCGGCAGCGACACCTACCGTGGACCGGCCCCCTTCTCGGAGCCCGAGACGCAGAGCGTCAAGGCCTTCATCGAAGCCCATGGCAACCTGACCGTGCTCCTGAGCTTCCACACCTTCAGCGAGCTCATCTTGTACCCTTGGGGCCACACCCACGCGCCCATCCCCGACGCTCCCGCGCTGGCGGCTTACCAGGCGATGGCCCGCACGATGGCGGCCTGGAACGGCTACAAGCCCCAGCCGTCCAGCGACCTCTACATCGCCTCCGGCGACACCACCGACTGGGCCTGGGGCGCCCGCGGCATCTTCTCCTTCACCTTCGAACTGACGCCGAAATCCATGTGGTCGGGCGGCTTCTATCCGGGGGCCGCCGCCATCGCCAGCACGTTCCAGGCGAACCTGCGCCCCGCGCTCTATCTCATCGACATGGCGGACAACCCGCGGCGCGCCGGTGCGCCGCAGCAAGCCGCTAGCCGCGAAACCACCGTCACAGGAGGCCGTTGACATGATCAAAACCGCCCTGCTCGCCGCGCTCTTGACCCCCGGCTTTTGCCTGGCCGCCGGTGCCGGACCTGAATCCCTGAGAGCGGCCGGAGACGCTCTCTTCCTCCAATCGCCCGCTCTCTTCGCGCCCGCGCCCGTCGCGGCGCCGCAAGAGCCCATCCTCCAGAACCCCAAGATCGCCCCTATCGGCAAGAGCGAGGCGCCCGGGCGCCAGGTCGCCGTCGTGGCCCTGCCCGGCCTGCTCGACGGCCACCGCGACCTGATGGCCCGCCAGCTGGGAGCCGTCGCCCGCCTGGTCAGCGTGGCCGGAGACGCCGCCTTCAAGAACTACTTCCTGACCTTCGCCTGGGCCGGACAGCTCGTCATCGCCCCGCTGGGCGACCTCAACCGCCTGCGCGGCGACGGCATCGACGTGCGCATCGACCCGGCCACCGCCTACAACTTCAAGGTGAAGGTCAACATCTTCAGCCCCACGCGCGGCAGCTCGCTCGAGATGACGCCGGTGCAGGGCACCCGCGGCCCCGCTCATTCCACCAAGACCGGGGTCATCCTGGACGCCGTCAAGGCCAACTCCCACGTCTTCTCGGCCAAGGGCAAGGAATACTGGCTGCTCTTCGGCACCGACGTCGACGCGGCCACCAACACCCTGGGCAAGACGCGCAGCCTGCTCATCATCCATGAGGCCGGCCTGAGCTCCAAGGCTTGGCCCTTGGCCGAGACGGCGCTCCCCGAGGACCGCGCGGTGGTCGTCTCTCTCGGCGACGCCAAGCTGTTCATGCAGCGCAGCCAGAGCGGCGTGCTGACCATCAACGAAGTCAAGTAGCGACCGGAGGTCTATGTCTCTAGCCCTAGTCCACGCCACCCTTCTGCTCGCCCAAGCCGCCTTCGCGGCGCCGTTCTCGCCGGCCGGAGCCCTGCGCTTCGCGGCCGCGCCCGAGGAGATCGCCCAGAGCTGCCAGGCCGCCAAAAGACGCGCCGAGATGAACCTGGGCGCGATCGTGAATCTGCCTGAAAGCGCGCGGACCTTCGCCAACACGCCGGAAGCCCTGGACCTGGCCCTGTGGGAATTGAGCGACGGCGAGTCCTCGGACACCTTCCTCAAGTACGTCTCCGTCTCCTCCAGCGTGCGCTCGGCCGCCAACGACTGCGAGACCCTCCTCGGCCAGTTCGCCGTCGAGGTCTTCGGCCGCGAGGACCTCTTCAAGGCCGTCAGCGCCTACGCCGCCAAGAAGGAGGCGCTCTCCGGCGAGAAGAAGAAGCTGCTGGAAAAAGAGCTGCTTGATTTCAAGCGCAACGGCCTGCTGCTGCCCGCCGCCGAACGCGAGCAGGTCCGCGAGATCAAGAAGAAGCTCGTCGAGCTGGAGGCCTCTTTCGGCAAGAACCTCAACGAGGTCAAGGACTTCCTCACGCTCAGCCGTGAGGAGCTCGCCGGCCTGCCGGAGGACTACATCGCCCGGCTCAAGAGAGAGGGCGACCGCTTCGTCGTGACGCTGGACTATCCCGATTATTTCCCCTTCATGAACAACGGGAAGAACGCCGACGCGAGACGGCGCCTGGAGTTCCTTTTCAACAACCGCGCCTTGAAGGACAACCTGCCGATCCTCAAGGAGGTGCTGTCCTTGCGCCGCCGCGCCGCCGCGCTGCTGGGCTACCGCTCGCACGCCCACTACATCCTCGAGGACCGCATGGCGAAAACGCCGGGCTCCGTCGACGCCTTCGTCTCCCGGCTCGACAAGAAGCTCAAGGTCCTGGCCAAAGACGAGCTCAAGGTCTTGGTCGAACTCAAGGCCAAGGAGGAGGGCAAGGCCTCCGACGGGATCATCCACGCCTGGGACTGGCGCTACTACGACGCCAAACTCAAGCGCGAGCGCTACGAGATCGACCTGGAGAAGATCAAGGAATACTTCCCCATGGCCACGGTGACCGAGGGCATGCTGGCCGTCTACCAGAAGCTCTTGGGCCTCAAGTTCCGCATAGTGGAAGACGCCGTGACCTGGAACGAGGACGCCAAGCTCTACGAGGTGACCGACGCCGCCGGCGGACCGGCGATCGCCTACTTCTACATGGACCTTTTCCCGCGCGAGGGAAAGTACAAGCATGCCGCCGCCTTCGACCTCATCAAGGGGCGCCAGCTTCCCGACGGCACCTACCAGCGCCCGGTCTCGGCCATCGTCGCCAATTTCAACAAGCCCTCGCCGGACCGGCCGTCTCTTCTCAAACACGGCGACCACGAGGAAGTAGAGACCTACTTCCACGAGTTCGGCCACATCATGCATCAGACCCTGACCCGCGCCCAGTACGGCCGCTTCTCCGGCTCCTCCACAGCGCGCGACTTCGTCGAGGCGCCCTCGCAGATGCTGCAGAACTGGGTCTGGGACCCTGAGGTGTTGGCCAGTCTCTCGGGCCATTACAAAAACCCCAGCCAGAAGCTGCCGCCCGAGCTGCTCGGCAAGATGATCGCCGCCAAGAACGTCAACTCCGGCTTGGTCAACCTGCGCCAGCTCTTCTTCGCCTCCATCGACATGAGCTACCACGGCCCCCTGCCGGTGGCCGACACCACCGCCCAGTACCAGAAACTGGCGGGGCGCATCAGCATGATCCCGATGACTCCCGGCACCCACCCGGAGGCCAGCTTCGGCCACCTGATGGGCTATGACGCCGGCTACTACGGCTACATGTGGTCGAAGGTCTACGCCGAGGACATGTTCAGCCGGTTCGCGGAAGAAGGCATCCTCAACCCCGTCGCCGGCCGCCGCTACCGCGAGAACATCCTGGAGCCGGGCAGCAGCCGAGACGAGATGGAGTCGCTCAAGACCTTCCTCGGCCGCGAACCCAACGAAGAGGCCTTCCTTAAGAGCCTGGGGCTGACGTCCAAGAGGCCGCGCTCATGAAGCGCCTGGCTCTTCTGCTCCTGTTGACCTCGGTTCCGGCCGGCGCCCAAGCGCGCCTGGATGACTCCGACCTCTCGGGCCGGGGGTTCTCCCCGGCCTCGATACGGCGCCTGGACCTCGAGGGCCGCCAGGAAGCGCTCTCCCGGGTGTTCGTCGTGACGCCAGCGGCCAAGGCCGCCGCCGCGCCCCAAGCCGGGCGCATCAACGCCGTGCTGGCGCTTTTGGACCGAGACGGTTCACGCCATCCCGCCCGCCTGGCCAAGGTCCGCCTGTCGGGCTCCGGAGCCCCCGCCGCCTGGACCGAAGCCGACGCCGCGGGCGCTTTGAGCATCGCGGCGCCCGCCGGCCTTTCGGGGAGCTACCGGCTGCGCTTCAGCCTCGACAACCGCTTTTGGGTCTTTCGAAACCCGAGCGATTCCGCCTATGAGTGGGAAAGCCCGGCGTTCACGCTCCCCGCGCCGGCCGGCCTGGACCTGGGCACGCTGTCTCCGGAGCCGGGCTCCGAGAATGGGAAATTGGGCGTACTGCATCTGACCTACCTTCAAGCCCTCGACTTCCTGAAGACCAACGCCGACGTGGACTGGTGGCAGAAGCCTCTCACCGTCAACTGGCCGGGCTCTTCCGACTATTTCAGCCCCTGGAGCTGGAGCTTAGAGCTGACCAACGCCATGGCCTGGGACGTGGTCCTGCACGAGCTCGGCCATGCCGTCATGCACGGCTCGATGCGCGCCGAATCCGCCGGGGGGCAGCACAAGATCGACGGCTGCTACTCCCCCGCTTTGGCTTGGTCCGAAGGCTGGGCCACCTTCTTCGCCGCGGCCGTGCGCCTGCCCCGCGGCGACGCCGACGCCAAGTTCGAGTACCTGGTGCCGCGCCGCGCGCCGATACGCCTGGAGAACGTCCCCGAGGACGTCTGCCGCGGCCAAAGCAACGAATGGCGGGTGGCGGCCGGCCTATGGGACCTCTACGACACCCATGAGGACGGCGGCGACGGCTTCGGCCTGGATTTCGGCGTCCTGTTCAAGCCCCTCCAAGGCCAGTCGATGGGCAGCATAGGATCGGCCTGGCAGCTCATCGCCAAAGGCTTGGACGGCGGCCAGCGAAAAGCCGGGGAAGCCGCCTTGGCTTGGAACACCCTGCTGCCCGCCCGCGAGCTCAATGTCTTGCTGCCGGCGACGCCCGCCGATTGGCTGCGTACGGCCCCCTGGGCCTCGCGGCCGTCCAGGCGCTAGGCTCCCGCTTTTGTTATCCTGGCTGGGGTGAAGCTCAGCATCCTCGTCCCGGTCTACAACGAATGCGGCCTGATCGCCGAATGCCTCAGCCGCGTCCGCGCCGCGCCCTTGCCGCCGGGGGTCGAAATCGAGATCATCGTCGTAGATGACGGCTCCACCGACGGGACGGCAAAGCTGCTCGACGCGCTGGCCCCCGAAGGGGGCTTCCGGCTGCTGCGCCACCATCGCAACCAAGGCAAGGGCGCCGCGGTGCGCACCGCGCTCTCCGCCGCCACGGGCGAGGTCGTCCTCATCCAAGACGGCGACCTGGAATACGACCCCGCCGACTACCCCGCCCTGCTGCAGCCCTTTCTAGACGGCAAGGCCGACGCCGTCTTCGGCTCGCGCTTCGCCCCCTCCGATAAGCCGCGAGTCCTGCTCTTCTGGCATACCATCGCCAACCGCCGGCTGACCGCGCTGTCCAACGTCTTCACCGGTTTGCGCCTGACCGACATGTGGACCTGCTACAAAGCCGCGCGCGCGGGCTTCCTGAAGGACCTGCCGCTGCGCTGCAACGGCTTCTGCCTGGAGCCGGAACTGACGGCCAAACTGGCGCGGCAAGGCTGCCGTATCGTGGAAGTGCCTATCCGTTACCGCGGCCGGGCCTACAGCCAGGGCAAGAAGATCGGGCTGCTCGACGCCGCGCGGTCGCTCGGCGTCATGCTCTTTTTTTGGATCGTTTCCGACCTGGGCCCGAAAAGCCCAGGCCGATGAAGAGCCAGCCGACCAGCCAGCCGGCCAAGACGCCCAGCAGGCCGCCCGCCGTCACGTCGAAGGGGAAGTGCACGCCCGTGTAGACGCGGCTGTAGGCCACGACGGCGGCCCCGCCGTACAACGGGAGGCTCAGGCCGGGGTGGACCATGGCGAGGAAGCGCGCGCCGGCGAAACAGTTCAGCGCATGATTGGAGGGGAAGCTGTAGCCGCCATGGGAGCGCGTGCGCAAGACGAGCTCGACGCCGGCGCGCTCCGGCCGCAGGCGCTTGAAATACGGCTTGATCAAGCGGTGACCGCCCATGTCGGCCAAGCCGACGGCTAACGCCAGCCCGATGAGCGTGCGCACGGCCGGGGCACGCTTCTTGTAGACCCACCAGACCAAGACGGCCGGCAGCGCGCCATAAGTCACGGCCTTATAATGGAAGAGGTCGGTGAGCAGCGGCATCGCCCAGTCCAACAGGGGATGCGTCCAGACCTGATTGATCTTATGGAAGAGCGCCGTATCGAGGCCGCGCAGCGCCGGCAGCAGGCTCTCGTTGAGCACGGCTCCCATAATAATATATTCTGGTCAATGCTCACAGCCTTCGTCTGCCTGGGCCTGGCGGCCACGCTGCTGGGCGGGCTCTTCCCGGTCTCGCGGCTCTCGCGCGCCGGGCTCTGGCGGCTCTTCGCCTTCCGCTCGGGCCTGCTCCTGGCCGTGACCTTCACCGACCTGCTGCCTGAAGCCTGGGTCCACCACCCATCGTACGCGGGTTGGGGGGCGATGTCGGCCTTTTTCCTGTTCTACGCGGCCCAGAGCTTCGCGATGGTCGACGCCTGCCCCGAGTACATGGAGGAGTGCACGACCCATGTCCTGGGCTGGGCCGCTCTGATCGGGTTGTTCGTCCACTCCTTCATGGACGGCCTGAACCTAGCCGTCTCGGTCTCGGCCGGGACGGCGGCGGGCCTGGCGGTGGGGACCGCGCTGACGCTGCACAAGCTGGCCGACGGCTTCACCTTGACCTCGCTGTTCCGCCAGTCGGGCTACTCGGCGCGGCAGACCGCCGTCGGACTCTGCTTGGTGGCCGGCGCCACGCCGCTGGGAAGCCTGGTCAGCCGCTGGAACGCCGCCGGCCTGGACTCGGCCTATTCGGCGCTGCTGCTCGGGTTCGCCGCCGGCTCCTTCATCTACATCGGCACCGCCGAGATCCTGCCGCGGCTGCACAAGACGCATGACCGGGGCGCCTTCGTCTCCTTCGGCGCCGGCATCCTCGCCATGCTGGCCTTGCGCCAGCTGGCGGGGTGAGCCGGTACTCAGTCCTGTAACAGCCCTCAGACTATACTCTAGGGCTTGAAGCGACCCTTCTTCGCCGCCTTGGCGCTCATGACCCTCCTTGTCAGGCACAGCCTGGCCCAAGAGGCGGTCCCCGATTCCAAAGAGCGCGACCGCGAGATCGGGCTGAACCTGGGTCAGGCGATGATCGTCGGCAACGAAGCCGACCGCCTCACCGACTCGCTGTCGATGGCGTTGTTCTACTTCAAGCGCTTGGACAGCCATTGGCTTGCCGGCATCGAGCTGGGACAATCATTCAAACATGTCCTCAAGGGCGTCTTATCCGAAGAGCAGCTGGGCGACATCGACACGCCGCAAGACGGCAAAAAGGAATCCCTCGCTTTCAAGTCCGGGGCCGCCGTGAAGGTCATCTGGGTCACCCCGATGCTCAAGATCAGCTTCCTCGACGAGGACATCAAGGGCGACTTCAGGCCTTACGCCCTGCTCGGGGGCGGCTTCTATAACGTGACCAACAAGGCCGGCGTCGCGACCCTCTCCGGCCGCACCAGCGCCGGCGCCAACGCCGCGACGACGCCTTTCGCCATCGCCAGCAACAGCGACAACGCCCTAGGCTTCAGCATAGGAGGCGGGTTCATCGCCTTGGCGGGGCCCAACTTCGAGCTGGGCGGGGACCTGCGCTACCACTATGTCCTGTCGGGAGCCGCGGGATTGCGCTTCCTGCTGCCGGCCGCCCGCTTCACCTACCAGTTCTAGCCCTTCATCGCCCGCCGCGCGACGATCAAGCCGGCCGCGGCCAAAGCGACGGTTCCCAACAGCAGCGCATAGGCGCGCCGCTTGCGCGACTCGAGGTCGCCGGGCGCGCCGGTCAACGCCTTAGGCAGCTCCGGCAACGCCAAAGACATGCTCGGCAGCGCCAAGGGCTTCGGCGGCAGGACCGCGACGGCGGGCGCCTTGCGGCCTTCCGGCGAGGCCTCGAAGCGGCGCCCGGAGCTGTCGACCATGAGCCCCTTGCCGGAGGACAGGGTCCTACCGCCCCTCGACGAGCCGCCGAAGTCCCGGTGGCTAGGCCCGGGCGGATCCTCGAAGGACTGTCCGGGCGGCGGCGCTGGCGAGGCCGATGAAACGGGAGGCGCGCCCTCTGGCCCTAAAGATGCCTGGTCCATGCGCGCCAGCGCCGCTTGCTGGCCTTCCAATAGCTTGGCCATGGCGCCGGTCTTGTCTTCAGCCGCCAGCTTCTGGAAAAGCTGCTCGGGCGCCAGCTTGCCGCTCTTGAACTCGGCGGCCAGCTTCGAGACCTGCTTGAGCTCATACGCCGAGAAAGCCAGCGACGCGGCCAGCGCGCAAAAACCGAGGGTCTTGAAGACCTTCACCCCGCTAGCGTAGCTCCAAAGGTCCGCGCCGTCAATGGGATGGACAAAGTGCTAGACTGCCGAAATGAAGTCCCATGCCGCCGCGCTGAGCGCGCTGCTGCTCTTGTCGCTGGCCGGCTACGGCTTCTTATTGCGTCCGGGCCAAGCGCCGTATACGCCTTTCTCCGACTTTCTCTCGTTCGGCCTGGCCTCCAAGACCGTACTCTACGATTCGCTCCACTCGGGACAGGGCCTGCCCCTCTGGCGCTCCGATCAGTTCTCCGGCAACGCCGCGCTCATCGACCCGCAGAACGCTTACACGTCTCCCTTGAACGCGCTGTTCTGGCTGCTGCCTCCGCTGAAAGCCCTGGGGCCTTCCCTCTGGCTGTATTTCTTAGCAGCCGGCGTCATCGGCTACGCGGCGGGCTGCGCGCTTCAAGCCGGGCTCTGGGCCCGGCTCTTCATGGGCGCAGCCGCCATGTTCCAGTTCAAGCTCATCATCATCGGAGCCGCCGGCTGGCTGCCGAGCTTCCCGGGCGTCATCGTCCTGCCGCTGCTCTACGCGGCGGTGCTGCGCGCCGTCGAGCGGCCTCGGATTTCAGAAGCGCTCTGGCTGGGGCTGGCCGGAGCGCTCTGCCTGCATTCGGGTCACCTGCAGCTGCTTTTTTATTCCGTCCTGGCGCTGACCTGCCTCGTCGCGGCGCGCCTCCGGTCGCGCGCGGTCCTGACCGTCCTGCTGGCCGGCATGGTCTTGGCCGCGGGGCTTTCGGCCTGCCTGCTCATCCCGCTGGCCGGCGAAGCGCCGCTCATCTCGCGCGGGCAGGCCTCCTACGACTTCTTCTTGGGCGGCCACGCCCTGACGCCAAGGCACCTGCTGACCTTCCTGCGGCCCGAACTGCTCGGCAATCCGCTAGACGGCACCTATCCGGGGCTCGAGCTCTGGGAGGACGTCGCCTATTTCGGGATCATTCCCCTGGCCTTGGCGCTGGCGGCCGCGATCCTAGGCCGGCGGCGTCCGATGGTCCGGGCACTGACGGCGGCGCTGCTCGTCTGCGCGGCCCTGTCCTTGCGCAGCCCGCTGCAAAGGCTGCTCTTCGAGACCTTGCCGGGGTTTAGCCTCTTCCGGCTGCCGGGGCGGCTGTTGTTCCTCGGCTCTTGGTTCGGCATCGCGCTGGCCGGCCTGGGCCTCGACGAGATCCTGGCCCGGCTCAAGAGCGCGGCCGCGCGCAGGGCCTTGGCGCTCACCCTCGTGTCGCTGATCTCGATCGAAGGCGCTTACTACGCAAGACGCTACTTGAAGACGGCGCCCATCGAACGACTGCTTCCAGCGCCCTCCTACCGGGATTTCTTCGCCGAACAGAAAGGCGTCTATCGCATCGCTCCCATCGAGCGCGGCGTCATCAACTACGGCTGGTCGGCATCCCTGGGCCTGCCGCTGATCACGGGCTACGGCTCCTACAACTATAACCATTACCAGGCCTACTTCGACCTCCTGCGCTGGAACAAGCTGCGCCCGGAGGGCGCCCGGGTCTGGACCGACCTGACCGACCTGGCGCGCCCCGACCTGCTCGACGCGCTCGGCGTGCGCTTCCTAATCTCCGAGAAGCGCCCGCTGCAGTTGCCGAAGGACCCCGCCGCCTCCGGAGCCGACCTCAAGGACCAGCCGATCTTCGAGCTCTATCGCGGGCTGCGTCGCGGCGACACCCACATACGAGAGAACCGGGGCGCCTTGGGGCGGGCCTTCTTCGTCGACGGCGTCCGCTTCGCCGCAGACCAGGATCAAGCCGTCGCACTGCTGCAAAAAACCGACGCGCGCAAGGAAGCGGTCATTGAATCCTTGCCGCAAGAAAGCACACCCGGCGCCGGGAAGCCCTCGCGCGTCGAAGTCCTCGCGGCCAAGCCCGGGAGCTTGGAGCTTTTGGTCTCCACCCCGCTCAAGCGCTACCTGGCGATCAGCGAGGTCTGGCATCCGGGTTGGCGCGCGACCTTGGGCGGAGCCGCTCTGCCGCTTTACAAGACCGACGTCGCCCTGCTCGGCGCCTGGGTGCCGCCGGGGGAGCACCGCCTGAGCCTGCATTTTGAACCGGTCGGCTGGCGGCTCGGCCTGGCGGTGACGGCGGCCAGCCTGGTCTTCCTCTTAGTTGCGGCTCTCGCAAAAATCCATGAATCTGTTATACTTAAGCCAAGACCATGGAACGCCAGAAACTAGCGGTCACGATCATCCCCAAGGGGACCTGGCCTGATTCCAGCGCGGAGAATCGCGCCTATTGGCTCTCACGACCGCCTGAAGAACGCATCGAGGGCGCGAAAAAGCTGCGCCGCAAATTCTGGCGTCTATTCCACCGTCAGGACCTCCCTCCCTTGAGCAAGGCCGCGCGCGTCATCGGGCCCTATCGAACCTGATGAGCCCAAGCCCTCAAGAGGCCTCCGAGCCGGATGCCTTCGACAGGATCGTAGCCGCCTTCAACCGGCACCGCGTCGACTTCATGGTCATCGGCGGCTGGGCCGTCGTGTACTACGGCCATGTGCGCATGACCGAAGACCTCGATCTTTACATCCGACCCAGCGAAGACAATGCCAAACGGGCCGTGGCGGCCTTGGAGGACGCGGGCGGGGCTTGTCCCGAGCTGCGGCCCGAGGTTTTTACCCGCGATAACGGGATCTCGCTGGGTGACGCGCCGGTCAAGGTGGACATCCTGTCCAAGCTTCCCGGCGTCGACTTCGAGCAGGCCTGGTCCCGCCGCCAGACCGGTTCCTTCGGCGCGGAAACGGTCAACTTCATCTCTCGAGAGGATCTGATCCGCAATAAACGCGCCGTCGCCCGTCCGAAGGACCTTCTCGACGTCCAGGAGCTCGAGGCGGGGCGCTAGTCTTCGAGCAGGAGGGACACCACCGCTGAAGGACCCGGCGACCCGAGAAAGTGTTGTAAAATCCTACCACGCGCCCGTAGCTCAGTTGGTCAGAGCACTCGGCTCATAACGTCTTATCACGCTTCTTGCGTGTAGTTCCGGCCCGTCGAGAAATGCTGCTTGTCGATGAGCAAGCGTTTAATCCGCCTTCCCGCCATTACGCGACCTTTCGCGTCTTTTCGCACGGTTTCCTGAAGGTCTTGGCCACAACTTGGCCACATGGATGCGTGTGCAGCCCGCAGCCACTGGGAAGTCGGCGACCCCTGGCCTGACAGCGGCGCCAGGATCTCTGCGCGGTGATGAATGCGCGGAGGCAGAGCCCCGGCCAACCCAGAGAGTCAGGCAGACGCAGATGCGCTCTTGACGGCCCTCGACAGCGGGCTTATACTGGCCTTGTGAAAAAGCCCCTGCTGGCCGGTCTGCTGGCGTTGCTGGTCGCGCCGGTGACGGCGATTCTCTGCCTATCCAACGATGTCTGGTGCTCTCCAGTTGCCGAGAAATCGGCGGGCGCGAAGCAGGAACCTACCACATCCTCTCAGTTCACCTGGGGTCGTCACCAAGAATCACCGCTCGTTAAGAAACTCTTGAAGAAAAACAGACGACATGGACGAGACAGCGAGTCGGCCATTTTCATGCCATACACATTTACCGAACCAAACGTCTATCCAAACATGGATGCCCTGCTCACTCCCGATGGCCAGTATAAAATCGTGATTGGAGACTATGGCTGGCTGTATGCTGTGCCTTCTTCAGATGGGAAATCGTTCGACACGCCCCGTAACTGGAGCAACACGATAGGCCAGTTTGAAAAGGAGTTTGATAATAGCGTTGGAGATTACACCTGCGTCGGTTCACGTGACGGTATCGCATGGACGCTGCACAAGTCTGGCCTTGATCTCGTGGCCTACCGAGTACCCGAGATCATCCTGGATTATGCTGGCCCAAAGCCAGTATCACCAGTGTTGAATCAAGGAAAGTATGAGGGAAAATCTGACTTTGCCGCGCGTGTGAACCAGGCAGAGAAAACTTATAAAGATGCAGTGCGAAGCTACAATGACAGGTTGAACTCAGCGCCCAACTCTGAAATCATGGAAGCGGCCTTCACCTCGGTATTTGAGAACCCAAAAGTGGGCAAGACCGATTACGATTCGGATTCCCAGAGTTTTTTTGTCGACATCCTCCCCACAGGAGAAAAGTCTGGCGGATTTGCGATCAAGCTCAAATTGAAGGACGCCATCCCAAGCTCGGAAGCAAACGCTTTTGACCGGAAGCTCACCAAAGCGCAGCCAATTATCCAGTTCCTCGCGACAAACGGATCACTTTCGGTTGTATCAGCAGAGCTGATCGTGGCTGGCAAATCAATGGCAGCAATCGCCGTCTCGGGTGAAACGTCCAACACGCTGGCGCAGGTGGACGTGGGTAAAATGGCGACAGACCTACAAGTGCCCGCTTCGCCTGAGGCGTCGATGAAGTATGAAAACCCCGCCACTAAAGATGCAATCAAACCCATTGTTTCCGACGTCGATAAGCCTGAATATTCAGCAAAGGAGAATCCCAATGCTTTCGCGGTCATCATCGGCATCGAAAAATATGTGGGCCTCCCCGCCGCAGATTTTGCCGAGCGAGATGCCGCCGCCGTCCGCGCGCATCTGACAGCACTCGGCTACCCACCGCGAAACATCTATTTTCTAGGCGGCCAACAAGCCACCAGAGCCAAGATCGACCAGGCCCTCAACACCTGGTTGCCGAAGCGCGTCAGCAACAAGTCGACTGTTTTCTTCTACTACTCGGGACATGGGGCGCCCGATCCTCGGACCAACCAGGCCTACCTTGTTCCTGTGGATGGTGACGCCGAAGACCTCGATAGTACCGCTTACCCCATCAAGCAACTATACGCAAAACTCGGCAGTCTCAAGGCCCGCCATGTGATTGTGGCCCTCGATTCCTGCTTCTCCGGGGCTGGCGGACGCTCTGTTCTGGCCAATGGAACACGGCCCCTTGTCAGCCAGATTGACCTAGGGGTCCTGCCGGGCAACGTGATCGCGCTTACGGCATCCGACAAGAACGAAATCTCCGGCACGATTGAAAATCAGGGGCATGGGGCGTTCACCTATTACCTGCTTAAGGGGCTGGGTGGCGAGGCGAAGAACGATTCCGGCCATGTGACGGTGCAATCCCTCTACGACTACCTGACCCCAAAAGTCCAGGACGCGGCACGGCTGCACAACCGGGATCAGACGCCGCAGCTTTTACCAGCAGGCGGCAAGATACAGGGAACGCGACTTCGGTGAGAGCCGTGGCATGTAGGGGGACCTTGGCGAAAGAAGTCTAGGGGGTATCATGGTATGGGTGCGACAGGATGAGTTTCCATCCGATACAGACAAGGCGCGACGTCGAACACGGTATCTCGCGCCACTTATACCCGTGATCCGCAGAGCAATCAACGCATACTTTGCAAGACGGCCTGCGGGCGAGGATGTGACTCTGTTCGTTCTAAGGACTATCCGTGAGGCTCGCCTGCAACGCCTGAGGGCAGGACGTTCGTTTAACCAGGCCAAGCAAGATGCTGGTCTTCTGGTAGCTCAAACCCTGGTCAAGCTATTTGGGCGTAGCCATGTGCATACACGGCGACGGAGTAACAGAGTGTCCACGTCATTGCGGCGCAATACCACTGGTGATTCACGCTGGGTTACATCCTATTCTCCGCACCGTGTTCGAATGCCCCCATGACCAGGAGCGGGTAGCGGACGGGGTGCGCGGTGCCATGTGTCTTACACTCATGAAGCTGGTTGTTGGTAATGGCCAGGCGCCCAAATTGCACGAAAGACCGGGTTTCTAATCGTCCTTTCTTCCCTCAAGTCGCGGTCGCATCAGCGAGGAGGCCGCCCGAAGACTCGTCGTGAGGGAATTCATCCCCGTCGGCGGGAGATACCTAATGGACCCAATGACAGCCCCGAAAGTAAATGTCCTTGTTCCTCAGTCGGTCGCGGCCCCCAGATGACACGCATGACCTTCTTGGCCACAGTTTGGCCACAGACGGCGCCCACAAGCCGCCCCGCGACGGGGAAAAACTCTGTAAAATACAAGGACGCGCCCGTAGCTCAGTTGGTCAGAGCACTCGGCTCATAACCGAAGGGTCGCTGGTTCAAGTCCAGCCGGGCGCAGATTTTTCCACTCCGCCCCTGGCCAAGAGCGGCATTTAGGGGTATAGTAATAAGGCCCGCATACCATGGTCGAACCCGACGTCGTCGCCTATCTTCAGGCCAACCTGAAGAACCACCCCATCGAGCAGCTGCGCAGCCAGCTGTCCTCGGAAGGCATCTCCGAGGCCGATTTCGACGAAGCCCTCAAAGCCGCCTTGCGCGGCCCGGCGCCGGGAGCCGCCGCCGCGCGCGCCAAGCCCAAAGGAAAGGCCGCAGCGGTCTTCCTGGTCGCCGGCATCGCGCTCATCGCAGGCGTGGCCGCCTTCGTCGCCCTCGGAGAAAGACCCGAGACAGCCCCGGCCGCGGCAACTCCTTCCGGCAGCGATTCCGCCTTCGTCGGCGCGACGGGGTACGTCGTCCATCTGCCCAAGGACTACTCCGCCGTCGCGGGCTTCAAAGACCGCTCAAAGACCATCGAGATCGTCCACTTCTGCAAGACCGGCACGGACCCGACGAACTTCCTCAATGAAGGCCTCTTCGGCCAGCTGGGCATCGTGCGCTTGGAGGTCGAACGCAACTCCTTGGCCGGAAACCTCAACGGCGCCGAGATGCTGGGCCGCACCGTCACCTCGCGCCTGACCCAGCGCGGGGACAAGTTCCTGCTGAAGAACCTCCAGGTCTCGTCCTTGCGCGGCATCCAAGTGACCGTCGAGCTGCCCGACCCCGGCGTCTACGCGTATCTGCTGGGAGGAACGCACCTGTACCACTTCACCGCCGGCCAAGAAGACGAGATCTACCGCGATATCCTCACCAGCCTGCGCGAGCCGCACTCCGAGAATTAACTCGCCGCCCCCTTGCAAATACGGGGAACCGGGGCTACACTTAGACCCTGCACGCACTACCCAACAGGGAGGTTCATTTAATGGCGACTCAGCTGAAAAAACGCGTCGTACGCAAGAAGGCCGCGGCCCCCGCGGTCCGTCGGACGGCCAAGAAGAAGATCGCGGCGAAGAAGCTCGCGACCAACCACATTTCCCCCGATGAAGTCGTCGTCCTAGAGAACCAGGCCGCCCAGTCGCATAAAAGCGAGCAGTCCTGGCTGCGCATGACCGCCGCCCCGGACGGAGACGACCGGTGGGTCGCCGTCGAAGAAAAAATCGTTGCCAAGTCGCAGGACGACAAGACCTGGAAGTACGCCTCGAAGTAGCTTTCTTTAAAAGCCCGGCACGGACCACCCTGCCCTCCGCGCGCGCGGAGGGCAGGGCTCTTTTATATACTAAGACATGAAGGAGCCTAAGCACGCCAACCTGACCATCATCTTGGCGCTGATCCTCATCGCCGGGACCTTCCTCTTTTACGCTTCCTGGATCCGCGACTGGCTTTCGGCCGCGCCTCAGGCCATATCCGGCAAGGAGCGTGGCTTGCAAGCCGGCGCGGACCTGACCGCGGCCCGCAAGGCCTTCCGCGAAAAGCTGCTCGAGCCCGGAGCCCACATGCGCCTGGCCGAAGCACTCTACGACGCCGGGCGCCCCATCGATTCTTTCTACGTGCTCTTCGCCGCGCGCTCCTTCTTCGGGGAGGCCGCCTTCGAGCGGGCGCATGCGCTCACCGTGCTCTATCGCGGCGAGCACTTCCTGGGCTCAGAGGAATTCGATCCGTCTCCGGCCAACGAGGCTCGCCTCAAGGCGCGCTTGTCGCAAGAGCCGGACCATGCCGCGACCACGGATTATCTCGCCCATATCGCATCCGCCAGGCGCGACCCGAAGGAAGCCCTCCGCCTGGTCGAGGCCGGGCTTGCCGCCCACCCCTCCGATCCCGGCCTGTTGTCCTACCGCGTCGAGCTAGCCTGGGCCGCCGGCGACGCCGCGGCCGCCGTCGCTTACGACGGCAAGCTCGCCGCCGAGAACCCCCGGTCCTTCCAAGGCCGCAAGGCGCTTGAAGAGCTGGGCCGGCTGGCCTCGCGCAAGGAGACCGGGGAGGGCGGCGAGACCTCCCGCCTGGCGCGCGAGACGCTCCAGGCGCTGGCCGGCCGCTCCCTCGACGAGCCGTCTTATTTTTCGACCTTGGCGATGGCGGTCTGGGGCCGCGGCGACGTCGACGGCGTGCGAGCCATGGTCATGGAGCTGCGCTCCAAGCGCGCCCGCCACGGCGGAGCCGACGCGGTCGAAGGCGCCTTGGCGCTCTTCGACCGCCAGCCCGAGAAAGCGATATCCCTGTTCACCGCGGCATGGGAAGCCAACCCGGACGACCTGTACAGCGCCTCCAAGCTGGCCCAGCTCTATTACAAACAGCGCGCCGACCGTGAAGGCGCGCTGCCTTACTACCTTGCCCTCTACCGCCAGAACCCCCGCTACGACGACGGCGCGCCGGCGGAGAAGCGGATCCGCGAGACCCTGGACAGCCGCCGCGAGACGCTGCTGCGCTACGCCGGGATCGACAACCTCGGCCGCTTCCTGACCGCGGAGGACGCCTCCCTGCGCGCGGAAGCCTGCGCGCGGGCGGCTCAAGCCAAAGACGCGCGCTGGGTGGACACCTTGGCCGACCTGCTCGACGATGATGCCGACATCGTCCGGCGCAACGCCGACTACGCCCTTTACCAGATCGCCAAGCAGGCCCCTGACGCCATCGCCGTGCGGCGCGAAGAGTGGCTCAGCTCGGAGAAGCCGCTGGTCCGCGCGCGCGCCTTGAACCTTTTCGCCGACATCGAGCCGGCGGAGACCTTCCCCTTCGTCGTCAAAGCCTTGCGCGACCCGCATCCGGCCGTGCGCTTCCTGGCCAAGGTCATGGTCCTGGACCATTACTACAAAGACGACCCCAAAGCCGCCAAGGCCCGCGCCGACTACCTCGCCTCCGAGAAGGACCCGCTGGTGCTGGCGCACTACGCCCGCCTGGGCGCCCCGCGCTGATGAAGCTCTTCGACACCCACGTCCACCTGGGCGACGCGCAGTTCGCCGGCGACCGCGCCGAAGTGCTGGAGCGCGCCGCTCTTAAAGGAGTGGGCACCGTCGTCGAGATCGCAGACTCTCCCGACGATTGGGAAGCCGCCCTCGCCTTGAGCCGGGCCCGCCCGCAGCAGGTCCGCTGCTCCTTGGGCCTGCACCCTTACTACGCCGACCGTTTTTCAGAGGAACTGCTGGTCGCCTTGGAGGCCAAGGTGAAGCTGCCCGAGGTCGTGGCCGTAGGCGAGATCGGCCTCGACTACGTCAAGGCGCAGGCGCCCAAGGCGGTCCAGCTGGCCGCCTTCGAGCGTCTCCTTTCGGCCTGCCGCGGCTGGGACAAGCCCGTCGTCGTCCATTGCCGGGGGGCCTATGAGGACCTAGTGCCGCTGCTCAGGAAGGTCTACCCCGCGCCGCCCGAGGACCACCGCTTCTGGGGCGTGGTGCACTGCTTCTCGGGCACGCCTGAAGAGGCGCTCGCCTGCGCGGCGCTCGGCTTCGCCCTCGGCGCCGACGGGCCGGTGACGTATCCGAAGAACGAGCCGCTGCGCCAGGCCTTCCTCGGCGCGGGCTTGGGCGTGACGGTGCTGGAGACCGATTGCCCTTATCTGCCGCCCCAGAGCTCGCGCGGCAAACGCAACGAGCCCTCCGCCGTGCTCGAGATCGCCCAGCGCCTGGCCCAGGTCTTCGGCGTCGGGATCGACGAGGTCGCGCGGCGCACGACCGAGAACGCGCGCGCCCTCTACCGGCTGCCATGACGATGCTTGCGGCGATGGTTCTGTCGGCCGCGCTAGGCGCATTCGCCGAGCCCTGGCCGAAAAGAACCGCGCCGGCCCGGGGCAGCGAGAAGCTCAGGGCGCAGCTCAGCACCCAGGCCGTACTGCGCTGGGGCAAGGGCAGCTGCCTGACCGGCGTCCAGGTCTTCGCCAACCATACGGTGCACAACTACGAAGACCCGAAGCAGCCGCACTTCATGGACGTCTTCCACTTCTATTTCCGTTCTCCCTCGTGGCCGGAGCAGACGCTGAAAGCCGAGTATGCCCAGAATCGCTACCCTTGGGCTCCGCCCGACCCCCGCGGAGAGTTCGAGTACGAGAAGCCGGATTGGCAGCAATTAGAAACACCGCCCACGGAGCCCTGCCTGCCCGCCATGCGCTTGATCGACACCGGCAAAGCCTACGCGGTCGCCGTCTCGACGGGCTACCTGCGCCCGGACACCCCGGACGCGGAGTTCCAGCTCGTGGTCACCGGCCAGGACGGAGCGCTCTGGCAGGTCAAGCGCGGCGACCTGAGCGCGCTCCAGCTCAGCGCCCAGAGCGGCCGGCCGGTCCGACGCGTCTTGCCGCGTCCTTGACGCGGCCGCGGCGGCCTGCTAACCTTACGCCATGGACTGCCCCGCTTGCCCCGGTGCGCCTCTCGAGCAGAAGGAGCCGTCCGACGGCCTGGTCGTCGACCTCTGCGCAGCCTGCGGCGGCGCCTGGCTCGACGCCGGGGAACTCTACCGCCTCGTTCCCAGCTCCACGGCGCTCAAGGACGAGCTGGGGCGCGCCGGCCAGGCGCTCGTCCCGACCGAGATCCGCTGCCCTCGGTGCCTCAAGAGCATGTCCCGCGCGCGCCTGGCCGAGGCGAAGCTCGAGCTCGATGTCTGCCTGGCCTGCCAGGGAACATGGTTCGAGCGCTCCGACCTCCATGGCCTGAGAGGCTTCCTCGAGCGAAAGGCCTCTCTCTCGGCGGCGTCTTCCCCGGTCGCCGCGCCGCCGGCGGCCCCGGTTTCGGCAAGCCGCGCCGTGATGCTGGTCGTCTGCCTGACGGCGGCGGGCTGGCTGGCCCACCGTCTGACCTCCGCGCGCCCGAGCGCCGAAGCGCCCCCCCTACGCCCTCAGGAACTGCCCGCCCAGGCCCGGCCTGTGCCGGCTGCGGCGGCGGACCGGGAAGAGCGCGCTGAAGCGCCCCCGGCGCCGGCTGGGGCGCTGCGCATCGACCGGGACCTCGAACGCGAGGCCCGCAAGCGGGAACAGCGTGCCCTGGCCGCCGAGGCGCTGGGACGTCCGCAGGAAGCTGAATCGGAACAAGAAGCGGCGGCGCGGCTCTATTACGCGGCGATCGTCGCCGCCGCGCCCAAGGCCCCCGGCGACGCCTGGCGCCTGGAGCTCGATTACGCCCGGGTCGGTCAGTCCGTCGCCAAGACGGCCGTCCTCCGCCAGCAGTACGGCGAGGCGGAGAAGATCCAAAAGATCACCCTCGACATCTTCGAGCGTCATGGCAGCGCCGAAGGTCAGGCGCTGGCCTGGCAGGGCTTAGCCCAGATCTCGGAGAAAACCCTCCGCTACGCGGAAGCCGCGGAGCGCTTCGATAAGGCGGCTTATCTCTTCCGCCAAGCCAAGGACTTCCCCAACGCCGACCAGTGCGAAATGGCGGCGGTCAACGTCCGGCGGGCGCTCTGAACTACAGCTCGGAGATGAAGACGTTCTTGACCTCGCTGTAGAGGTCCATCGCCTTCATGCCGAGCTCGCGGCCCAGGCCCGAGGTCTTGAAGCCCCCGAAGGGAGCCTCGATGTGCACGCTCGAGCTCGAGTTGATGCTCAGGTTCCCCGTCTGGATCGCCTTCGCCACGCGCAGCGCGCGGCCGATGTCGCGCGTCCACAGGCTTCCCGACAGCCCGTAAGGGGAGTCGTTGGCCAGCGTGACCGCTTCTTCTTCCGTCTTGAAGGGCAGCACGCAAAGGACCGGCCCGAAGATCTCTTCCTGCACGACGCGCATCGCGGGCTTCGCGCCCGCCAGCACCGCCGGCGTGATGTAGGCGCCCTTGGCCAGCTCCCCGTCCTTGGGCACGCCGCCCCAGTAAGCCACCTGCGCGCCTTCCTTCTTGCCGAGCTCGACGTAGCCGGCCACGCCGTCGCGCTGCTTGAGCGAGATCATCGGGCCCATCTCCGTGCCCTTCTTCAGGGGGTCGCCGACCACGATCTTCTTGGTCCGCGCCACGACGCGCTCGACGAACCTGTCGTAGATCTTATGGTGCACGATCGCGCGCGAGCGCGCGCAGCAGTCCTGCCCGGTGTTCGAGAAGACCGACCAGATCGACTTCTCCACGCAAAGGTCGAGATCGGCGTCGTCGAAGACGACGTTGGCCGATTTTCCGCCCAGCTCGAGGGAGACGCGCTTGATCGAATCGGCCGCGGCCTTGGTGATCCGCGCGCCGGTCGAGGTCTCGCCGGTGAAGGAGATCTTGCGCACCAGAGGATGTCCGGCCAAGGCCTCGCCGACGACCCCGCCCGGACCGGTGATCACGTTGATGACCCCCTCCGGCACACCGGCCTCGGCGCAGAGCTCGGCCAAGCGCAGGGCGGAGAGCGGCGTCCAGCTGGCCGGCTTGATGACGACCGTGTTGCCGCAGGCCAGAGCCGGGGCCAGCTTCCAGGCGGTGATCATCATCGGATAATTCCACGGCACGATCAAAGCGCAGACGCCCACCGGCTGCTTGAGCGTGAAATCCAGGCCCGCCGCGCCCACCGGGATGGTCTCGCCGAAGAACTTCGACACGGCGCCGGCATAGTACTCGAAGGTGTCGGCCACGCCTTGGGCCTCGTCGCGAGAGTCGGCCAGGGTCTTGCCCGTGTTGCGGGTCTCGAGCTGGGCCAGCTCCTCCTGGGCGTCGCGCAGCTTGCGCGCGCAGTCGAAGAGGATGCGCGCCCGTTGGCGCGCGGAGATCCTGCCCCACGGGCCCTGGGCGGCCTTGGCGGCGGCTTGGCAGGCCAGGTCCACGTCCTCGGCGCCGCCTTCTGCCACCTGGGCGATGATGTCCCCATTGGCCGGGTTCTTCACGGGAAAGGTCTTGCCGGTGCTGCTCTTATGCTTCTTGCCGCCGATCCAAAGGCGGGCGTCGAGCGGGGCTTCGAGGGTCTTGGCGGGCATAGGAGCTCCTTAGAAGTAATTCGAGGTGATGCCGCCGTCGGCGACGAGGGCGGCTCCGTTGGTCCAGGAGGACTCATCGGAAGCGAGATACAAAGCGAGGTTGACGATGTCTTCAGGCTTGCCGAAGCGGCCCATCGGGATGCGGTTGAGCCGCTTGGCTTTCTCCGCCGGTTCCTTCAAAAGCCAATCCATCAACAGCGGGGTCTCGATGGGCCCGGGGCAGATGGCGTTGGAACGCACGCCCTTGGGGCCGTATTGGACGGCCAGGCTCTTGGTCAAGGAAAGCACCGCGCCCTTGGAAGCCGTGTAGGCGTCCTGCGGCACCGAGCAGCCGACGAGCGCCACGAAGGAGGCCACGTTGATGACCGAGCCCCCGCCGGCCTTGATCAGCTCGGGGATGCCGTACTTGCAGACGAAGGCCACGCCCTTGACGTTGACGGCCAAGACCCGGTCCCAGACCTTTTCCTCGGTATCGATGACCGAGCCGTCGTCGCTGGGGAAGATCCCGGCGTTGTTGTAGAGGACATGAAGTCCGCCCAGCGCATCGACGGCCTCGCAGACGGCGCGCTTGCAGTCGGCTTCCTTGGAGACGTCGCCGGCGATGGCGACCGCCTTGCCGCCCTTCTTGACGATGGAAGAGACCGTCTCTTCCACGGTCTCCTTCTTGAGGTCCCAGGCGGCCACGCTGGCCCCTTCGGCGGCGAAGCGCAGCGCGGCGGCGCGGCCCATGCCGCTGCCCGCCCCGGTGATCAGGCAGGCCTTGCCCTTCAGGCGCATATCAGCGCAGGACTTCGAAGCCGGCCTTGGCGATGGCCTGCGGCAGGCCGGTCTTCTCCAGGTCGACGCCGGCGCCCTGGTCGGTCATGACGGTCAGACCGCGCACGACCTTCGAGCGCCCCTGGACCTTGCCGATGAGGAAGGCGATGTCCTTGGCCGCGGACTTGACGTTGGTGACGGTCCCCTTGGTGAACCACCGGATGTTCCTTGACGCCTCCTTGTTGGAGGGCAAGAGCTTGATGGTGACGGCCGTCTCGGTGACGAACAAGTCTCCCACTTCTTCGGTCTTGTCTTTCTCGGGCATTTGTGGCTCCTTCTCGGCGCGGCTCATGTTATACCAAAGAAAAAGCTCGCCGCGCTAGTTCGGCCGGCGGCGGGCCGACAAGAACAACATGTCGCCGCGGCGCGGGCTGACGGCGTCATAAGCCAGGCAGACCGCGATCAAGACCGGCCAGCAGAGCGCGTTGAAGAGGGCCTTCAAAACGACCTCGACGCTGCGGCGCGCGCCCCGGTCGGCCAGGACGGCGGGCCCCTTGACGCCCTCTTCGTACATGGCGCTGACCGTGCGGCCGTCGGCCGCGCGGCCGAAAAGCAGGCGTTTGGCCCAAGGCATGGCCGCCGAGAAGAGGCGGTAGAACCATTGCTCGGAGAAGGTCCGGGGCCTCAGCGGCGTCGTCAAGGTCTCAAGCGGTTCGAAGCCCCCGCTCTCGGCCAGGGCGACGAGAGCGCCGGGCGTCCATCGCGTGAAGTGGTTCGGCGGGAAGTCGAAATCCTCGCGCCGGCCGAAGAGCCGGATGCGCGCGGCGTTGGGCGTCGTCAGGGCCAGGATGCCGCCGGGCTTGACCAGGCGCTTGAGGTGGAGGATGGCGTCGGCCGGCACGGGAAAATGCTCGATGACGTCGAAGAGGACGACGACGTCGAAAGCCCCGGCATGCGAGCGGGCGTAGTCCTCGAGCGAGGCCAGCTCGATCGGGTGGCCGCCGGCGGAGCGGCGCACCATCTCGGGAGAAAAATCGAGCCCGCTCAGGGTCCCCTTCCAGCCGGAGGCTCCGGCCAGGTCCAGAAAGCGCCCGTCGCCGCAGCCGACGTCCAGGAGGTCCCCGGAAAACCCCTGGCTCAAGAGCCAGCGGAAGCGCTGGTCGCGCTCGGCCGGCTGTCGCACGGAATACTCGACCTCTCCATAAAGATAGCTGGACTTCTGATACCACTCCACCAGGGGGAACCCCTCGGGGCCCTTGGCGAAGACGACCGAACAGCGCTGGCAGCGGAATAGGAGAAAGTCCGCGCCGAAGACGGGCTCGCGGCAGGTCTCGATAGCCGGGCCTTCCACGGGGGCCCGGCAAGCGGCGCAGGACTCAGGGGCCAAGCTTGCCCTCCGGCGCGGGTTTGGCGAAAGCGCTCTGCCGCAGCCAGCCCCGGTCGACGGCAAGCCGGTCGAGGTCCGGGTCGCCGCGGTGGAACAGGAGGCGCAGGCCGGTGCCATATGAAAGCAGCTCGATATCTTCTCGGCTGGAGCCGGCCGCAAACACCGGGTTGCGCCCGATCAAAGAGGCCGTGAGCTCGACCTTGCCGCCGCGCACGGCCACGGGGCTGACGACGACGTCGCTGAAGCGCTCTTTGGCCAGGCTCAGGTGCAGGCCGGCGACGCGCGTCGGGTCGACGCCGAAGGGTTTGGCCCCGGCCTCCGCCACGGCCTGAAGATCGGCGGCCAGGATCCAGACGTCGAAGCCCGAACGCAAAAGGAGCGCGCAAAGGCCCACGATCTCCGGTATGGGCGCCAGGCCGCGCCTGATGCGCACGGGCTCGGCGTCATCAGCGGACTCGCGGAAGAGCTGGACTCCGAGCGGCCGCTTGAGCTCCTCGGCGACGGCGGCGGCGGCGTAGGCGGCGCCGTCCTCGGGCGTAAACCCCCGCCAGAGCCGCGCCAGCCAGCTGCGGCATTCGACGCGTCCGAGCTTGGCGCACATGTCCCTATAGGCGACGAAGAAGCCCTTGCGGTAGCGCAGATAGCCCGGCTGGCTCTCCCAGGTCGCCACCGGGGTCTCCGAGAACTGCTCGTAGGCGACGCGGAGGCGCTGGCGGCCGTACTCGAGGGGGAAGACCCGCCAGAAGGCGTCGTCGAATTTGAAATCGGCTTTCTCGACGAGCTTCTGGAAGACGGCGACGCCGGCGTCGTTCTGGAGGGCCTCGTCGTCAAGACCGAGCACGGCCACGGGCGGCTGCAGGGCGTCGTAGCCGGCCGCGGCCTTCCCTTTGGAAGCGATGAACTCCTCGAGGGCCGCTTTGACGGCGGGGTCCCAGCGGCCCGCGGGCATGCGCTCGATGGGGAGGGCGGGCGCAGCCGGCGCCGTGCTTGATGAGACGGCGGTGCCGGAGGAGACGGCCGGAGCGGCCGCGGCGGAGTAGCGGCGCTTCTTGCCGAAGTTGGGGTTGCGCGGCTTGCGGCGCGCGAAGACGGGCGCGGCCAGCGCGAAGCAGAGCAGCATCGATAAAAAAACCATCCATGCGCGCTTTCTAAGACGGTGTCGCTCTCTCATAAAATTGTCAATTCGTCCGTTAATGTTATAAAATATTCGCAGATGCCGTCGGTGCTTGCGCCGCTGCGTCCAGGAGAAACAATGTCGAGTATGAAGAAGTCAGAGCTTTTGAAAGACCCGATCGAGCATTTCGACATCATGAAGCACAATTCCGTCTCCATGATCGAAGCCATGTCCAAGATGGCCTTCTCGGCCCGGGACCTGGCGCGCGCCAGCGAGATCTACGACCGCATGCTGGGCGACCGCGACTGCAGCGTGATCCTGTGCCTGGCGGGCTCCTTGTTCTCGGCCGGCCTCAAGAAGATCGTCTTCGACATGGTCCAGAACAACATGGTCGACGCGATCGTCTCCACCGGCGCCAACATCGTCGACCAGGATTTCTTCGAGGCCGTCGGGCACAAGCATTATAAAGGAACGAAGTGGGTCGACGACCACGAGCTGCGCGCGGCGCGCGTGGACCGGATCTATGACACCTTCATCGACGAGGACTCCCTCGGGGAGACGGACAACATCACCTCCGAGATCGCAGGCACGCTCAAGCCGCGCGCTTACTCCTCCCGGGAGTTCATCGAGGAGATGGGCAAGTACCTGGCGACCGGCAAGAACTGCAAGGTGAAGGACTCGGTGGTCCTGGCGGCCTACAAGAAGGGCGTTCCGATCTTCGTGCCGGCGTTCTCCGACTGCTCGGCCGGCTTCGGCCTGCTGCACCACCAGTGGCATAACCCGGACTCGCACGTCTCGCTGGACTCGGCCAAGGACTTCCGCGAGCTGGTGCGCGTGAAGCTCGATTGCAAGGAGACCGGGCTGCTGATGATCGGCGGCGGCGTCCCCAAGAACTTCGCGCAAGACGTCACCGTGGGAGCCGAGATGATCGGCCTCGATACCCGGATGCACAAGTACGCGATCCAGATCACGGTGGCCGACGAGCGCGACGGCGCGCTATCGGGCTCGACCTTGCGCGAAGCCTGCTCCTGGGGCAAGGTGGACACGGTCTACGAGCAGATGGTCTTCTCGGAGGCGACGCTGGCCCTGCCGCTCCTGGCCTCCTACGGCTACCATAAAGGCAGCTGGAAGAAGCGCACGGCGCGCAAGTTCAACGCGCTGCTCAACGACGAAGAGTCGAAGATACCAGTCGCGACCCGCTAAAGTTGGGCCGCGTCTTCAGCGACCTGGCCACGGCGACCTACGGCGCCCCGGGACATCCCGAGGCGCCGTTTCGCGTCATCAGGAGCCATGCGCGGCTGATCTCGGCGGGCCACAAGGTCGAGAAGCCCCTGGAAGAAGCGACGGGCTCCGACGTGGCCTTGCTTCACGGGGTGAAGCACTTCCATAAGCTCCAGAAAGGCTCGTACTCGGACCCGGACACGCCTTTGCACCCGGGGATCGTGCCGGTCGCCCTGATCAGCCTGGCGGGCGCGCTCTCGGCGGCGAAGACGGCCGCAGCCGGCGAGCCCGCGCTCTCCTTGATGCGCCCTCCGGGACACCACGCGGGCAAGGACCGCGTCTCGGGCTTCTGCTACTTCAACAACGCGGCGCTGGCTTGCGAAAAGCTGAAGGTCGAGAAGCAGGCGGCCCGGATCGCCATCCTGGACATCGACGTGCACCACGGCGACGGGACGCAGGAGCTGACCCTGGGACGGGAAGGCTACTTCTTCGCCTCGCTGCACCAAGTCCCTCTCTATCCGGGCACGGGCCTGGACTCGGTGGGCAACTGCCGGAACTATCCGCTGGCCCCGGGCACCGACGAAGGGCCTTATCTCAAAAAGCTTGAAGAGGTGCTAAGGCTGATGCTGGACTTCAAGCCGGACGTCCTGGCGGTGTCGGCGGGGTTCGACACGTATAAAGAAGACCCGATCGCGCAGCTGAAGCTGACCAAGCAGAGCTATACGCGCATCGGGAGCCTGATCGCGCAGACCAAGCTCAGGCGCTTCGCCGTCCTGGAGGGCGGGTACGCGGAAGACCTGCCGATCCTCGTCGAGAATTTCCTGGAAGGCTTCTTCTAGGGGCGGATCCACATCATCGCGCCGATGGCGATGAAGGCCGTGGCTGCGATCCGGTTCAAGACCGCCTCCGGGATCAGGGCGACGACCCCTCTGCCGAACAAGACCCCCAGCGCCGTCACCAGGACCAGGGCCATCGCGGCGCCGGCGAACACGGAAGCCGGGCTCTTGGACGAGGCGCAGAGCGTGATGACGGCAAGCTGGGTCTTGTCCCCCATCTCGGCGAGGAACAAGGTCCCGAACGCGGTCATCATGATCTTCCAGTCCATTTTCCCCTCCAAGGGACGCGGCTCGGGCTCGTCTCGCCCCACGCAACAAGACGTCCAGAATGGGGACTAAAGGCCCATAGGACTTCCAGCCCCTTGGGCCCTAGGCCCATTTCCAGGTCCCGACGGTCCATAAGACCCATAATATTCCCGCCGTTTCCTTATAGAATGCTCCATGAACCCGAAACCCTCGACCCCCGCAAAATCCATCGCCGCCTCCCTGTCCCTGCTCGTCGCGCTGCAAGCGCCCGCGCTGGCCGCCGGAAGCGTGATCTCCCCCATCGTCGTGCGCACCGCGCCGACTCGCATCGTCTTCTCCGGCCCCGCGCCCCTCCTTCAGCCGGCCGCCACCCTCGGCGGCCTCTCCGTCACCCCCTCGCTCTCCCCCTCCGCGCTCACGCCCTCGCTCAACCTCACGCCTTCCCTCGCCCCGATCGTCCTACCCTCGGGCGCCGTCGCCGCTCCCGTGCTCCTGACCCCGTCCTTGCCCGCCAACCCCTTCTCCGTCATCAGCGGCATGGCCCAAGGCATCACCGGCGAGGTCATGAAGGCCATCGACGCCATCGGTCCTATCAAGAACGCCGGCTCCGAAAGCGCCAGCGGCCTCGGCGGCAACCTCCAGAAGCTCCTCATGGGCGACAAGGCTTCCGAGCTCCCCCCTTCTTCCCCCAGCACCCCCGGAAACACCTCTGCTTCGAGCAACAGCAACCTCAAGCCCTCCACCCCCGCGCAGACCCTCATGCTGCGCACCCTCGACCAAGTCGCTTCGATCTACCTCCAGCACTACGCCCCCATCGAATGGAAGCAGAAGCAGCTGGGCGTCAACCTCAAGGCCGAATACGACAAGGCCCGCGCCAAGGTCCTGGCCAAGCCCGACATCAAGCAGGCCGAGTTCCAGAGCATACTCGCAGACTTCGTCGGCGCCACGCGCGACTACCACGCCGGCGTCCAGTTCGCCACGACCGAGAAGGCCACCCTGCCGCTGACCATCCGCTCCGCCGACGGCCGCTATTACATCGCCGCCATCGACCGCAAAAAACTCCCCGAAGCCGCTTTCCCTTATCAGGCCGGCGATGAGATCGTCGAGTACGGCGGCCAGACCCCCGCCCAGGCCGTCGCCGCCCTCTCGCCTATCCCCAACGTCGCGGAAACCGACGCCCGCTTGGCCGAGATGCGCCTGACCGGGCGTTCCCGCAAGAGCGGCGGCGCGGTGCCCTCCGGAGACATCGCGCTCAAGATCAAGACCGAGGACGGCGCCGTCCACGACGCCAAGCTCACCTGGGACTATAAAGAAGAACTCATACCCCAAGACACCCCCGTGCGCGACGGCGGCCTCGGCGCGCAGAACGTCGATTTCTGGCAGTTCCCCACCGGCGATTCCGTCGCCAAGGAAGCCTTCCGCAAGGCCCTCCGGCGCATTTTCCCCAACATGCTCAGCCCCCAGAAGGGCGCCACCGACAAGGCCGACAACGGGTTTTCCATCGGCGGCAAGAACAGCTTCGTGCCCGCTTTAGGCGAAGTGCTCTGGGAGACGCCGCCCGAGCTGGCCGCCCAGCTCCCCTTCAAGGCCGCCATCTACAAGAACGCCAAGGGCCAGAGGATCGGCTATATCCGCGTCTCCGACTACATGGGAGACGAGCAGGGCGCCGCGATGTTCGCCAAGGTCATCGCGATGTTTCAAAAGAAAACCGACGGCCTCGTCTTCGACCAAGTCAACAACCCCGGGGGCAGCCTCTTCTACATGTACGCCCTCCTGTCGATGCTCACCGACAAGCCCTTGGACGTGCCCAAGCACCGCATGATCATCGACGAGAACGACGCCGTCTGGGCCGCCGACGTCCTCTCTCAGCTCGACCCCGCCAAGACCCACGAGGCCGAGGAAAGCGCGCTCCGCGAGGAGATGGCCGGACTCGAAGGAGACGAGGCCGAGACCATGGCCGGCGTCGGCCGCTACGCCCAGTTCATCCTCGACGAGCTCAAGGCCGGCCGCCGCCTGACCAACGCCACCGCCCTCTTCGGCCTGGACAAGATCTCCCCCAGCACGGCGGTGCGCTACACCAAGCCCTTGGTCGTGCTCGTCAACGAGCTCGATTTTTCCTGCGCGGACTTCTTCCCCGCCATCCTGCAGGACAACAAGCGCGCCACCATCTTCGGCATGCGCACCTCCGGCGCCGGCGGCGCAGTGAAATCAGTGGAGTTCCCCAACCAACAGGGCGTCTCAGGGCTCAGCTACACCTGGACCTTCGCCGAGCGCCCCGGCGGCTGGCCCATCGAGAATCTAGGGATCACTCCGGACGTGCGCTACGAGATCACCGCCCAGGACCTGCGCCACGGCTTCTCCGGCTACGCCAAGGCCTTGGACGAGACGATGTCTTCGCTGATCGACGCCGCGCCCAAGGCGGCCAAGGTCGCTCTGCCCAAGGACGCGCGGGTACCCCAGGACTCCTGGGATCGCGCGCTGAAGGCCATGGCGGAGGAAGGCCTGAGCCTTGAGATGAAGCCCGAGCTGGCGGCCAAGTTCACTGAAGTCTTCGCTCTGCCCGACGGGTCCTCGCTCAAGGTCCTCAACAAGCCGGGCCACAAGCTGATCTCCTACGGCACCAAGGAAGCCGCCGAAGGCTACGTCATGCTCGGCGAAGACGCCGTTTTCTGGCTCTCGCCCCAAGGGGAAGCCATCATGGGCGCACTGCTGGGCGAGAACGGCCTGGAAGAAAAGCCTCTTGCCGAGCTCGGGGCGGAGTTCCAGACCGAGGTTGCCTTCTGGGCGGCGCAAGGCCAGACCAAGGCGCCCACCGGCATGGCCGGCATGGCCCTGGCCGGGCTGTCCCTGGCGGCCGCGCCGTTAAGCGGGGCCGTCGTCGCCGTTCTGGTGATGCTGGGCCTGGGCCTCTTAGCTTACAACGCCTACCAAGCGGTGCGCGGCTACCAAGAGATGAAGCGCTTGGACCGCCGCTTCAACGGGTTCCTCGACGCGACGACCGCCATCGAGCGCAACCGCAAGAAGATGCTGAGCAAGATGCCCGGAGCCCTCGAGGCCGTGGCCCGAGAGACGGGCGGCGCCTGGAAGATCACCGTGTACTTCAAGAACCAAGCCTCCCTGGCGGCGGCGGAAAGGGCGCTCTCCCACGGCCTGGAAGGGTTCCCCCTCCACGGCGAGGTGGCCACGCCGCAAGCCATCCTCGACCTGATCAAGAACGAGCTGCCGAAAGCTTAGGACAGTCTGCCAGCCCCCCCGACGTGAAGCTCCGCTAAAGGGAACTAAATCCCACCCTCGGTCGTATATAAGTAGAGGGGCTTTGCCCCTTGCTAATATATGCTATTAAATGTACCATATAGGGGTCTCCCGTGAAGGCCGTCTTAGTCTTTCGGGAGAAGAAGTCCCTCCCGGAGGGAGGACTCGTCGAAATCGTGATCTGGAGGGTTCCTTCAAACGAAAAATATCCAGACGGGATCAAATACCGGCTCGCCTTCATCCCAGCAGGATGGATCCAGCCGGCCATCCTCTACGACAACCACCACCCGAAGGGACCGCACAAACACATCGACGGCCTCGAGTCCCCCGGTCTTTTCCCCGGTGTCCCGAGCTTGAAGCTGGATTTCCTGAGGGATATCGCCCAGTGGCGCGCTCACCGAGAGGGCCTGACATGAAAGTGGTTTCATTCAGCATCAAGAGTCTTGAAGAGTCCATGGATGAATTCGAGGAGGCTTACGAAGCCGCCCGAAAGCGCCTGCCCTTCAAGCGGCACGACGGCGTCTCCTTCACGAGCATCGAAGTGATGCGCAACTTCCTGACGCCCAAGCGCCTCGAGATCCTGCGCTGCGTCAAGGAGAAGAAGCCCCAGAGCGTCTACGCCCTGGCCAAGCTTCTCGGCCGAGGCTTTCCCAGCGTGCTGCGCGACATCGAGATCCTCCACAAGCACGGCCTGGTCAAGCTGCCCAAGGCCAAAAAGTCCCCCCGCCGCGCCATCGCGCCCTGCGTCGACTATGACGCCATCGACATCCGCATCGCCCTCTAGGCGATTTTCTATAATAGCGGCGTGACCAAGAGCTTCGACCCCGCCGCGCCCGGCTCCGCCGCCGACGGCATCTTCGGCCTTCCCTTCACCGAGAAGGATGCCTCCCTCGTCTACCTGCCCGTGCCCTGGGAGGCGACGACGTCCTACGGCGGCGGCACCTCGATGGGCCCCTCCGCCATCCTGGAAGCCAGCGCCCAGCTCGACCTCTATGATTTCGACGTGCTCAAGCCCTACGAACCGGGGCTCTTCCTGCTGCCCGAATCGCCCGCCGTGCGGGCCTGGAACAAAGAGGCCAAGAAGGCCGCCCAGCTCGTGATCAAGGCGCTGCTGGCCGGAAAGCCATCCCCCCGCAAGGCGCTGGACCTCGTCAACCGCCTCGGCGACCGGCTCAACGCCTACGTCGAGAAAGAGACCGAGCGGCTCTATGAGAGCGGGAAGATACCGGCCATCATCGGCGGCGACCATTCCACCCCCTACGGCGCCATCAAAGCCGCGGCCAAACGACATCCCGGCATGGGGATCCTTCATTTCGACGCCCATCACGACACGCGAGCGGCCTACGAAGGCTTCACCTGGTCGCATGCCTCCATCTTTTACAACGTCTTAAACGACCTCCCGGCGGTGGCCAAGCTCGTGCAGGTGGGCATCAGGGATTTTTCCGAACAGGAAGCCGCTTTCTGCGCGGCCCAGGAAGAACGGGTCGCCGTGTTCTATGACGGCGACCTGGCCCGGCGGCGCTTCGCCGGCGAGCCGTTCGACGCGGTAGCCCAAGAGATAGCGGAAGCCCTGCCCAAGGACGTCTGGGTCACCTTCGACATCGACGGCCTGGACCCGCGCTTCTGCCCCCACACCGGCACGCCGGTGCCCGGCGGCCTGGAGTTCTCCGAAGCCAACCACGTCCTGGGAGCCGTCGCGCGCTCTGGGCGGCGGATCGTCGGGTTCGACCTCAACGAAGTGGCTCCTGACCCCGCCGGCAAGAACGAGTGGGACGCCAATGTCGGCGCGCGGCTCCTCTACAAGATGACCGGTTGGGCCTTGGCCAGCCAAGGCCTGGCCAAGACGCGGGACGCCGCATGATCGAACACCGCTGCCTTTCGCCATGGAAAGGCGCCGTCGTCGGCGGGTTGATCGTCTTCGTCTGGCAGGCCCTGTCTTGGATGGCGCTGCCTTTCCATAATAGGAGCGTTGCCCAACTCCCGGACGCCGCGCCCCTCGTGCACAGCCTCGAAGCCTCCGCCCTGCAAGGCGGCGTCTACCTGTTGGCCAACGACCCCTCAGGCAAGACCGCGCCGACCGACCCGTTCCTATTCCTGTCCTATCACAAGGCCGGCTGGGGCTCCATGGGCAAGACGATGGCCTTAGGCCTGCTCATCCAGACGGTGGGCGCCTTCTTTTGGACCTGGATCCTGGGCAAGATCCCCGGCCTGACCCTCAAGGACGCCGCCTTGTACGGCGCTTTCTTCGGCATCTGCGTCGGAGTGCTGGGCCAGATGTCTAACTTCGTCTGGTGGAAGTTCCCGTTCGGCTTCGCCTTCCTGTATGTCGTCGATGCCGTGGCCGGCTGGACGCTGGCCAGCCTGGCGATCTCCCGCTGCTACGCCCCGGCCTGCCCCCTGCCGACCCAGCCTAACGCTTGACAGGCGACTCAAGCGGGGCTATCCTGCTCCTGATGAACAGCAGCGATACCCGAGTCCTGACGATCATGCGCACGGATATCAAGGACTTCACGAAGAAGACCAATCAGATCAGCCGGGCCGCCCTGCTTTCCCTGCTCGAAAAGCAGAAACAGATCGTCCTGCCGGTGCTGCAGAGCCGCGGCGGAAAGCTCATCAACACGATCGGGGAAGCCTACCTGCTCGTCTTCGACAGCCCCACCAACGCCGTGCTGGGCGCGGCCGCGGCCCAAGACGCCCTGGCGCGCTATAACTCCTACCGGCCCGAGGCGGAGCGCATCGAGATCCGCATCGCCGTCAACATGGGCGAGATCCATCTGACCGACGGAGACATCTTCGGCGAACCGGTCAGCATCACGGCCCAGCTCGGCAATCTGGCCGCGCCCGGCGAGGTGTTCTTCACCGAGGCCGTCTACCTCTCCATGAGCAAGGCCGAGGTCGCCTGCGCCGAGGTCGACCCCCTGCAGCTCAAAGGGGTGGCCAAGATGACCAAGGTCTACAAGGTTTCCCCCCATGGCGGTTAAAGGCCTTCAGCGGCACAAGACGGTCAAGGAGATCCTCCTTGAAAGCCAGGCCCTGACCGAGGAGCAGGTCGCCGCCGCCGACGCGGAGGCCGCCGCCGGCAACAAGAGCCTCCAGCAGGCCATCATCGACGCCAAGCTCCTCGCCAAGGAGCCGCTGCTCAAGGCGCTGGCGGAGGGCTGGCAGGTCGAGATCGCCGACCTCGTCGAAATGAACATCAGCGCCGAGATCGTCAAGATCATCCCGGAGAAGGTGGCCCGTCGGCACATCGCCGTGCCTTTCACCAAGGCGGAGAACATGATCGCCTTCGCCATGTCGGACCCGCGCGACCTCGATATCATCGAGGACCTCCAGCTGCGCACCGGCCTGCAGGTCAAGACCTACCTGGCCCTGCCGCAGGACGTCTTCGACACGCTCGACGCCGCCTACGGGAAAGGCGGAGGCGCCCTCATCAAGAGCCTCGAAGAGGAGGAGGCCCCGAAGATCGAGGAATGGGCCATCCCCAAGGACTCGGGCCTCGAGCTGGTCAAGCCGGATTCCAAATCCGACATCGCCAAGGTCGACGCCTCCGCGCCCGAGGTCGAGAAGCTGGTCAACGCCATCATCCTCAACGCCCTGGCCAGCAAAGCCTCCGACATCCATATCGAGCCGCAGGAGGACCCCACGGGCAAGGACTCCAAGATCCTGCTGCGCTTCCGGGTCGACGGCGTGCTGACGCCGGGGCCCTTCAAGGTCCCCTGGGCCTACCGCAACGCGCTCATCGCCAAGCTCAAGATCATGACCAACTCGATGAACATCACCGAGAAGCGCATCCCCCAGTCCGGGCGCATCCAGGTCCTCAACAAGGGCAATCCCATCGAGTTCCGAGTCGAGATGCTGCCGACGGTCTACGGCGAAGCCTGCGTCATGCGCATCCTCGACCGCAACTCGGTGCGCGTCGACATCAAGCAGATGGGCTTTTTACCCGACACCCTGGACCGGTTCCTGGAGCTGCTCAAGGGCATCGGCGGCAAGAAGAACTTCGGCCTGATCCTCATCTGCGGCCCCACGGGGTCGGGCAAGTCCACGACCCTCTACGCCGCCTTGAACCACGCCAACCGGCCCGACATCAAGATCTTGACGGCGGAGAACCCGGTCGAGTACAACATCGACGGCATCGTCCAGATCCCGGTCAACCCGGACATGAAGCTCGGCGAGAACAAGAAGTTCGACTTTTCGACGGCGCTGCGCTCCTTCCTGCGCTTCGATCCCGACGTCATCATGGTCGGCGAGATCCGCGACGAGGAGACGGGCCACATCGCCATGGAGGCGGCCATGACCGGCCACCTCGTCTTCTCGACGATCCACACCAACGACGCCCCCTCGGCCATCTCGCGGCTGACCGAGATGGGCGTGCCGGGCTTTTTGGTGGTCTCGACGATCAAGGCCATCCTGGCCCAGCGCCTGTCCCGGCGGCTTTGTCCGGACTGCAAGACGCCCCACGACCCGACAGCCGACGAGATCAAGACTTTCAAGGAGACCGGGGTCCCCCTGCCCGCGGGCGTCAAGCTCTACGGGGCGAAGGGCTGCGAAGCCTGCAAAGGGGTGGGCTTCCGGGGGCGCGTGGGCCTCCACGAGCTGCTGGTCATGAGCGACGAACTGCGCGCCATCTGCCTGCAGACCATGGTCACCGAGGTCATCCGCGTCGCGGCCAAGAAGGGCGGCATGCGCACGATCAACCAGGACGGGCTCGAAAAAGTCCTCCAGGGCTTGACCACCGTGCGCGAAGTCCTCGGGGGGACGGAATAAGTGAGCGTCAACGGGGAAGCCGACGTCAAGAAAGCGCTTGGTCTTTTCTCCATCGCCGGCAGCCTGAACTCCGCCGTCGACCTGGACTTCCTCCTGCAGAAGATCGGCACCGCCGCCGAACAGCTGCTCGACAGCGAGGCCAGCGCCATCATGCTGGTCACCGACGACAAGCAGCACCTCTTCTTCAAGGTCGCCTCCGGCGAGAAAGGGCAAAGCCTCAAGACCATGCGCCTTCCCCTCGGGCAGGGCATCGCCGGCTGGGTGGCCCAGAGCGGCAAGCCCGAGGTGGTCGAAGACACCCGGAAGGACCCGCATTTCGCCGCCGATTTCGACCGCAAGACGGGCTTCGTGACCCGCTCCGCCCTCTGCGTGCCGATGGTCTTCCGCGACGAGCTCATCGGCGTCGTCGAGGTGCTCAACCGCCGCTCCGGCAGCTACACCCAGGAGCACGTCGACCTGCTCACCCACATGGCTTCTTTTGCCGCCGCCAGCATCTCGCACACCAAGACCAACGCCGAGCAGAACAACTTCCTGACCCATGGCCTGGACCTGCTCTGCCTGGCGGTGGAGACGACCCGCCCCAACATGGAAGGCCACTGCATGCGCTCGGCCAAGCTGGCCCGCGCTATCGGCCGATCGCTGGGCGTCGAAGACCACGACTACCGCATGCTCTATTACGCGGGCATGCTCCATGACATCGGCTACATCGCCATGAATAGCGCGGAGTTCCTCGCCGACATGGGCGTCATGAAGGCCTCCGAAGAGCTGCATCCGACCTTGTCCGCCAAGATGCTCGAGGGCATCACGATGATGGAGGGGGCCGTCCCTCTGATCCTGCATCATCATGAAAGGTTCGACGGCGCGGGCTTTCCAGACAAGCTCGCGGGTGACGCCATCCCGTTGGGCGCTCGCATCCTGAGCTTGGTCGAGGCCGTCGAGGACCTGCGCATGGTCGGCTTGCGCGGCCGCGACCTCCATCAGAAGGCCCTTCAGGAAGCCCAGGACGGGGCCGGCAAGAGCTTCGACCCTAAAGTAGTGAAAGCCTTCGTGGACCTCCTCGCCTCCCGCTCGACGGCATGGTGATCCCCTTAGCCGACGGCGAGAGCCTGGTCAAAGAAGCCGCCAACGGCCATTTCCTCAGGCCGGCAAGCGGCCTGAGCGGCCGGCTCTGCCACTCATACCTGACCGACCGGCGGCTGGTGCTCTGCGCGGCCTACTACGACCTGGCCGCCATGCGCGAGAAGGAGCCGGGGCCCGTCCTTTATGAGGCCGCTCTTTCGTCCATCGTACGCCTGAAAGCCGGGCCGCCGGACCAAGAGCCCTGCCTCTTGCTGACCGTCGCCCTGCCGGACAAGGCGCCTGAGACCTTGCTCTTGTTTTTTCGGGACGACAGCTGGACGGCGGCCGCCCCGGAAAGGCTGGCCGAACGCGACGAATGGCTCGCCGAGACCGCCCGCTGCTGCTCGGCGCAGGGCGGGACCTTCGAGCTGGTCGCTCCCAAGACGCCGGAGAAGCCCGTCCCCGCTGGACCGGCGGCGCCGGTCAAGCCGGCCGGCTGGCTGGCGGGCAAGTATGAACTGAAGCGCGAGCTCGGCAGCGGCGGCATGGGCATCGTCTACGAGGGCCGGGACCACTCGCTCGACCGGCCCGTGGCCATAAAACGCATGCTGCCCGCGCTGAAGCTGGCCGGGCGCGACAAGACCCTGTTCCTCAAGGAGGCCAAGTTGTCGGCGTCTTTGCACCACCCCTTCATCGCCGACATCTACGCGATCCTAGACGAGGGCGCTGAGCTCTATCTGATCTTCGAGTACGTCGACGGCAAAACGCTGCAGGAATATCTGGATACCAAACGGGTCATGCCCGCCGAAAAGGCCAAGCCGGTGCTCAAATGCATCTGCGAAGCGCTGGCCTACGCGCACTCCTGCAAGGTCGTGCACCGCGACATCAAGCCCTCCAACATCATGCTGACCAAGCACGGTTACGCGAAGGTCATGGATTTCGGGGTCGCCCGGCAGATCAAGGATACGGCGGAAAGGCTTTCCAAGACCAAGCTGGACACCTCCGGCACGCTGGCCTACATGGCGCCGGAGCAGGAGCGAGGTCGCTCGGACCTGCGCGCCGACATCTTCGCCCTAGGCGCCACCGTCTACGAGCTGCTGGGCGGCGAGCAGCCCTTCACGGGGCCGAACTTCTACATACAGAAGGAAAAACAGGACTTCAAACCCCTGGCGGACCTGGAGCCCTCGGTGCCTCCGGAGCTCTCCCGCGCGGTGGAGCGCTGCATGAGCTTCAAGGCGGAAGATCGGTTCCAATCGGTCGCGGAATTCGCCAAAGCGATCGGAGCCGCCTGATGCCCGCATTCCTCTTGGTGACGAGCCGAACCCCGGGACGGACGAAGCCCCCGCCCGAGGTCGATTTCGTCGACGCCTCCAGCCTCGTGCTCGAGGGCCTGCTGCGAAAGCACGGCGGCGCGCTCGTGCGCTCCTGCGGCGAGATCTCCGTCTGCGAGTTCCCCCTGGCCCCCAGCGCCTTGGCCTGCGCGCTGGCGCTGCAGGCGCGCTGCGCCAAGGACAATGGCGCCCGGAAGGATCCCGACCGCGTCTTCCTCCGCATGGGCCTGCACGTCACGGACACCAGGGCGGCGGAGCTGCTGCTGGAGGCCGCGCCTTTCGGGCGGATCTATCTGTCCCGCGAGATCCATGCCCAGAGCCAAGGCGCCAAGCTCTGCTTCGTCGCGATCACCCTGGAGTATTTCCGCGACCTGCCGGAGCCCCTCGAGATCTTCGAGGCGATCCAGCGCGTCGAAGCCTAGCCCTCAGATCCGCTCGAAATTCCTCTCGCGCTCCCAGCAAGTCACCGCCCGGTCGTACGCCGCTTGTTCGGCGCGCGCCGTGTGCAGGTAGTGCTTGAACACCGTTTCACCGAAGGCCTGCTGGGCGGCCTTGGACTTCTCGAGCAGCGCGATGGCTTCGTGCAGGGTCTTGGGCACGGGCGCGACCTTGCTCTCGTAGGCGTTGCCCTTGAGCTCCGGCGGCGGCTCGATCTTGTTCTTGATGCCGTAGAGACCGGCGGCGATGGTGGCCGCGAAAGCCAGATAAGGGTTCACGTCGGCGCCGGGGATGCGGTTCTCGATGCGGTAAGCCCCCCCCTCTCCGACGGTGCGGAAGCCGCAAGTCCGGTTGTCGGCCGCCCAAGCGATGCGCGTCGGCGCGAAGGTGGACGACTGATAACGCTTGTAGGAGTTGACCGTCGGGGCGTAGAAATAGGACAGCTCGCGCGCCAAGGCCATCTGCCCGCCCAGGAAATGACGGAAGAGCTTGCTGGCTTTCCCCCCCTCCCAGAAGAGCGGCTTCTTGCCGGCCTTGTCCCACAAGCTCGTGTGGATATGGCAGGAAGACCCCGCCAGCTTGGAATCGAATTTCGCCATGAAGGTCATGCTGACGCCCTTCTGCATGGCGATCTCCTTGGCTCCGTGTTTATAGATCGTATGCCAGTCGGCCGTCTCGACGGGTCCCGCATAGCCCAGGTTGATCTCGTGCTGACCCGGTCCCCATTCCCCCTTGGAGGTCTCCACGGGGATGCCGGCCTTCTCCATGAGATTACGGATGTCGCCGACGACGAACTCTTCCTTGGTGCCCTGCAGGATGTGGTAGTCCTCGATATAGGAGCCGAAATGCTCCAGGTCATGCCAGCGCTTCTTCTGCGCGCTGTCGTAGGTCTCTTTGAAGAGATAGAACTCCAGCTCGGAAGCCATCTTCAAGCTGAAGCCTTCGGCGGCGGCCCGTGAGACCTGGTCTCTCAAGATCTGGCGCGGCGCGACCGCCACGGGTTTTGTGCCATCGGCGCTTTTGAGGTCGCAGACGATCAAGGTCGTGCCCGGCTGCCAAGGCAGCGGCCGGATCGTCGAGAGGTCCGGCGCCAGCAGGAAATCCTGGTAGCCCTTGGCCCAGCTCGTCAGCTCATAGCCGGGCACCGGATCCATCTCCATGTCTACGGTCAGCAGATAGGCGCAGGCATGCGTGCCGTGCCGCGAAACGGTCTCGGCGAAATGCCGGCCTGTGGCGCGCTTTCCCATCCAGCGGCCCTGCATGTCGGGAAAAGCCAAAAGAACGGTCTGCGTCTGCCCCGCACGGATCGAGCGAAGCAAGCCGTCGAGCTTGCGGTTCTTTTCCATAGCCAGCCCCCCCCTTTTTTTGCGGCCTGCCATTGTATTTGAAATAGACGACCTTTGCAAGATAATAGAAGTCACTATATGATAATACATAGCAACTAAAACACATAAAAGATAATATATATCAATATATAACACATATTGAACAGCCGCAACGACTTTTTTTATTGACAGAATCTGGGTTATCTGTTATAGTTTTATCACTTTCCAGGAAAAAAACAGAGTTTCCACGTGAAAACTTTTAAAAACACCAATGTCTGAAATAATTGCGATAGCGAATCAAAAAGGGGGGGTGGGAAAAACGACAACGGCCGTCAATTTGGCCGCAGCCCTAGCCAGCCACGGGAAAAGAACATTGCTAATAGACATGGATCCCCAAGGAAACGCCACCTCCGGCCTCGGTTTTGACAAGCGTTCTTTTACCCCGAACATCTACAACGTGCTCGTTGAATTGATGCCTCTGGAAAAAACCATCAAAGAGACAGCGCTCTCTTTTTTGTCCGTTGCCGGCTCAAATCAAGACCTGATCGGCGCAGAAGTCGAACTCGTATCCGCGCTTGCCCGAGAAAGCAGGCTCAAGGGAGCCTTAAGCGGCATCAAGGACCGCTTCGACTACATTATCATCGACTGCCCGCCTTCTCTTGGCCTATTGACGATCAACGCTCTCAATGCCGCATCCAAGACCATCGTACCGATCCAGGGCGAATATTATGCCATGGAGGGATTGGCCCAGTTCATAGACGCGGTCCAACGGATTCAGCAAGCCCTCAACCCTAACCTAGTGATAGAGGGGGGGGTACTTACCATGTTCGATGCCCGGATGACGCTCTCTAATCAGGTCAAAGACGAGGTCGGCAAGTTTTTCGGACCCCGAATGTTTTCCACGATCATCCCCAGAAACATCCGCATTGCCGAAGCGCCGGGGTTCGGTCAAAGCATATTTCAGTACGACCCAAAATCCAAGGGAGCTGAAGCCTATGCAGCCTTCGCTCGCGAGCTTCTTGCCCGCCGCGGCGTCGACCTGCCCGCACCTACGGAAACCATCACACTGGAGAATCCCTCATGAGAAACGCCCTAGGCCGCGGTCTTGATGCTCTCATTCCTGTCGCCCCAAAGCCCTCGGTGATCACCCCAAAAGAACAAACGTCACTGATTTCTATCTCTAAGATCCGGCCGAACCGCCTCCAGCCGCGACGCCATTTCGACCCGGAACGCTTGAGCGAATTATCCGCCTCCATCAAGGAGCATGGACTAGCCCAACCCATCCTCGTATCCTTCGACAAGAGCGACAACTCCTATGAACTCATCGCGGGAGAACGCCGTCTGCGCGCCTGCGAACTCGCCGGCCTCGATGAAGTCGAGGTGATCGTTCGACACCCGAAATCAGACAAAGAGCGCTTGGCTTTGGCTCTTATCGAGAACATCCAGCGAGAGGATCTTAATGCCATCGAAGAAGCGCTAGGCTTCCTTCGATTGATGAAAGAGTTCTCGATCAATCAGACCGAACTCGGCCAGATCGTAGGAAAGTCCAAGGCCGTGATCTCCAACACACTACGCTTGCTCGAACTTTCCGACGAGATCCAGAAGGCCCTAGAGTTCGGCCAGATCAGCGAAGGCCATGGCCGAGCCTTGCTTGTTGTTAAAAATCCGCTGGAAAGAAAAGGACTTTTTGATATAGTCCAGGAACGCCGCCTCTCGGTGCGTGAAACCGAAGACCTGGCCCGCAAGGTCGAGGCTGGCGAAGGATTGGAAACCCCCTTGCCTTCCATAAAACCCCAAACCCCGAAATCAGCCGATATCAAGGCCCTGGAGGGCGCCTTGCAGCAGGTCTTGGGCACCAAGGTAGACATCCGGACGAAAAAGGATCCAACCAAGGGCAAGATCACGATCCATTTTTACTCGTTGACGGACTTTGATAAAATCGTAAATATGTTTAAAAAATAATGATTTTTTCGTATTTAGCAATCTTCCTGGCGGGGACCAGTTGGGGCTTTGAAGCCCCCGTGTTCTCAACAAGCACGATCCTGCCGACCTATCTTTCGCTGGCGGCCAGCATCAACGACTTCGGCCGCTTCGCCGATAGCGGTTCTGATGCCAACTGGTTCATCGGCTTCAACAACGCCTGGATCATCAAGCTCCCGCCGGCGCCGCTGGGGGATTTCTCCAGGGCTTTCATCGGCGCGAAGATAGGCCGCGCCAAGACCCGCCCCAACGTCGACAAGCCCTGGCTGCGCGAGCTCATCGCAGGCAAGGTCTACATGGGCGTGTCGCAGACGCCGTCTTTCACCGCTGAGCAGAGCTTCTTCCTTGCCGAGACCTCCGACCTGCCCTTGGAGCCCGACGCTCATGCCTACCTCGAAGGCGTCGGCGGGTCGGACTGGTTCTGGGCCGAGGTGCCTCGCGCCATGGTCAGCTTCTCGCAGCCCAACTACCTCATCGTCTGGTCGCCGACGCAGCACTTCGTCCGAGCCTCGAGCGCGCCCATCCTGGCCGCCGCCCCCGTCGAGGATTCTTCTCCGCGCGAGACCCGCGCCTGGAACAACCACTCGATCTCGGGCGTGCCGCCGCGCAACGCCGCCACGGCCCTGGAAACCCCGATCAACAGCATCTACCCGGCCCTTGCCATCAAGCTCGTGCCCTCCGGCTCCGAGGAGATCGCGGTCACGGAGTTCAGCGCCCAAAGGGCGGGCAAGCGCTACGTGGCGTCCTTCTCGGTGTCGGGAGAGAACATCGACGAAGCCTGGGTCGAAAGCTCCCGCGACCAGCTGGATTGGGAGCGCATCACGCGCCTGCAGCGCCGCCAGCCCTTCCTGTTCAGCCTGCCCGCCGATAAGGTCGGCGCCGGGCTCTACCTGCGCGGCGCGGCGCGCAACGTGTCCGGCGTGACCGGACAAAGCGAGCCTTCCGTCGTTCCTTATGGCCCCTAAGCGCGGCCTGCGGGTCGCCGTCGTCGGCGCCACCGGCATGGTCGGCCGGGAGGTCCTGGACCTCCTGGAGGCCCGGCGCTTCCCGGTGTCGGCGCTCCTGCCCTTCTCCTCCGGACGTAAACGTCAGGACGTGCGCTTCCGCGGCAAGACCCTCGCCGCTCCCGGCGTCGACGCCGCCGCCCTGGCCTCCTGCCAGCTGGTGTTCCTCGTCAGCTCCGAGGACGTGGCCCGCCGCTACGGCCCCTCGCTGGCGGCCCGCGGCGTCTGGGTCATCGACGACAGCTCCGAGTTCCGCCTCGACACGAAGGTGCCTCTGGTCATCCCGGAAGTGAATCCCGAAGCGCTCCGCTTCAAGAGCCGCCTGATCGCCGGGCCCAACTGCACGGTCACCGGCATCGCCGTCGCCGGCCACCCGCTGCACCGCGCCCTCGGCGTCCGCCAGGCCCGCATCGCCTCCTACCAGGCGGTCTCGGGCGCCGGCAAAGAAGCCTTGAACGAATTCTTCGCCCAGAACCGGCGGCTCGCGTCGGGGCTGCGCGGGGGCGGCCGCGCGCCCTGCCCGAAAGCCCCGGCCGCGGCCGCCTTGCCGCGCTCCGCCGCGCTCAACGTCTTCCCCCAAGTCGGCGGCTTCGACGCGCAGGGGCGCTCCGGCGAAGAGGTCAAGGTCGCCGCCGAGCTGCGCAAGCTTTGGGCGGCGCCGTCGCTCGAGGTCAGCGTGACCGCAGTCCGGGTCCCGGTCGTGCGGGGACACTCCCTGGCCGCCTGGCTCACGCTCAAGAGGCCCGCCTCCCCGGCCCAAGCAAGAAGGCTCTTGGCACGCGCCCCGGGCCTCGTTCTGATGAGGGAGGGGGACTACCCCACGCCGCAGACCGCCGCCGGGCGCTGGCCCGTCTATGCCGGGCGCCTGCGGCGCGGCGTCGACGGCTCCGAGCTGGCCTTATGGGTCGTCTCGGACAACCTGCTCAAGGGCGCGGCCCTCAACTCCGTGCAGATAGCCGAAGAGCTGCGGCGGCGGCGCTGGTTGAAGCTATGATGAGGGCTCTCCTCCTGCTGGCCCTGCTGGCAGGCCCGGCGCGCGCGGACGCCCCGGCCGCCCTCGCCGCGGAATTCTCCGACATGGCCCGCCTGGGCCTGAAACCCGCGCGCATCCTCAGCCAGAAGGTCGGCGGGGCCGTGCTGCATGCCGTGATCTTCCATGACGGCAACCTGGATGTCGACAAGTTCAACGTCTACACCGAGAGGGCCGGCAAGGCCGTGATGGTCTACACCCATCCTTCGGGCATCGAGAAGCAGGAGCTGCATGCGTCGGTCAAGCCGGAGGGCTTCCCCGAGCTTCTGGAGCCCGGCGCCAAGACCCTTGCCTACTATACGCTCGTCCCCGGCCTGGGCACCCGCACGCTGCACGTCCTGCGCTACGACAAACCGCGCTTCCGCCAAGCGGGGGAATTCCCGGAAGGCCGCATCGAAGATTCAACCGGCGAGCGGGTCTTCATCGCGCGCGAGCTGCCGCTGGGCCGCTTCCTTTCGACCGGCTGTGAGAACTTCGACACGATGACCAAGGCGGCCTACCGCACCGAAGTCTACGCCTGGAAGAAGTCGCGCTTCGTCGAGGTCTCGTCTTCCCATCCGAAGATCTACCAGCGGCAGATCGCGCAGGCCGAGGAGTCGCTGTCTTTGCTGCAGAAGGAAAAGCACCCCGGAGAATATCTCGGCCTGGCCATTTCCCTCTACTACGACCATGCCGCCCTGGGCGAACGCGAGGCCGGCTGGAAGCGCCTGAGCGCGGCCCTCGAGCCGCCGCGCACGAGGATGCCGGGGGTCGCCCAGTGCGTCAGGACCGTAAAAGACGGCTTGCGCCGTAAGCTCTCGATCCCCGACGCTTGGCCTTAGCTCCGTTGCGGGCTTCCTTGGCTCTCGTCCGGCGTTCGACGTCCTTGCGCCGCAGCGCCTGCTCGGTCACCTTGATCTCATCCCAGTGCCTCCTGACGTCCTTGGCCGTCTTGAAGGCGCGTCTGCCGAAGACGTGCGGGTGGCGGCGCTTGAGCTTGAGGAATTGGGAGCGCGCCACGTCCTGGATGTCGAAGCGCCCGCCCTCCTTGGCGATCTGGGCATGAAGCAGGACCTGCAGCAGCAAGTCGCCCAGCTCGTCTTCCATCTCATGCCAGCGTCCGCGCACCAGCGCCTTCTCCAGCTCCACGGCTTCCTCGCGGAGGTAGCGGATCAAGGAGCGGTGGGTCTGGGCGCGGTCCCAGGGGCAGCCGTCGGGCGCGCGCAGCCGGGCGACGAGCCCGGCGAGTTCGTCGAGGGCGCTCATCCCAAACGCTCGGCCCCGAAGAACGGGACCAGGGCTGTAGGGATCCTGACGCCGCCGTCTTTCTGCTGGAAGTTCTCGAGGATGGCCGCGAACAGGCGCCCGACGGCCACGCCGCTGCCGTTCAAGGTGTGGACGAACTCGGGCGCCGCCTTGGCGTCGCGGCGCAGGCGCGCGTTCATCCTTCTGGCTTGAAAATCACCGCAGTCGGAGCAAGAGGAGATCTCGCGGTAGCGTCCTTCCGAGGGCATCCACACTTCCAGATCATAGGTCTTGCGCGAGGCGAAGCCGATGTCGGCCGTGCAAAGCGAGAGGACGCGGTGCGGGATCTCTAGGCGCTTGAGCACCTCTTCGGCATGCGCCGTCAGGGTCTCGAGCGCGGCCAAAGAATCCTCGGGCTTGGTGATCCAGACGAGCTCGACTTTGTCGAACTGGTGGTTGCGGATGAGCCCGCGGACGTCCTTGCCGTAGGACCCGGCCTCCTGGCGGAAGCAGGGGGAATACGCCGTCATCTTCATGGGCAGCCGCTCGGCCGGCAGGATCTGCTCGCGGACCAGGTTGGTCAGCGGCACCTCGGCGGTGGGGATCAGATAGAGGTCGCGGTTCTTCTCGCCGTCGCTCGTCCCGGTCTTATAAAGATCGGCCTCGAACTTCGGCAGCTGGCCGGTGCCCTCAAGGACTTCCGGCAGCGCCAGGTAAGGGGGCCAAATCTCCTCGTAGCCGTGCTCCTTGGTATGAAGGTCGAGCTGAAAAGAGATGATGGCGCGCATCAGCCTGGCGCCGGCGCCCTTCCATAAACAGAAGCGCGAGCCGGCCAGCCGAGCCCCGGCGGCGAAGTCGAGCAGGCCCAGCTTCTCGCCCAGCGTCTGATGGTCCAAAGGCTTGAAGTCGTAGGCCGCCGGCGCCCGGCCGCGACGGACCTCTTTGTTATCAGCCTCGCTGGTCCCGACCGGCACCGATTCGTGCGGAAGGTTCGGCAAGCCCAGGGCCGCTTGGCGGGTCTTCTCGCTGAGGGGGGATAACAAGGCTTCCAGCGCGCCCATCTTCTCCTTGAGCGCCGCCACCTCGGCCATCACCTTCTGCGCCCCGGCTTCGTCCTTGGCGGCCTTCGCCTTGCCGATGGCCTGCGACGCCGCGTTGCGCACGGCGCGCAGGTCCTCGACCTCCTTCATGGCGGCGCGGTTGTCCAGGTCGAGCTTCAGCAGCTCATCGAGCGCGGCCCCGTAGCGGGGGTTGCGGGCGCTAAGCCCGGCGCGGACCGCCTCCGGGGACCTGCGGATCAGGGCAAGGTCGATCATGGCAAGCGCCGAACGGGCAAGATGCTTTCCATCGGCGAGATGGTCTCCACGGCTCCCCTATGCGGCTCCAGCATGACCTGCAGCTTCAGTTCGTCGGGCCAGAAGCCGGCGCGCACGGTCTTCCTCAAGTAGAGCTCGAGCAGCGCGGACGGCTCCAGAGGCACTTCGAAGAACTGGTTGGCTCCCACCTTCGGGACCCGGCGCTCCTCGATCAAGAACGGCACCGACCAGATGCCCTCTTCTCCTCCCTTCAACGGCCCCAGCCGCGCGGTGAGGCTATAGCGCAGCAGGATGCCCTCCACGCGCTTGGGGCCGCGGTTCTTGAGCCTGAGCATCGCCCGCAGCTTGGCCCCGAGCTTGGGCGGAGCCGCCGGCAGCTCGCCGATATCCTCAAAACGCTGAGGACGACCCTTGACGGGATGGGCCGCCTGCCACTGGACGCTCTCGATGGAAAGCTCCGCCCTGGCCGTCCCCACGGCGGGGGCGGCCAGGACCAGCCACAAGGCGAGGGCCTTGTTCTTCAGTCTTTCTTGCCTTCCGGCAGCGGCAGCTCGGGGCTGACGGGCGGCTCGACGGCGATGGGCGCCACGCGAGCCACCTTGTCGGTCTCGTCGAGCTTGACCAGCCGCACCCCTTGGGTGTTGCGGGAGATGGTCTTGATGTCCTTGCAGCGCATGCGGATCGTTTTTCCGTTCTGCGTCATCACCATCAGGTCGTCGTCGTTGGTCACAAGCTTGACTCCGATGACGGAGCCGTTGCGCTCCGTGGCCTTGATCGTGATGGTGCCGCCGCCGCCGCGGTGCTGCCCGCGGTATTCGGAGAGCTCCGTGCGTTTGCCGTGGCCGTGCTCGCAGACGGTCAGAAGGCTCTTCTTGCTGTTGGCGGGGAAGGCCTCCATGCCGATGACCTGATCCCCTTCATCGAGGCGCATGCCGCGCACGCCCTTGGCGCCGCGCCCCATCGCGCGGACGTCGCCTTCCGGGAAACGGATGCTCATGCCGCCCTTGGTGGCGATCATGATCTCATCGGAGCCCTTGGTGTGCTGGACTTCGACCAGGATGTCGCCTTCCTCGAGGCCGATGGCGATGATGCCCGAGCGCCGGATGTTCTCGAAGTCCATCAGCGGGGTCTTCTTGATCGTGCCGGACCTGGTGCACATGACCAGGTAGGTCTCCTTGCCTTTGGACTCCTCGAACGAGGAGATCGCGATCGTGGAGGTGATCTTCTCCTCGCCCATGATGGCCAGCAGGTTGACCACCGCCTTGCCGCGAGAGGTCCGGTTGCCTTCGGGGACCTCGTAGGCCTTCAGCGCGAAGGCGCGCCCGCGCGTCGTGAAGACGAGCAGGGTGGCATGGGTGTCGGTGATGAAGAAATGCTCGATGAAGTCCTCTTCCTTGACCTCGGCGCCCGTGATGCCCTTGCCGCCGCGTCCCTGCGCCACATAGGTCGCCACCGGGATGCGCTTGATGTACCCCGCGTTGGAGAGGCTGATGACGACGTTCTCCTTGGCGATGAGGTCCTCCAGGGTCATCTCGGCGGCTTCGCTGGTGATCTGGGTCTGGCGGGACTTGCCGAAAGCCTCCTTGACGGTCTCCAGCTCCTTGGCGACGATGGCCATGACCTTCTTGATGTCCGCGAGGATCGCCTTGTATTCGGTGATCTTCTTCATCAGCGCGTCGTATTCGCTCTGCAGCTCATCGACGGACAGCTTGGTCAGCTGCGCCAAGCGCATGTCGAGGATGGCCTGCGCCTGGATCTTCGAAAGCTCGAAGGCTTCGATGAGGTCGACGCGCGCGGTGTCGGTGTCCTTGGCGGCCCGGATGATCTTGATGACCCGGTCGATGTTCTTGACGGCGATCAGGAAGCCTTCCAGGATGTGGGCGCGGTCCAAGGCCTTGCGCAGCTGGAACTTCGTGCGGCGGATGACGATGTTCTTGCGATGGGCGATGTAGTGGACCAGCATGTCGCGCACCGGCAGCACCCGCGGCCGGCCGTCGACCAAGGAGAGCAGGATGACGCCGAAGGAGGTCTCCATCTGCGTGTGCTTGTAGAGCTGGTTCAAGACCACGTTGGCGTTGCCGTCGCGCTTGATCTCGATGACGACGCGCATGCCGCTGCGGTCGGACTCGTCGCGGATGTCCGAGATGTCGGGGATCTTCTTGTTGCGCACGAGGTCGGCGATGGTCTCGAGGAGGGTGGCCTTGTTGACCTGGTAAGGCAGCTCTGTGATGATGATGGCCTGGCGGTTGCCCTTGATGTCCTCGATCTCGGTCTTGGCCTGGACGCGCACGCTGCCGCGGCCGGTTTCGAAATAATCCCGGATGCCGGTCTTTCCCCTGACGATGCCGCCGGTGGGGAAATCAGGACCCTTCATGATCTTGAGCAGTTCCTTGGTCTCGATCTTGGGGTCCTTCATGACGGCGATGGCGGCCTCGCAGGTCTCGGAGAGGTTATGCGGGGGGATGTTGGTGGCCATGCCGACGGCGATACCGGAGGAGCCGTTGATCAGCAGGTTGGGCACGCGCGAAGGCATGACGGCGGGCTCGGTGGTCGTGCCGTCGAAGTTGGGGGAGAAATCGACCGTGTCCTGGTCGATGTCCGCGAGCACCTCTTCCGCGATCTTCGATAAGCGGCACTCGGTGTAGCGGTAGGCGGCCGCGGGGTCGCCGTCGACGGAGCCGAAGTTTCCTTGGCCGTCGATCAAAGGATGCAGCAGGGAGAAGCTCTGCACCATGCGGACCATGGCGTCGTAGACCGCGGAGTCTCCGTGCGGGTGATATTTCTTGAGGACCTCGCCGACGACGCCGGCGCACTTGGAGTATTTCTTGTTCGAGGCCAAGCCCTCGTCGTGCATCGCGTAAAGGATGCGTCGGTGCACGGGCTTGAGCCCGTCCCGGATATCGGGCAAGGCGCGCCCGACGATGACCGACATGGAGTAATCGATATAGGAGGCCTTCATCTCGGCGCCGAGGTCGCGCGCGGTGACGTTGCCGACGGGCTCGGGGGTGAGGTCCGGCTGTTCGGTTTTGCTCATGATATCTCCCTAGATGTCGAGGTTCTTGACTTCCTTGGCGTGGCGCATGATGAACTCGCGGCGCGGCTCGACCTTGTCCCCCATGAGGGTCGTGAAGGCCAGCTCGGTGTCCGCCGGGTCTTCCAAGGTGACCCTCAACAACCGCCGGCGCTTGGGGTCCATCGTCGTCTCCCAGAGCTGGTCGGGGTTCATCTCGCCTAGACCTTTATAGCGCTGGATCTGCGCGCCGCTGCGGCCGGCGTCGCGCACCGACTCGATGAGATCCTTCAGGCTGTAGCCGTCGACTTCGGTCTTGTCGCTCTTGGCGCGGAAGAGCGGCTTGGTCTTCTCGTCGCGCACGACCTCGTACCACTTGAGGTCCAGGCCCATATCCTGGAGGTTCTCGGAGATCTTGGCCATCTTCTTCATCTCCCAGAGCTCCTGCATATCGGGCTCCAAGGATTCCTCGTCGACCTCGTTCTGAGCCGTATCGGTGACGTCTACGACCGGCCCGGCGGGGTCTTCCTTCTTGGGGGCTTTCTCCGCTTTTTCCGCCAGGAGCTTGGCTTTCGCCTCGGCGACGTACTGGTCGCGGTACTCGTGCCATTCCTTCTCGCTGTAAAAGAAGATGTGCTCGCCGGCGGCCAGCTCCACGCGATAGAGCGGCAGCTTGCCTTCTTCCTGGTAGGCCAGGAAGTTCTCCAGGTGCAGGCCCTTGCGCTCCAGGTGCCGGAGCATGTTCTCGAGCTCCGCCAGCGCCTTGAGCAGATGCTTGAGATCGTCGGCGTCGAGCTTCTTCGACTTGCCGTTGGTCGGATTGAACGCGGTCACCTCCACCGAGTTGCGGCCCTCGTTGAGGAGCCACTGCTCCATCTTCTCGTCGTTATCCACGTACCATTCGCTCTTGCCCTTCTTGACCTTGAACAACGGCGGCTGGGCGATGTAGATGTGGCCCTTGTCGATCAAAGGCTTCATCTGGCGGTAGAAGAAGGTCAGGATCAGGGTTCGGATATGCTGGCCGTCGACGTCGGCGTCGGCCATGATGATGAGCTTGTGATAGCGCAGCTTCTCGAGCTTGATGCCGTCCTCGCCTTCGTTGCCGATGCCGCAGCCGATGGCCGCGATCAGCGTCCGAACCTCTTCGTTGGAGAGGATCTTGACCAAGCGCGCCTTTTCCACGTTCAGGATCTTGCCCTTGATCGGAAGGATGGCCTGGTACGCGCGGTCGCGGCCCTGCTTGGCCGAGCCGCCGGCCGAGTCTCCTTCGACGATGAAGAGCTCCGAGCGCTCGGGGTCCCTCTCCTGACAATCGGCGAGCTTGCCCGGAAGCGAAGAGCCGTCCAAGACGCCCTTGCGCCGCGTCAACTCCTTGGCCTTGCGCGCGGCCTCGCGCGCCTCTCCCGCCGCCATCGCCTTGGCGCATATCGCCTTGGCGGTGGCCGGGTTCTCCTCGAAGAACGTCACCAGCGCCTCGCCGACGATCGATTTGACGATGCCCTCGACTTCCTGGTTGCCCAGCTTGGCCTTGGTCTGGCCCTCGAACTGAGGGTTGGGTATCTTGCAGGAGAGGACGACGCAAAGGCCCTCGCGGCAGTCGTCGCCGGTGACGCCGAAGTTCTTGCCCTTGAGCAGGTCGTACTTCTTGATATAGTCGTTGATCACGCGCGTCAAAGCCGAGCGGAAGCCCGACAGATGCGTGCCTCCCTCCGGCGTCTTGATGTTATTGACGAAGGTGAAGACGTTCTCGGAGTAATCCTCGTTGTATTGGATCGCGAACTCGACGACGTTCTCGTCCTTTTCCTTGGACATGGAGATCGGTTCGGCGTGGATCGTCTTCTTGTTCGCGTTGAGATATTTCACGAACTGCGTGATGCCGCCCTCGTAATGGAAGGTGTGCTTCTTATCCTCGCGCTCGTCGATGATGGTGATCTTGGCGCCGGCGTTGAGGAAAGCCAATTCCCGAAGGCGGTTAGAGAGGATGTCGTAGGAGAATTGGTGGCCGTTGAAGATCTCCACGTCGGGCTTGAAGGTGACGCGCGTGCCGTGGGTGTCGGTCTTGCCGCTGGGCGTGACGGGCCCCTGGGGCTTTCCCCGTTCATAAGACTGCTTCCACACCTTGCCTTCTTTATAGACCTCGACGTTGAGCCACTCGGAGAGGGCGTTGACGCAGGAGATGCCGACGCCGTGCAGGCCGCCCGAGACCTTGTAAGCCCCCTTGTCGAACTTGCCGCCGGCATGGAGGACGGTCATGACGACTTCCAGGGCCGACTTGCCGCGGATGTTGGCGGGAAGCTTGGGATCCTTCATCGCGTCGACGGGGATGCCGGAGCCGTCGTCTAGGACCGTGCAGGAGTTTCCGGCATGCAGGATGACGTCCACCGAGGTGCAGCGGCCGGCTAAGATCTCGTCGACGGAGTTGTCGACGGCCTCGTAGACCAGATGATGCAGGCCGGAGGGGCCAGTCGAGCCGATATACATGGCCGGGCGCTTGCGCACGGCCTCGAGACCTTCCAGGACCTGTATCTTTGAAGAATCGTAGCCGTCACCGACGGCTTTCCCTTCGTCGTTGACCGGCGTGTCTGTGGTGGTGGTTTCGGACATATCCCTCCGCTGTTTCCCGCCCGCTTGCGCGGACTTGGGCACGCTCTTCTTCTCTGTCATAGAAGCGACGCTCTCACGTTTTTTATCCAGGCCCGGCTGAAATACTTATTAAGGCTGCGCACGATCTCCGTACGGCGCATATGAAGCTCCTGCGCCGCCGCCGCGGAGCGCGGCTTGACGTAAAGTATCCCCTTTTTCACCCCGACCAGCGACCAATGCTTTGAAAAGTGCCCTAATTCCTTCTCCCAGACCGCGTTCAAGATGGATATCTTGTCGGACTGTATCTCCGCGCGATATTTGAACGAGGATACCAGGTCCGCCGCCGAAGCCCAGCGCTGCTTCTTCGGCGGAGCCTTCCGCATCAGATCCGCATAGGCATGATGACGAATTTATAGTCACCCTTGCCCTCCGGCTCGATAAGCGCGGGATTGACCGGCGTGGTCAGCCCCAGGGTCATCTTCTCGGCATCGACATGCTTCAAGGCGTCCATGACGAATTGAGGATTGAAGGCGACTTGGAACTCATCTCCCGAGAACTCGATCGGGAGCTCCTCGCTGAATTCCTGGTTTTGGCTGGAGGCTGAGACGAACAGCGTTCCCTTTTTAAGCACGTACTTGACCGAGCCGCCGCGGTCGATGGCGCAAAGAGAGGCTCTCTTCGTGACGGCGATGAGGTCTTTGGTGTTGAGGAGTATGACTATATCCTTCTTGCTCGGGATGACCTGCTCGTAGTTAGGGAAAGCTCCTCCGACCAAGCGCGATAATAAAGTCGTCGTCTTGAATTGGAAGGTTATCTGGTTATCGGTGACCGAGACCAGCATCGGCTCGGTCGAGTCGCTCTTTATATCCATGGAGCTGAAAAGCCTTAAAAGCTCCGAAAGTACCTTGGTCGGCACGATCACGGAGAAATCCTTCTCCTTCGGGACGATCTTCTTGGCGACGACCGCTAGGCGGCGCCCGTCGGTGGCCACCATCTCCAAGGTTCCCTTCTTGGCGGACCAGAAGACGCCGTTGAGCACATGTCTTGTCTCATCTGAAGAAGCGGCGAAGATGGTTTTTTTGACCATATCCCCGATGACCCCGGCCGGGACCTGAAAGGCGTTCTCCTTGCTGAAATCAGGCAGGACGGGATATTCCGATTTAGGCGCACCTATGATACCGAACCGGGAACGGCCGCACTTAAGCTGTATTTTATCTCCGGAATCGACGGAAAGCTCCACATCCTGCCCGTCCGGGAGGCTATGGAGGATGTCTGAGAATTTTTTAGCGGGGATAGTGATGGCGCCGTCGCTTTCCACCGCCGCTCCGATATAATGCTTCACGCCCATCTCAAGATCGGTCGAAATGACTTTGACTTTTGAATTTTCCGTCTCTAGAAGGAAATTGAGAAGTATGGGAAGGGTCGTCCGGGAAGACAGCGCGGACTGTATGGTTTGGACTCCTTGAGCCAGGTCTTCTTTACTGCATATTATTTTCATTCTAATTCATCCTCTTATTAATCAGCATCGCCGAGTTGTGGATAAGAGAGTCTTCCCTGCCGCCATCAAAAAAACGGATTGTGGACAACTTCGATTACTTATCCCCATTATCCACAGCATTGCGGGTTATTCGTCCTAACAGCGGTTTCTTTCACTGGTTTTCCACAGCCTTGATGTCTGATTGTAGCTTATTGATCACTTCCAGGATAAAGGGGTCTTCTTCCACCTGCTTTTGGATCTTTTTCCGGGCATGGAGCACGGTGGAATGGTCTTTTCCGCCGAAGGCGCGCCCTATGTCGGTGGAGGAAAGCTCCGTCATCACGCAGGCTAGATACATGGCCAACTGGCGGGGCAGGGCGATGGAGGCGGTCCTTTGATGTCCCTTGAGGTCTTTAACGTCGATGGAATATTTATGGGAGACGATCCTCAGTATCGTCTCTATGCGGACCGGGGAGGTGTTGTCCGTGCTGAGGGAGTCCTTCAATATCTCCTTGGCGTCGTCGACGGTCAAGCTGCTGCCGGACATGGCCGAGAAGGCCGTCAGGCGGATAAGGGATCCTTCCAGGGCGCGGATATTGGACTTCACGGCCGAAGCCACGAACAAGATGACGTCGTCGGGCACGGTAAAATTCTCAGCGCCGGCCTTCTTGCGCAGGATGGCGATGCGTGTCTCGAGGTCCGGGATCGTGATGTCGGCGACCACGCCCCAGGCAAGGCGCGAGGTGATGCGTTGATCCAAGGGCGCCATCTCCTGCGGAGAGCGGTCCGACGAGATGATAAGCTGTTTTTGAGACTGGAACAGCGAGTTGAAGGTGTGAAAGAACTCTTCGACGCTGCGGTCCTTCCCGATGAGGAACTGGATATCATCGAGCAGCAGGCAGTCGAGGTTGCGGTATTTCGCCCTGAAGTCGTCAGGCTTGTTGTTCTGGACCGAGGTGATGTACTCGTTGACGAATTGCTCCGCCGTCGTGTAGAGAACGCGCGCGCGGGGATGCTCCTTGCGCATGGCGTTGCCGATGGCATGCATAAGATGGGTTTTGCCCAAGCCGACGCCGCCGTAGATGAAATAAGGGTTGTATTGTTTCCCCGGATTCTTCGAGATCGACTCGGCGGTGGCATGGGCGAATCGGTTCGACGCTCCGATGACGAAGGAGGCGAAGGTGTAGCGGGGGTTGAGCTCGCTGAGGGGAAAGTCAGACTGAGGCCCGGGCTCCGGGACGGGGTCGGAAGCGGGGAGCACGCTGCGCAAGTCCCGCGAGATCTCGTAGTCCAAGCCGACGTCCAGCCTCGAGAGGTCCTTGAAGATCGCGACCAGCTTCTTTTGGTATCGCTCCTTGATGCCATCGGAGAAGAACTTGTTGGGCACCTTTAAAACCAGGACCTGCTCGTCAAAACGAAGCGCTTCGACAGGCTTGAGCCAAAGCTCGGCGTTCTCCTCTCCTATCTCTCCCCGGAGGACATCGACCGCTCGTAGCCAAAACGCCCGAGGATCTTGGTTATTCACAGGTTATCCACAGGTGTGCATAACCCAAATTACTTAAAAATAATAAGAGAAATATGTGTTTTTCCAGACCAACAATTAGAGGCATGTCGACAGGGCGGCTTTTGAGCGCCGCCGCCGCCGCAACGGCGTTATTCTTCATAATATCTATTTTTTCCTTAAGAGTCAATCGAATCGTAATGGTTATTGCACCTAGTTTCGTTGACAGCCATAGCGTAAAGTGCTTAAATCTCGCTCTAGCGGCGACCATCTTAACGGGACTCTAAAGGAGCGGGCGTGGAAATCCAACTGACGGCGAAGCACCTGAAGATCACCGAACCCATCCGCAATTATGTGCGGCAGAAGATGGAGAAGGCGCAGAAGTACTTCGACCACATCATCTGGGGACAGGCCTTCGTCCATATCGACAAGCGCGCGCATAACGCCGAACTGGTCATCCACGCGCCCGGCCAGACCTTCCGTGCCCTGGCCACGGCCGCCGACCTCTACTCCGCCATCGACCTCGCCTCCGATAAGATCGACGGCCAGCTCAAGAGATACAAGGAACGCCTCAAGAGCCGCCACAAGACGCACAAAGGCAAGGAAGAAGTCATCAGCGCCGAAGAGGCCGCCGCTCTTCTGCCGATGCCCTCCGCCATCCAATACTCCATCGTCAAGCAGCCCTTGGTGCCCATGAGCCCCGAGCAGGCCGCCCTCGAGATGGAGACGGCCGGCCAGAGCTTCCGGCTCTATCAAGACCGGCAGTCAAAGCAGGTCCACGTCATCTTCCGGCGCAGCGATGATTCCTACGGCATCCTGCAGCCCGTCAAAGGGCGCTAAGCGCTTGCAGACGCCGTGAACCTCACCGTCGGCGACCTTCTCAAAGAGCAGCGCGACCGGCTTAAGCTCGAGCTCGTCACCGGCGAGAAGTCCTTGGGGCGCCTGATCAAGGTCTCCGAGCTCAACCGTCCCGGCTTGGCGCTGAGCGGCTTTCTCGAACACTTCCGCGCGGAACGCGTCCAGATCATCGGCATCGGCGAGCAGTCCTACTGCATGAAGGCGCCCCGAAAGAACCTGGAGGAATCTCTGGCCGCGATGCTGGAATCCAGCGACATCCCTTGCGTCATCATGACGCATAACCCTACGACCCCCGCCTCGCTGGCCTCCGCCTGCCGCAAGAACGGCGTCCCGCTCCTGCGTTCGAGCCTCGACACCGCGACCTTTGTCGGAGAGCTCTCCGAATTCCTGGAGACTCGCCTAGCCGCGCTGACGACCGTCCACGGCGTGCTGGTAGATATCTACGGCTTGGGCGTGCTGATCCAGGGAGACCCCGGCATCGGCAAGTCCGAGTGCGCCCTCGAGCTTTTGAAGAGGGGCCATATCTTGATCTCCGATGATGCCGTCCAGATCCAGCACCGTCGGGGCGGTGTGCTGCGCGGCAGCTGCCCGGAACCCTTGAAGCATTACATGGAGGTGCGCGGCCTCGGCGTCATCGACGTCAAGCTTCTTTTCGGGATCGGCTCGATCCTGGACCGGACCCGCGTCGAGCTGGCCATACGACTGGAGCCCTGGACGGCGTCCACGCATTACGAGCGCGTGGGCTTGGATACCAAGAAGACGACGATCTTGGGCGTCGACGTGCCGCTGTTGTGCATCCCCGTCAGCCCCGGGCGCAACTTGGCGGTGATCATAGAGGTGGCGGCGCTCAACCAGCGGCTGCGCAGCCAAGGCTATTTTTCCGCGGAGACTTTCAACCAGAAGCTCATAGAGCGGATGAAGGCCAAATGAGCCGCTCCCGCGCGCGCAAGATCTTCGTCATCACGGGGATCTCCGGGGCCGGAAAGAGCCAGGCGCTCAAGGCTTTCGAGGACTTCGGTTATTTTTGCGTCGACAATCTGCCGATCTCGCTGATGGACCACTTCGCCGATATGCTGGTGAAGTCCCCTCATCTCAACCGGGTCGCCCTAGGCATGGATATCCGCGAAGGCAAGCTGCTGGCGGGCTTGCCGGCGATCCTCAAGCGCATCAAGGCGCGCGGGGTCGACTACCGTATCCTGTTCCTCGATGCCGCCGATTCCGCCGTCATCCACCGCTTCTCGGAGACCAGGCACCGCCATCCGCTGGGCGACCGCAAGATAGACGATGCCATCCGCGAAGAGCGCAAGCGGCTGTTGCCCCTCAAGGAGATCGCCGACAAAGTCATCGACACGACGTCGATGACCCTAGGAGAGCTCAAGGAGAGGCTCTCCGAGACGCTCGAGTTGACGCGCACCCGCGAGATGACCCTCTCGATCCTTTCATTCGGCTATAAGTACGGTCTGCCGATGGACGCCGACATCGTCATGGACGTGCGCTTCCTGCCTAACCCCAACTACGTGACCAAGTTGCGCGGGCTCACCGGGCTGCACGGCAGCGTGGGCCGCTATATCTTGGCCCAGCCGCCGGCGAAGAAATTCATCGAAGAGTACCTTAAGCTCATCACGAGCCTCCTGCCTCACTACGTGAAGGAGGGCAAGTCCTACCTGACGATCGCCGTCGGCTGCACGGGAGGGCGGCACCGCAGCGTCTTCATCACGCGCCATCTGGCGCATAAGCTGCGCGGCAGCGGACATCCGATCCAAGAATTCCATCGCGACATAGCCAATTGATCAATTTCATCGTCGTCACCCACGGGGAGTTCGGGGCCTACCTCGTCGAAGCCGCCGAATCCATAGTCGGTCGGCAGGCTCGCGGCGTGCGCGTGGTGGCCATCTCTTCGCGCCTGAGCGTACCGGAGATCAAGGGACGCATCCGAATGGCGATCGAGGAGCTCGCGAGCCCCGAAGGGCTCGTCCTATTCTGCGACATGCCCGGAGGCACCCCCGGCAACCTGTCGTTCCCCCTGCTCAAGGACGTGCCGAAGGCGGAGATGATCAGCGGGGTCAACCTGTACATGCTCGTTTGCGCCTTCAGCCACCGAGAAGACCTGCCCCTGGACCGGCTCGTCGAGAAGATCATCGCCGACGGCCAGAGGTCGATCCGCGACATCCGGCAGATGTTTCTGACGCGGGTCAGGTGAGCGGGGTGCAGATCACCCTCGTGCGCATCGACGACCGCCTGATCCATGGGCAGGTCGTCTTGTCCTGGATCCCGCATGTGCGTGCCGAGGTCGTCCTGGTCGCCTCCGACGCCGCCGCGCAGGACGAGACCGCCGTCGCGCTCATGCAGATGGCGGTTCCCGACACCGTCGAGCTTCGCGTGCTGCCCGTGCCCGAAGCCGCCCGGCAGCTGAGCGCGGCGCCCGCTGACGCCCGGCGCACGCTGGTGCTGGCGCCCGGGCCTAAAGAAGTCTTGTCGCTGTTGGAGCACGGCGCGTGCTTCTCCCGCGTCAACGTCGGCGGTCTGCATTACTCGGCGGGCCGCGTCCAGCTCGGCAAAGCGATCTTCCTCAGCGAGGACGATAAGGACGCGCTGCGGCGCATCAGCCGCCGCGGGGTCGCTCTCGAGGGGCGCGCCTTGCCTTCCGACGCCGGCGTCGATATCATCGGGATGATGGGCGGCCCGGGCGGCGCCGCATGATGAGCGTGGTCGCGGCCGCAGGCGCCGTTTCCCTTGTCGAGCTCGACGCCGCTTCGGCGGGGCAGTTCATGCTCTCAAGGCCGATCGTCGTCGGTCCCTTGCTGGGAGCGGCCTTCGGGCGGCCGGACGTGGGGCTGATGGTCGGCATCCCGCTGGAGTTCATGAGCTTCGATGAGCTGCCGGTGGGCGGCCATCTTCCTCTCAACGCCACCATCGCCGCCGCCGCGGCGCTGTTGATGACCCTGGGGCCGTGGGCGGTGCCGCTGGAAGCCGCCCTGCCCGCCGGCCTTGGCGTCGGCTGGGTCCACCAGAAGCTCGAAGAATACCAGCGCCAGCGGAGGTCGCTGCTTTGCCGGGTCGCCGATGAGCGCTTGCTGCGCGGGGAAGAGCCTCCCTATCTGGGGCTTTCGGCGCTGTCTCTGGCCGGCCAGGCCGCGGCCACGCTGCTGGTGCTGCTCGGCGCGGCCTATGCGCTGAGCCCGCTGCTCCACCGGGCTTGGCCGCTGCTGCCAAGCTTCATCCAGGCGGGCCTGCGCTTCGGTCTCTCCATGGCGCCGTGGCTGGCCTGTGCCACCCTGCTCCGCTCGCTGAGGCCCAGACCATGAGCGGCCAAGGCCTGCCGCTGGCCATCCGGTTGGATGTCATGTTTCGATCCCTGCTGCTGCAGTCCTGCTGGAGCTTCGAGCGGATGCAGAGCCTGGGGTTTGCTTGCTGCGTGCAGCCCTGGCTGCGCCGCTGCTATCGCGGAGAGCCCGAGGAGGGGCGGCGGGCCTTGGCGCGTCACCAGGAATATTTCAACACGCAGCCTTATATGTCTCCGGTCATCGTCGGCATGGTCTGCGCCCTGGAAGAGGACGCCGCCAAGACGCCGGCGGCCGAGCGTTCCGTCAAGATCGCCAGGCTCAAGGCCCTTAAGACCGCGCTTTCCTGCACCCTCGCGGCGTTCGGCGACGCCTTCTTCTGGGATGGCCTGCGGCCGCTGTGCGCCGCCCTGGCCGCGGCCCTGCTGCTGGCCGTCAGCCCCCGCGGTTGGCCGAGCTCGCTGGCGTGGCCGCTGGCCGCCGGCCTGGCCTGCTACAACATCCCGGTCTTCGTCGCGCGCTGGGCAGGCTTGGGGTTCGGCTACCGGCGGGCCGCGGCGATCGCCGGGGCGCTCAAGGAGCTGCCGCTGCGCCAAGCGATCCGCGCCGTGAGGCTGACCGGGCTGGCCGCGGCGCTGGCCGCCACGGCCCTGCTGCTGCGCTGCGCGCCCGCGGAGCGACGGCTGTTCGCGGTGCTGGCGCTGGCCAGCTTCGCGGGCTTCAAGGCCATCCCCGTCTCCTCGTACCGGCTCTACGCCGGCAGCTGCGCGGCCGGCGTGCTGGCCGCGGCGGCGGGCTGGCTATGATCGAGAAGACCCTGACCGTCACGCCGAAGCTCGGCCTCCACGCTCGGCCCGCCGCGATGTTCGTGCAGGCGACCGCGGGCTTCAAGTCCTCGATCATGGTCAAGAAAGAGGGCGTCGAGATCAACGGCAAGAGCGTGATGGGCCTCATGCTCCTGGCCGCCGAGTGCGGGTCCAAGCTCGTGATCCGGGCCAACGGCCCCGACGAAAGACAGGCCATCGAGGCTCTTGAGAAGCTCTTCGCGCGGAGGTTCGATGAGGACTGAGCCGCGGAGCCCGGCCACATGATCGTCATCAAGGGCATCGCCGCCAGCCCCGGGATCTCCATCGGCAAGGCCTACGTCCTCGAGGACGAGGAGATCGTCGTCAACCGGGTCGAGATCCCGCGCGACCTCCTGCGCGCCGAGGTCAAGCGCTTCAAGAGCGCGCAGAAGGCCACGCACCGGGACCTCGACGCCGCCGAGGCCAAGGTCCTCAAGCTCCTGGGCAAGCAGCACGCCAAGCTCATCGACGCCCATCGCCTGATCCTGCGCGACACCCTGATCACCCACGACGTCCCCCAGCGCATCCTGACCGAGGGGGTCAACGCCGAGTTCGCGCTCTCCGAGGCGCTGGAGGCGGTCAACCAGCAGTTCGAGAAGATGGAGGACGAGTTCTTCCGAGAGCGGCGGCACGACCTCTTCGACGTGGGCAAGAGGCTGTTGTCCCACCTGCTCAAGCAGACCAAGCGCAACCTGGCCGACATCGATCACCACTGCATCCTGATCGCCCGCAACCTGCTGCCCTCGGACACGCTCGGCTTGAAGGAGACCCGGGTGCTGGGTTTTGCCACCGACCTCGGCGGCAAGACCAGCCACACGGCGATCCTCGCCCAGAGCCTGGAGATCCCGGCCGTCGTGGGCCTGTCCGACGTCAGCCGGCGCATCAAGACGGGGGATTCGGTCATCTTGGACGGCGACCAGGGCATGGTCATCATCAACCCGGGCCCCGAGGCCGTCGCCAAGTATCAGCGCGTCCAGCAGAAGTCTCTCGCTGAAGACAAGGCGCTCGAACAGCTGCGCGGGGTGGCGACGTCCACGCTCGACGGCAAGTCTTTCAGCCTGGAGGCCAACCTCGACGCGCCGGAGGAGATCAAGGCCATCCTGGCCCTGCAGCCCGACGGCATAGGCTTGTTCCGGACGGAATATCTTTTCCTCAACCGGACGGCTCCGCCCAGCGAGGAGGAGCAGACCAAGGCTTACAGCGCGATCGTCAAAGCCATGGAGCCGCGCTCGGTGGTCATCCGAACCGCCGACATCGGCGGCGACCGGCTCTCCCAGCTGGGCATCGAAGGCATCAAGAGCGAGACCAACCCTTTCATGGGGCTGCGCGGGGTTCGGCTCTTCCTGCGGCACCTCGACCTCTTCAAGACCCAGCTGCGCGCCATCCTGCGCAGTTCGCTCAAGGGCAGCGTGAAGGTGCTCATCCCGATGGTCTCCTCCATCGGAGAGATCCACGGGGTCAAGAGGCTGCTGGCCCAGGCCGTCTCCGAGCTGGCGGCCGAGGGCGTCGAGGTCCCGAAGGTGGAGCTCGGCATCATGGTGGAGATCCCCTCGGCGGCCTTGATGCTTGAATCCTTCCTTCCGCTGGTCGATTTCATCTCGATCGGCACCAACGACCTGATCCAATATACGCTGGCGGTCGACCGCATCAACGAGCACGTGACCCATCTTTACGACCCGTTCCACCCGGCGGTGCTCCGGCTGCTCTCTCATGCCGTCTCGGCGGCCCGCAAGCAGGGCAAGTGGGTCAGCGTCTGCGGCGAGATGACCTCCGACCCGCATGCCGTGCCGCTGTTGGTCGGCCTCGGCGTCGACAGCCTGTCCGTGTCGCCGCGGATGTTCCTGCGCATCAAGCAGGTGGTCCGGGGCCTCAAGCACGGCGTTGCGGAGAAGCTGGTGGCCAAGGCGCTGACGAGCTCGGACTCCGAGGATATCCGCCGCCTGATGACCGAGCAGGGCCTGTAGCGTGACGCCCACCTCCAAGATCCGCAATTTCTCCATCATCGCCCACATCGACCACGGCAAGTCGACGCTGGCCGACCGCCTGCTGGAAGCCACCGGCACCATCGCCAGCCGCGACATGCAGGCCCAGATGATGGACTCCATGGAGCTCGAGCGGGAGCGCGGCATCACGATCAAGGCCAAAGCGGTGCGGATGAACTACGAGGCGCCCGACGGAGAGCGCTATATCCTCAACCTCATCGACACTCCGGGCCACGTCGACTTCACCTATGAGGTGTCGCGCGCCTTGGCCGCCTGCGAGGGCGCGCTCTTGGTCGTCGACGCCTCTCAGGGCGTCGAGGCGCAGACGCTGGCCAACGCCACCCTCGCCCAGGCCGTCGGCCTGCGCATCATGCCGGTGATCAACAAGGTGGACCTGCCGTCGGCCGACGTCGACGGCACCACCGAGCAGATCTTCGAGACGCTCAAGATCATCGAGGATCCGGTCTTGGTCAGCGCCAAAGCGGGCTTGGGCACCGACGACGTGCTGGCCGTCATCCTGCGCGAGATCCCGCCGCCCTCGGGCTCGCCCGACCAGCCGCTCTCGGCTTTGATCTTCGACTCGAGCTTCAGCATCTACCGGGGCGTCATCCTGCTCATCCGGGTCTTCGACGGCGTCATGAAGAAAGGCATGAAGCTGCGCTTCTTCTCCACCAACCACGACGTCATCGTCGACGAGGTCGGTTATCTGACGCCCAAGCAGGTCCCCTGCGAGCAGCTCTCGGCCGGCGAGGTGGGCTACGTCATCTGCGGCATCAAGGACATCCACCAGGTGCGCGTCGGAGACACCCTGATGGAGTCGGCCAAGCCGCTCTCCGCGGCGCTGCCGGGCTACAAGGAGGCCAAGCCGGTCGTTTTCGCCGGCGTCTTCCCCATCAACCCCGCCGATTACCCGTCCTTGGCGCTGGCTTTGGAGAAGCTCAACCTGGAAGACAGCTCTTTCGACTACACGGCCGAGACGTCGCAGGCGCTGGGCTTCGGCTACCGGCTGGGCTTCCTCGGGCTGTTGCACATGGATATCGTCAAGGAGCGGCTCGAGCGCGAGTTCGACTTGAGCCTGATCGTGACGGCGCCCTCGGTGATCTTCCGGGTCCAGACCACCGACGACAAGTGGCACGTGCTCGATAATCCGGCCAAGTTCCCGGAGCACGGCCAGATCAAAGCCGTCGAGGAGCCGTTCGTCTTGCTCAAGATCGTGCTGCCCATCGAGCACCAGGAAGGCGTCTTGAACCTGATCAAAGACAAGCGCGGGGAGCACGTCTCCATCGAGTACATCTCGCCGACCCGGATGCTCATCACCTATAACCTGCCGCTCTCGGAGATGGTCGTCAATTTCTACGACAAGCTCAAATCGGTCTCCAAGGGCTACGCCTCGCTCGATTACCATCCGATCGGCTACCGCGCCTCGGATATGATCAAGCTCGAGGTCCTCATCCACGCGGAGCCCGTCGACGCCCTGAGCCAGATCGTCCACCGCGACAAGGCCTATAAGATCGGCAGCCAGCTCTGCGAGAAGCTCAAGGAGCTCATCGACCGCCAGAACTTCGAGGTGGCCATCCAGGCCCGCATCGGCGGCAAGATCATCGCGCGCGAGACCATCGGCGCCAAACGCAAGGACGTCATCGCCAAATGCTACGGCGGCGACATCACCCGCAAGAAGAAGCTGCTGGGCAAGCAGAAGGAAGGCAAGAAACGGGCCAAGCTGCTGGGTTCCGTCGAGATCCCGCAGGAGGCCTTCCTCGCCGTGCTCAAGCTCGGCGAAGACTCGCAAGGATAACCCCGAATGGAACAGAGACTTTTCTTCGTCGGCATCGTCATGGGAGCCTACGCCTGGCTCAGCCGCCAGTGGTCCAAGAGCGGGGCCTTGGACACCCCGGTCAAGACGGGCCTTTGGCATGGCCTGTTCTGCGCTATCTCCGGCTTCTCGGTGACGCTGGTGCTCGTCATGTCCATGGAGAGCCGCAGCAAGTACATCTCCGTGGCCGCCCACGCTTTCTCCGTCGCCGAGGTCTACCCCAGCCTCTTGGTGGCCGCCATCGCCGGCGTCCTGGGCTTCTGGCGGGGCTACGCCGGAGGCGGCGAACCCTCCAAGCGGCTGTATTTCCTCTCCGAGGACTTGGAGTGGGCGGAGACGGTCTTCTCCGCCGTGCTCCTGGCGGCGGTGCTGATGTATTTCGTGGTGCAGGCCTTCAAGATCCCTTCGGGTTCCATGCGCAGCACGCTGCTCGAGGGCGACCATCTCTTCGTCAACAAGTTCATCTACGGCTTGAAGGTCCCGCTGGCGGGCAGGAGGGCGCTGCCGATGCGCAAGGTCTCGCGCGGCGACGTGATCGTGTTCCAGTTCCCGTCCGATGACGCCCGGGAGCTCCACTGCGGCTCCATCCAATACGGCAAGGATTTCATCAAACGCGTCATCGGCCTTCCGGGCGACAAGGTCCAGGTCGTGGCCGGCCGGGTCCTGCTCAACGACAAGGCGCTGACCGAGGAGCCCTACGCGCAGTACTTGGACGGCGACCAGCGCCAGCCCGAGTCGGTGGCCGCCAAAATGATGCCGCCGGCGCAGTATCAGAAGCTCTGGCAGAGCCATGCGCTCGACCGGGAGCTCCAAGACGTCCAGCGAGACTTCTTCGGCCCCGTCACCGTGCCGCCCGACGCCTACTTCGCCATGGGCGACAACCGCGACCGCTCCTGCGACTCGCGCTATTGGGGCCCGGTGGAAGCGCGCTACCTCAAGGGCAAGGCCTGGTTCATCTACTGGCCGCCGTCGCGGATGAAGACGGTCCAGTGAGCCATGAGCGGCCCTAGGCTCCGGCTGCTGGCGCTCGTCCTCTTTGCCGTCTGCGTCTGGGCGCTTTACCTCGAAGTCTGGTTCGTCGGCTTCTTCGGAGACCCCGTCTGGTATCTCGAGCCGGCGCGGAACTTCGCCCTAGGCCGCGGCTTGGTGACCCGGACCCTGTTGACGGCCCAGTTGGCGGATTTTCCGCCGGGCGTGACGATGCCGGCGCCGTTCCTCTTCCACGGGCCGCTGTCTTTGATCGTCATCGGTCTGGGCTATCGCCTCTTCGGCGTCGTCGATTGGGTCCCGCTGGCCTACAGCTTCTCGCTGATGCTGGCGACCGGGCTTTTGGTCTACCGCCTGGGCCGGGAGCTCGAGGGGGAGCGGGCGGGCTTGTTGGGCGCCGGCCTTTATTGGACCAGCGCCCTCGGGCTCGACCGGCAGGCTCAATCGCTGGCCGACCCCTTGTTCACGGCCCTCGTCGTTTCCTCCTTCGCCTGTCTTTGGGAGTCGGCCAAGCCGCGGCGCTCCGCGCTCCGGTGGCTGGCCTGTTCCGGCTTGCTGTTGGGCTTGGCCTCCTGTACGCGCTTGGCGGGACAATCGTATTGGCTGGGTTTCGCGCTGGGCGCCTGGTGGCTGCACGGCCGCAGTTGGCGTCGCGCCGGCGCGCTGCTGCTGTGCGCGGCGCCGCCGCTCGTCGTTCTGGCGTTCTATAACCATGCGGCTGCGGGAAAATGGTTCTATTCTCCCGGGTTTTATCTTCTCTACTGGTCGCACTCCTTCCCGGGCGGGCGCGCCGTGACGTCCTTCCTGAGCCTGACGACGCCGCAAGCCTTGCTGCAATATCCTCGAGATGTGTTCCAGAAGATGCTGACCGGCCCGTTCTATGCGGCCAGCAGGTTCATCGAGGACGCCAAGGGTCCCTACGCGGCCGCGCTGGTGTTCTTCGGCCTGCTCAGCGACGTGGGGCGGGGGTCGGCGGCGGGGCGCTTCCAGGCGCTGCTCTGGTTCCTCCTGATCCCGGTCCTGGCCGTCAACATCGCGGTCAGCTACGGCGGCGTCGCCTATCTGCAGCCGTTGGCTCCGTTGATGCTGCTCATGGCCGCGATCTGCCTGGGGCGTTTTGTCGAGCGTAATCGCGCGGCCTTCCCTTTTTGGGGCTGGGTGGCGGGGCCGCTGCTGGCCTTCGTCCTCTTGAGCCCGTTGGCGCTGGAGATCAAGCAGGCCTGGAAGACCAAGCCGGCCCGCGCCGCCCTTTACGGCGACCAGGTCCTTTTGGGCGAGTTCATCAAGAGCCGGACGCGGCCCGACGAGGTGCTCTACAGCGACGATCCCGCCACCGTGGCCTGGCATGGCGAGCGCTCCTGCGTCGCGCTGACGGCGACCCTCGAGGACGCGCGCAAGGCCTTCGCGCGCTTGGCGCCGGGCGCGCTCGTCGTCACCTCCCTGCGCGTCGGCAGCGAGGATTACGACGAGGCCTGGCGCAAGGCGCTGTATGCAAAGGCGCCGGTCCTCGGCTTTGCGGCCGTCGAGGAGTTCCGGTCGGCGACCGTGTCGGCGGTCCTGCTGCGGCCCGCCAAAAAGCTCTGATGGAACGTCCGGCTTGCGCCGTCTGCGGCGGGACCGAGACCGACCCGTTCTACGCTTGCGCCGAGCCCAACCGGATGACCGACGAGGTCTTCCAGATGGTCCGCTGCCGCGCCTGCGGGCTGGTCTTCGTCAGCCCCCGGCCGGATCTTTCCGAGCAGGACCGTTACTACTTCCGCGAATATTATAAAAAACCCAGCCCGAGGCTGGAGCAGCCGGTCGGCTTGCTCAGCGGGCTCTTCGACCTGTACCGCACCGGCAAGATCGCGCGGGGCAAGGCCTCCGGCCGGGTCCTGGACGTCGGCTGCGGCGAGGGCGGCTTTCTGGCCGCCATGCAGCGCCGTGGCTGGGAGGCTTGGGGCGTGGAGACCTCGACGGCGGGGTCGGCTCTGTCGGCCCAGCGCCCGGGCCTGAAGGTCTTCAACAAGCCCCTGCCCGCCTGCGGCTTGCCGGAAGCGCACTTCGACGTCATCACTCTTTGGCATTCCATCGAGCATATCACGCAGCCGGGCGCTTATCTAAAGGAGGCGTGCCGCCTGCTTAAGGACGACGGGCTGCTCTTTCTGGGTTTTCCGAACATCGACAGCCTGGAGTTCCGGCTGTCCAAGGGCGACTGGTTCCATCTCGACCTGCCGCGCCACATCACGCATTTCAGCCCGAGGACGATGGAGCGGCTGCTGGAGTCTTGCGGCCTGCGCGCCGAGAGGGTCAGCCACTTCTCCTGGGAGTACAACCTGTTCGGGGCGCTGCAGAGCGCTTTGAACGGGCTGACCCGCGAGAAAAACCATCTCTACCGGACGCTGAAGGGCTTCAAGCCCGCCGGCCCCAAGGCAACCTTCGCCGAGGGCTGGGACTTGGCCGTCCTGCTGCTGGCCGGCCCGCCGCTGGCCGCCGGGGCGGCGCTCTTCAGCCTGGTGACGGGCCTGGCCGGGAAGGCGGGCTGCGTCGAGCTCTACGCCCGCAAGCGGGCCGACGGCTCCAAACGATAAACGGCCTCGAAGACGTCATCGTAGAGCGTCGACGTCCCTTCATAGAGAGGCTTCCAGGCCGGCCGCAGCGGGTAGGCGCCCCGAGCGTTGAGCGACTTGTCCAGCACGTTGACCTCGCGCTCGTGCTGCTTGAGGAAGAGCGCGCCCGTCTTCAGCCTGTCGATCAGGTCGAAATAAACGGCGATCTGGGCGCTGGACATCTCCATGAAGGAGTATATGTTGATGAAGACGTCGACGGCGCCGGGGGGCAGGCGGCTCAGCTGATGCGGCAAGCCGAAGGCCAGCCGCGTTCCCGAGAGGGCCTTGGCGGAAGACAGCGTTTTTTCGGACTCCGGATAGAGGGCGGCTTTCCAGTCCGGATGCAGGGTCGTCAGATAGTATTGGGACAAAGTCAGCGACTCGGGAAGGTCGAAGATCAGATAAGAGGCGTTGGGCATGGCCGAGAGGACGACATCGGCCAGCCGGCCATAACCGGCTCCCAGTTCGCAGAAAACGAGCGCATCCGAACGCTCGAACCCCAAGGCTTCCTTGAGGCGGTAGAACTCATCGATCGACTGCAGCAGGTCCAGGCTCAAGCGCTTGCCTCCGAGCAGGACGGCGTCGCCTCCGCCTAGGAGGGGCTCTTCCAGGCTGTCGAGCAGGCCCCAGACGTCGCGGGGCCGCAGGCTGTCTCGGTAAAGGCGGTGCAGCGCCCTGAAGTACTTGGGGTGATGGGGCTCGTAGGCGGCCAGGAACCTGCCGAAGGTGGTTTTGAAGCCGGCCAGTCCCAGCCCGCGCAGGACCAGGCGAAAGAACACCGATAGGATCGTCCATTGCCGCGCCGGGAGCAGGACCGGGTCGCCGGCCTTCATGCCCTCCAGCGCTTGCCGGTGCCGTTCACGCCACCGCGCTTCAGCGGCATGGCCGAGCCTCAGGTTGGCGGCCAGGACGCGGACCAGCAGGCCTCCGCGGACCGCCAGCACGCCGCGCAGGCGGCTCCAATAGCCGGAACGCTCGGCTCCGGCGATAGCGGGGCTCATCGCCGAGATTCTAGCATACCGGATTCGTTGACGCTTTAAGGCAAAGGAGATAGAATGAAGTGTGGAACCGAGCGATACGGCCTCGCGAGCTGTGGAGAATTGTCGCATCTGCGGCTCTGGCCGCCTCTACCGCTATCTGGACTTGGGGTCCACGCCGCTGGCTAACTCCTACCTGGCCGAGAAGGACCTGGGCGCGCCTGAATTCAGCGAGGAGCTCTGTCTGCAGGTCTGCCGGGACTGCGGCTTGTCCCAGTTGACCAAGGCCGTGCCGCCAGACCTGATGTTCCGCCATTACCTCTATGTGAGCTCCACGACCGCGACGATCCGGGATCATTTCGCCGAGCTGGCGCGCACCGCGGCCAAGGCGGCTGGCGCGAAGAAAGGAGACTTGGCCTTGGACATAGCCTCCAATGACGGCTGTCTCTTGGCCGCTTTTCAGGCCGAAGGCCTCAAAGCCGTCGGCGTCGACCCCGCCGAGAACTTGGCCGCCGAAGCCAACGCCAAGGGCCTGACCACCGAGTGCGCCTACTGGACGGCGGACGTGGCGGCCGCGCTGGCCCAGCGCCTGGGCAAGGCCAAGGTCATCACCGCCGCCAATGTCTTCGCTCATGCCGACGACCTTCAAGGCTTCATGGAAGGCATCAAAAAGGCCTTGGCGCCAGACGGCCTCTTTGTGATCGAATGCCCTTGGGTCGTTGATTTCCTGGAGAAGGGCGAGTTCGACACGGCCTATCATGAGCATGTGTCCTATGTCGGGGTCACGCCGGCGGCCGCCTTGATGGCGCGTCACGGCTTTGCGGTCGTCGACGTCGAGCATTTCCCCGAAATCCACGGAGGCACCATCCGGGTCTTCTGTGCCTGGGCCGGAGCGCGCAAGGCGTCGCCGCGCGCCGCCGAGGCGCTGGCGCGGGAGCAAGCCCTCGGCCTCAAGGAGACGGCTGTCTACGACGCCTTCTCCAAGGCCGTCTTGGCCAACCGCCTGTCGCTGCGCGCCTTAGTGGCCCGCCTGCGCGCCGAAGGCAAGACTATCTGGGCGTACGGCGCCAGCGCCAAAGGCAACACGCTGATGAACTTCTTCGGGCTCAAGGCCGCCGATATCCCCTGCGCGATCGACGATAACCCTAAGAAGTGGGACCTCTACACCCCCGGCGCCCGCATGCGCATCGCCGGCATAGATGCCCTCAAGACGGGCCGTCCCGATGTCCTGCTGCTCTTGGCTTGGAACTTCGAGCGCGAGATCCGCGCGCGCTGCCGCGCGGCCGGCTACGTGGGGGATTTCATCGTCCCCGTGCCGCAGGCGAGGCTGTTGTCGGGCAAGGAGAACAAATGAGCGTCAAGACCGTCTGCGTCACCGGCTGCCTGGGCTTCATGGGGTCGCATTTCACGCGAGCTTGTCTCAAGAAGGGCTGGCGCGTCTGGGGCATCGACAAGCGGACCTATGCGGCGCGGCAAGAGTGGCTCGACGAGTTCCAGAAGAACAAGGCCTTCGAGTTCCACGAAGGCGACATCGCCGAGCTGGACCATCTCTATGAGGTCGACTACATCTTCAATTTTGCGGCCGAGACGCATGTCGACAACTCGATCGTCGACTCGGCGCGCTTCCTTCATTCCAATATCATGGGCGTGCAGAACCTGCTGGAGCTCATCCGCGCCAAGCGCCACTATGAGATGCCGGCGCTGTTCCAGATCTCCACGGACGAGGTCTATGGCGACATCGACGCCGGCGCGCATAGCGTGACCAGCCCGCTGCGGCCTTCCAACCCGTATTCCGCCTCCAAGGCCGCCGGCGACATGCTGATCCTGGCTTGGCATCGCACGCACAACGTGCCTTATTACATCCTACGGCCCACTAACAACTACGGCATCGGCCAGTACCCCGAAAAGCTCATCCCCAAGGCGGTCAAGTATCTGTCTTTGGGCAAGCCGATCCCGCTGCATGGCGACGGCTCCTACGTGCGCAATTGGCTGCATGTCATGGACCTGGTGGAGGCCGTTTTCGCCGTCGTCGAGAAGGGCAAGCCCAACCGGATCTACAACGTCGCCGGCAACCACGAGGTGTCCAACCGCGAGGTGGTCAAGAAGGTCCTCAAGAGCTATTTCGGCAAGGCCGTGCCGCTGGAGAAGCACGTGAAGTTCCAATTCGTGCGTCAGGGCGAGGACGTCCGCTATTCCCTGGACGATGCCGCGATCCGGGCCCTGGGCTGGAGCAACCGGCGCAGCTTCGACAAGGAGATCGGCAAGATCGTCGCGTACTATAAAGACAAGGTCATCTGGTAGATGCTCAGCGTCCTGGTCCCGGTCTATAACGAGCAGGACAACATCGGCCCGTTCTACGAGCGCTGCAAGCCGGTATTGGAGGGGCTGGGCGTCGACTGGGAGCTCGTCTACGTCAACGACGGCAGCGCCGACGGCTCGCTTTCGCGCATCCTGGCCTTGCGCAAGGAAGACCCCCGGGTCAAGGTCATCACGCTGTCGCGCAACTTCGGCTATCATTCCGTGCTCGTGGCCGGCCTGACCCTGCGCCAGAGCGACCTCTATGCCATCATCGACGTGGACTGCGAGGACCCGCCGGAGCTTTTGAAGGAGTTCTTGGGGGCGATCAAGGACGGCGCCTACACGGCCTACGGCGAGCGCTCCAAGCGGGACGAGCCCGCCTGGGTCATCTTCCTGCGCTACCTCTTCTATCTGATCAACAACAAGATCGCCGACGCGCCCACCAAGCTTTGGATGGCGGAGTTCGTGATGATCCGCCGCGCCGTGCGCGACGCGATCCTGGCCAACCGCTCCACGTTCCCGTTCTTGCGCGCCGAGATGGCTTATGTGGGCTACAAGACGGTCGGCGTGTCCTACTTCCGCGAGAGCCGCAGGCATGGCCGGTCGCACTACAACCTCTGGTCGATGTCGAAGTTCGCCATCGCCGGCTTCTTATCGTCCTCCACCCTGCCGCTGCGGGCGCTGGTCTATCTTTCCCTTGGCATGGGCGCGCTGTATGCGTTGCTGGTGGCGATGTCCGGGTTCAATATCGCGCTGGCGGCCGCCTTGGCCGCCGTCCTGGGCTTCTTGTACCTGCTCGCCGCCGCTCCGGTCTTGGGGCTCTATCTGGCGCGCGATTATAAGAACGTGATCGGCCGCCCGGTCTTCTTCACCGACCCCGAGCAGACCTTTCTCGATACCTGATCCCAACTGGCCCCGGGGCCAGTTGGAAGCGCCCGGGAGCCGTGGAGTCAGCTCTCTGTTCATGGAAACGCAAGCGGACTGTTACCGGTAACAGTTGCGTTTATGGCCCAAGGGACCAAAAGACCCAGATTTAGAGTGTGTTCCTCGTGCTAAAATACGTTGTGCGAAGCATCCTGCTGTTGTCCTGCGGCCTGGCCGCTAGCCCGGCCTTGGGGGCTCAGCTGGCTCCGGTTCGTTCGGCGCCCGTGCTGCGGAGCGCGCCCGCCCTTGGCGGCGTGCTTGGAGGCTCCCCGTTGGGCGGGGGGATATCCGCTTTGTCGTCGTCTCACGCGCTGAGCGCTCCCGCGGGAGTCCTGTATCCGCTTGCGGCGCCCGCGCTCGACGCGGCGCCGGCTGCGCTCACGGCCTTGGGAGCCTTCACGCCGGAAAGCGCGCTGGCTCCGTCATTTTCCGCCGAGCGGGCCAGCCTCGACGGCGCGCTGCGCTTCGACGGCGCGCGCTTGCTCGAGGGCGGAGCCGAGGCGCCCTCCGTGTACGCCGGGCCTTCCGGCCAGGACGCGGGCGGCTGGAGCCAAGGAAGCTTCCTGAGCCCGGTCGATGAGGCGGTCCTGCACTTCAAGCGCCGTGCGTCCGATTCCCAGGAAAAGCGCCCTCCGATGGTCTTTGTGGGAGGCCTCGGCCTCTCTGAGAGCTTCGACGCGATGTTCGCGGCCCAGCCGGCGCGCTCCGATCAGGTCTTTCTCTGGCTGCGCGGCAACGCGCCTTCCCCTTGGGCCGCGGCGCGGCACCCGATGGACGTAGACGCGCGCGACCTGGCGCGCATGATCGTGACCGCCGCCGAGCAGGCGGGGTCTTCCCGCGTCGAGCTGGCTTTGCATTCTTATGCCAGCCTCGTTTTCCAGAGGATGCTCCAGATGGAGGAGCAGCCGGAAGTGCGCCAGGCGTTGGGGCTCCTGCGCGGCTCACGGGTATTCCTGCTCAACGCGACGACGCATTTTAAGGGCAGCGAATCGGCGGCCGGCCCCGAGTATGAGAAGATGACCCAGGCCACCAAGATGCTCGTCGGCTGGCTCGACATGATGGAATCAGCCGCCGCGCTGTGGCGCCAGACTCCAATCTGGAGCCCGGCCTTTCCCGCCGCCCAAGCCTGGCTGATGTCCTGGGATTTCCAGCGCGGCCAGGCCCTCGAGCTGGCCGCCAAGGGCGTCGTCGCCCAATTGCGCGACCACCTGAAGGGTCCCTGGGCGCCGGAAGTCGAGGAGAGCCGCCTTCAGGCCGTGGCGCGCCTGGAGCGCAACGCCCATGACGCCGGCTGGCAGGAGGCCCTCGTGCGCCGCGTCAACGACGGCGCGCTGCTGGAGGCCCAGGCCGGAGACGTCGCGCGGATGGCGGAGCTCGGCATCCGCTCCGAGGTCGTCGTCTCCCACGATGACCAGATCATCCCTTGGTCGGTGTCCAAGGTCTTCCTCGCCCATTTGGGCGTGGCCGCTCCCGACGCGGTGCCGCCTGCGGGAACCGTGCTGCGCAGCCGCGACGGCCTCGTGACCGTGCGCATCGTTGCCGGCGACCACTATGTGCCGCTCAAGAGCCCGGCCTTGATCGACGGCTTGATCGCTCGATGAAATCCTTGCGCGCCTTCGGTCTGCGTTTCGACTTGCCGCGCCTGCCCATAAGGAAAGAGATCGACCTGGCCGACCTGACCACGCGCGCCCAGCGCGAAGACGGCACGCTGGCCCCCGACGCCCTGCACATCATGGCGCCCAAGGAGTTCTGGGTGCCCTTGCCCGCCGCCGTGCCGGGGAAGCTGGTCGAAGGGACGCTGCCCGACGACCACTACGCGCGCTTCACGCTGCGCTTGCCCAAAGACTGGAACGGGCGGCTCGTCGTGGCCGGGGCTTCGGGCATCACCGACGAGCGCACCTACGACCTCTATTTCTCCGACTACCTGCTCAGCCGCGGCTACGCCTTCGCCGCCACCGACAAGGGCGTGCGCCGGGCGGTGCTCGACGGCGACACCGTGCTGATGCCTTTGATCCCGGAAAGCAGCCTGCGCCGCTGGGCCTCAAGGCTGGAGGACTTGGCGCGCTTCGCGGGTGCGGAGGTCCTGGCCCATTACGGCCGCCGGCCCGAGAAGACCTATGCCGTCGGCCTTTCCAACGGGGGGTTCCTGGCGCGCAAGGCGGCCGAGTCGGGCTCAGGCCTCTTCGACGGGGCGCTCGAGGTCTCCGGCGTGCTTTGGTCCGTGGAGCATAACTTGCTGCGTCAGCTTCCGGCGGCGCTGCGCGGTGATATCGAGGGCGCCGGCTTTCCAGCCGGCGTCGGGCGCTGGGCTCCGGTGCGCGCTCTCTACCGACAGCTATATTGGGAAGCGGTGCTGCAGATGTTCGTCTGCGACCTCGACCCCGGCTATAACGGCGCGGCGGAGGATTACGACTTGGACGCGCGCCCGGCCTCGGTGAGAGAGGCGATCCGTGCCTTCGGCAATACGGGAGACCTGAAGGTGCCGCTGATCTCCATCGCGGGCGACCATGACTTCCTGATATCCTGCCGGGGCCATGCGAGGGCCTACGGCGACCTGATCGCCTCTCGGGGCAAGAGCGCGCTGCACGAGCTCATCGTCGTGGAGAACGCCTCCCACATCGACACCAACCGGGAGACCTACGACTTCATCCCGCCTCTGATGCCCCGCGCGCACGAGGCCTTCGAGCGCCTGGCGGCGCGCGTGGAAGCCCCCGCGGGCGCTACTGAGCCGTCCAGCCCCCGTCGACGCTGATCGAAGCTCCCCGGATCTGGCTTGCGGCCGGCGAGCAGAGGAATACGGCGATGCCTCCGATCTGCTCCGGCGTGGCGAACTCCAATGACGGCTGTTTTTCCGCCAATAAGCGCTGCTTGGCCGAATCGACGGGGATCTTCTCGCGCGCGGCCAGCGCTTCGATCTGCTTCTGCACGAGCGGGGTCAGCACCCAGCCGGGGCAGACGGCGTTGCAGGTGACCGCGCTTTGAGCGGCCTCCAAGGCGACGACCTTGGTCAGGCCGATCAAGCCGTGTTTGGCCGCCACGTAGGCGGCTTTTTGGGGGGAGGCGACCAGCCCGTGCGCCGAGGCGATGTTGATGATGCGCCCCCAGGCGCGCCGGCGCATGCCGGGCAGGGCGGCGCGGATCGTGTGGAAGCTCGAGGAGAGGTTGATGGCCAGGACCTGGTCCCACTTCTCGGCGGGGAAGTCCTCGACGGGCGCCACGTGCTGGATGCCGGCGTTGTTGACGAGGATGTCGACGGCGCCGAAGAGGCGCTCCGTCTCCGAGATCAACGCGGCGATCTCCGCCGGCTTGCTCATGTCGGCGGGGTGGTAGCCTGAGCCCGGCAGGTCCCGGCGCAGGCCCTCGATCTCCTCGGGCGAGCCGAAGCCGTTGAGCATGACCCGAGCCCCTGCGGAGGCCAAGGCTCGCGCCACGCCCAGGCCGATGCCGGAGGTCGATCCGGTGACGAGAGCCGTCTTTCCTGCGAGCATCGCCGGCTTCAGTCCAGCCAGTCCTTGTCTTTGAGCTTCTTGGGCAGGTAGGTCTTGGTCAGGAACTGGAAGTCCTTGTTGGCCAAAGCGTCGAGCTCGAACTTGAGGCCGGAGCCGATCATGCGCTTGACCTCGGTCTGCCAGTGCTTCTTCTGGAACCAGGGGTAGTTCAGGAGCTCCTTGGCGCGCGTGACGTCCTTGTCGTTGAGCTTGATGCCGACGTTGCGCGGCAGGCCGTACTTCTCGGGATCGGCGGAAGACAAGCCGATGAATTTGGCCTGCGGGATGGCCATGCGCTGGCTCTCGAAAGCCAGGTTGATCGAGCCCTGCTTGACGACGGAATAGATGTAGTACCCCCAGGGGTCGTTGTCGACCAGCACGTAGACGGGGAGCTTCTTCTCCTCGTTGAGGCGCCGCGCCAGGCGGCGCACGCCTCTAGGCGGCTGGCCGTTGCCGGTGAGCAGGATGCAGTTGTACTTCTTCCAGAACTTGTCCTCGGCCAGGCGGTTCCACTGCGTGCCTTTTTCCACCAGAAGCACGAAATCAGCGGTGCACTTCTTGATGTCGACGTAGCCTTCCTCGACGATGGAGGGCACCGAGTAGCCGCCCTTGCCCAGCTTGCCGCAGTCGACCTTGTCGCCGTCGTCCTCGAGCACCAAGGGTCCGATGACCGTCCCGCCGTTCTCGGCGCGCACGTGCAGCTCCTCGCGCAGCGCGGTCAGGCCGACCTCCAGGTCTTCGATGATGGGGTCGGACTCCTCCTGGCCGTCGAAGGTGTTCTCGTGGGAGTCGCCGATGGTGTGCTTGGTGCGGTAGTAGATCTCGCGCAGGCTGGTGGTCAGCTCGGCGCGCTGCAGCTCGGCCAAGGCGTCGGCCACCAGCATGGTCTGCATGAACTTCTTGGCCATGCCCACGTTGAAGAAGGTGCGCAGCTGCTTGGAGGCGCCCATCTCGATGAAGCCCTTCTTCTCGTTGAACTTCACGTTCGATAGCGAGCGCACCGGGATCGTGATGGCCGGGTCCTTCTTCTTCTGGGCGGCGGTGATGACCAGGTCGGCCAAGCCGATGAGCTTCTTCTCGACGGCGGCGTTCTTCTTGATCATCGCTTCCCCTTCTTGGCCTTGGGCTTGGCCTTTGCCTTGGCTTTAGGCTTAGCCTTGGGCTTCGGTTTGGCCTTCGCCTTTGTCTTGCTTTTGCTGACGGGCTGGGCGGCCGGCTCGGGCGTCGGAGCCGGTTCGGGCGGGGCCGGGGGAGCCTCGGAGGGCACTTCTCCTTCGATGCCCTCGGGGCCGACGATGATCGAATGCGGCAGGCCGTGCGGGCCGGCGTTCTTGTCGAGCAGCTCGTCGGTCTTCTGGCCGCCGGTCAGCTTCTTGGCCAGGTCCTGCAGCTGGCTGCGAAGCTTTCCCTCGGCCAGCTTGCCCCCTTTGAGACGCTTGCAGGCGCCGACCACTTCCTCTATATAGAGCTCGAAGATGTTGCGGCGCTTGCTCTCGTCATGGGCGCGCTCGCGGCGCTTGATGTAGACGCCCAGGCGGCGGCCGCACTCGCGAAGCGCCAGCGTGATCTCCTTGCGGATCTCGTCATAGTCGGCGATGGCTTCCTTGGATTCGCTGGTGAAGGGCACCCAGACCGAGGCCATGTGCACGAAGATCACCATGGGCCCCGCCGGAGGCGCGCCGCGAGACTGCGACACGCCGTAGTTGCGCCAGGTGGTGTCTAAGACGGCCTTGAAGGTCGAGCAGGCGGATTGCTGGTAGAGCAGGGGCACCCGGTTGGCGAAGCGCATCACGCGCGCCAGCTCGTTGTCGTCGGATTCATGCGACTCGCCTTCGGCCAGCGCCGTCTTCGGCTTGGCCTCGTCCTGCAGCTCGTCGGGGCCCTTGCCGTAGGCCAGGCCCGCTTCGATGACGAAAGGGTTGCCGCGGTAGACCGAGGGCGGCCGCGTCACGGCCGTGTAGAACTGGCCCTTGATCTGCTTGTAGATGCCGGCCAATATGGCCTTTTCACCTATCGGTGAAAGACAATTAGTAGGCGGCGCCATCAGCTTGGTGGCTTGCAGCGCGCGGTAGAGGCGCTCGGCGTCCTGCCCGACGACGTCCTTGGGGCGCTTGTGGCTGTTGAGCTCGGCGGCCTTGCAGATCTCTTCGGCGGTGGCCGAAGACACCCGGGAGAAATCCGTCGATAGGAACCCCGACAGCCAGTGGCTCTTGGTGTCCTGCAGCATCTTGAGCATCATGCCCAGCTCGATGCCGTAGGGATGCGGCTTGATCTCGCGCGGGGCTTCCGGCAGCTCGTGGATCGTGCGCGGGTAGACCTTCGTTTCGCCGTCTGGCCCTATAAAAGTAAATTTCGCATGAGGATTAGAGATCGAGGTCAGCTCCATGTATTCGTCCACGGAGGCGCGGCCTTTCTGATAGCGGCCTTCCAGCTCGAGGGTGACCTGGGTGCCGCGGTGGTTCTCCCACTCGATCTCTTTCTTCTCCAGGATGAGCGGCTCGTTCTTCTTGGTGTCTATCTGCACCTCGAAATAATGGGCCGGCGAGTCCTGGCCGGTGCGCGAGATGATCTTGACCGGCTTGCCGGTGGTGAGCTGGCCGTACATGCCGGCCGCGGAGATCCCGATGCCCTGCTGGCCGCGGCTCATGCGCAGACGGTGGAATTTGGAGCCATAGAGGAGCTTGGCGAAGATGCGCGGGATCTGCTGGCGGACGATGCCGGGGCCGTAGTCGATGATGGTGACCTGGAAGCGCGTGGCTTGCGACACGGCCGGCGGAGGCGCGTCTCCGATGCCGACGGCCGAAAGCTTGACGACGACCTCGGGCAGGATGCCGGCCTCCTCCGAGGCGTCGAGCGCGTTGTCGACGGCCTCCTTCACCGCGGTCAAGAGCGCCTTGCGGGGGTTGTCGAAGCCCAGCAGGTGGCGGTTCTTGGTGAAGAACTCCGATACCGATATCTCGCGCTGCTGCTTGCCCATCTCGTCGGCGGTCTTGCCGGCGGCTTTGGCTTTTTCCTTGGCAGCCATGTCAGAGGGGGGCCAGCGCGCTCTGCAGATGGAAGTACGGCGGCCGCGCGCGATAGCGGGCGATGGCCTCGCGCAGGATCTCGTCTATGAAGTCCTCGTAGTTGAGTCCCGTCATCTCGGCGCAGTTGGGCACGCAGTCTCCGTTGTTGATGGAAGGATTGGGGTTGATCTCGAGGATGTAGGGGTTGCCCAGCTTGTCGACGCGCACCTCGATGCGCGCGTAATCGTGGCAGTCGAACACGTTGTAGGCGTCCAGGCAGATCTCCGAGATCAGCGCGGTCAGCTTCTGGGAGTATTTAGCCGGCCGCTCGATGCGGATCTTCTCATAGACCGAGTTGTTGTCCCATTTGGCCTGGAAAGGGTAGATCCCCCAGACGCCCTTGGGCAGATCGTCGAAGATCGAGCGCGACAAGGGCAGGACCTTCACGCGGTCCTCGTTGCCCATGATGCTGACGTCGACCTCGTCTCCTTCGATGTACTCTTCGATGAGCACGGGCCGGTTGTACTTTTCCAAAAGAGAGCGGACCTGGTCCTTCATCTCCTTGAGGCTGGTCACCACCGACTGGTTGGAGATGCCGATGGAGTTGTCGGTGTTGGCCAGCTTGACCATGAGCGGGTAGCGCAGGTCCTCGCGGATGGGCTCGTCCTTCTGGAAGGCGTAGTCGAACTTGGGCGTGGGCAGGCCGTGATGCTCCAGGAGCTTCTTGACCTTGATCTTGTCGATGCAAAGGGCCAGGGTCAAGGGGTTGGACCCGGTGTAGGGGATGCCCAGGCAGTCCAGGATGGCGGCGGCGTGGGGTTCGAGCAGGCTGGAGTTGTTGATGCGCTCGCAGACGTTGAAGATGACGTCGACGTTGGATTCGGCGATCTTGTTGAAGGGCAGCGGCGTCTCGTTCATGTCGAAGAAGGTCACCCGGTGGCCCTTCTTCTCGACCGCTTTCTGGATGTTGAGGCCGACGGAGGTCAGGTCCTTGTTGACGGCCGATTCGCCGCCGCCTTCTTCGTCGGAGAAGATGTTGCAGAGGATGCCGACGTGCAGGGCCTTGTTCTTGGGGTCGGCGCCGCGGATCTTCTCCATGCGGGCGGACTGGATGATGCGCCGCCGCGCCACCTGGGCGGCGCCGAAGCGGTTCTTGCGGCGGGTCTTGCCGATCGACGAGGTGGAGTCGAAGCGCACGATGTTCATGATGATGCCGCGCAAGGCGTCGTCTTGGTTCTCCTCGGCCTCGGCGTAGGTGTCGCCGCGGCCGACGACCCAGCCGATGGTCTCGAAGCCTTCCGGCGGCACGAGCACGGGGTCGCCGGGCTCCTTCTGCAGGGTGATGTCGTGGACCTTGGCGGGGTCGGGCTTTTCCGCGGGCGCGCTCAGGCCGCTGATGACGCCGGAGTGCGGCGGGATCAAGTACTTGCCGACCATGTGGCAGCGGGCTTCCTTCAGGCGCTTGGGCGCGCAGGGCAGCCCGGCGGCGATGAGCGAGGCCTCCTCGATGAGGTCGACCTCCCAGACGGTCTTGATCCAGTCGTAAAGGTAGTCGCCGCCCATGCGCGCGTTGAGCTCGACGAGCTTGGGCCCCTGCTGCGTGATCTTGGCTTCCAGGTGGAGCGCGCCCTCGCTCAAGCCCAGCGCCTTGACGACCTCGCGGGCCATCTTGAGGACGGCGTCCAAGTCCGAGGGCTCGTGGCGCGACGGCATGGCGTCGCCGGTCTCGATGAAGAAGGGCTCCTTGGTGGGGAAGTTGTCGGTGAAGGCGTGGAACTTGATGTCGCCGTTCTGGACGAGGAGGTCGACGTCGATTTCCGCTCCATCAAGATATTCTTCCGCTAATATCTCGGTGCCGTGCTTGTAGATGGGGTCGAAGGCGGGCGTCATGTTGGTGCGGATGTAGTCGAAGGCCTTCTTGGCCTCTTCCAGGCTGTCGAGCTTGACGACGAACTGGCTCTTGACGCCCCAGGCGGGCTTGAGCACGAGGGGAAAGCCTATGCGCTTGGATTCTCTTTCAAGGTCCTTTTGGTTCTTGATGAGCGCCCAAGCCGGGGAGTATCTGGAGAGCTTGGCGTCGTCCAAGGCCTGGCGTGTCAGGTGCTTGTTGCGCGCGTTCAAGGCGGCCTTGGGGGTGTGGCCGATCCAGCCGAAGCGCTCGGCCAGCGCGGCCGAGAGCGGGACGGCATTTTCCCAAAAGGTGATCACTCCATCAATATGGGTCGTCTTGAGCAGTTCCTCGACCTTGGCCAGGCATTCGGCTTGGTCCAAGGGATCGGCTTCGATGAAGCCGTCGGCGAAGCGCGAGACCCAGTTGGCCTCGGAGGACAAGAGGATCATCTTGGGCCCCAGCTCCTTGAGCCGGTTATAGATGAAGCGCTTCTTGGGGGATTGCGAGGAGATGACGAGGAGGGTCTTGTCCTTGAGTTGCGCGGCGGCGGCGCCGGCCGCGGCGGTGTCGGCTTGGTTCATGATAAATAGTCTATCACAAAAAAACCGCCGGACTTGGAGAAGACCGCGCGACTCTATGCGAATCACTCCTGTCCGGGGAAAAAAGACAAGAGCCCTTCGCCATAAGTAGAATT